>NZ_JBITJQ010000028.1:0-177338 GCF_044460125.1 Nonomuraea sp. NPDC050153
CGCACCGCCCCGGCTCGGAACTCCGGATCAAAACGGCGTCTCGTGGTTCCTGCCACGACCAAACCTCTCTTGGTTCGGTCTCCACGTTACGAGGGGAAGCCCAGTCGGAGGCCGCGGAGGCGTTGCCAGCCGGGTGCGCGGCTTGCCAGGACCGTGCGTACGCCGTCCGGAGGGTGGGAGCGGGCGTCCAGCAACGGGACACCCGCCCTCTGGGTGAAGAGGTCCAGGTCTGGCTTGCGCCACTCGCCCGGCAGGTCGAGCAGGACCAGGCCGTCCGCGTCCAGGGCCGCCACGCCTTGCACGGGTTGGTGGCTGCCGGTTTTGGCGGTGGCCTGCCGGCAGTTGTAGTGGTACAGGCTCGCGGGTGTCACGCGTACGGAATGGCCTGAAGCGTTGTCGGTGACGACCAAGGTTCGGTGCTGGAATGCCAGGACGGTTTCCGGGCGGAGTTCGCCCTTTGTCGCGCCCGAGATCGGGACAAGATGGTTCACAGTCATACCCCCAAGGGCCCCTGCCCGGTACGACGAATAAAGCGAACCTAAAGTTTCTGCTCTAGATGAGAACCCTGATGATGCCGGTCAGAGCCAGTTGCCCCAGGGCCAGGGGGACCAGGATCGCCCAGGCGAGCTTTTGGAGCTGGTCCTCGCGCAGCCGGGGGAACGTGACGCGCAACCAGATCACCACGAACGACAGCGCGAACACCTTGATCAGCGTCCACAGCCAGCCGGGGAGGAACGGGCCGTGCCAGCCGCCCAGGAACAGGACGGTGGTCAGGAACGACAGGACCACGATCCCGACGTACTCGGAGAGCATGAACAGCGCGAAGCGCATGCCCGTGTACTCGGTCATCGGGCCCATGATGATCTCGGACTCGGCGATCGGCATGTCGAACGGGGGGCGGCGCAGCTCGGCGAGCCCGGCCAGGAAGAAGACGACGCCGCCGACGGCCTGCCATGGCAGCCACCACCACTGCCACGCCTCGACGATGCCGGGGATCGACAGCGTGCCCGCGGCCATGGCGACGGAGGAGGCCGCCAGGACCAGCGGCAGTTCGTACGACATGAGCTGGGCGGCCGAACGCATGCCGCCTAGCACCGAATATTTGTTGGCCGAGGCCCACCCGGCCATGATCGAGCCGAGGACGCCGACGCCCATGACGGCCAGGACGAAGAAGAGGCCGAGGTCGAGGTTCACGCCCACGCGGCCCCGGTCGATGGGGATGGCGATCAGCACGACGAGGTACGGGACGAGCGCCACGCCTGGGGCGATCATGAAGATGCGGCGGTCGGCCGCGGCCGGGATGACGTCCTCCTTCTGCGCGAACTTCACCCCGTCGGCGATGAGCTGCGCCCAGCCGTGGAAACCTCCCGCGTACATGGGGCCCAGCCGCGACTGCATGTGAGCCATGACCTTGTGCTCGGTCTGCCCGACGATCAACGGCAGAACCAGGAACACGATGAGGATGACGGCGAAGCTCAGCACCACTTCAAGCATCGGGCGGCCCCCAGTCGGCTGGAACTCCTGGCGGAAGCGTCTTGCGGCGGCTCGGAGCGCCGTGCCCCGACTCGCCGGGCTCCTTGGCGCCGGGCCACGGCTTGGCCACGCGGGCGGCGAGGATGAAATCCTTGCGGAGCGGATAGCCCTCGAACCCGTCCGGCAGGAGGAGTGGCACGAGGTAGGGGTGGTCGTCGAAGATCACGCCGAACATCTCGAACGTCTCGCGCTCGTGCCAGTTCGCGCCCCGGTAGACGCCTACCGCGGTGGCGAGGTGGGGGTCTTCGCGGGGTACGCGGGTGCGGAGGAGCAGGCGGGCGTTGGTGGTCAGGTTGTAGACGTGGGCCACGACGAGGAAGGCGTCCGGCGGGTCGTCGACGCCGGTCAGCCAGTCGAAGAACGCGTAGCCGAGGTCGTCTCGGACGAATGTCAGGAGCTCGATCCAGTCGGCGGGGGCCACGTCGATCGTGGTGTCACCGTAGGACTCGGAGATTTCGGCTCGGGCTCCGAACCGGGTGTCCAGGTGGGTGAAGGCGCCAGGGGGGCGAGTGCCGTCGGATGGCTGATCCGGTGCGGCCCGGCGGGCGGTCCCCTCTTCGTGGGCGGTGTCCTCTTCGTGGGCGGTGTCCTCTTGGTGGGCGGTGTCCAGTTGCTGGGCTGTGTCCGCTTCGTGAGCCGTGTCCGCTCGGTGGGCCGCATCCGGCGGCTGCACAGCGGCCAGCGATTGGGCCGTGTCCGGCGGCTGTGCGGCGGCCCGCGGCTGGGAGGAAGCCGTTGGCTGGCCCGCGGCCGTTGGCTGGCCCGCGGCCGTTGGCTGGCCCGCGGCCGTTGGCTGGCCCGCGGCCGTTGGCTGGCCCGCGGCCGTTGGCTGGGCGGGTGGGCGAGCGACTGGCTGCTCGGGCGGATGCTGATCGTGGGGGTTGGAGGTGTGCGAGGGCTGGGGGGTGTCGTCCGGGCGGTCCGGGGTTCCCTCGGTCACGCGTCCTCCCCGTGGGAGCGGGACCACACGTACCGGTCGCTGAGCTTCTCGTCGGCGATCTTCTCCTGAAGCTTCATGATCCCGTACAGGAGGGCCTCCGGGCGGGGCGGGCAGCCCGGCACGTACACGTCGACGGGGATGATCTGGTCCACGCCGTTGGTCACGCAGTAGGAGTCCCAGTAGGGGCCGCCGGAGTTGGAGCAGGCGCCGAACGAGATCACGTACTTCGGGTCGGGCATCTGCTCGTAGAGCCGCTTGACGGCTGGGGCCATCTTGTCGGTGACCGTGCCGGAGACGATCATCAGGTCAGCCTGGCGCGGACCGTTCGCGAACGGGATCACGCCGAACCGGATGAAGTCGTGCCTGCTCATCGAGGTCGCGATGAACTCGATGGCGCAGCAGGCCAGCCCGAAGTTGAACACCCACAGCGAGTAGCGCCGGCCCCAGTTGAGCACGAAGCGCATGGGCTTGGGCGCCAACCTGGAGATCGGGCCCACGGTGGGCATCGGGAGGTCTGTTGCTGCCATGTTGACCATTCTTGCGCGGATCGCAGGTCAGGCAAAGGAATCTTCGCTTGGGGGGTGTTTGGGGGTTTCTTGGCCTTGGTGGCGGGCCGTCGGAGTCTCCCTGAGGTGCTGCGCCACACGGTGGCCGTACGGGCTCGCGGCCGAGGCCGCCGCGTAGGTCCGGGCCCGCGCCTCGGCGCTGATCTGGGTGAGCGGGATGGGCACGCCGGGCGTGGGTGAAGGGGCGTGGCAGTGGCGGGAAACGGAAGGGCGCGGACGGCACGGGCTCCAGCGGCGCGAGGACGGGCGGCGGTGGACGGCGCCGGGAGCGGTGGGCGGGCGCTGGGAATCGTGGGCGGCGCTGGGAATCGTGGGCGGATGCGGGCGTGGGTCGGGGCAGGGGGTGCGGGCCGGAGGGCACGGAGGGCGGGCCGGGCCGCCGGACGCAGGCGCGGGTCGGGTGGGCAGAGCTCGGGTCGGGCGAGCAGGGGGTGGGTCTGGGCGCGGGGATGGCACAGGCCGCGGGTCGGGTGGCGTGCGAGCGGGCGCGGGTCGGGCGGGAGGTGGCGGGTGACTCAAGTGCGCTGCGCCAGCGAGGTGAGGTGTGGATCGGGCAGGGCGCGCGAAGGGCGAGCAGCGCCGGATTGGGTGGCGAGCGGGTTGGACGGCCTGCGAGCGGGCCGGGGGTTGAGTACGGCGCGCGGAGTGGGCTGAGCCAGGTGCGGAGCTCAGGTGGCGCGATCGGTACGCGAGGGCTCGGCGTGGGGTGCGCGCAGGCTGGGCGAGGGTTGCGGGAGGGCTTGGCGTGGGGTGCGGGCAGGCTGGGTGTGGGTGGGTGTTGATCGGGGGGGGTGTGCGGTGCCGAGGTCCGGTTCCTGGGAGTGATGGTTTGCCGGTTCTGGCCGTGCAGGGGGCGGGTTAGGTCCAGGTGAGTACGCGTTTGCGCCACGCGTACAGGATGCCGAGGGCGATGAAGCCCAGGAAGACGAACATCTCCACGAGCGTCGTCAGCCCGTAGCCGGGCGCGTCGAAGACCGTGGCCCAGGGGAAGAGGAAGACGGCGTCCACCGCGAACACCACGTACAGGTACGTGAAGACGTAATAGCGGACCTGTGACTGCGCCCACCCCTCCCCGACCGGGTCGACCCCGCACTCGTACGTGGTCAGCTTCTCCGGGGTCGGGCGGGTCGGGCGGAGGAGGCGGTTGGCCATCAAAGCGCCCGCCACGATGGCCACGCCTATGGCGAGCAGCGCGGCGACGAGTACGTAGGACTCGAAATAGCCCTCCATGAGGGAGATCGTAACCCGGGATGCCCATCTACGAATCTGATCGAAGCCCACAAATCACCCACGATCACAGGGAACGTACCCACCGCAGTCAAAGG
This sequence comes from Nonomuraea sp. NPDC050153, assembly GCF_044460125.1. Taxonomy (NCBI): domain Bacteria; kingdom Bacillati; phylum Actinomycetota; class Actinomycetes; order Streptosporangiales; family Streptosporangiaceae; genus Nonomuraea; species Nonomuraea sp. NPDC050153. The sequence goes on from NZ_JBITJQ010000028.1 coordinate 4,365, forward strand.
CTAGGGAGTGATCACGTCAAAACAGGGTAAACAGCAAGATCAGCCCCATACCCTGACATCCATGCACAAAACGCGATTCTTCTCCGGAATCGCTCTGCTGGCCCTCTCGGCGGCCGCTTGTGGTCTGGCGGCCGCCTCCCCCGAGAGGGACGTCGTGGTCCCGGCAGAGCCGACGATGATCGACTTTGTCGACCCGGCGGCCGTTGCCGGACTGTCCACCAGGACGCTCACCGAGGACCACTACGCCGGCAACCGATTTGTGCACATCGACTACCCCGAGTTCCAGTCCGCCCCCGCGCTCAACCGCGCCCTGCACGCCCAGGCCGAGCGGCAGTTGCGGGACTTCCGCGGGCGGACCAAAGGCCGCTCCGCCTACCCGAAGCCCGAGCTGAACGTGGACTGGCAGCTCGCCGCCGCCTCCCCCCAGGCATTCGCGGTACGGCTGCGTACCGGCGAGTTCCAGGGCGCGGGCTGGAGCTACTCCACGCGCACGTACTGGTTCGACCGGCGCGCGGGAAAGGTCACGGAGTCGGCCGGGCTGCTCGACGGCGAGCACGCCCTGCGGCAGCTCACCCAGCTGGTACGCGAGCAGCTCAAGGGACGCGGCGCGCAGGTGGCGCGGGAAGAGGTCAGCGCCCGCGGCGACCGGTTCGACTCGATGGCGTTCAACCGGAGCGGGGACCTGGTGGTCGAGTTCGACGACTGCCAGATCGGGCCGTGCTCGCTGGGGCGACTGGCCGTGGCGATCCCGGCGGAGCGGGTACGCCCGCTGCTGTCCGAGTTCGGGCAGCGGGCGCAGGACGACATACGGGAGGCGGCCAGGCGGGCGCAGGACAATGTGCACGCGGCGGCCGAGAGGGCGCCGATCCGGCAGTCCGAAACGGCGGAGAGCCCGCAGGCCGCCAGCAACCAGGCGGGGACCGTGGACTGCGCCAAGGCCAAGTGCGTGGCGCTGACGTTCGACGACGGCCCCGGGCCCTTCACCGCCAGATTGCTGGACATCCTGCGGAAAGACCGGGCCAGGGCGACGTTCTTCGTGGTCGGCTCCAACGCCGCCGCCCAGCCCGAGCTGGTCAAGAGGATGAGCGCGGAAGGGCACCTCGTCGGGAACCACACCTGGGACCACAAGGACCTGTCCAAGCAGGCCACCAGCAGGATCACCGACTCTCTCGCGCGTACCGAGGACGTCGTCGAGGCCGCCATCGGGCAGCGGCCGGCGCTCGCGCGGGCGCCGTACGGGGCCACGAGCCAGAGCGTGCGCGACGTCGCGGCCGGGCTGGGGCTGGCTCTGGTCGACTACGACGTCGACGTCAAGGATCTGCTCACGCATAAAGCGGGCGACATCACGGACCTTGCCGTGCGCAAGGCGCATCCAGGTGCGATCATTCTCATGCACGACATCCACCGGGAAGCCGTCGACGCGGTTCCGGACATCCTCAAAAGGCTGCGGGGGAAGGGTTACAGCTTCGTCACCGTTCCTGAGTTGTACGGCTCGGCAGGGATGCAGGCCGGACGCCTGTACCGGTCGGGGGACGAGCTGCCGGGTAAGCGACCCCTGACGTAAGACACGTATTGGGGGGACGTATAGTTGGCGCTCGTGACCCGCACCGTTCTCTACGCCCGCCTGCATGTGGACCTCTGCAGGCTGGCGTCCGGGCTGTGTCGTCGTTCTCCCACCTCACCCTGATTCGACCGCGTTTACCCGCTCTTTGCGGGAAGCAAACGCGCGACCTTCCGAGGATCTAGCATGGATACAGAGAACGCGCCCGCGGCGAACGCGCCTCGGGCGTCGAGGAGGACTGAGCCGTGACCCAGCGCAGCGAGGGCACCAATGAGCACAGTCGAGTTTCGTTCACAGCACTGAAGAGGGAGGCGCTGTGAACAAGCAGGTCCAGCAGCTCGACCGCGTGATCATCAGATTCGCCGGCGACTCCGGCGACGGCATGCAGCTCACCGGCGACCGCTTCACCGCGGGCACGGCGGAGTTCGGCAACGACCTGTCGACGCTCCCCAACTTCCCTGCCGAGATCCGCGCGCCCGCAGGCACCTTGCCGGGTGTGTCGAGCTTCCAGCTCCACTTCGCCGACCACGACATCCTCACGCCCGGCGACGCGCCGAACGTGCTCGTGGCCATGAACCCGGCGGCTCTCAAGGCCAACCTGGGCGACCTGCCCAGAGGCGCGGACATCATCGCGAACATCGACGAGTTCACCAAGCGCAACCTGCAGAAGGTCGGCTACGACGCCAACCCGCTGGAGGACGAGTCGCTCAGCGAGTGGCGCGTGCACGCGGTGCCGCTGACCTCGCTCACCGTCAAGGCCCTCGAAGGTTTCGACCTGTCCAAAAAGGACGCCGAGCGGTCGAAGAACATGTTCGCGCTGGGCCTGCTCAGCTGGCTCTACCACCGGCCGACCGAGCACACCGTCAAGTTCCTCGAGCAGAAGTTCGCGAAGAACCCCGACATCGCCAAGGCCAACATCGCGGCCTTCCAGGCCGGCTGGAACTACGGCGAGACCACCGAGTCCTTCTCCGTCTCGTACGAGGTCAAGCCCGCCCAGCTCGCCCCCGGCGTCTATCGCAACATCTCGGGCAACCAGGCCCTGGCGTACGGTCTGATCGCCGCCAGTGTGCAGTCCAAGCTGCCGCTGTTCCTGGGCTCCTACCCGATCACCCCGGCCAGCGACATCCTGCACGAGTTGAGCAAGCACAAGCGGTTCGGCATCCGCACCTTCCAGGCAGAGGACGAGATCGCGGGCGTCGGCGCGGCGCTCGGGGCCGCGTTCGGCGGAGCGCTCGGCGTGACCACCACGTCCGGCCCGGGTGTGGCGCTGAAGGCCGAGACCGTCGGCCTGGCGGTCACCACGGAGCTGCCGCTGATCATCGTGGACGTGCAGCGCGCGGGCCCGAGCACCGGCATGCCGACCAAGACCGAGCAGACCGACCTGCTGATGGCCATGTTCGGCCGCAACGGAGAGTCGCCGGTGCCGATCGTGGCGCCGATGTCGCCGAGCGACTGCTTCGACGCCGCCATCGAGGCCACCCGGATCGCGGTCAAGTACCGCACCCCGGTCATGCTGCTCTCGGACGGCTACCTGGCCAACGGCTCGGAGCCCTGGCGCCTGCCCGAAGTGTCCGACCTGCCGGACATCTCGCAGCCGTTCACCGACGCCCCCAACGGCGCCGACGGCGAGTTCCTGCCGTACAAGCGCGACACCGAGACGCTGGCCCGCCCGTGGGCCATCCCCGGCACCGCCGGGCTGGAGCACCGCATCGGCGGCATCGAGAAGGCCGACGGCACGGGCAACATCTCCTACGACCCGAACAACCACGACCTGATGGTCCGCACGCGCGCCGCGAAGATCGCCGGCATCGACGTGCCGGAGCTGGCGGTCGACGACCCCGACGGCGACGCGAAGGTGCTGGTCATCGGCTGGGGCTCGACGTACGGCCCGATCGCCGCGGCCGTCCGCCGGATCAGGCGCAACGGCGGCAAGGTCGCCCAGGCCCACCTGCGCCACCTCAACCCGCTGCCCGCCAACACCGGCGAGGTGCTCAAGAGCTACGACAAGGTGCTGCTGCCCGAGATCAACCTCGGCCAGCTCGCGCTGCTGCTGCGGGCCCGCTACCTCGTCGACGTGATCAGCTACAACCGTGTGCGCGGGCTCCCGTTCAAGGCCGAGGAGCTGGCCGGAGTCATTCAGGACGTGATCGACAGTGACTGAGCTCGTAAACGGGAAGGGCCTGTCGCTCATCCCCAAGACCGACGTCAAGCAGACCCTGAAGGACTTCAAGTCCGACCAGGAGGTGCGCTGGTGCCCGGGATGCGGCGACTACGCCATCCTGGCCGCGGTGCAGAGCTTCCTGCCGGAGCTGGGGCTCAAGCGCGAGAACATCGTGTTCGTGTCGGGCATCGGCTGCTCGTCGCGGTTCCCGTACTACCTCAACACGTACGGTTTCCACTCGATCCACGGCCGCGCGCCCGCCATCGCGACGGGGCTGGCCGCCTCCCGGCCCGACCTGTCGGTGTGGGTGATCACGGGTGACGGCGACGCGCTGTCGATCGGCGGCAACCACCTGATCCACGCGCTGCGCCGCAACGTCAACCTGAACATCCTGCTGTTCAACAACCGGATCTACGGGCTGACCAAGGGCCAGTACTCGCCCACCTCCGAGGTCGGCAAGATCACCAAGTCGACGCCGATGGGCTCGCTGGACAAGCCGTTCAACCCGATCTCGCTGGCTCTCGGCGCCGAGGCGTCGTTCGTGGCCCGCACCATCGACTCCGACCGCAAGCACCTGCAGTCGGTGCTGCGCGAGGCCACCGCGCACCGCGGCACGTCGCTGGTGGAGATCTACCAGAACTGCAACATCTTCAACGACAACGCCTTCGAGCAGCTCAAGGACCCGGGCATCCGCGACGACATCACGCTGCGCCTGGAGCACGGGCAGCCGATCGTGAGCGCCTCCAAGGCCGTCGTGCGGGCGGCCAACGGGGGCATCGAGGTGGTGGCGCGTGACAGCGTGAGCGAGGACCAGATCCTCGTGCACGACGCGCACGCCCCCGACCCGTCGGTGGCCTTCGCGCTCAGCAGGCTGGACGAGCCGGCGTTCGAGCACGTGCCGATCGGCATCTTCCGGCAGATCGGCCGGCCGGCGTACGACGTGCTGATGGCCGAGCAGTTGGAGGAGGCCGTGGCGCAGAAGGGCCCCGGCGACCTGAGCGACCTGCTCATGGGTGGAGACACCTGGCGCATCGGCTGATTAGATGGAGCCGTCGGCCCGAACGGCTCCATCTTCCACAGAGCGGCGAACGCTCAGGCCCGAGAGCGGTAGCTTGCGTGACCAGCGAGGGCCAAGTGAGCGCGACAATTCAACACAGAGCGGCGAACGTTCAGGCCCGAGAGCGGTAGCTTGCGTGACCGGCGAGGGCCAAGTGAGCCATTCAACACGGAGGTCAATCCACGATGTCGTATTGGCCGGAAACCGTGGTGCTGGTGACCGGGGCGGCCGGATTCATCGGTGCGCATCTGGTGACGCGCTTACGAGCGCTCGGCGCCCAGGTGCACGCCGTCAGCCGCCGCCCCCAGCAGGCTCGCCACGGCGAGACCTGGCACGTGGCGAGCCTGAGCGACGCCGACGCGACGACGCGCCTGTTCCGGTCGGTACGACCGACCCACCTGTTCCACCTCGCCGGCGAGGTCACCGGTTCGAGAGGTGACGAGGTCGTCCGCGCGACCCTGGAGAACAACGTCATCGGCGGGGTCAACGTGCTGGCCGCCGCGCACGAAAGCGGCGTCAGAACCGTCTTCACCGGCTCCATCGAGGAGCCGCGCCCCGGCAACGACCACGCGTCGCCGTCGTCGGCGTACGCGATGTCCAAATGGGCCGCCACCGGCTACGCGCAGCTCTACCACCGGCTCTGGGGGCTGCCCGTCACCGTCCTGCGCCCCAGCATGGTCTACGGGCCGGCCCAGCCCGACACCACCAAGCTCGTGCCCTACGTGACGCTCTGCCTCCTGCGCGGCCAGCACCCCCGGCTCACCAGTGCCGCCAAGCTCGCCGACTGGATCTATGTCGACGACGTCGTCGACGCCTACGTTCTGGCGGGCGAATCGGACAAGGCCGTCGGACACACTCTGGATATCGGGACCGGCGTCAAGACCCCGGCCCATGAGGTCGTCGAGCGGCTTTATCGGATCACCGGCGCGGGCACGAAGCCCGAATTCGGCGCGGCCCCCGATCGCCCGCACGATATTACGCAGGTCGGCGACATCGCGCCCGCCGCGGATCGGCTGGGCTGGCGTCCTGTCACGGAATTGGACGAAGGGTTGCGCCGGACAGTCGATTGGTACGCGTCGCAAGAATGTCACAAAGAATCACAGGCTTAGCCGCGCCCGCATAATTCTGGGAGCATAGAGGGGACTTATCCTGGCCGGAGGAGCGCCTTTATGAGCCGTCTGAATGCCCTGCGCAGCCGTTTCGTGGACGCTCCGGATTCGCTGGGGGCCAAGGCACGGGCGCGGAGGTGGCAGTGGTTCGCCGACCGGTTCCCTGACCTCGACCAGATGAACGTGCTCGACCTCGGCGGCACGGCCGGGGCCTGGATGCGCGCGCCGGTCAAGCCGGCACACGTCCACATCGTCAACCTGGAGCAGCCGCCCGCCGACCTGCCGTCATGGCTGCGCGCCGACGTCGCCGACGCCTGCGACCTGCCGGCCGCGATCCGCGGCACGCGGTACGACCTGGTGTTCTCCAACGCGGTGATCGAGCACGTCGGCGGGCACCAGCGCCGGCAGCGGTTCGCCGACACCGTGCACGAGATGGCCGAGCGGCACTGGGTGCAGACGCCCTACCGCTATTTCCCGGTCGAGCCGCACTTCCTGTTCCCCGGGTTCCAGTTCCTGCCGCTCGCCGCGCGGACGACGATCCTGCGCCGCTGGCCACTCGTCCACACCCCGACCTCCGACCGCGACGCCGCCCGGATGATCGCCATGGAGGTCGAGCTGCTCAGCGTGACCGAGATGCGGCACTACTTCCCCAAGTCCCAGATCCGTTTCGAACGGCTGGCCGGGCTGGTGAAGTCGGTCATCGCGATCCGCAGCTAGTCCGAGGCCGGCACGCTCGCTCCGCCGCTCTCCCAGGTGTTGCCCTTCCAGACGTTGCCCGGCCCGTTGGAGTCCCAGTACGACACCGGGCCGGCGGATCCTCCCTTGGGCCACACCCTGCGGCTGAAGACATTGTCGATCACCTTGATGTTCGAGGACAGGCCCTTCCTGCCGGCGCCCGCGTAGAGCGACCAGCCGCCCCCGGCCAGCAGGTTGCCCTGCACGGTGACGTTGCGGGTCACTCCGAAGTCCTGGAAGAGCGCGATCGCGCCGGTCTGGTCGAGCGTGTTGATCACCGTGTTGCGCCGGATGATCAGCTCGGTGCCCGCGGCGGCGGTGCCGGTCGACATGATCATGTCTGTGTGGTCGCCGGAGTAGTACTTCGGGTCGTGCACGTACGAGTCCTCGACCAGCCCCTGGTCGGTGAGGATGCCGTTGGAGATCGTGTGGATGTCCACGCGGCGGATCGTGATCATCTTGCCCTGGTTGAGGATGCCGAACTGGGTGCGGTTCTTGCCGTTGCCGAAGATCTCGCTGTCCTCGACCTTGAGACCCGAGAAGCCCTCGCGCTGGAGAATGCCCCAGTAGTCGTCCTGCCCGCGCACCCGGGTGTTGCGGATGGTCACGTTGTCGGCCTCGACCGTGATGTCGCCGGTGATGTCCCAGCCGTCGATGACCTTGCCGTCTTCCTTGATGACGATCGAGCCGGTCTTGCGGACCAGCTCGGTGCCGGCGGGAACGCCGGTGTTCCCGGGGCCGGGCCAGCCGCCGCTCGGCGGCGGGGCGGTGGTCGTCGGCGTCTTCGTGGGAGTCGCCGTGGGGGTCCCGGGCAGCGTCCTCGTGGGCGTCACCGTGGGGGTCGCGGACGGAGTGGTGGGCGTCCCCGTCGGCGTCACCGTGGGAGTCGGTGTCCGCGTCGGAGTCGGCGTCCGCGTGGGAGTCGGCGTCCGCGTGGGAGTCGGCGTCCGCGTCGGGGTCGGCGTCCGCGTCGGCGTCCGCGTCGGGGCCGGTGTCCGCGTCGGGGTCGGCGTGGGACTCTCAGGCGTCCCCGTCGGTGTCGAAGTCGGTGTCGGCGTCGGTGTAGGGCTCTCGGGCGTCCTCGTGGGAGTGGCGGGCGTCTCACGCGTGGGAGTCGGAGTCGCGCCGGACGTCCTGGTCGGTGTCGGCGTCGGCGAGGAGATCAGGGTCGGCGTCTTGACGGGCGTCCCGGTCGGCCTGGGCCGCGAGGTCGGTTTCTTGGTGGGCCGCTTGGGCCACCACCACGGCCCCCTGGTCCGCTCCTTCCGCGGCCGAGGGTTGTCGGTGGTGGGGCGCGGCCGGGACTTCTGCCCGGCGGCGGCCTGCGGCGAGACCGCGGCCTTCGCCCCGCCCGCGTCCGTCAGGGCCGCCTGAGGCTTCAGCACGTCAGAGGCGATGATGCCGTACCCGCCGGCCAGCACCGCCACGGCGGAGACACCGGCCAGGGGTAACCACCCGTTCCGCCTTTTATTTCGTTTACTGCGCCGATGTCGTGACACTGGCGACTCCTTCCGATCACGGCCACGTCGAGTCCCCAAGGGGAGAGAGTAGCCATGCCGGAAGCACTAAGAGGGGTTTTTGCCGAAAAGGACTCGTTTACCCCTCAATTCCCAGAAAGCTCACCTTTCTCAATGATCACAAAAAGCCCGCTATCCCGGACTTACCGCCCCGCCGTTTTCCCAGGTGTTGCCGTGCCACGTATTTCCGGGCCCGTCCTTATCCCAATATGAAACCGGCCCGGCAGAGCCTCCCTTGGGCCACACCCTGCGGCTGAAGACGTTGCCGATCACCTTGATGTTCGACGACTTGCCCTTGGCCCCGGCGCCCGCGTACAGCGACCAACCGCCCCCGGCCAGCAGGTTGCCCTCCACCGTCACGTTCTTGACCACGCCGAAGTCCTGGAAGAGCGCAATCGCGCCGGTCTGGTCGAGCGTGTTGATCACGGTGTTGCGCCGGATGATCAGCTCGGTGCCGTCTGCGGGCGGCCCGGTCGACATGATCATGTCGGTGTGGTCGCCGGAGTAGTACTTCGGGTCGTGCACGTACGAGTCCTCGACCACACCCTGCTGGGTCAGGATCCCGTTGGAGATCGTGTGGATGTCGACCCGGCGCACCGTGACCAGCTTGCCCTGGTTGAGGATGCCGAACTGGGTGCGTTCCTTGCCGTTGCCGAAGATCTCGCTGTCCTCGACCGTCAGCCCGGTGCGCCCCTCGCGCTGGAGGATCCCCCACCAGCCCTTGGTGCCGCGGACCCGCGTGTTGCGAATGGTCACGTTGTCGGCCTCGACCGTGATGTAGCCGGTCACCTCGACGCCGTCGATGACCGTGCCGCTCTTGGTCACCCGGATGGACCCGGATTCGCGCAGTGGCACGCCCTTGGGCACCCCCGTGTTGTCCGGCCCCGGCCAGCTCCGCTCCTGCGGCTTCAGCGGCGGGGCCGAGGCGGACTCGGACGCGGACGCGGTGGGTGGCCGGGTGGCGATCGGCTCCCGGGCCTCGGAACTCTGGCACCCGCTCAGCAGCACGATCAGGCCGACACCGATACACCGGCCGACGACGTACGCCCTCACTAGGCCTTGGTCCTCCGGCCGCCGACGAGATCGGCCAGCGCGGGCGGCGTCCAGCGCTTGGCCACCTGGCGCAGGTTGCTCTTCCACGCCTCGCCGGGCCGCTGTTTGAACAGCGTGGTGTGGTCGTCGGTGACCTCGTCCTCGGGTCTGCCGTTGGAGTAGTAGTAGAGCGCCATCGAGCGCCGCGCCCGGTCCGGCGGGCAGGTGAGCGGGTCCGGATGCCCGTGGTTGGCGTCGTCGGTCGTGGCAAACAGCACGAACCGGTTGAAGAGCGGAAGGATCTTGCCCTCGCACTCGGACATGTCCTTGTTCCACAGCTGCAGGTGCCCGCCGTAGCTCTCCTCCCAGTCCTTGTTGAGATAGAGCAGGCCGTTGAGCCGGCGGTCGAGGTTGAGCTTCCGGCTCTTGTTGAAGTCGGCGTGCACCTTGAGGAAGCCGCCCGGCCGGATCTGGTGCAGGCCGCCGCCCTCGAAGTGCGGGTCGGAGACGAGCTGCGTGATGCCGGTCATCCGCTCCAGGAACTCGACGAACACCCCGCTGTTGAACTCCGCCAGCAGATGCCTGGTGGCCGGCCCCATGCGCTCGGTGTCGGCCAGCGCCAGCTTCACCTCGCGCGCGGTGTCGAACCGCTCCCAGGTGGCGTCACGCGGCTCGGGGAACTCTCCGAGGACGGGCTCCAGCACCTCGGGCGGCAGGAAGTCGTCGATGACCACGTGGCGGAACGGCGAGGCCGTACGGAACTGCTCGGAATACTTGTCCGCCAGCGGGAAGAGGTCATCCCGGCGGAAGGTGAAAGCCTGCAGATCCTGCATGAAATGTGTCTCCGTCTCTACGACACCCGGCCCCTACCTCCTCATCGCCTCAGCCGTGTCAGCTGTTACCTGTAACGCTCCATTGCTGGGGCGCGATGGCGACATGTGACGCCCGGCCCTCCCCGAGTCGCGATCGTGATCGTGACCTACAACAGCGCTCCGGTCCTCGGCGGCTGCCTGGCCTCTCTGCCGGTGGGCAGCGCCGGGGTACGGCTCACCGCCGTCGTCGTGGCCGACAACGCCTCCAAGGACGGCTCGCTCGGCATCGCGGAACAGGCCGCCGACCTGCCCGTCCGTCCCGTGCCGGTGGGCCGGAACGCCGGGTACGCGGCGGCGATCAACGCCGGGATCGCGGCGCTCGACCTCGACGAGCTCGACGCGATCTTCGTGATGAACCCGGACTGCCGCCTGCGCCCCGGCTCGCTGGCCGTGCTGAGCGAGGCCCTCGGCCGTCCGGGCACCGGCATCGCCGTCCCCCGGCTGCTCAGCACCGAGGGCATCCTCCACCACTCGCTGCGCCGTACGCCGGCCGTACGGCGTGCACTGGCCGAGGCGGTGCTCGGCGGGAACCTGGCGGGCCGCATCGGCGCGCTGGGCGAGATGATCGTCGACCCCGGACGCTACGAGCGGCCGGGCCCCGCGGACTGGGCCACCGGGGCCGCCATGCTCATCTCGGTCGCGGCGCTCACCGAGGTCGGCCCGTGGGACGAGTCCTTCCTGCTCTACAGCGAGGAGACCGAGTACGCGCTGCGGGCCGCGGACGAGGGCTGGACCCTCTGGTACGAGCCCGCCGCGGTGGTCGAGCACATCGGCGGCGAGGCGAAGACCAGCCCGATGCTGGCCGCGCTGCTCACGGTCAACCGCGTGCGGCTGTTCCGGCGGCGCAGGGGCAAGATCGCGACCGCGGGCTTCTATCTGGCCGTCCTGCTCGGCGAGGCCATGCGGGCCGCCGCGGGCCGCCGCACGGCCAGAGCGTCGGTCGCGGCCCTCCTCAGGCCCTCCAGGCGGCTACGCACCCTACCCGGATGAAAGGGACACCATGAGAGTCGAGCATCTGGAGCTCGAAGGCGTGCTGCTGTTCGTGCCGACACCCTTCCACGACGATCGGGGCTTCTTCACCAGGACCTTCGACGCCGTGATCGCCGCGGAGCACGGGCTGGACCACGCGACGTTCATCCAGGACAGCCAGTCGCGCTCGCGCCTGGGCACGATCAGGGGGATGCACGGCCGCTCGGGCCGCGGCGAGGCCAAGCTGGTGCGGGCGGCGCACGGCGCCGTGCTCGACATCCTGGTGGACGCGCGCCCGGCCTCGCCGACGTTCGGCTCGCACGTCACGGTCCGGCTCGACGACGTGTCGTTCGCGCACCTCTACGTGCCGCCGGGGATCCTGCACGGCTACCAGGCGCTGACCGAGCACGCCGACGTCTGCTACCGCATCGACAGGGAGCACGACCCCGCCGAGGACCTGGCCGTCCGCTACGACGACCCCGACCTCGCGCTGCCCTGGCCGTTGCCGGTCACCGCGATCAGCGAGCGCGACAGGTCGGCGGGCTCCTGGAAGGAGCTCAGGAGCAGCCTGTCCGCCTGATCCCGGCGTTCGAACCGCAGCAGCGCCCCCGCCGCGCCGACCAGCAGGAACATCACGCTGGTGATGCCGGGGAAGGAGAGCAGGTCGAAGGTGGCCGCTCCCAGCAGCGGGATCACCAGGCAGGCGGCGATGGTCAGCCCCAGGTTGCGGACGTTCGGATCGGTGCTCAGCCGGCGGACCCGGAGGGCGACCACGATCCCGCACCCGATCACGCCGACGAACCCCAGCACGCCGACGAGCCCGGTCTCGACCAGTGACAGCAGGTACTGGTTGTCGAACACCTGATGCTTGAAGGGGTACCAGGTGCCGAGCCCGCGACCGAAGAACGGGCTCTTGCCGAACTCCCGCATCGCGAAGGGGTAGTCGTGGGTGCGGTAGATGATGCTGCTGTCCTCGCCGGCACCGGCGAACAGGTTGTAGAACGTGCCGATCAGGCCGGGCGCCAGGACCTTCATGAAGCCCAGGAACACCACGAACGCGCCGATGGTGACGATCCGCCGCCGGTTGGACCAGCCGAGCAGCAGGATCAGCCCCGCCCCCGCCAGGCCGAGCACGGCGGTCCTGGAGACCGAGAACATCAGGCCGGCCGCGATGATGACGGCGCAGATCCACCAGCGGGTCGCGGCCTCGCCGCGGCTGCGGGCCTGGAAGCCGAGGTGCGCGGCCAGCGGCAGCAGCATCGCCGACACCGCCCCGAACTCGATCGGGTGCCCGAGCGTGCCGGCGACGCGGCGCAGGTCCGAACGGGAGATCACGGTGGGCACCTCCTCGACGGAGGAGTGGCGGAGCCCGGGGATCTGCATGTACTGGGTGACGTCGAGGTCGAGCCTGAACTGCAGCAGGGCGACGATCGCCGAGAACGCGCCGCCGATCACGACCGCCTTGAGCACGAAGTCGAGGCGTTCGCGGCTGCCGATGCCGTCGCACATCACCAGGAGCACGCTCACGTAGCCCGCGTAGAGCACGAACGTGTGGTCGGAGAGGTTGAGCTCGTCGGACGGCAGGTACCGGTAGGTCGTGTACCCGTAGATCGCCAGCAGGAGCATGCCGTACACGAAGATCGCGGTGCGGACCGGGTTGCCGCCCTTGGCCACGCCCGTCGTGGTGACCATCTGCGCGCACACCCACACCACGCCCAGCGCCAGTGCCATGATCTCGGCGGGCGTGAGCGACAGCGGGAGCCCGGCCACCGCCAGGCGGGCCGGCAGCATGAGCAGGACCACGACGAAGACGCAGACCAGCGTGGCGCCGTCGGCGCGGCGGAGCGGCCGCTGCGGCAGGGTGGCCGTGGTCATCCTTCGCGTCCAGCCAGTGACCGGGCTCCGTTGCTCGCGACGGGCTCGTACAGTCCGAGCTCGGGCGGGATCGGGCGGCGGGCCCGGCGATGGCGGACGAAACTCTCGAACGCGAAGGCGGCGAACAGGCTCATGAAGAACGCCAGCGCCCCGGTGACCACCGCGCTGCGCATCCGGCTGCCCTTCTTCTCGTCGGGCTGGGTGGGCGGCACCACGACGGTGGCGCTCACGTACGTGGTGGGCGGCGCGTTGACCTGCTGCTGCCGGGCGCGCAGCTCCTGCTGGGCCAGCTCGGTGACCTTCACGACGATGCCGTGGGCCTGCTCAGCGCTCGGCGCCTCGCAGGTGATGACGATGAAGGGGGTCGCCGGCATCATCTCGGGGTTCGTTCCCCCGCTGGTGATCTTGAGTGTGACGTCGCCGCCGATCGGCGCGCCGACCTTGGCGACCGCCTGAGGGGTGTTCAGCGCCTGGATGAGGATCGACGAGGTCATGCTCAGCCCCTGGTCGAAGGAGACCAGGGGGTTGGTGCGCGGGTTGGGGAACTTGGGGTCGCTCGGCACGCTGCCGCCGGTGACCGGCAGGGTCAGAACCAGCGCCGAGCTGGAGATGAAGGTCTTGGGCGCCACGGCGAAGACGCCGACGGCTCCCACGATCGTGAGCAGGAAGGCCGGGATCGTCACGTACCAGCGCTTGAACAGGATGCTCGCCGTCGCCCAGAAGTCCATGCGCGGGCCTCATCCCTCGCCGTTGTCCTGGCTCGCCTTCCCGGGCCAGGGCACAGGCGAGAGGGGCTCCCCCCGGTAGACGGGGAACTCCATGGTGGCGGAGCTGTCCTCGTCGAGGTCCATGGGCACCGGCTCCGGAGCTTCCACCGGCTGCGCCACGGGCATCGGCTCCGGGGCCGGGATCGGGGCCGGGGCCGCCACGGGAGCGACCAGCGGGACCGCCACGGCTGCCGGGGGCTCCGGCAGCCTCTGCTGCTTGGGTGCGCGCCTGGTGACCACGCCGTAGGCGATGCCGAGGCCCAGGAACAGGGTGAGCACGGCGCCGCCGATCGCCCCCTGCCAGTTCACGCTGTGGTCGGACTCGGGCGTGGACGGCGGCACGATGTCGGTGGAGGTGATGAAGGTGTTGGCCGGCGCGCCGAGCGCCTTCTGCCACTTGAACAGCTCGGTCGCCACGCGCTCACGGGCCGCCATGAGCACGGCCGTGGCCTTCTGCGGGGACTCGCTGTCGACCCTGATGTAGATGTAGGGCCCGTTGATGTCCAGGACGTTCGGGTTGGAGCGCCCGTCGTCGATCGTGATCTCCGTCGGGCCGTTCTTGGGGGCGCCGAGCTGCGTCCAGACGTCCTGCGTGTTCATGGACAGGATGACGATGCTGGCCCCGGTCTTCAGCGCGTCGTTGAAGGAGAGGAACGGGTTGGTGAGCCCTTGCTTGGTCTTGTCGGAGGGAACGGTGCCGCCGTTCACCGGCGTGGCCAGGACGAGGGAGACATCGGTCGTGTAGTGCGCCGGAATGACCGCGTACACCACGGCGCCCACCAGGATCGAGAGAAGGACCAGTGGCGGGCCTATACGAAGTCGGCGGAGAAGACCAAGAATCGCCTTCCAGAACTCCATTTTGGTACGTTCCCCCGCATCAGCAATGCTTGCTCTATAGCGGACCATCGCCCATCCACGGGCAGACGTTACATCTCCGAAGAACAGTTACACCGCGCGTAGTCGAAGCGATAGACCTACGACTACGGCGACGGGGGCTTCGGTGGGGCTGACAGTAGAGCGTCCGGCGACGCGGGGCAGGCTGGCCGGACTCGACGGCTTACGGGGCCTGGCCGCGTTGTTCGTCGTCCTGCACCATTGCTGGCTCCTGTCCTTCCCCGGCTTCCCGGTCAACGACGCGCCCTGGTGGACGGGATGGCTGCTCTACGGCCATTTCGCGGTCGTGGTGTTCATCGTCCTGTCGGGCTTCTCGCTGGCGATCTCGCCCGCCCGGACCGGCTGGCGGTTGGGCGGCATCCCCACGTTCCTCAACCGCCGCGCCTGGCGCATCCTGCCGCCCTACTGGGCGGCGCTGGCGTTCAGCCTGGTGATCGCGTGGACGGTCATCCCGCAGCCCGGCCAGCAGACGCCCACCGGGCAGTCGGCCCTCATCTACGGGCTCCTTCTGCAGGACGTCTTCGGCTCCCCCAGCCCCAACGGGGCCCTGTGGTCGATCGCCGTCGAGGCGCAGCTCTACCTGGTGTTCCCGCTGATGCTGCTGGTCCTGCGGAAGATGGGCGCGGCGGTGATGCTCGGCGCGGTGACCGCGATCGTGGTGGTGGTGGGGGCGCTGGCGCCTTCCGTGCCGGCCGTGGACCTGCTGATGCGGCTGACCCCGCAGTTCGCCGCGCTCTTCGCCATGGGCGCGGTCTGCGCCGGCGTCGTGCGCGCGCGGGAACGTACGGAGCGCCTACCCTGGCACTGGTTCGCGACGGCCGCCGCACTCCCCGCGCTCCTGCTCATCGTGGTCGCCGGACCGGTCTGGGTGGTCGCGAACTTCTTCTGGGTGGACCTGGCGGTCGGCCCGGCCGCCGGGTTGCTGCTGACGGGTGTGGCGACAGGCCGTCCGGTCTGGCTCGTACGGCTGCTCGACACGCGTCCGCTCCGGCGGCTGGGCTCCTTCTCCTACAGCCTCTACCTGATCCACTCACCGCTCGTCGTCATGGTGAACCGGCTCGTCGTCGCCCCGCACGTGCCGCCCGGCCTGCCGGCCTTCCTCCTCACGCTCGCCCTGGCGGTGCCGGTGAGCGTGGGGGCGGCGTGGTTGTTCGCCTCGGTCTTCGAGTTGCCCTTCCAGCGGCACCGGAGCTGGAAGGGGCTGCGCGACGCCGTACGCGCGCGGTTCGTCAGGTGACCTTGGCCAGCGCCTCGGCCTCGTATTCCGCCGCGAGCTCCTCCGGGATGCGCGTGAAGTCGTCGGCCCGGTAGAAGTCCCGCAGGGTGGTGCCGCGGCAGGTGGCGTCCACGTTGGGCGCCGCCGCGCGGGAGCGGACGTCGTCGATGTGGACGGTGCGGAAGTCGATGCTGAAGCGGGTCCTGCCGGAGGTGTTGGTGACGGTGGAGTGCAGGTGCGCCCCCGAGAACAGGAGCATGCCGCCCGGCTCCGGCACCAGCCGGAGCTCGGTTTCGAGGTCGAGCGCCTCCTCCGGCTTGGGCTGCTCGCGGGTGTCGCTGTGGATGTGCTGGGCGGCCGTGGGCCGGCTCACCGCGGTCCATTCCGCGTAGTCGTAGCGGCCGCTGCCGTTGCGTACGGGGCGGTCGAAGTACTGCGGGTGCAGGGCGAAGACGTTCTCCGGGACCACGTCGTAGATCGGGATCCACCAGTTGACCTGGCAGAACGGCGCGGCGTACCAGCAGTCGCGATGGGCGTGGTAGGCGTAGGAGATGCCGGAGTCGAGGTAGTGGTCGGCGGTGGAGGTGCGCAGTCTCGGCACGTCGAAGTAGGTCTTGTCCAGCGCCATGCCCAGCTCGTCCAGCAGGGTGACGAGGAGCCTCTTGCTGGTGGGGTGATGGATGAAGCGCGGCTTGAGGACCGCGAGCAGCGCCGCGAACTCCTCTACCGGCATCTCGTACTGGGCGGTCTGGGGGTCGCGGCCCTCGAACGCCTCCTCGATCAACTCGCGGGCGAACTCGATCAGCTTGATCGAGGCGGGCGTCGCGGAGTAGAGGAAGAGGTCTCCCTGGAAGAGCATTTTACGCCGAGCGTCATCGCCAATTCGGCTATTTGCCAATAAAACGGACATAGCGAGATTTTCCCCCTCGCGTGGTTCTTTTCCCTTCTCTCGCCTTTGCCCGCTTCTTCGTTACAGGGGGTTAGAGGGGTTACAGAGGCAGCTGTGTCTGCGTGTCCGGCCTGCCCACATAGACCGAATAGTCCGGGTGGTCGAAGCGGTGCAGCGCCTGGATGTTGTCGTTCCAGGGTGCGGGAACAGCGCGCTTGTGCCGCAGGCCGTTGATCGGCGCCAGCTTCATCAGCTCGTTGTCCTCGTTGAACTCCCGGATCGCGCTGAGCTCGCCGACATAGTCGTTGTGGATGATCTGGTCGTCGTCACCGACGGTGTCGTCGAGATAGCAGAACACGCGCGGCAGGAAATATTTGTGGTCGCCCTTGAACAGCCGGAGCGCCGCCGCGGTCGAGGAGTAGAAGTCCACGTCGATGGAGACGAACCCGATCGGCGCCGGACGCTCGCCGTCGAGGAACTCGCCGACCGTGTCCTCGATGTTGCCCAGGATCAGCGAGGCCGTTCCCAGCCGTGCCCGGAGGGCGTCGACGTCCATGACGAAGTCGCCCTCGCGCCAGATGTAGGGCAGGTCCCGGAAGTCGGTGGGCTTGGGCAGCCCGGCGCCGGTGTCGAAGCCGTAGACGTCGATCTTCACCCCCGACGCGGCCGTCGCCAGCGCCGCCATGCGGTTGAGCTCCACCATGCCCGCGCCGCCCGCGACGCCGAACTCGATCACGCTGATCCGGCCGACGCCGAGGCGTCTGGCCAGCTCCGCCGCCTGCTGCACGCCGTAGGCGTAGTGCGGCCTCGGGTGGAGGTCGAGCGCGCAGCGCAGCTCGTACGAGCCGAACGGCAGGCGCCGCAGGACGGCCAGCAGGAGCCGGCCCGGCTGCATGAGCAGGCGCACGATGCGAATCAACAAGAGGAGATCACCCTTTCGAGGAGACGAGTCGGGCGGCCAACCCGGCGAGTTTGCGGCTGCGGTGCGTCACCATCTGCTGCTGCCGGCGCCAGTACGTACGCAGCAGCACGGCATGGGCACGGTTACGTTGCTCCGAGGAGAGCTCCATGAGCCGCACGGCCCGGTACATCGCCCGGAACTGCAGCGTGGTGGCGAAATGCGCGGTCCAGGCCGGAACCCCGAGCGCCGAGGCGATCCCGGACAGGCGCCGCTCGCGCAGGTTGCGGTGGGCGAGGGCCGCCGGCACGTGACCCCAGGGCGCGGTCAGCGCGAGCATGGTGGCGTAGACCTCGTCCTCACGGATCATCAGCGGCCGGGGCACGGCGGCCACCCGCTCCCGCCGCATCAGCCCGTAGAGGGGGTCCAGTCCGTGGTGCTGGGTGGTGACCACGTCCCACAGCTCGTCCAGGCGGTCGATGGGATCGTCGGAGAGCATCCGGGTGCCGCGGTAGCGGGGTTGGTGGACCGTCCCGTCCGCCCCGGTGTAGCTGATGTCCGAGGTGACCAGGATGAGCCGCTCGTCGGCCAGGAACGGCTCCAGCATCCGGGAGACGTAATCCGGTTCGAGCAGGTCGTCGTCGCCCATCCAGCGGAAGAACTCACCCCGCGCCCGCCGGAGCACCTCCACGAAGTTGCCGATCACGTGCAGGTCACGCGGCTGCCGGTAGTAGGAGATCCGGCTGTCCTGCCTGGCCAGCTCGCGGCAGAGCTCCTCCGTGCCGTCGGTGGAGGCGTTGTCCGAGATCACCACCTCGATCTCGGCGTGATCCTGGGCGAGGGCCGATCGCACGGCCGCCTCCAGGCGGTCCGCACCGTTGCGGACCGGGATTCCGATGGACACCAGCATCGCTTCTCCTTGAGGTCATCGCGCGCGGGCGGGAAGCAGCCGCACCAGGCGATCGCTCACAATGTGGAACTGGTCGCGGGTCACCACGACCAGCACGTAGGCCAGCAGGCCGCCGCCGCCCGCCACGACGAGCTGGATCAGGGGGCTCCCCCGGGTCAGCAGCGCGAGGCCCAGCATGACGGCCGCGCAGATCAGCGCCCCGGCCGCCGGTCGGACGAGGCCCGGCAGGGCCGGAGCGAGCCGTACCCCCGCCCGCCGCACGGCGAGCACGGCGAGCGGCAGGGCGACCAGCAGGGCCGCGGCCGCCTGCCCGATCGCGGCGCCGCGGATGCCGTCGAGGTTCGTGCCGACGATGACCGCCGGGATCATCGCCGCCGCGTGCCCGAGGTTCATCCAGACCGTTGAGCGGGTGGCGCCCTGGCCGTTCAGGATGTCGAGGGCGAAGGAGGTGAGCATGCGCACCACCATCAGGACCGCCAGGAACCGCAGCACGCCGGCGGCCAGCTCCCACTTCGCGCCGTAGATGAAGATGATCAGCGGGTGCGCCAGCACCGCCATGAAGACGGCCAGCGGCAGCACCGTGGCGATGAGCAGCGGCACGGTCTTCTGCACGCCGAGCGACAGCGACTCCTCGTTCCGCTCGGCCAGCCGGGAGAAGCCGGCGATCGACACCATGCGGATGGCGCTGCCGATCATGCCGGGCACCCAGCTCGACACGTTGAACGCCATCAGGTAGAAGCCCAGCCAGTCCTTGCCCATGATGTGGCCGACGATGATGTAGCCCACGTTGAGCAGCGTGACCTCCAGCGCGATCCCCGCCGCCGAGGGGATGCCGAAACGCAGCAGCTTGGCCGCGATCTGCCGGTCGAACCCGAACCGGAAGGGCAGCCGCGCGTAGAGCAGCATGAAGACGCCGGTGACCACGGCCCCCGCGAACTGCCCCCAGGCGAAGCTGTAGGCCCCCGCCCCGTTGATCGCCAGGACGACGGCCACCGGCGCGTTGACCAGGAAGCCCGCCAGGACGGCCTTGGTGTTCTTGCCGGTGCGGAACCAGCGCAGCAGGGCCGCGCTGCGCACCGCGGTGACCGCCTCGACGAGGATGACCGCGGTGAGGATCCGCACCACGGACGTGGCCTCCTCGCTGCCGGCCAGCATCGAGAAGTACGGCGCGCCGACCCAGAAGATCCCGTACAGGCACAGCGCGGAGATCATGGTCAGGGTCGTGGCCGTCGGGGCGATGTCCTCCAGCTTCCCGCGCCACTGCACGACGGCCGACATGACGCCGACGTCCTTGACGACCATGACGAACTGGGTGGCCGCGAGCGCGACCGCGTAGATGCCGAAGTCCGCCGGCGCGAGGAGTCTGGCCAGAATCAGGCCGAGAATGAACGAGCCCGCGCGGGTGACCAGTGTGCCGAGAAAGCTCCACACGGCCCCTCGGCCCGCTTTGCGCCCGATGTCGCTGATGTCCGGGCTCGTTTGCTCTGCCATGCCTGTCTTCCTAGCTAGGCTCGTTGACCCGCTCCAGCCAGATCTCCCGCCAGAACGGGACGAACGCGCGGGGGCAGTTGGACTTGTAGACGCCGTCGCAGACGATCCCCTCAAGCGCGATGCACGGGTTCTTCATCTCCAGCATCTCGCCGGTCTTCTCGTCGATGCAGCGCTCGACCCGGGCGCTCACGCGGGCGACGCGCCCGCACGAACGCGCCATGTCCTCCTCGAAGCCCAGGCCGCGGTTGAACCCCTTGGTGTTCAGCGTGGCGACGATCTCGTCCCTGGACTTGATCCGCACCAGCTCGCCCGGCTCGAGGTCGGTCGTGCCCGTCGGCGTGCGGCCGTCGTGCGGGCCCGGCCGTACGAAGCCCCACGCCAGGCCGCCCTTGACGCGCAGCCACTTCGGGAACTTCCTGGACAGGCGCTGGTAGCGGTTGAACAGCCCGAAGAAGAGCGTGCGCAGGCTCGATCCGACCCCGGCGTTGCCCACCCGGATGTCGGTGACGTACTGCCTCATGTCACGGAGCGGGAGCTGTTCAGGGGCGGCGCGCAGCAGCTCCGTGGCCTGGCAGCGGAAGCGCTCCTCGCCCTCGGGCCCCGGCTCCCTGTGGGTGTTGACCTCCAGGATCGGCAGCAGCGGCCGCTCGGGACGGACGGCCGGCTCCGGGTTGGGCGGCCCGTCCACCCGCTTGAGCCAGGCGGTCTTCCAGTAGAGCAGGCAGGCGGTCTGGCAGCCGCCGTGGGCCGAGCCGTCGCAGCGGGAGCCCGTCAGATGGACGGCGGCCTCCATGCGCCGCATCCCGGTCCTGGTCATCGTGTCGCAGAGTTTGTTGGCCACTTTGTGCACGGTGAGCCGCTGCCCGCAGAAGCGCAGCATCTCGGGCATGAAGGGGAGGCTGCTCAACTCCCCCTTCTCATCGAGCGTGGCGAGGATCTCCTCCGCGCTGAGGACCTCGACCACGTCGCCGACTTTCAGCGCCAGGTTCAACCCATCCACTCCTTCACCAGGCCCGCGTTCTGCAGGGCGTGTGCCGCGTCCGCTATTGCCTGGAACGGCAGGTTCGACCGTTCCGCGATGTCGAGGAGGCTGTTCAGCCCGTCGGAAAAGCTCAACACCCACAACATCGCCATCTGCGCCTGCTTCGTGTCACTGCGCCCGCCGAGTGACCCGTACAGTCCGCGGGTCCCCAGCTGGGGCTCGCCGTACGGGCTGAGGTTCTGGTAACGGCGGTTGTCCTCCAGGACCCGCACGGCCGTCCACAGCGTCTCCAGGGTGTCCTCCATGGCCTCGGGACGCACGAAGTCGGGATTGTCGGCCGAGGTGTGATACTCCGGATAGCCTCCGTAGGGCGTCCTGGTCAGCGAGCCGACGGCCAGGTTGAAGCCCGGCGAGCAGTACTGCCGCTCGTCGTAGCCGTAGGGGGAGAAGTCCAGGACGGTGTGCGGCCGGTCCTTCAGCACGTGCGCGAAGACCCGGTCGATCTCGGCGTCGCCGCGCCTGCTGCGCTTGTAGGTGATCGCGCCGCTGTCTCCCGCGCAGGCCAGGGTCACGCCGTGCTTGATCCGGTCGGTGCGCTCCCGGTTCAGGGCCAGCCAGGTGATCGCGCCGATGGTGCCGGGCGCGAAGATGAACCGGTAGGTGTACCAGGGATCGGTCAGCCGCTGCGCCAGGGCGACGGCCACCGCCACGCCGGCCAGGTTGTCGTTGGCCAGCGAGGGATGGCAGATGTGGCAGGAGATCAGCACCTCCTGGGAGCTGCTGCCGCGGATCACGTGCTCGCCGTAGGTCAGGTGCCCGTCGGCCAGCGTGGAGTCGATCCTGACCTCGTACGGGCCGTCCGCCATCGCGTCCAGGGTGTTCTGGCTCAGGCAGAAGCCCCAGGTCTCGGCGTAGTAGCTGGTCCGGTACGGGACCAGGTCCGGCTGGTCGGGCAGCGTGTGCAGGTGCGGGCGCAGCTCCTCCAGGGACATGGTGGCCTCGACCGGCACGCTGTAACCCACGACGTGCAGGTTGGAGTCCCGGAAGTCGACCACCTTGTTTCCCGCGGCGTCCTTGATGGAGGCCTCGCGGATGTTCCACTCCCGGGGGATCGTCCAGTCCAGGACCTTGGTGCCCGTCGGCACCTGGGTGATCTCCAGCGGGATCGACTCGCCGATGATCTCCAGGGTCTGCCGCAACCCGTCGCCGGTGATGCTCCGGCACAGCGGGTAGAGCCGCCGTACCAGGTCGTGCATGCCCCCTCCGTTCATGGACGCAGGGTGTCGTCGACGGTGCCGGCCGCGCGCCGGTCGGCGAGCCGGGCCAGCCTGGTGAAGCGGCGTTCGAAGTCCTGCTTCGTCAGGCCGTGCTCGCGGTAGGCGTCGATCAGCTCCACCGCGCCGGCCTTGACCGTCCAGCGCGCCTCGTAGCCCAGCGCGGCCCTGATCCGGGAGAAGTCGACGCGGTAGGAGCGCGGATCGGCCCCGGTCTCCCCGGTGATGGTCAGCGTCGACCCGGGCACCGCGGCGACGACCTCGGCCGCGATCTCGGCGACGGTCACGTTGTTGACCTCGGTGCCCACGTTGAAGGCGGTCGCGTGCACGGCTTCGCGTGGCGCGGTGAGTGCCGCCGCGAACGCCTCGGCGATGTCCCGCGCGTGGACCAGCGGGCGCCAGGGGGTGCCGTCGGACAGCACCCGGACCTCGCCGGTCAGGTGCGCGTGGCCCACCAGGTTGTTCAGCACGATGTCGGCGCGCAGCCTCGGGGAGAACCCGAAGGCGGTGGCGTTGCGCAGGAACACCGGCGTGAAGTCGTCGTCGGCCAGCACGATCAGGTCGTCCTCGACCCGCACCTTGGACTCGGCGTACGGCGTCACCGGGCGCAGCGGCGCGTCCTCGCCCAGCAGTTCCTCGCCGCCGGACGCGCCGTAGACCGAGCAGGTGGAGGCGTACAGGAAGCGGCGCACGCCCGCCTCCTTGGCCAGCCTGGCCAGCCGGACGGAGGCGTGATGGTTGATGTCGTAGGTCAGGTCGGGCGCGAGCGCGCCGAGCGGGTCGTTGGACAGCGCGGCCAGGTGGATCACCGCGTCGAATCCCGCCACGTGTTCGGGGCCCGCGTCGCGCAGGTCCACCGCGTGCGTCCCGATCGCCTCGGGCGCGGGGCCGAGCAGGCAGTCGGCGAACAGCCCGGAGTCCAGGCCGACCACCTGGTGCCCGGCCTCGGCCAGCATGGGAGCCATCACGCTGCCCAGGTAACCCTGGTGGCCGGTGAGAAGTACCCGCATCAGTTCTCCAGATCGACGGTCAGCTTGGAAACGTGGAAGGCCTCGGCATAGCGCGCGTGGCACTCGATGCCGCGGATGCGGGCCAGGCCCAGGAACGCCTCGCGGTCGTACCAGGGCCGGTGCCGCTGGGAGGCGTAGTGGCGATGGAGCAGGTCCACCTTCAGCTGCGCCACCTCCTCCGTGAGCGGCTGGTGGACGGAGGGCGCGGCGAGGTCGCCGTCCCATTTGACGATCTCGTAGCCGAGCGCCAGGTGGTCGCGGAAGGCCGTGGGCACGAGCTCGGCCAGCCCTCGGTGGTCCTGGTGGGCGTCGCCCCGCCAGGGCGCGAAGATCAGGTCGGGCTCGGTACGGGCGCGCAGCTCCTCCACCGCGGCCTTGGCCTCCTCCCACCTGGCCGGCAGGTAGCCGTCGGGCAGCTTCAGCACGGTGACCCGGAGGTCCGCCCCCGGGCAGAAGTCCGCCAGCGCGGCGCGCTCCTCGTTCTCGCGCTCGGTGCCGCCGCCGGACAGCACCAGCGCGTCCACGCGGATGCCGGGGCGGGCGGCGCAGACCGTCAGCAGGCTGCCGCCGGCCCCGATCGCCAGGTCGTCGCAGTGCGCGGCGAGCGCCACGATGCCCGTGAGCCGCCCCGGGCGCAGGCCGATCATTGGGACCGTTCCCAAAGCGCCCACGGGCGCTCGCCCCGGGAGTAGGCCTCGTCCAGTGCCATCCGCTGGTTCACGGTGTCGGTCGGCCGCCAGTAGCCGCGGTGCGGGTAGGCCAGCAGGCGTCCGCGCTTGGCCAGCTCCACGCAGCCGTCGGCGACCAGGTCCCCGTTCTCCGGGATGTGCTGGAAGACCTCCTGGGTCAGCACGAAGTAGCCGCCGTTGACCCAGACCGGCATCTCGCTGACCGGTGAGATGCCTCCGACCAGGCCGTTCTCACCCACGTCCACGCAGTGGAAGGTCTGGGACGGCGGCACGACCATCATCGAGGCGGCCGCGCCCGATTCGGCGAAGCGGTCGATGATGTCGGGCAGGGGCGCGTCGGTGAGCACGTCCGCGTAGTTCGCGAGGAACATCTCGTCGCCGCCCAGGTGGGGGCGCACGCGGCGCAGCCGCTCGCCGATCGGGGAGTTGGTCCCGGTCTGCACGAACGAGATGGACCAGTCGGAGATGTCGCTCGACAGCAGCTCGACCTTGCCGCCGCGTAACACGAAATCGTTGGACGTGGCTTCCTGGTAGCCGAGGAAGAAGTCCTTGATGTGGTGGGCGCCGTAGCCCAGGCACAGGATGAACTCCTTGTGCCCGAAGTGCGCGTAGTAACGCATGACGTGCCAGAGCAGCGGGCGCGGGCCGACGAGCGCCATCGGCTTGGGCACCTCGCCTGGCACGCCCGTCCGCATGCGCGTGCCAAAACCTCCACAGAACAGGACAACCTTCACACGACCTCCAGGTGTGGGATCGGGAAGACCAGACGGCCTCCCCATTCGTGCACATAGGAGAGCTGAGCGGTGAGCTCTTCGCGCAGGTTCCACGGCAGGACCAGCACATAGTCCGGGCGATCCTGAGCGATGCGCTCCGGAGGAGCGATCGGGATCCGGGTGCCCGGAGTGAACCTGCCGTGCTTGTAGGGGTTGCGGTCAACCGTGTAGGCCAGCAGGTCCTGGCGGATGCCGCAGTGGTTGAGGAGCGTGTTGCCCTTTCCCGGCGCGCCGTAGCCGGCGACCGTCTTGCCTTCCTCGGCGGCGTCGATCAGGAACCGGAGCAGGTCGCGGCGGACGCGGGCGACCCGGTCGGCGAAGCCGGCGTAGCCGGACAGATCGTGCAGCCCGGCGGCCTTCTCCCGCGCGAGCACGTCGAGCACCCGGTCGGACGGGCTTCCCGACGGCCGGGCCCACAGGCGGATGGAGCCCCCGTGGGTGGGCAGCAGCTCGACGTCCACCAGCGTCAGGCCGCCGGAGGCCAGCGCCCGCTGCGCGGAGGCGACCGTGTAGTACTGGAAGTGCTCGTGGTAGATCGTGTCGTACTGGTTCAGCTCCACGAGCGTCAGCAGGTGCTGGACCTCGATCGACACCCATCCGTCGTCGGCCACCAGGGCGCGCAGCCCCTGGGTGAAGCCGATCACGTCGGGGATGTGCGCGTAGACGTTGTTGGCCACGACCAGGTCGGCCGGCCCGTTCTCGGCCCGCACCGCGGCGCCCGTCTCCGGCGTCAGGAACGCGGTGAGCGTCGGCACGCCCTTGTCCTTGGCCGCCTGCCCCACGTTGGCCGACGGTTCGATGCCCAGGCACCTGACGCCGCGCCCGACCACGTGCTGCAACAGGTAGCCGTCGTTGCTGGCCACCTCGACCACGAACGCCGGCTTCAAACGTTCCACAGCGGAGTCGACGAACTGCCGTGCGTGTTCCACCCATGAGGCGGAATATGAGGCGAAGTACGCGTATTCAGTGAATGTTTCTTCAGGCGTAATCAACGGCGGTATCTGAGCCAGCCAGCAACTGGTGCAGACCCGCAGGTGAAGTGGATAAGTGAGCTCGGGCTCGTCGAGCTGTTCCGCGGTGAGGAACAGCTCACAGGGCGGAGTCGCCCCGAGATCCACCACGCCGACCAGGTCGGCCGAGCCACACAGCCGGCACGATGTCCTCAACAATGGGCCCCACCCGAAAACGACAAGATTTACCCCCTATGGCAAACCCACAGCCGTACTTCGGGTGGGGCCCAAGGAGTGTTACAAGTATCTTCATGAAGCACCTGAGCATCAGTGGAGCATTCGTCTACACCCCCCGCATCCACAGCGATCCGCGGGGCGACTTCCTGGAAAGTTTCCGCGCCGCCGACCTGGAGGCGCAGGGACACTCGATGGAGCTCGCGCAGGTGAACTGCTCGGTCTCCAAGCGCGGCGTGCTGCGCGGCGTCCACTTCGCCGACGTCCCCCCAGGTCAGGCCAAGTACGTCATGTGCGTCTCGGGGGAGGTGCTCGACGTCGTCGTGGACATTCGCGTGGGCTCGCCCACCTTCGGCCAGTGGGAGGCGGTGCGGCTGAACGACGTGTCGCGCAGCGGCGTCTACATCGCCGAGGGCCTGGGGCACGCCTTCATGGCACTCAGCGAATCGGCCACCGTCCTCTATCTCTGCTCCACCACGCACGACCCGGCACGCGAGCACGGCCTCCACCCGCTGGACCCGGATCTCGGCATCGAATGGCCGCTCGACGGGGAGCCGATCCTCTCGGCCAAGGACGCCGCGGCGCCCACGCTCAAGCAGGCGCGAGAAGCGGGGCTGCTTCCGTCGTGGTGAGCGTCGTCATACCGGCCCACAACGAGGCCAAGGTGCTCGGCCGCCTGCTCGACGGCCTGCTCCGCGAGGCCGCGCCGGGCGAGTTCGACGTCGTGGTGGTGGCCAACGGCTGCACCGACGGCACGGTCGACGCGGCGCAGTCGTACGACGTCCGCGTGCTGACGACACCGGTCCCCTCCAAGCGCGAGGCGCTGCGGATGGGCGACGAGGCGGCACGCGGATATCCCCGGCTGTACGTGGACGCCGACATCGAGCTGAGCACCGCCTCGGTCCGGGCGCTGGCGAACGTGCTGGCGGCACCGGACGGGCCGCTCGCCGCCGCGCCCGAGCGGGACCTGGCGCTGGCCGATCGCCCGTGGCCGGTCCGCGCCTACTACGCGATCTGGACGCGGCTGCCGCACGTGCGCGCCGGGCTGTTCGGCCGGGGCGTCATCGCGGTCAACGACGAGGGCAACGCGCGGATCCGTGCCCTGCCTCCGGCGATGGCCGACGATCTGGCCGCCTCGCTGGCGTTCTCGCCGGACGAGCGCGTGATCGTGGCCGGCGCCCGTGCGGTGATCCAGACCCCGCGCACGGTCGCCGACCTGATGCGCCGCCGGGTACGGGCCACGACCAGCGTGAGCGAGCTGGAGCAGACCTCGGCCACGGCCGGCGAGCGCACGGGCCTGCGGGATCTGATGGCCATCGTGGCCGGAGAGCCGCGCCTGATGGGCGCGGCGGTCGTCTTCGTCATGATGGCCGTGCTGGCCAGGCGGAGAGCCGCCCGCGCGATCCGCGCTGGCGACTACACCACCTGGCTGCGTGACGAGAGCAGCCGGAACTAACCGACCGGCGTGTTCATGTCGGTGGTGATCTGGGCCGCGGTGAGTGCCTGGTTGTAGACGCGGACCTCGTCGATGAGACCGCTGAAGTACTCACCAGAGCCACTGTTGCCACCGATCCGCAACGGACTCGTCCCGGTACGCAGGTTGCCACCCGTCGGATTCGTGGCCACCTGCGTACCGTTCACGAACATCCGCAACGTCGACCCGTCATACGTCGCCGCCACATGACTCCAGGTGTTCAACGGCAAATTACTCGCCGCCGGCGCATTCGCCCCGGATGAGGTGAAGATGAACGCGCCAGGCCCACTGCTCCCGCTGCCCATGATCGCGTAGGCCAGGTCGCTGCCGAACTCCTTCATCAACACCGTCCGCCACCCCGAGACGCTGTCCGGCCGCACCCACGCCTCCACCGTCATCCCGCCCGTCAACCGCAACGAAGCGGAATCGGCCACCGTCACCCAACTCGACGAGCCGTTGAACGACAGCGCCTGACCGTACTTGCCGGCCGCCCAGGTCGCCGCGGTCGCCGTGCCGTTGTTGCCGTTGCCGGAGGCGTCGGCGACGGCGGTGCCGGTGCCCGCGTTCATGCCGTAGGCGGCCACCAGGCCGGTGACCGTGGGCGGCTGGGTCACCACGGCCGACGCCTCGTTGGACGACGGGCTGGTGTTGCTGGACCCGTCGAAGGCCACGACGCGGTAGTGGTACGTGCCCGCCGCGACACCCGAGTCGGTGAACGACGTGCTCGCGGTCGAACCCACCTGGTTGGCGCCGGACGGGGTGAACCCGGCGGTGGCCGACCTGTGGACGGTGTAGCCGGTCACGCCCACGTTGTCGGCCGAGGCCGTCCAGGTCAGCTGGGCGCTGCCCGAACCGCCGGTCGCCGCCAGCGAGCCCGGCGCGGTGGGCGCCTGGGTGTCGGGCGGTCCCTGCTGGCCGACGGGCGTGTTCATGTCGGTGGCGATCTGGGCCGCGGTGAGTGCCTTGTCGTAGACGCGGACCTCGTCGATGAGACCGCTGAAGTACTCACCAGAGCCGCTGTTGCCACCGATCCGCAACGGACTCGTCCCGGTACGCAGGTTGCCACCCGTCGGATTCGTGGCCACCTGCGTACCGTTCACGAACATCCGCAACGTCGACCCGTCATACGTCGCCGCCACATGACTCCAGGTGTTCAACGGCAAATTACTCGCCGCCGGCGCATTCGCCCCCGACGACGTGTAGATGAACGCGCCAGGCCCGCTGCTCCCGCTGCCCATGATCGCGTACGCCAGATCGGCCCCGAACTCCTTCATCAGCACCGTCCGCCACCCGGAAACGCTGTCCGGCCGCACCCACGCCTCCACCGTCATCCCGCCCGTCAACCGCAACGACGCCGAATCGGCCACCGTCACCCAACTCGACGAGCCGTTGAACGACAGCGCCCGGCCGTACCTGCCGGTGACGCTCCACGTGGTGTTCGCGCCGGTGCCGTTGTTGCCCTTGCCCGAGGCGTCGGCGACGGCCGTGCCACCGCCCTCGTCCATCGCGTAGGCGGCCACCAGCCCGTCCGGCACCTGTGAGCGCTGGTAGGTCGCGGTGTACGTCGCCGCGGTGGCGGGCGCGGTCAGGTTGTGGCCGGCCCCGCCGCCGTCGGACCAGGAGGCGAACGTGTGGCTGAAGCCGTCGGCGCCCTGCGGCGAGGGCGCGGAGATCGAGTTGTGGGAGCCCACGATCACCGTACGGGTGAAGGGGGCGACGGTCTGCTCGCTGTTGAAGCCGAGTTGCAGCCCGGCGGGCACGGTCTGGAAGGTCAGGTTCACCGTCTTCGGCTGGAGGGTCACGCTCTTGGTGTCGGTGAGGCCGTGCGCGTCCGTCACGGTCAGCCTGAGCTCCAGGTGAGCGGGATATTCGTGGTCCGGCGGCGCGAAGGACCCGCTCGTGCCGGTGAACGTGGTGATCTCGTGCTCGTGGCAGGTGCCGGGGCAGTGATGCATGATCAGTTTCCAGGACATCCGCGCCCCTGGGATCGTGCCGTCCTGGGCGTCCGTGCCGGTGCCGGAGAACGAGATCGTGTCCCCGACCGCCCACGTGAGGGAGGACGACGGGGAGTCGATGGTCGCGGTCGGCGGCGTGTTGTTCACGTTGATCGTGACGGTGGCGTCTCCCTGGCCGCCGCGCCCGTCGTCGGCCCGCAGCCTCACCACGTACGAGCCCGGCTGGGTGTAGGTGAAGGACGGGGTGGCCGAGGTGGAGTCGTCGAAGTCGCCGTCGCCGTCCAGGTCCCAGCGGAACGTGAGCGGATCGCCGTCGGCGTCCGCGGATCCGGCGGAGGTGAAGTTCACCGCGAGCGGCGCGTTGCCCGACGTGGCGCTCGCGCCGATGACCGCCGCCGGCGGGGTGTTGTCGTAGAGGTAGCGGATGATCTGCCCGTTGGCGAAGTCGACCGCGAAGAGGTCTCCGCCGGGGCCGGTCTGCAGCTCCACGGCGGGGATGCCGGAGTCGAACGTGGCGATGGTCGCCGCGTCGGGCAGCCCGTTCGCGCCCTTGGTCATGACCCAGACGCACGATCGGCTGTAGTCGGAGAAGAACATCGCGCCGTCGTACGCGTCGGGGTAGGGGCCGCCGGTGTAGAAGGCCACGCCGCTGGACGAGGAGCCACCGGACGGGCACGGGTCGTTCGGCGCGGGCTTGGTGGCGTGGTTCCAGGAGAAGTACGGCTGGGCGTGCGCGGCGGCGCCGTCCGCGTAGAGGTTCTCGCAGAGGGTCAGATTGAGGTTGTCGTAGCCGCCCTGCCTGGCGGCGCCCTCGTAGCAGGGCCAGCCGAAGTTCTTCACCGGGCCGGTGGGGTCGGCGAGCCGGTTGATCTCTTCCCACGTGTTCCAGCCGACCTCACCGGCCCAGACCTCGCTGGTGCCCGGCCGGACGGTGAAGCGGAACGGGTTGCGCTGGCCGTAGGCGACGATCCTGGCCATGTTGGGGTCGGCGCTGCCGGCGTTCGGGTTGCCGGGGGCCGCGGCGCCGGTGTCCGGGTTGATCCTGATGATGGTGCCGTTGAGGGCCGCGGGGTCACCGCCGGTGCGCGGGTCCTGCGAGCGCAGCGCGCCGCCCTCGGCGGCCGGTGGGGCGAGCGCCGTGCCGACCGCCGACGGCGGGTCGCCGCACGGGTTGTCGGGGGTGACGTCGGAGCTGGTCAGGTTGTCCTGGCCGTAGTCGGCGAAGTTGAAGCTGGCGCCGTCGCCGCCGCTGGCGTAGAGCATGCCGTCGGGGCCGAACTTGAGGTCGCCGACGGAGTGGCTGGGGTGCTGCTGGCACCAGTCGGTGATCAGCGGGGTCTCGGCGACCGAGCCGCCCGAGGGCGCCAGCGAGGATAAGCGCCCGGTGATGAGGCAGCCGTCACCGGTGGCGCCGGGCGGCGTCGGGCAGGGGTCGGCGCTCACGCCCGCCGTCCCCCACCGAGGCGCGCTGCCGCCGGGCACCGCGTCGTAGGCGTACAGGACGTAGACGCGCGGGTCGGCCGGGAAATTCGGGTGCAGGGCCATGCCGAGCAGCCCGCGGTCCCAGAAGTTGTGCACCTGCGTGCGCAGGTCGGCGTAGATCGTCGGCGTGGTGTCGGCGATCGAGTCGAAGACCTTGATCAGGCCGCTCTTCTCGGCGACGAACACCCGGCCGTCCGAGGCGAACTCGACGTTGGTCGGGTTGGTCAGTCCGCTGAAGACGACCTGTTTCTGGAAGCTGCCCGGCAGCGCCTGCGCGGCGGGCGGCGCGACGAGCACCAGGCCGGTGGTGAGCAGCAGGATGGAAAGGAGCGCATGGCGAAGCCGCCTCAACACGGGAACCCCCTTGAGCCGATACTCCCCCGAGCCCTGAACTCGATCTATCGCACCGAATCAGGCGGAAGTCACGAGGGTTGTCCGCAAGTGGACAGCCACGCGTACAGCAACCACCCCAGCTCGTACGGCCGGCACTCCCGATCGACGGCGACCGGCGGATAGACCCGGTCCAGCACGCCGAGGCGCAGCCCAGGACGCACCCCGGTAGCCACCGCCCGCAGCCCGCGCACCAGCTTGCGCGGATCCGCCCTGGCTTCCTTGCGCCACGTCAGAGCCGGCTCGTCGAGCACGAAGGAGGGCCGCTCGATCATCCAGTCGAGCCCCTTGGAGATCTCCGCCACGTAGGCGGTGCCCCCCGCGTCGGCCAGGTCGAGCAGCGCCATCGGCCCCATCGACAGCTGATGGACGCTGTAGACCGGATATCCCTCGACCACCGACCCGGTGCGGGCGTCGTAATGCCACCACCACTCCCCCTGCGGGCCCTGCGCGTGGCAGATGCCCTCCGCCACCTGTTCGGCCGCGCGCAACGCCTCGGCGTCGCCGGTGGCGGCGTGCAGCCTGGCCAGCGCCTGCAGCGGGTAGACCTGGTCGGCGAAGCAGCCCACGTGGGCGCGGTACCGGGGGACCAGCGGCCCCTGCCCGAGCGCGTGCGGGTAGAGCCGGTTGCCCGCCAGCCCGCCCAGCAGCCGCTCGCGGGCGCGCTCGGCCCGGCCGTCGGTCACGCCGGCCGCGACCAGGGCGGCCAGCGCCCACGCCGCTTCGACGGTGTAGATCTGGGCGCCCGAGTCCAGCTCCGCGAGCCGGCTCAGCGCCAGGTCCAGATCGGCGTGCCCGGCCTCCGCGGCCGCCCAGGCGATCAGCGCGGCGTCGCCGGGCCCCGTCACCTCCGGCAGCCGTTTGACCAGGTTGCCCACCAGGTCGAGGAGGCTGTCACCGGCCAGGGCCGCCCGCTGCCGCTCCTCCGTCAGGCACCCCACGCCGAGCGCGACGATCGCCGAGTAGCGGACGCTGCGCCCTTCCGGCGCCGCCGTCCACGTCCCGTCGGCGTTCTGGCGGCCGCGGCGGGTGAACACGAACTCGCCGTCGGCATAGCCCGGCGGCAGCCCGCGCACGGACAGGTCCACCATGCCTGTCACGAAGTCCTGATGTCCGGAGCTCAGCAGAGCGATCCGGTGATCCGTCACGTCGTCTCCTCGATCCTGCGTTTGACACCGGCCCACTCCCGGACCACCAGGAGCAGGAATCTGCCGTTGGTCCGCACGTAGCGCGGGCCGAGCCGTAACGGCTCCTGCAGCATGCGGTAGAGCCATTCCAGGCCCAGGCGCTGCCAGCGCAGCGGCGCCCTGCGGGTGTGCCCGGCCAGCACGTCGAACGAGCCGCCCACGCCGTGGACGACGCGTGCCCGGGTGGTCTCGCCCCACTCGCGGATGAAGATCTCCTTCTTCGGCGAGGTGATGCCCAGGAACAGCAGGTCGGCCCGCGACTCGGCGATCTCGGCCGCGACCTCGGCGGAGTCCTCTATCGGGAAATATCCGTTACGCGAACCGGCGATGCCCAGCCCGGGGTAGCGCAGCCGTACCTCCGCCAGCACCCGGGCCAGCACCTCGTCGGTCGCGCCGAGGAAATAGGCGCGGTAGCCGCGCCGGCCTCCCTCGGCCATCAGCTCGGTGAACAGGTCGATGCCCGCCACCCGCTCGGGAAGCCGGTGGCCGAGCATCCGCGCGGCCCAGACCACGGACTGCCCGTCGGCGAGCACGAGATCGCTGTCGAGCACGGACTGCCGTAACGCGGCGTCCGTCCGCATGTTGACCACCTTGGCGGCGTTCACCACGCCGATGGTGAGCCTCCTCTTCTCCGAGACCGCCGCCACGCACCGCGCGATCACCTCGCGCATGGTGAGAGCGTCCAGTGTGGTGCCGAGTATCGATTTCCTGGAGACCCGCTCAGGCAACCTCGTCATCCATCCCCCTGGGTGTCCATGACATATCGGTTCCGGCTCCGGAAACGTGACATCACGGGAGGACCAGCTCGGTGAGCGTCGCGCGGTGGTCCGTCCGGGGCATCCGCACGGTCTGGAAGCTCCTGATCGCGATCCGGCGGTCGGCCAGCACGTGGTCGATCGCCACCTTCGGGAAGAACCGCGGCTGCTCGTAATAGGGCCAGGTCATGGAGAGCCCCTTGCCGGTGACGTCGGCGGCGTCCCGGTAGCCGGTGGCGATCAGATCGCGCAGCACCACATGGTCCAGGGTGGAGTTGAAGTCACCGGCCAGCACCCGCGGCCGCCCTCCCGCGGGTGGCAGCGCCCGGATGCTCGACGCCCAGCACGCCGTACGCCAGCCCTCTGAGGGCGCGCACGCGTGGACCGCGACGAGGTCCACCTCCCGCCCGCCCGGCAGGGTGACGACGGCGGGAAGGTGGCGCGGGCTCTCCTCGAAGGCCGGAGCCGCGATCGGCGCGTCCGCCGGCCGCAGCGGGTAGCGCGAGTAGATCGCCGCGCCCTGCGAGTTCTCCCCCGGCAGAACGATCTTGTACGGCAGCAGCCTGCCCAGCCCGAGCTCCTCCACCCGTTTCCGCATCAGGTCGGTGAACTCCAGCAGGTGCAGCACGTCCGGCCGATCGCGCTCGACCGCGTCGACCAGGTCGGGCGGCAGCACGGAGGAGTGCAGGAGGTTGACGGCCAGCACCCGCAGCACCGGACCGCCGGCGGGCGGGTTGCCCTCCGGGATCGCGCGCGGCAGCACGACGACCGCGAAGGCGCCGGTCACGACGAGCGCGGCCACCAGCAGCGCCCCGGAGCGCAGGAAGACCGCGAAGCCCAGCGGCACCAGCGCGAGGGCGGCCGCGTAGGGAGTGAACGACACCAGCTGCGACCAGACGAACTTCGGCTCCCACCCGCACAGGCGCAGGCCCACCCACCCGGCGAGGCCCGCCACCATGAGCCACAGCACCGAGTCCCCTAGACGACGCTGCACCGGCGTCCACGCGTCAGCACCGGCCAGGCCGCGTGCAGCGCGGCGTGCCAGTGCCGGATCGGCTCCCCCCGGGTGTGCGCGAGCACGCTGTAGGCCGGCCGCTTGGCCGGGCTGGGGAAGGCGGCGCTGGTCACGGGGCGCACGCGGTCCGGGTCCGCGCCGAGCAGCCGGAAGATCTCCTTGGCGAACCCGCACCAGGTGGTCTCGCCCCCGCTGGTGCCGTGGTAGACGCCCGGCGACAGATCCGACCGCGCCAGCCGTACGAGGTAGTCCGCCAGGTCGACCGCCCAGGTCGGCTGGCCGTGCTGGTCGTCCACCACGTCGACCGTGGGCCGCTCCCCCGCCAGCCGGATCATGGTCCGCGCGAAGTTCCCGCCGCCCGCGCCGTACAGCCAGGCGCTGCGCACCACGTAGTGCCCGTGCTCCAGCGCCGCGTGCTCGCCTTCGAGCTTGGTCCGCCCGTACGCGTTGATCGGCCCCGCCGGCGAGTCCTCCCGGTACGGCACCACGCTGTCCCCGTCGAAGACGTAGTCGGTGGAGACGTGCACCAGCCGCGCCCCCGCCAGGTCGCACGCCTCGGCCAGCCAGCGCACGGCGTGCCCGTTGACCGCCAGCGCCTCCGCCTCGTGCGACTCGGCGGCGTCCACCGCGGTCCAGCCGGCGCAGTTGATCACGACCCGCGGCTTGTAGGCCGACACGAAGTCACGCACCGCGCGCCTGTCGCACAGGTCGAGCTCGCGCCGGCCGAGCGCGAGCACCGGCTCCCCGGTCAGCGCCGCCCGGTCGAGGACGTCGGCGGCGAGCATGCCGCCGGCCCCCGTGATGAGCCATCTCATGGCGCCTCCCGGCACAACCGATCGGTCACGAGGTCCACCGGTCACGGTGCTCGGCGTACCAGCGGACGGTGTCCTTCAGCCCCTGGTCGAACGGGATCTCCGGCCGGTAGCCGAGCGCCCGCAGCTTCGAGTCGTCCATCGAGTACCTGCGGTCGTGGCCCTTGCGGTCCTCGACATACTCGACCGCGTCCCAGTCCCGGCCGCAGGCCTGGAGCAGGCGGCCGGTCAGCTCCTTGTTGGTCAGCTCGGCGGTGCCCGCGATGTTGTAGACCTCGCCCGGCCCGCCCTTCTCGGCGACCAGCCGGATGCCTGCGCAGTGGTCCTCGACGTGGATCCAGTCGCGGATGTTGCCGCCGTCGCCGTACAGGGGGACCTTCCGGCCGCGCATCAGGTTCATGAGGAACAGCGGGATGAGCTTCTCCGGGTACTGCCTCGGGCCGTAGTTGTTGCCGCACCTGGTGATCGAGACGTTCAGGCCGTAGGTGATCGCGTACGCGCGGGCGATCAGGTCGCCGCCGGCCTTCGACGCCGCGTACGGCGAGCGTGGCCGCAGCGGCGCGTCCTCGTCCCACGAGCCGATGTCGATCGACCCGTACACCTCGTCGGTCGACACCTGGACCACCTTCGGCACCCCGGCCTCCAGGCACGCCTGCAGGAGGGTCTGGGTGCCCAGCGCGTTGGTGCGCATGAACTCGGCCGCGCCCTCGATCGACCGGTCCACGTGCGACTCGGCCGCGAAGTTCACCACGAGGTCGTGGCCGGGGACGACGCTCTTGAGCAGCTTGGCGTCGCAGATGTCCCCTTCCACGAACTCGTGCCGCACTCCTTCGAGGTTGGCCCGGTTGCCGGCATACGTGAGCTTGTCCAGCACCGTGACGTACACATCGTGCAAATTGCGGACGTAGTGGGAGCCGATGAAGCCCGCACCGCCCGTCACCAGAATCCGGGTCATGAACTGATCTGTACCTTGCTGTGATCGCCCAGCACGAGACGATGGGCTTTGGGCGTGTTGGGCGCCGGGGTGACCTCGACGTCGTGGCCGATCAGCGACGACTCGATGCGGCCGACCCCGGCGATGGAAGCTCTGGGTAACACGATCGAATACTCGATCTCGCTGCCGGTGACGGCGCAGTCCGCGCCGATGGAGGTGAAGGGGCCGACATAGCTGTCGCGGATCCGCGCGCCCCTGCCGACGATCACCGGGCCGACGATCCTGGACCGCTCGACCACGGCCCCGTCCTCGACGACCACCCGGCCCACCAGCTCGCTGGCGCCGTCCACGTTCCCGCGCACCAGGGGCTCGACCGACTCCAGGACCAGCCGGTTGACCTCCAGCATGTCGGTGACGTTGCCGGTGTCCTTCCAGTAGCCGGAGATCACCGAGGACTCGACCCGCAGGCCCGCCTCGATCAGCCACTGGATCGCGTCGGTGATCTCCAGTTCGCCCCGCCACGACGGCTTGAGCTCGGCCACCGCGTCGTGGACGGCCGGGCT
Organism: Nonomuraea sp. NPDC050153; assembly: GCF_044460125.1. Taxonomy (NCBI): domain Bacteria; kingdom Bacillati; phylum Actinomycetota; class Actinomycetes; order Streptosporangiales; family Streptosporangiaceae; genus Nonomuraea; species Nonomuraea sp. NPDC050153. The sequence goes on from NZ_JBITJQ010000028.1 coordinate 40,797, forward strand.
GAACAGGTAGACGCCGACCAGCGCCAGGTCGCTCTTGGGGCGCGCGGGTTTCTCCTCCAGGCCGATCACCCGGCCCGTGGCGTCGAGCTCGGCGACCCCGAACTGGCGCGGGTCGCCGACCCTGGTGAGCATGATCTGGGCGGCGGGCCGCTCGCGGGCGAACCTGTCCACCAGGTCGTTGATGCCGCCCACGACGAAGTTGTCGCCCAGGTACATGACGAAGTCCTCGTCGCCCAGGAACTCCCTGGCGATCAGCACGCCGTGCGCGAGCCCGAGCGGCGCTTCCTGCCTCAGGTACGTGACCTGCAGCCCGAAGGCCGAGCCGTCCCCCACGGCCGACTCGATCTCCGCGTGGGTGTCGCCGACCACCAGGCCGAGCTCCCTGATCCCCGCCGCCGCGATTGCCTCCAGCCCGTAGAAGAGGACCGGTTTGTTCGCGACCGGCACCAGTTGCTTGGCCGAGGTGTGCGTGATGGGCCGGAGCCGTGTGCCCGACCCGCCGGCGAGCACGAGTGCTTTCACCGCTAGTAAGCCCCTTCTCCACGGGTGACGACGGACCAGGTCTTCCAGAGGATCTGCAGGTCGAGGATGAGCGACCAGTTCTCGACGTACCGCAGGTCGAGGCGTACGGACTCCTCCCACGTCAGGTTGGAGCGGCCGCTGACCTGCCAGAGCCCGGTCATGCCCGGCTTGACGACCAGGCGGCGGCGGACGTCGGCGCCGTACTTGCCCACCTCCTCCGGCAGCGGCGGGCGGGGGCCGACCAGGGACATCTCGCCCCGGAGCACGTTCAGCAGCTGGGGGAGCTCGTCGAGCGAGTATTTCCGCAGGAAAGCGCCTACCCGAGTGATTCTTGGATCGTTCCTAATCTTGAAGAGCACGCCGTCGAACTCGTTGGCGTCAAGGAGTGCGCTCTTGAGCCGCTCCGCATCAACCACCATCGTACGAAATTTCACTACACGGAACTCTTTGCCGCCTTTGCCGACCCTGGTCTGGTGGAACAGCGCGGGCCCCGCGCTGGTCAGGCGGATCATCAGCGCGATCACCAGCAGCGGCAGCGCCAGGAGCAGCAGGGCGGCCGCCGCGACCAGGCGGTCGAACACGGTCTTCGCGACCTGCTTGGTGCCGTCGAACTCGGGATGCTCCAGGTGCAGGAGCGGCATCCCCGCGACCGGCCTGATGCTGATGCGCGGCCCGGCCACGTCCATGAGCGCGGGGGCCACGAAGAGGTCGGTACGCGCGGTCTCCAGGCTCCAGGCCAGCCGGCGCAGCGCGGCCCCGTCCAGTTCCGGGCAGGCCAGCACGGCCACGGCGTCGGCCTGCTCGCGCTCGACCACCGCGGCGACGTCGCCGAAGGAGCCGAGCACGGGGATGCCGTCCAGGTCGACGTCCATCGCGCTGTCCGGAAGGCAGGCTCCCACCACCCGCATTCCGTGGTGCGGCTGCCGCCTGAACTGCATCACCAGGTCGAGGATCGACTCCCGGTGCCCGACCGCGATCACCTGGCGCATGTAGTCGCCCACCGCTCTCCTTCGGTGGAGACGTTTGCGCATCCGGTAGCGGAAGTACAGCGTGGACAGCAACGCCAGCGGCAGCATCGCCATCACGAAACTACGGGCGACCGCGGTCTGCGTCGCGTAGGCCAGGATGGCGACCGTCGCCATCAGGCCGATACCGCCGTTGAAGACGGCCTTGAACTCGTCCGTTCCCTCGCCGTTGGCGCGCTGGCGGTACGCGCCGCCCATCATGAGCGCGACGGGCCAGGCGACGATCAGGCCGAGTCCGAGCATGAACTCGACCCACGGAATGAACACCCCGGCGATGAGCCGGATGCTCAGCACGCATGCGCATGCCAGCAGCGCGCATGTCGTGTCCCCGCCTAACAGGAGCCGTAGGTACGCGCGCGTCCAGATGCTCGACGCGCGGCGTGGCACGGCCCCGAGGAGCACGACAGCGGACTCCCCAGTCCCCACCCTCATAGCACCACCCTGACTCACTCGGTGCACTGCGATAACAGGACGTTCCTTGAACCACATGGGTTGACATGTCCCACGCACAATCAAGGGCGGCGGCCCCCACTAAAGATTAAAGATCGATTCCAGCAGGGGGAATAACGTCCAATGTCCACAATCGGACGAGGGCTCAGCAGTCCGAGGGCTTGACGGAACGATCCATAAGTGCAGCGAACGCGCGGGGAAAATGTGCGGTTTACGGTGGCATTTCGGCAGGTTGCTGCCAAATGAAGCGGCTAGTCGTACTCCAGGTCCGGCAATGCGGACGGCGGGTCAGGACTGCGCCAGACGACCACAACCCCGTCATGCGCGGAGTCGGCGGCCAGGGCCAGCCGATCGAGGTCGAAGTCCGGCAGATAGCGCAGCCGCGCCAGGAAAGTGGCGTCCGTGGCCGAACGCGGCACGACACAGCCCTCGCCGTCTCGATCGAGCAGGATGTAGAGGACGTCTTCCCCGGCTTCGGTGACGACACGGACCTCCACCACGTCCTCCCAGGCGAGAGCCTCGACGCTACCGTCCGCGTAGTGACGAGTGACGCCCTCTTCCGTGACATACACGTAGGAGTCCGGCATCGGATTGCCGTGCATGGGCGCGATTCTTGCGAGTTCAGGGGCTGTCCCGCAAGGGTTCGCGCACAATGGTGCGGCTGACCCGCTCAGTGGCCGCCCCAGGAGTGGCTGAGATGCGCCGCCACGGCCGCCCTGGCCGCGTCCTGCGGGCCGTCGGCGATGGCGTCGAGCAGCTCGCGATGCTCGCGTACCAGGACGTCCCGGTCCGTGTAGACCTCCCGGAGCCGCACCAGCCCGAGCCGCGTCTCCGCCGCCAGGACGCCGTAGAGCCGTTCGAGCCGGGGGCTCCCCACGGCCTCGATCAGCGCCTGGTGCATCGCCATGTGCTCGGCCACGCTCTCCGACCAGGGCGCGCCGGCGGGCAGGGCCGCCATCCGGTGCAGGGCGGCCTCCGCCCCCGGCACCCGCCGACCGGCCACGGCCTGCGCCATCAGGTCTTCGAGCGGCCTGCGCACGTACATCAGGTCGTCGAGGTCCGAAAGCGTCACCTCAGGGACATAGGCACTGCGGTTGCGCTCGCGCCTCAGCAGCCCCTCGTGGACGAGGCTCGCCAGCGCCTCCCGCACGGTCGGGCGGGCGACGCCGTACGAGGCGGCGATCTCCTGCTCGGGCAGCGGGGTGCCGGGCGGGATCTCGCCGGAGAGCACCCTGCCGCGCAGGGCGTCGGCGAGCGCGCCGACGGTGGAGACGGGTCTGAGCGGCAACGTCACGGCTGCGACTCTAGCTCCCTTTCCGGCACGACCTCCCGGTCTCGGGCGGTCGCCTTCTCCGGGACGGCCACGGCCACCAGGCTCAGCGCGAGGAGGGCCAGGCCCGCGATCGAGATCGGGGCCAGCCGCTCGCCGAGCACCACCAGGCCGAGCAGCGCCGCGACGGCCGGCTCCGCCAGGGCCAGCGTGGCGGCCGTGGCCACCGGCGTGGTCCGCAGGCCCCGCCCGTACAGGAAGTAGGACAGGGCCGTGGTGCCCAGGCCCAGGTAGACGACGGCGAGCAGCCCGCGCGGCTCGCCCGGCCAGGCGACCCCCTGCACCAGCAGGACGGGCAGCATGATCAGCGCCGCGCCCCCGAACATCACCCCCATCACCGCGTTCGACTCGGCCCCGCGGCCGATCGCCCGCGCGGCCATGACCGCGTAGAAGGCGTAGAGCAGGCCGCCGAGCAGCGCGAACAGCACCCCCGAGACCGTCTGCCCGCCTGCCTCGATGCCGCCGCCCACGATGAGCGCGGCGCACCCGCAGACGGCCGCCGAGGTCGCCATGACCCAGCGCCCGCTCGGCCGCCGGCCGTGGAGGACCCAGGACAGCAGCCCCGTGAAGACGGGCCCGCTCCCGATCGCCACCACGGTCCCGATGGCGACCCCCGTGCGGCCCACGGCGGCGAAGAAACAGAGCTGGTACGCGGCCACCGCGACGGCGGCCAGCAGCAGGCTCGGCCTGATCGCCTTCCTGATGCCGGCCCCGGCCACGAGCGCGAGCGCCGCACCCCCGATGACCAGCCGCGCGGCGGCCAGCGCGACGGAGTCGGCGGAGACGAGCAGTCCTGCCGTCCCGGCCGTGCCCCAGAGCACGGAGGCAGCGACGACGGCGAGCGGTCCATTCCTCATGCCCGCCATTGTCTGACAACTAAACAATTTCGTCCAGTTGCTGGTCGATCAGCCGTCCCGCCGGGGCCACCACCTCCCCCGCGTAGTCGTCCAGCACGGCCAAGGCGTCGTGGACGCTCGGCACGCTCTTGCGCGGGAGCTCGAACAGCGTCTCGTCCTCCGCGGTGATCGACCCTTCGATGTGGAAGGCGCCGCCGAAGGCGGCGATGGAGACCTCGAAACGGACCTCGCGACCGTCGGGCAGCGTGAGGTTGACGCCGACGCGGGCACCCGCGGGCGGGAGGAAATAGGAGAAAGGCTCGCTTCTGGCGAAGGGGTGACGTAATTCCGCGAGCATCCCTGACGCCCGGCTCAGGGCCTCAAGCAGACCGGCCGCGGCCAGACTCTCGCTGTCCACCAAGAAAGGGTAGATCAGTGGGCCATCAGGTGGCCACCTACCGCTCATCGGGGTCAGCCGTGCGTGACGGTCCACGTGACGGCCACCGGGCCGGGGAGGTCGGCGACCGGCGGGTCGGTGGCCAGGCGGGCGTGGCGCTCGACGTCGTATCGGACGCCCTCGTGGCGGAGCCCGCCCCGCTCGATGCCCTCCAGCCGGAACCCGGCCTTGGTGGCGACCCGGCACGACGCCGGATTGTTCGTGCGGTGCCCCAGCTCCAGCCGGTGGAGGCCCAGCTCGCCGAAGGCCCACCGGGCCAGCTCCGCGGTGGCCGCCGCGGCGATGCCCCGCCCTCTGGCCTCGGGCACGACCCAGTAGGACACCCAGCCGTTGTCGTGCTCGTCGAGGCGGGACACCGCGACGTTTCCGACCACCTGCTCACCCGCGGGGCCCTCGACCGTGACGGCGAACGCGTGGCCCACCCCCTGCCAGGCGGCGATCCACCCGGAGGCGTCCTTGAGCGTGACGACGGGCCAGGGCGCCTGCGTCCGGAGGTCCGGTGCCCGGAAGGCCCTCAGCACGACCGGAGCGTCGTCCGCGCGCCACTCCCGCAGTCGAACGTGCACAGCGCCCACAATGCCCGAGATTACCCGTAATGCACCTATAAGGCGCCCTGCCCGATTTCATGGGCGGCCTCGAACTCGGCCACCATCGCCTTCGGCGCGGTCAGGCACCAGGCCTCGGCCACCAGCTCGAACAGCTCGTCGGGGTCGATCCTGTCGAGGTGCACCACCACCCAGCCGAACCGCCCGGCCGTGAACTGCACCTCGAACACCTCGGGCCGCTCGGCCACCAGCGCGATCTGCTCCTCGATCGTGGCCTTCAGCCCGACGGTCTCGGTCGCCTCCCACAGGTAGCCGAAGCCCTTGTCACGAACCTTGAGGCCGATCCACTCGCCGCCGTGACTCATGCGGACCCCGGGCAGCTCGTCCAGCATCTTGAGGAACTCATCGACGGTCACACCCATGCCCGTCTGTGTACCAAACCCGACCGACACTTCCAACCGCGGTGTCCCGCTAACGTGAGGCGGAGGAGGGATGCCGGTGGCCGACACACGTACCAAACTGCTCGAAGCCGCGCTGGAGACGCTCAAGGAGCACGGCATCGCCGGCGTCTCGGCCCGTACGATCGCCGCGGCGGCGGGCGTCAACCAGGCCCTCGTCTTCTACCACTTCGGCAGCGTCGGCGGGCTCCTCGCGGCCGCCTGCGAGCACGGCTCCCGGCAGCGCATCGCCCTCTACCGCGCCCGCTTCGCCGCCGTCACCACCCTCCGCGAGCTCCTCGACCTCGGCCGCGCGCTGCACGCGGAGGAACGTGCGGAAGGCTCCGTCGCCGCCCTGGCCCAGGTCCTCGCGGGCGGCCAGACCGACCCCGAACTCGCGCCGGCCACCACCACGGGCCTCAACCTGTGGATCGAGGAGGTCGAGCAGGCGCTGGGGAGGGTGCTGGCGAAGTCGTCGCTGGCGGAGTTCGTGGACGTGACGGGGCTGGCCAAGGCCACGGCGGCGGCGTTCGTGGGCCTGGAGCTCTACGAAGGCGTGGACCCGGACGGCGCGAACCAGGCGTTCGACGCCCTGGAGAGCCTGGCGGGCCTGGTGACGGCCCTGGAGGACATGGGCCCTCTCGTACGCCGCGCCGCCCGGGCCAAGCTGCGCCGTCACTCGTAGTAGCGGACCTCCAGCACGTTGCCGTCAGGGTCGGGGAAGTACATCGTCTCGGGGGCGATGCCCTGCGCGCCGAAGGAGTTGACGCCGGAGCCCGTGATCTCGACCCCGTGCTGCTTCAGCCGGACCTGCAGCTCGTCGAAATCCTCCTTTCCGACGGCCAGGCAGAAGTGGTTGATCGGATGCCCGGCGCTCCCTTTGACCCCGGTGCTTTCGTCCACGCCCATGGAGGCGTCGTACGTCATCAGGTCGAGGATGGTCTCGGTCGAGATCCGCACGCTCGGAAAGGCCGCCTTTCCCTCGCGAAACGCCTCGGCCCGCACCCCGGGCAGGCCGATAACCTGCTCGTAGAAATGCAGGGAATGGAGCTGGTCGGAGACCCAGCAGACGAGATGGTCGAGCCGCACGTCCATGCATACCTCCGCTTTTCTGCCGCCCGAATCCCCCTGTCCACCTGCGGGTCCAAGGTTGGACGGTGATTCAGCGGCCGACACCGGCCGGCGCCGTACTCATTTCATAATGAAAGATCCGGATGACAGCGAAGTAAACTCCGCAGGTCGGGCGGAGACCTCGCCGCGCCAATGGAGAAGGCACCTCAATACGCATCGGCACCTTTCCCCGCAGGCCGCGGGCGCTGCGCGCAGAAGTGGATTCGATCGGGGATCGCGCGGGTGATCAGCTGCCGGCCAGGGATCGGAAGCACGGGCGGAGCACCTCGGCGATCTCGTCCGGCGAGGCGCCGCCGACCGTCACCTGGCCGCGAGGAACTCGTTGGTGAAGGTCCTGCTCAGGTCGATCTTCGCACCGGCGACCTCCGGGTTGAACCGCTTGAGCACCCCGTGGACGGCCTCGGCACCATCCATGTGGATGGTCCCGTCAGGGGAGAACGCGGCCTTGGCCCGCTCGATCGCGTGCACGTAGACCTCCGCGTCACCCGCCGCGTACTCCGCGGGCATCTTCGCGGCGATCTCCTGCGGCGAATGCCGCTGAACCCACGCCAGCGTGCGCGTGATCGCCCGGGCGAGCCTGGCGGCCGTCTCCTTGTTCTTCCCGACCCAGTCCGAGGTCGAGTACAGGACGGCGGCGGGGTAGGTGGACACCCCGAACTCCTGCTCCACACCCCGCACGGTGCGCGTGTCACTCAGCACGCGCACCTTGTCGGCGCCGGCGCGCTTCTGCAGGAACGAGAAGGCCGGGTCGATCATGACGGCGGCGTCGACCTTGCCGTTCTCCATCGCGGCGACCGCGGTGGCCTCGCCGCCGACCCCTTGCACGGCGGCGTCATCGGCCTTGAGGCCGTGCTTGACCAGCAAATACTTCAGGAAGAAGTCCGTCGACGACCCCGGAGCGGTCACGCCCACGGTCGCGCCCTTCAGGTCGCCGATCGACCGGATGTCCCTGGTGGTCCTCGGCGAGACCGCGAGCACCAGGGACGGATAGCGCAGCATGTTGACGAAGGCCGTGAGCTCCCGCCGCTTGGCCTGCATCTGGATGGTGTGGTCGTAGAACCCGCTGACCACGTCGACGCTGCCCCCTTGCAGGGCCTGCAGAGCCTTCGAGCCGCCCTGCAGGTCCTCGATCCGCACGTCGAGCCCCTCGGCCTGGTAGTAGCCCAGTTGCCGGGCCAGAGTCGTGGGCAGGTAGACGAGCAGGGACTGGCCGCCGATGCCGATGGTCACCCTGCCTGCGCTTCCTTCACCGCCGCCGCAGGCGCTCTGAGCGAGAGCCAGGACGCTCGCGACCGCCCCGATGAGCAGCCTGCGTGACCACGGCCAGGAGTGCATGGTTCCTCCAAAGGATCAGACTGCGACGTCGGGCTTCCAGCGGAGCAGGTGGCGCTCGATGCGGTGCACGGCCAGGTCCAGCAGGAGCACCACGGCGGAGAGCACGACCATGCCCGCGAACACGCCGGTGGTGTCGAAGACGCCCTCCGCCTGCGAGATCAGGTATCCCATGCCGCGCGAGGAGCCGAGATACTCGCCGACGACGGCGCCGACGATGGCGAACCCGACACTCACGTGCAGGCTGGAGAAGATCCACGTCAGCGCGCTCGGCAGGAAGACGTGCCGGATCAGCTGCCGCTCCTTCGCGCCGAGCATTCGCGCGTTGTCGACGAGGACGGAGCTCACGTCCCGTACGCCCTGGTAGGTGTTGAAGAAGACGATGAAGAAGACGAGCGTGACGCCGAAGGCGACCTTCGACCAGATGCCCAGGCCGAACCAGAGCAGGAAGATCGGTGCCAGCACGACGCGCGGGAGCGCGTTCAGCATCTTGATGTAAGGATCGAGGATGTCGGCGAGCAGCGTGACCCGGGCGAGCAGGAATCCGCCGCCGAGCCCGAGGGCGGCGCCGATCAGCAGCGCCAACGACGCCTCGACGAGCGTGACCCGCAGATGCTCAAGGATCTCGCCGTCCGCGAACCAGTCACGGACCCGGAGCGCGATGTCCGACGGCCGGCTGAAGTAGAACGGGTCGATCACCCGCAGCCGGACCAGCAGCTCCCACAGGGCCACGACCACCACGCCCAGGAGGGTCTGGGCCCCGCGCACGACGAGGGCACGCCGGCGCACCCGCTTCCGGAACCCGGGCGCGACCCGCGCGGCGATCTCCCGGCCGCCCTCGTCGACCGCGGATTCAGCCGCGGACGGTGCGTTCATAGCCCTTCATCACCTCTTCCCGGAGGTCGGCCCAGACGTGGGCGTACGCCTCGGTGAATTCCGGCCGCGTACGGATGTTCATGAGGTCGCGGGGACGCGGCAGATCGATGGGGTAGCGGCCGATGATGCGGCTCCCCGGACCGGCCGAGAGGAGCACGACCTCGTCCGACAGCGACACCGCCTCGTCGAGGTCGTGAGTCACGAAGACGACGGTCTTCCCCGACCCCGTCCACAGCGCGAGCAGCTCGCTCTCCATGATCTGGCGGGTCTGCACGTCGAGAGCGCCGAACGGCTCGTCCATCAGCAGGATGTCGGGGTCGGCGATCCACGTCTGAGCGACGGCGGCGCGCTTGCGCATGCCTCCTGACAGCTGGTGCGGATAGGCGCGTTCGAAGCCGGACAACCCGACCCGCCGCAGCCACTCCGCGGCCCTTCGCGCGCGCTCGGCCGGGGCGACCCCGCGCAACTGCAGCCCGAACGCGACGTTGTCCAGCACCGTCTTCCACGGAAGCAGCGCGTCCTGCTGGAACATGTAGCCCGCGTGCGCGTTGAGACCGCTCAGCCGTTGACCGGCGATCCGGACCTCTCCCCCGCTCACCCTCAAGAGTCCGGCGGCCACGTTGAGAATCGTCGACTTGCCACACCCCGTCGGCCCCACCACGGACACGAACCGGCCGGCTGGGACAGCCAGGTCGATGTCCCGTACCGCGGTGTATTCCGTGCCGTCGTTGGCCCGGTACGCCACGGACACTCCTGCCAGCTCCACGGCCGGGGAGCCACCTGCCATCCGCACCGCCCCTCTCTTCATGGGGCCGTGAACGCGCGCGGTACGGCCGACCCTCAACTCCGCCAGTTGACAAGCATTCCCGCCTACATTCCACAACAGCAGTCAAGAATCGCCAAGTGGCGCGGACGACCCGGCGAGCCCACCTGATCGCCAAGGAAGGATGATCAAGTCTCGACTATCCTGACAAATGCCCCTCCGTCCGGTTCGGCAGCTCAGCTGGAGGTCGCCGGTGCGTTCTGAAGGTCGTACGCGGGCCGGATTCCGCGTTCTCGGGCCGGTGGAGCTCCAGACCGAAAGCGGGAACCTCGTCCTGACCGGCAAACAGGGGGCGTTGCTGACGATCCTGCTGCTGAGCGCCAACCGCGTGGTGTCGGTCCAGCGGCTGGCGGAGGCATTGTGGGGCGCGCCGCTGCCCAGTTCGCCTTCTTCCCGGGTCAGGATGCTGATCTCCGACCTCAGGAAGACGTGCGTCGCCGCGGGGGACAATCTGATCCGCACGCAGCGGCCCGGGTACGTCGTGCGGCTGGCGCCCGACCAGCTCGACCTGGCCACGTTCCTCGACTGCGTGGCGCGGGCCCGCCAGGCCGCGGCCGGCGGCGACCTGGAGACCGCGGTGACCCGCTACGACGAGGCGCTGGGCCTTTGGCACGGGGCGCCGCTGGTGGGGATCGACGGCTCCTTCGTCCAGGCGGAGGTGGCCAGGCTCGAAGAGTTGCGGCTGGAAGCGGTGGAGGGGCGGGGCTCGGCCCTGCTCGCGATGGGCCGGCACGCCGAAGCCATCACCGCGTTCACCGCCGCCGTCACGGATCATCCCCTGCGCGAGGCGGCGCACGGGCAGCTCATGCTCGCCCTGCACCGGAGCGGCAGGCGGGCCGACGCGCTGGCGATCTACCGCAGGCTACGGCAGCGGATCACCGAGGAGCTGGGGCTGGAGCCCGAACGTGAGCTGCAACGGCTCCACCAGCGGATCCTCACCTCGGACCCCATGCTCGAACCCCCGGACACCGCGCAGGAGACCTCCGAGGCCGCATCGGGGGTGGCCCCGCCGGTGCCCCGCCAGTTACCTGCTCCGCCCCCGCACTTCGTCGGCCGCGAGCGCGAGCGCGCCGAACTGGACCGCCTCGCCCGCGACCGGACCGGCAAGGGCGTGGCCATCGCCGCCATCAGCGGCACCGGCGGAATGGGGAAGACCTCGCTGGCCCTGCACTGGGCGCACGACAACCTCGGCCTCTTCCCCGACGGCCAGCTCCATGTCAACCTGCACGGGTTCGACCCGACCAGCGACCCCCTGCCGGCTCAGGTGGCGCTGCGCCACTTCCTCGGCTCCCTCGGCGTCCCGGCGGCGGCCGTCCCCACCGGGGAGCAGGCCCAGACCGGGCTCTACCGCTCGCTGGTCGCGGGCCGCCGCCTGCTCGTCGTCCTCGACAACGCCCGCGACACGGCACAGGTCGAACCGCTGCTCCCCGGCAGCCCCAGCTGCGTCGTCGTGATCACCAGCCGGAACCTCCTCCCGGGCCTGATCGCCACCCACGGTGTGAGCCTGATCGGGCTGGACCCGCTCACGCCCGATGAGACGCGCCGCCTGCTCGGCCACCACCTGGGTGCGGCGAGGATCGACGCGGATCCCGACAGCGCGGCCGTCCTCGTGGAGCACAGCGGCGGCCTCCCCCTGGCCATCAGCGTGCTCACCGCGCGCGCCGCCATGCACCCGGGCTTCCCCCTGTCCGTCCTCGCCGGGGAGCTGAGCAGCCCCGCCACCCGCCTCGACGCCCTGCGGACCGGCGACCTGAACACCGACCTCCGGGCCGCGTTCACCTCCTCGTACGAGGCGCTCCACCCCGCCACCGCCCGGCTGTTCGCGCTCCTGGGACTGGCGCCGTGGCCGGACGTCAGCCTGCGCTCGGCCGCCGCGCTCGCCGGCCTGCCCGCCTCCCGCACCAGGGTGGCGCTGGAGCACCTCGAAGCCGCCAACCTGGTCCACCAGCACCGTCCGGGGCGCTACCGCACGCATGACCTGGTCCGGCTCTACGCCGCCGAACGCGCGCGGTCCGATCGGCCCGAGCACGAGCGGGTAGAAGCGCTGACCCGCCTGGTCGGCTCCTACGTGCACACCGCCCGCGCCGGCGAACGGCTGCTGAACCCCAACCGTCCGCTGGCCGAGCGGATCTCCGCCGAGCCCGTGGAGGACGAGTTCGAGGACGCCGCGTCGGCCTGGGCCTGGTTCGAGGACGAGCAGCCCAGCCTCATCGCCGTACAACGGCTCGCCGTGCGGCTGGGCATGGACGCGGCCGTCTGGCGGCTGGCCTGGGCCACGGACACGTACCACAAGCGGTGCCAGCACGAGCAGCGCATCCAGTCCTGGGAGACGGCCCTGGCCGCCGCCGAACGACTGGGAGACCCGGGCACCCGGGCCCTCGCCCACTGGTATCTGGGGTACGCCTACGCGCAGGACTCCCGGGCCGCCGACGGCCTGGAACATCTGCTGCTCGCGTACAAGCTGTTCGAGCAGGAGGAGGACCTCGCCGGGCAGGCGCACACCAGCCACACCCTCGGGTTCGCCTGGCTCGCGCAGGGCGAACCCGAGCGCGCGATCCCGCACGTGGAGAACGCCCTGCGCCTCCAGCGGGAGCTCCGGGACCCCCTCTGGGAGGCCAACGCGCTCAGCGCCGCCGGCTGGTGCCACGCCAAGCTCGGCCGGTACCCGAAGGCGCGGTCGTACTGCGAGCAGGCTCTGGAGCTGTTCCGGAAGCACGAGGACCTGAACGGCGAGTCCGCCACGCTCGACAGCCTCGGCTACATCGCCCACTGGGAGCGCCGGCACGACCAGGCACTCGGCTACTACGGCCGATGCCTCGAACTGCGCGAGAGACTCGGCAACGCCTATCAGGGCGCCGACACCCTCGCCCGCATCGGCGACGTCCACCACGAGATGGGGCAGCCCGCCGCCGCCCGCGACGCCTGGCAGCGGGCGCTCGACCTCTATCACAAGCAGCACCGCGTGGCCGAAGCCGAGAAGGTCCAGCAGAAGATCAGGCGCCTTGCCGTACGGCCCGCCGCTCCAGCCGGACCCTCAAGTCCCGCGGCACCAGCAGACCGCTGAAGTCGGGCACGATCGCCGCCTCGTGCGACGGCGTGATGCTCATGCCGCTGACCAGCCAGGACGTCGCCAACGTCAGCTGCATCATGCCGAGCTGGGTCCCCACGCACACCCGCGGCCCGGCGCCGAAAGGCAGATAGGTGTGCCTGACGGGCACGGCACGCGGATCCAGCCACCGCTCCGGCAGCAGTCGGTCCGGGTCGGACCACCAGCGCGGATCGCGATGCAGCCGATACAGGCTGAACAGCACCTGGTCCCCCGTCTTGAGCCGCCACCCGTCGAGCTCGGTCTCCCGGCGTACGGTCCGGCCGATCAGCCAGGTCGGCGGCCACAGCCTGAGCACCTCCTTGACGAACGCCTCCGTGTAGGGCAGGTCCCCCATGACCGGGACCTCGCCGGCCGAAGCGGCCTCCTCCTCCAGCCGGGCCAGGACATCCGGCCGTGTGCTGAGCTCGTACACGATCCAGGTGAGCGCGGCGGCCGGGACGCCCAGGGCGGCGAGCATGATGCCGCGCAGGAACCGCTCGATCTGCAGGTCGGACAGCTGCCGACCGCCCGCGGGTCCCTCGTCTCCCTCGTCTCCCGCGGCGTTCGAGGCGCCCGCGGCATTCGAGGCGCCCGCGGCGAGGAGCACGCCGAGGAGATCCTCGGCGGAGGAGTCTCCGGCGGTACGACGACGGCGCACGATGTCGGCCATGAGCGTCAGGAGTCGCTTGCGGGAGCGGGCGAAGCGCCGCACCTTGCGCGACGGCCACCACGGCGGGAGCTGCAGCGAGTCGCGCGACAGGGGATCGATGGCCGCGACGTTCTCGGCCAGCGTCTCCGGCACGCCTGCCGCGTCGGCGCTCAGGCAGAAGTCGGCGGTCGCCCGGCCGAAGAAATCCGCCATCGTGGGGAGCACGTCCGTCTCCCCGTCACCGACCGTCCCGAGGAAGATCTCACGCAACCGTTCGGCGTGCGCCTGCGCCACCCTCCTGTGCAAACCCTGCCAGCCCGCGCGGCGGGTCGTGGTCCACAGCTCGGCGTCGGCCGCCATCTGCTCGGTGTCCACGCTTCCCGCCAGCGGCGAGTTCTCGGCCAGGAAGTCGCCGTTGGTCCTGGTGAGCAACGCATGCACCTGATCCGGTGAGGACACCACGATGGTGCGGGCGTCGAACGAGAAGATGTCCCCGTATTCACGGTGACACCGTTCCAGGAAAGCGTACCTGTCCCGGTCGTACTCCTCGGTGTTGCCGAACAACCAGTGCCCTCGGGGCCCGGGCGGGCGCTCCGAACCAGCTGCATGCGTCACTCGTCGGCCCTCGGATCCTTAGTTGAAGAAGTTCCAGTAGGTGTACATGCCTCCCATGCGAACCCGGCCCACGAGGCGGACGGCTGCGTGTCGGATGTGCTTCATGCGTAACCTCCGTAGCGCGACTGACGTCACTGACCACGATCGATCACGGGGCGCATGATCTCCGCATGAAAACCGCCTGCCACAGCAGACACCCTTGTGCTCCTGTGTCAGCGGCGTACGCGATCACGTTCAACAGTGGCCCTGCGGGTCAGCGGTGGCCACCTTCGGCGAGCAGCCGCAGGGTCGACAGGAGAACGGCCCGATCGGGCACGATCTCGAAGAACCTCGCGTCCACTGCCTCCACGACCGCGACAGCCCTCTGCGCCAGCTCCGCCCCGCGCTCGGTGACCCGCAGCCGCTTCGCCCGGGTGTCGACAGGGTCCACCTGACGCTCGATCAGCCCCTTCGCCTCCAGCTTGCGGAGCACCTGAGAGGTCATCTTCACGTCGGTGCCCGCGTGCCGGGCGAGGGCGAGCTGGTTGGGGTCGTCCCCATGGGAGTTCAGCCACCACGCGCTGGCCAGCAGCACGAACTGCACGTGGGTGAGGTCGAGCGGCGCGAGAGCCGCGACGACGTCGCGCTGCCAGCGCAGCGTGACGTGCCACAGCAGGAAACCAGGGCTCTGTTCGGGCTTGGAGGCCACCCGCTTACGCCTCCGCCCGCCGCACCAGGGCGGCGAGGACGTCCGGGAAGTCCGCGGTGATCGCCGGCCCGATTTCGGGACCGATCTGCCCGGCCGCCGGACCGGTGATCTCGGTGCGGTAGACGATCCGGGCGCCCCCGCCCTCTACCGGCTCCAGCCGATGGACGGTCCGTACGACGAACTCGCCGCCGTCCATCTCGTCAGTGAACAGCTCTCCGGGCACGATCTCCACCAGGCGCATCCGGATCGGCTCATCACCGGGCGGAACCATCGTGAACGTCGTGCCGACCGCGAAGGGCCCGTCGACCTCGATCTTCGCGATCCCGTCGTTCCACTCGGGCCATGCGGCCATGTCCGACCAGTGCCGCCACACCGTCCCGGCGTCGGCGCCGGTCTCCACGCTGTACTCGTACTCCCACACAGCGTCCTCCCCACTTCGAAATTAACCTGCGAGGAGATTATCTGTGCGCAGTCTATCTACGCAATCCGAATCCCCATGTAGCGAGAGTCACTGCCCCTGAGACTCTGCCGGCCACGCGACCCTCTCCGAGAGCCTCACTCACTCGCCGGCAGGCGCGATGCCGGCCGGACACCCCGCCCGATCCCGCAGTAGCCGTCCGGGCTCTTGAACAAATACTGCTGGTGGCTGCAGAGGCGTCGTGCCAACAACCACAGCGGCGGTTTGTTCGGGAAATCCCCTACCTCCGTCCGCGACGGAGGTAGGGTTTTTCCCGAACATCAAAGGACTGGAGAGCACCGATGGAGGCGAAGCCACAGCCTCAGAACAAGGCTGAAGTTCTGATGGCCGGGATGGGCGTGCTGG
Organism: Nonomuraea sp. NPDC050153; assembly: GCF_044460125.1. Taxonomy (NCBI): domain Bacteria; kingdom Bacillati; phylum Actinomycetota; class Actinomycetes; order Streptosporangiales; family Streptosporangiaceae; genus Nonomuraea; species Nonomuraea sp. NPDC050153. The sequence continues at coordinate 56,424 of NZ_JBITJQ010000028.1, forward strand.
GTGACCGGTTGCCGATCGGGTGGGACATCCAACCGCTGAGCCACAGGCCGCCCGATGCCCGCTTCGACGCCCTCTGGAAGGTGACGGCACCGGACGGAACCTCGGTCGTGCTGGTCGTCGAAGCCAAGCGCGTGGTGGAAAGACGCGACACCGCTACGCTGCTTCAGCAACTAGCCGCCCAGGCGGAAGAGCTTCCAGGCAGCCGTGGGGTTGTCGTCTCCAGATACCTGTCGCCGCCCGTGCGCAAGCGACTCTCCGATGCCGGCCTGTCCTACATAGACGCGACAGGGAACATAAACCTGAACGTCCCTCGGCCCGGTCTGTACGTTGCGGACCGAGGGGCCGACCATGATCCGTGGCGCGGTCCTGGAAGACCGCGCGGAACGTTGAAGGGCGCTCCTGCGGCGAAGGTCGTGCGCGCGCTGTTGGACCATGACAGATCGTGGGCGATCCGCGAACTCGTCACTGTCGCCGACGTTTCTACCGGGTCGACCTATCGGGTGATCGAGTTCCTCGAAAGCGAGGAACTGGCAACGCGGAACAGTTCCGGCGCGGTCGTGGTCTCCGACTGGGCCGCACTGCTGAGGCGTTGGAGCGAGGACTACGGGTTCGTACGGAACAGTCGTGTCACACGCTGGATAGCGCCAAGAGGCCTGTCGAACCTCATGCAGCGGGCGTCCGAAAATCCCACGCAGTACGTCGTGACCGGGACCCTGGCCGCGGCCACCTGGGCCCCCCACGCTCCCGCCCGCTCCGCGATGATCTACACGGCGGACGCTCGGCACACCGCGCAACTCTGGGGTCTTCGCCCTGCCGATGCCGGAGCGAATGTGATGTTGGCGGAGCCGGAAACCGACGTCGTCTTCACCCGCGCCCTTACCGACGCCTCCGGTCTCACGATCGCAGCACCGTCCCAGGTCGCCGTCGATTTGATGACGGGCCCTGGGCGAAGCCCTTCTGAAGCCGAAGAACTCATCGAATGGATGACGCGACATGAATCCTCCTGGCGTCGATAGTGGCGACATCCTCGTCCGATCTCGATCCGCGCTTCTTGATGCATTGGCTGCGCTGGATGCCCATCGCGACGCTGTGATCGTGATCGGGGCACAGGCCATCTACCTGCGCACTGCGGGAAGTTCTGTCGCGCTCGCCGAGACGACGAAGGACAGCGATCTCGCACTCGACCCCAGGATTCTGGAGGACGAACCACTCCTGGAACGGTCCATGAGCCGCGCGGGGTTCTACCGTGACCCCATCGACGGACAGCCCGGCGCATGGCTGAACCCCGAGGGCCTCCCGGTCGATCTGATGGTGCCCGAGGGCCTTGCAGGAGCAGGTACGAGAAACACGCGGGGAGCCCGCATTCCACCACATGATCGCCGTGCGACCCGGCGCGCCCGCGGCCTCGAAGCTGCGGTCATCGACAACACGGTCATGGACGTCACCGCCCTTGACCCGGACGATGCCCGCGCCTATCGAGTCAGAGTCGCCGGGCCCGCGGCCTTGCTGGTGGCCAAGCTCCACAAGATCGCAGAACGAGTTTCGGTTCCCCACCGGCTGAATGACAAGGACGCACACGACACGTACCGCATCCTGGTCGACGCCGACACCGCAGAGCTGGCCGCCACCTTCAGACTCCTGTCTCGTGAGCCCATCAGCAGCGAGGTCACAACCCAGGCCATCGAACACTTGGCCACACTGTTCGCGGTGGGACCGGACGCGCTCGGCTCGAGGATGGCCGGACGCGCAGAAGAGGGAATCGGCGAACCCGAGACGGTTGCCTTGGCAACGTCCTCCCTCGCCGATGATCTCGTGAGGGCCTTGGAGCGCGCTTGAGTTCCTCCAATCGCCCCGCAGAGGGTCCGACCTCAACCTTGGGGCCGGACCCTCTGCACTGACGAAGTGCTGTCTCATGCTCCGCGCACGCCAGCGAGACCTTTCACGGCAACTGATTCATTCCGGTGCTTCACTTCAGGCAGGAGATCGAGGCTCGGACCGGTGATCAAGAGCAGCGACAACCGCATGCTGCCTGCGCAGATACCGCCAGCCCAGGACCCCGTACCAGATCATGACGGGCATGTGGAGCGCATACCCGAGCTGCTCCTGTGCCCCCGTAGGGCCGTCGGTCCCGGTCGTCCACGGAAGCACGACCGCGGCCAGGCCCACAAGTGCGGCGATCATGCCGGTGGCACGAAGCCCGGCGGGCATCGGGATGCCCACCGCGCCGGCGGCGGTGGCGGCGACCCACAGCAACCCGGCCAGATTGACTGCCCATTTGGCGGTGAGCAGGACGGCCAGGACCGCTGTGGCGGCCTCCGGGGTGGGCGGGCGGGCGGCCAACTGGGTCAGTGCCAGGTTTCCGGCGTCATGAAGCAGGCCGGCCAGCCCGGCGCCGGCCAGCAGGCCACCGGCCAGCGTCACCAGATACGGTCTTGACGTCTCGGCCGGGCGAGCGGCCATCACGAGCCCGGCCGCGGTCAGTGCCAGCCAGCCCAGCACGTCGAAGGCCAGCTCGGTCAAGTGCAGCCCGGCCTGCTCGCTCACCGCGTCCAGCGCGGCGCGGGGGTCGGACGGGCTCAGGGTCAACCCCGATGGCACCGCGATGGCCGTACCGGCGATCATGGCTACCAGCGCGGTCAACAACAGCGCACCGGTGAGCCGGCGCCGAGGGTTCGGATCAGTCATGACCGTGACGGTAGAACCCTGACGCAGGGACAAGGTCAACCTGCCAGGAGAGGGGACGCCATGTGGCGGATCGGGCAACTGGCGCGCATGGTCGGCGTATCCGAACGGACCCTGCGCCACTACGACAAGATCGGGCTGCTGGTTCCCGCCGCGGTCGACCGTACCACCGGCTACCGCTGGTACGGCGTGGCCGAGCTGTCCCGGCTCGAACGCATCCGCGGACTGCGGCGCCTCGGCCTGCCGTTGCGCCAGATCGCCGATCTGCTGGACGCTCCCGAGACACAGCTGCGGCAGGCGCTGACCGAGATCGTGGCGAACATCAGGCGTGACATCGCCACGCTGACCGCGACCGCAGCTCACGCCGAGGACCACCTCGCCGTGCCCATGTCGATCCTGCCGCAACAGACCGCAGTGGACTCGCGTCGACTACGCGTCCGCCGCATGCGCCTCAAGCATCCCGCCGAACTGGCCGCCGTCTGCCCGGCGCCACCGGCGGCCCTGTTGACCTGGCTCCGCGGGCAACCGACGGGCGGCTTCGCCGCCGCGGTGACCACCGACGGCGCCGGCGAGCAGTTGTTCCTACCTGCCCGCACCGTCGTACGAGCCGTCGTTCCACCCTCAGCAGAGGTAGTCCGCGCCGGGCAGGACCTGTTCGGCTGGCTGCACCGCCACCGCCTGGCTGTCACCGGTCCCACAGTGGAAGAACACCTCATCGACGCCGACGGCGCTCACGCCGTCGTCCTTGAGGTAGCCGTGAACCCGCGGGGGAGCTGAGGCGCGGTCACGCACGGCCCATGTCGTACATACCGGCAGTGTCGGCACGGTGCCTCCTCCTTCGAAACGGGCCACTGCTGACTGCGTCATGTCAGCCGCACGAGCCAGCTCACTCTGGCGCCACCCACGAGATTCCCGCATCGTCGTACTGCCCGGCCGAGTTCGAAGGCGAGACGAGCCGCATCGTATGCCTCGGCCGCCCCGGGCTCGGACAGTCGTCGGTCACGGAGATCAGCCCAATCGGTCCGCTCGGTCATCACCACTCCTCGTCCACCGAGGACGGCGGGCCGCGCCCGCGCCGGGCCGCCTCCGCGCGGCTGGATCTGGCGCTGGCCCTGCTTGCCACGGACGAGCAGGGTGAGGCTGGCCACGCCGCTCTCCAGGCGGTGATGAGTGGCTTGCTCGTGCCGTCGAACTACTGGCGGGCGAAAGAGGTCATCGCGGACGTCGAGGAGCATGGCCTGCCCGAAGCAGTCGAACTTCGCGAGGTCTACCTGGAGTTGTATGGCCCGCCGAAACCTCCGCGACCGCAGATCGGCGCATAAATGCGAGACACGCGCCGCTGGACCTCCAGTCGGCCGGGACCCATTCGCGCGTTCAGAGACGAACTCGCAACCAGCCGACTGGGATGAGTGGATTTTGAGCTATAGATGATCTTGTCGGTCTTCGGTCGTCGTCAGACCTGTCGGACAGGCATTAGTTCATAGCGGAGGAACGCGTGCCCATGACCTCGTGATCGGCACGGTTGAACCAGCGCGCTGCCGCAGGTGTGAGCAACGTGATGACGATCGCGAGCGGCAGGATGGTGCCCAGGTCGATCAGCCTCCAACCCCGCTCGCCGTCGATAATGGTCAGAATGAGGTTACTGCCGACCGCGACCGCCTCGAAGGCGATGGCGCACCAGCGGACCCATTTCCTGCGTGACGACCAGCGAAATACCAGCCACCCCGTGAGCACCACGACGAAGAGGAGCTGGAGCAACGCCACGAGAAGTACCGGGTGGCTGAAGACAGCCGGTGCGGACGGCAACAGCAAGGCGGAAAGGAAAAGACTGAAGCCTAACTGCAGGGTCATGATGACCCTGGCGGCTCGTACTGTGGCCGGCATCCGCTCGGCAGGAATGACCTCCGTCACACGATCATTCTGCCCCATGACAAACGTCTTGCGGCGCTCCGCAGCAAATGAACCATGCTAACCGGCTGGTCCGTTCCGAACTCCAGACCCATGACGACGAACCAATCGTCCATTGAGAGCGATCGCGGTAAGCCTGACCCGAAATGATCTTGTCAATCTTCGGCCTGCGTCAGACCTGTCGGACAAGCATCGGACCACTCAGATGGGTCACTTATATTGACACCGGTCCCGCCGATCCCGCAGTAGCCGTTCGGGTTCTTGAACAAGTACTGCTGGTGGTAGCACTTCGCATCAGGCAATAGATGTGCAACCTAACGGAGCTTCGACCGGTACTCAGCCCACAAGTCGACGGCCTCTTGGAGATCAAGAGCAGCAACGTCCTCACGGGCCATCCCGACCGTGTGGATCAACCGGTCCGCGAGCCAATCTGGAACCGGTTCTCTAGGCGATGCCTTCTCCACCCTAATGTGAGCGGACAGCGTGCCGAGGCGCTCGATCACCTGGCCGAGCTGGACAATCTCGGGACGGTCAGCGCCAGCCTCGCGCACCCTCGCCGCCGCCTCCGCGTACACCTCCGCATCGGCCCGCTCGCCGACGGCCCACACCTCACAGATCTCCACCGACTTGTCCTCGGCGATGCGGTAGACGACACGCCAGGTGTTGCGACCTACCACCAGCTTCCGAAACCCGGTCAGTCCCCCGCCGAGCGGGTAACCGGCCTCAGGGTTCTCCAGCAGCAGAAGGATCTTCTTGAGAACCTCGGGCACCGCGTCTGGGCCGATGCGTCGGAGGTCATCCACCGCCGGCGCCGTGAAGACCACGTCGGACACGTTTACTCGTCGTCCGCGATGGCGGCCAGCGACTCTCGAGTATGTCCGAAAGCGGCCAGCACCTCATCGAGCGAGACTCGTTCCCCCGTATCCGTGACCGACCGGGCGAGCACAAGCGCCAGGTCACGCAGATCAGCAGCCGCTTCCTCCAGCTCATTGAGCCGGCGAATGCTCACAACAGCCGCCACTGGCTGATGCCGACGGGTGACCACCAGATCGGCCCCCTGCTCCGCATCAGCCACCAGTCGGGCAACCCCTCGCTGGGCCGCCTCTGTGACACTCAGCTCAGTGGCATCGTGCAGAACACCCATGCATAAACTGTATATCTTTCTGCACAGAATCGCGATTGCGGAGCGGGCAGGTTCGGGATAGAGAACTGGCCTTCGCCCAGTACGACGCGTTGATCGCTGATCTGCGGACGAGGACGTGATCACTTGCCCAGCTCGAGGCCGACATGGCCGTCTGGCAGCATACGATGGCCCAGGCCACCAAGACCCCACTGCATCAACGGCACTGTCCCCTTCTGACACCGTTCGGAGTCCGGAGCCGGCCGGCGTGCGGCCCCGGAGCATGCTGTGCCGCCGCATCCGCAGCGGGTTCGTGCGGCGGCCGAGGGCGGGGACGGACGGCCTGGACGAAGGCAGGCCCGAGCGACGTTGGCTGTGCCCAGTGAGGCGCGGCCAACGCACATCGCTTACGAGCCACGGAGCCGATCGGCGAGCTGCGCCAGGTAGAGGGAGCCAGGTGTCAGCCCCGACCGGTTGGTCCCCTCCACATAGCCGGTCTGGTGGTTGGTGTACCAGTTCTGCCCGGTGACGATGCCGGTAGTGCCGATGGCGAAGTTCTGGGCGGTCGGTGGAGTCTGCACGCACAGCTTCTTGCCGTTGTCCACGGTGCAGTTCCACGCCACGCTGTTCACCGAGGACCAGCCATGCCCATTCCCCCTGTCTCCGCGATTGTGCAGGGCCAGGACCCAATCGTTCTCGCTCTGGTTGGACAGTTCCTGGATGTTGTCGTACAGGAGCCCCTGACTCCACCGGTGATGGCCGCCGGTCTCGTTGTAGCCGAACTTGTTGTACCCGTTCAGCCACACATTGCCAGAGCAGGTGCTCATCCCCGTGCCGATGAAGGCGTGCCGCGCATAGAACGCGATCAGGTCGTTGAAGAGGACCTGCTGGGCCATGCCACCGGCGCAGAAGCTGTACCGCCTTCCTCCGATGATCTCGGAACGAGGTTGGACGGCCCGGACCCGCTGCACGGTAACCCGCGTGCTGCGCTGTACCCAGACGCCGGAGACCGAGAAATGCAGGAGCGCGGCGTTCATGACCCACGCGTCCTCGACCCTGCTGACGAAGATGCAGCTCTGCGGGTGGTCCTCGCTGGTGCTCGACGGATCGCCCATGTCGATGCGAAGGTCCTCCACGCCGACATTGCGGACAAGCCCGACCCGGTCCCAGACGTATACGTAGGACTGGGACAGGGACTGTCGTAGATCGTTGAAGACGGGGGCGCAGATGATGATGTCGTTGCCGACGATCTCCCGGACGTACCTGTTGTACATGATGGGCAGCTCCGGCGGTTGGCCGGGGGTCCAGGGAGGGTCGTTCACCACGCCCCCGCCGTTGACCGCGTCGGTCCACTCCTGAGTGTGCGGGTGATAGATGATGATGTTGTCGCCGACCTTGAGGTTGGCCGTCGATGCCAGGGTGATCCGGCGCTGTCCGGTCGTGACCAGGCTGGAGGTGATGCCGGTCTTGGTGCCGGGCACCTGCGATTCCCAGCCGCCGGACGTACCACCGACGAAGAGGACCGCGCTCTTGCTCCCGTCGCCCTTACCGGTGATGACCGTGTTGACCGACGTGTCGGCTTCCTTGCCGACCCCGCGCAACACGACACCGTCGTGCTTCATCCGGAGCGTGCCGTCGACGATGTAGTGACCGGCCTTGAGGAGCAGCGCCCCTCTGAACCCGTTGGCGCCGAGCGGCATCGCGCCCACCTCGTCGAGCGCGGCCTGAATGTGCGCGGTGTTGTCACCCTCGACAGGGCCGATCTCCTTGACGACTGGGACGGACGGGATCGGCGTCTGGCCATTGCGGTACCCGGCCCAGCTGAAGTCCGGGATCACCTTCCCTCGTGAATCCGGCTTGTAGACAAGTCGGCCGTCGGCGCCCGGGTAGACGAGCTGGGAATGCCATGTAGCCGCCTGCGCCGCGTCGGGGGCCAGCACGTCACGGGTCAGGGACGCGGCCGCCCCCGCGACCACGGCCCCGCCACCGATCCTGAGCAGGCTGCGGCGCGATAGAGATCCAGGCATGGCGTGTTTCTCCTTAGAAGGGGGCCCGGACCCAACTTTCCGACCACCGAGGCGGGGTCTGAGCTTGTCCGTTGAGTCAGGGAAAGACGTACGGAGAGTAGAGGAGGGCGGTATGTTTCCCCTATATCGCCGGGATCATCCGAAGCTGTGCACCTCGCCGATCGCGAGCCTGGGTCCACGTCCAGTCGATCATCAACGTGATCGACGCCGTCGCATCTGGGTGTGTGACCTACTGCGGCTTCGACCCGGACTCAGCCCAAATCTCAACGACGCCGACCCGATACTGAGCTGCTGGTTATCAAGACCACCGGCGCAGCATCTAGACTCCCACCACCCTCACGGCCTTCCCACACAGCCTGCTCAGATCGTCCTCATCGGAGGTGAGCACGATCACCGGCCGGATCGCCTGTAGCGCAGTGGCCGCGACCACTGCGTCGATCGCGTACTTGTGGCCATGCAAGCGGGCATCTCGTAGCAGTTCGATCGCCCGTGAAGTGATCTCCTCGGTCACCGACTCGATCTTCAATCGAGACAAGTACCACCTAAGACGATCGCTCTTGACGCGAACGTCTTGCGCCTCGATCGGCGTCATCGCACTGACCACGACCCGGAAGTCGTTGTCCTGCGCCTCCCGCACGAGCGCGGTCACCCGCTGGTCTGCCTCACACCACTTCACAAGCCCTTCGCAATCGAGGACCAGGGTGCCCGCGCTCAGCCGGCTTCGTGCGCGTGCCATCCGCGCTCCTCCTGGAGTTCCGGGGCCGATTTGACGCCGCGAAACAGTTCCGCCGCCTCATCGCGCATTGACTGCGGGATCGGCCCGGACGCGGCCTCATTGGCCTGAAGCGCTTCCTCCAGGAGATCCCGCTCGATCTGACGCTCCACTGCGGCATCAACATAGGCGGAGAACCCGCGGGCTCCAACTCGTTCCCGGACCGCCCGAATGTTCCCTGCTCGCAGGGAAACACTTACCTTGGCGGCGGGGCCGGTTCCTGGGGTGAACTCCTGCTCGGGCATGCTCATGCTGCCCAGTTTACTACTTCGAGTAGCAAATTGTGCGCTCTCGCCGCATGGTGTGGTGATCTCCGCAGCAGCCCGGGGGCAGCGATGCTGCCGACATTTGCCGACCTCTTGAATCGTCGTCAGGTTGGGCGCCGTAGCCGCTGGCGGACACGTTGTATGCGCGCCGTCCCCCTGAACCCCACCCTCGATGCCCAGGCGTGTTCGGCGTTGAAGGCGATTTTGGATGATCTCCCAAGAGGAGCATCGCGCCCTTGCAACTTACAGAAGGGGCAACAACTCACGATCTTGCCGGGCAGCCATCAAATCACTCACCAGCAGGCGCGACACCCACCGGGCACAAGACTCCAGTGCCACCGATCCCGCAGTGTCCGTTCGGAACTTTAGACAAATACTGCTGGTGGTAGCACTTGGTTTCACGCAGCAATAGTTCGACTATTCAGTGTCCTTGGGGTGTCGTGGTGATGCATAGATCACCCAGACAGTACGAGCGACATCATCGATGGCATAGCGCACACGCCCACCGCTGGTGACCTCGAATTCCCACTGCTCCAAGTCCCTGCCGTTGTGACGATGAGTCGCGAGGTCGCCACGTAGGCGATGTTGCCGGTCATGGCTGGAGCGCGAGCGGGGATCGACCCGCAGCACCTCGAAGCATCGGCGCGTATTGGCCAGGGCATGACGGCACAGTTCCTCCCAACCCCTGACCGCGTCGCTGGTACCAAACCGGACCTCCCACTCGTCATCCGGCGGTGGCACCGTAACTCGATCTCCGCGCTTCGGACTCATGGCGAAACCTGCACCTGCCCGAAGTCACCGCTCGTAGGCTTGCTGGCCTCGGCGAAATGCGCAGGGTCGGCCTTGATTCTGGCAGTGGCTCGCCAGCCAGCGATGACCTCCTGGGTGGTGGCGTCGACATCCAACTCGGCCGCGTCGGAGAGCGCTTCGACCAGTTCCAGAGTGAAGGCACGCAGTTCGTCCGAGGACAGGTGACGAACCCAAGGAAAGACCTCCGGCATGGCAATGACCAGCGCACGCGCGGTGGGATCGTGCTTGATCAAGGCAAGAAACAGCCGGGAAGCGGTGGCCAGCGTCCGTTCGCGCTCCTCTTCGCGATCCGCCGCAGTCAAGTAGAAGTCTGGCGCATCCCGATGCGTGACGCGCACGCGTCCAAGGCGTGCCGCACGCTCGGCGACCGCTCGCGGATTTCTTGACAAGTCCGAGAAGGTCACCGCGTCGGCATGGCTAGTGCTCATTCCACGAGTGTACGTCAGAACACGTTCTGATCAGGGCCGACCCAAGAGAGCCATAGCGGTCTTCTCAGAACGCTTCAGTGGCCTCGCACCTGCAGCAGTAAGATCATCGGGTGACGAGAAGGGCTCTCGAAAGACTTGCGGATCTGGTCAGACGCGCCGACGCCTGCTCGCGCTTCTTCCAGTCCATGAGCACCTTCATGGGTCCGGCCGTGATGAGGTCCTTCTCCTCTCTATCGGCCGCGAGGACGGCGTTGACGGCCAGCAGGGCACCCCAGGAGAGTTCGCCAGCCTCATTGTCCAGGTCCGTCAGCATCCTGCTGATGAATATGTTCCTCCAGCGTCCCCTCTGCAAATAGGCGAGGAATAGCTTCCCGAACTCTTCTTCGGGAGTACCACGAAGCTTCTCCTTCGCTTCCCTCGCCGCGCCGTTCAGGTAGTTCAGGATGGCGGCTTGGGTTTCAGCGACTGCTTCTGCCGCCCTCTCCGAGGCCTCCTGGGCGGCTGCGGAAGCAGAGCGCGCTTCCTCGACGGCCTGCAGCGTTTCCTTGGTGAGTTTCGCCTGGCCGTTGAACCATGATCGAACCCGCATCCACACGGTGGCGACGGACTCTTCCTTGCTTTCGGCGTATGTCGCCATACGTCCCCTCGCCTGGGTTGATGTGACACATCACCCGGAACGTACGAAAGGGAAGGACAGCCAACCAGGCACGGTTGCCTGGCCGGCTGGAAAGCGGGCCATGACTAAGAAGGCCACACTGGCTACCCTCAAGCCGCAAGCGTCGTTCGCAACGGTACGGTTCAGGCCTCGCCCGACGTCAAGCCGACCGGGCAGGAGACGCCCGTACCACCGATGCCGCAGTAGCCGTTCGGGTTCTTCCACAAATATTGCTGGTGATAGTCCTCGGCGTAGTGGAACGGGCCCGCGGGGGCCAGTTCGGTGGTGATGTCGCCGTAGCGCGCCTCCTTGAGCACCCGCTGGTACGCTTCCCTCGACGCCTCCGCGGCCTTCTGCTGCTCCGGGGAGTGGTAGTAGATCGCCGACCGGTACTGCGTGCCCACGTCGTTGCCCTGGCGCATGCCCTGGGTCGGGTCGTGGGCCTCCCAGAAGACCTTCAGGAGCTCCTCGTACGAGATCTTCGCCGGGTCGAAGGCCACCCTGACGGCCTCGGTGTGTCCCGTGAGGCCGCTGCAGACCTCCTCGTACGTAGGGTTGGGCGTGTAGCCGCCCTGGTACCCGACCGCCGTCGTGACGACCCCCGGGGTCTGCCAGAACTTGCGCTCCGCGCCCCAGAAGCAGCCGAGGCCGAAGTCGGCGATCTCGAGGCCCTCCGGCGGGGTGAGGGGGGCGTCGAGGACCGCGTGGCGGGACGGGATCGGCATGGGCTCCGGACGGCCGGGGAGGGCGTCCTCGGGTCGGACCATCGATGTCTTGTTGCCGCCGAACAGCCAGCCCATGGCACTACCTCCACTAGGTCTCGTCCCAGAGTACATAGTCACTAACGCTTTAGGAGCTCTACACATTTCCGTATAGTGAGAGGCATTTGTGTTTAAAGGTGGTAATGGCCGAAGATGGGGTTCATGCCTGACCTTCGGCGCGGTGTCTGGTTCGGGATCGCCGCTTACACGATGTGGGGGCTGTTCCCCCTCTACTGGCCACTTCTCAAGCCGTCCGGAGCCGTTGAGATCCTCGCCCACCGGATGGTGTGGTCGCTGGTCGCCGTCGCGGCCGTGCTGGCCGTGCGCAGGCACTGGGCCTGGTTCCGTCCGCTGCTCAGGCAGCCCATGAAGCTGGCGCTGCTGGTGCTGGCGGCCATGGTCGTGACCGTCAACTGGGGCACGTACATCTACGCGGTCAACACCGGGCACGTCGTCGAGAGCGCCCTGGGGTACTTCATCAACCCTCTCGTCAACGTGCTGTTCGGGGTGGTGCTGCTGCGGGAGCGGCTGCGGCCGCTGCAGTGGGTGGCCGTGGGGTTCGGGGCGCTGGCGGTGCTGGTGCTGGCGTTCGACTACGGGCGGCTGCCGTGGATCGCGCTCACGCTGGCGATGAGCTTCGGCGTGTACGGGCTACTGAAGAAGAGGGCCAACGTGCCGGCCACCGAAGGGCTGGCGATCGAGACCCTGGTGCTGATCCTGCCGGCGCTCGGCTACATCTTCTTCCTGCAAGCCGGCGGGCAGGGGACGTTCGCCGACCAGGGCCTCGGGCACGCCCTGCTGCTGGTCGGCGGCGGGATCGCCACCGCCGTCCCGCTGATCTGCTTCGGGGCGGCGGCCATCCGGGTGCCGCTCAGCACCATGGGGCTGCTGCAGTACATCGCGCCGATCCTGCAGTTCTCGTGCGGCGTGCTGATCGCCAAGGAGACCATGCCGTCCAGCAGGTGGATCGGCTTCTCGATCGTCTGGCTGGCCCTGGCGATCTTCACGTACGACGGTTTCAGGACGGCGCGCGCCGCGAAGCGGGTCAGGAAATCAGCCGGAACGCTGGACCACGTAGTCACATAGCGCCAAAAATGCGGACCTGGCGGAGATGTCGGGAAGGCCGGAGATGTCGGCACGGGCCCGGTCCACCCAGGATTCCAGCTCCGCCCGCGCCTGCGCCATCCCGGAGTGGGCGCGGAGCAGGGTCAGCGCCTCTTCCACGTCCTCCTCGGCCACCGGCCCCGACAGCAGCTCCCGAAGGCGCGAGTTTTCATCGGAGGAGGCCAGGGCGTACAGGACCGGGAGGGTCTTGACGCCCTCCCGCAGGTCGGTGCCCGGCGTCTTGCCCGACTGGGCACCGGACGAGGCCACGTCCAGCAGGTCGTCACCGAGCTGCCAGGCCACGCCGATGGCCTCACACGCGCGGCTGAGCCGCTCCTCGACGTCCGCGGGCGCGCCGGACAGCAGCGCGCCGAAGCGGCCGGAGGCGGCGATCAGGGAGCCGGTCTTGTCGGAGAGCACGCTCAGGTAGTGGCCGACCGGGTCCTCGCCGTCGCGCGGGCCCACGGTCTCGCGGATCTGCCCCTGCACGAGGCGGGAGAACGTCTGGGCCTGGATGCGGATCAGCTCGGGGCCGAGGTCCGCGAGGAGGTCGGACGCCTGGGCGAACAGGTAGTCGCCGGTGAGGATGGCCACGGTGTTGTCCCACCGGGCGTTGGCGGACGGGGAGCCCCGGCGTACCGGGGCCTCGTCCATGACGTCGTCGTGGTAGAGCGAACCCAGGTGGGTCAGCTCGATCACCACCGCGCCGGGCACGACCCCCGGCGCGGACGGGTCGCCGAACTGCGCGGCCAGCAGCACCATCAGCGTCCGGAACCGCTTGCCACCGGCCTCGATGAGGTGCTTGGACGCCTCCGTGACGAAGGCGTCCTCGCTCTCCACCGACGAACGCAGGAGCTTCTCGACCGCGGCCAGTCCGGTGGCCACGTCCTGCGCCAACCGTTCGTCCTCGATGGGAAGGTCAACCACGGGAGGCGCAGACATACGAGATCCCCTTATCTGATGAACAGGCTGTGAGCAGCGTCGTTGGCGACACCGAGCAGGGACTCCGGGTAGAGCCCCACTCCTACGGTAACCAGCAACGAAACGGCGATGACGGCCACGGTCCCCATACTGGGCACCGCGATTGCCGGACCGTCGGCCGCCGGCTCGCTGAAGAACATCAGCACGATCACGCGGACGTAGAAGAACGCGGCGATGGCCGAGGCCACCACACCCACCACGACCAGCCCGGCCATCCAGCCGCCCATCGAGTCGCCGGGCTGCGTGCCGCTGTTCAGAGCGGCGGCGAAGACGGCGTACTTGCCGAAGAAGCCGCTCGTGAGCGGGATGCCGGCGAAGGCCAGCAGGAAGAAGGCGAACACCCCGGCCAGCACCGGCGCGCGCTTGCCGAGCCCGGCCCAGCGCGACAGGTGACCGGCCTCGCCGCCCGGGTCGCGTACGAGCGTGACCACCGCGAACGCGCCGACCGTCGTGATGCCGTAGACCGCCAGGTAGAACAGGATCGCCTTCAGGGAGACCGCGTTCTGCGCGGCGGAGCTGAACGTGGCCATCACGCCGACGAGCAGGAAGCCCGCGTGCGCGATGGACGAGTACGCCAGCATCCGCTTGATCTCGGTCTGCGTGATCGCCAGGATCGAGCCGACGATCATGGTCAGGGCCGCGGCGCCCCAGATGACCGGGCGCCAGTTCCAGTCGAGGTTGCCCAGACCCACCCAGAACACCCGCAGCACGGCGCCCACGGCCGCGACCAGCGTGCCGGAGGCCATGAGGGCGGTGATGGGGGTCGGGGCGCCCTGGTAGACGTCCGGCTTCCAGGCGTGGAACGGAGCCGCGCCGATCTTGAACAGCAGGCCCACGCCGAGCAGCGCGAGCCCGAGCATCAGGATCGGGTCGAGCGAGGCGCTCTTGGCCATGGCCTCGTTGATGCCCGGCAGCGAGACGGTGCCGGCGAAGCCGTACACCATCGCGGTGCCGTACAGGAAGAAGGCCGAGGAGAACGCGCCCAGCAGGAAGTACTTCATGGACGCCTCCTGCGAGAGCAGGCGACGCCGGCGGGCCAGACCGCACAGCAGGTAGAGCGGCAGCGACATGACCTCAAGGCCCACGAACATCGTCAGCAGGTCGTGGGAGGCCGGGAAGAGCAGCATGCCGCCGACCGCGAACAGCACCAGCGGGTACACCTCGGTGTGCCCGCCGCCCGCGGCCTCGGCCTCCTCCTCGTCGGCGCTGCCGGGCACGGCCGCGGCCGAGGCGACGAAGTGGCCCTCGTCGTTGATCAGCAGCACGCACACGAACGACAGGACGAGGATGATGCCCCAGATGAACAGCGCGGGCCCGTCCACCGCGACCGCGCCCATGGCGACCGGCGCGGTGGGCACGTTGCCGCGCAGCACCTGCACGAGCACCAGCGCGAACGCGCCGAACAGGCTCAGCAGGGTCAGCGGGACGTGGATCGACTTACGCAGGTATCGCGGCGCGAACGCCTCGACGAGCACTCCGATGACGGCCGCGCCGAACACCACCAGCAGCGGCGCCAGCGTGCCGTACTCGATCGTCGGCGCTGGGATGGAGTTCACTGACCGGTCCCCTTCTCAGCGATGGTGGACGTGGGCACCTTCACGTTGGTCAGCGTCTGGTGCACCGACGGGTTGATCACGTCGAGCAGCGGCTTGGGGAAGAAGCCGAAGCCGATGATCAGGGCGACCAGCGGGGCCAGCACCCAGATCTCGCGGGCGTTCAGATCCTTGAACGCCTTGACCGGCTCGGCCGTCGGCCCGTTCATGGTCCGCTGGATCATCCACAGGATGTAGACGGCGGCCAGGACGACGGCGACCGCGGCGACCACCGCGGCCACGGTCAGGGCGCCCGACCCGTGGGCCTGGCTGGAGTACGTGCCGATCATGACCATGAACTCGCTCACGAACGAGGAGAGCCCCGGCAGCGAGAGACCGGCCAGACCGGCGACCAGGAAGAAGCCCGCGAGCACCGGCGCGACGCTCTGCACGCCTCCGTAGTCCCCGATGAACGGCGAGCCGCGCCTGGCGATGAGGAAGCCGGCGGCCAGGAACAGCGCGCCGGTGGCGAAGCCGTGGTTGACCATGTAGAGGGCCGCGCCGGACTGGGCGACCGACGACATGGCGAACACGCCGAGCACGATGAACCCGAAGTGCGAGATCGACGTGTACGCGATGAGGCGCTTCATGTCGGTCTGCCCGATGGCCACGATGGCGCCGTAGATGATGCTGATGACCGCCAGCACGACGATCGGCATCGTGAACGCCTTGGCGGCGTCGGGGAACAGCTCCAGGCAGAAGCGGAGCATCCCGAACGTGCCGACCTTGTCCAGCACACCCACGAGCAGCACGGCGGCGCCGGCCGGAGCCTGCGCGGCCGCGTCGGGCAGCCAGGTGTGCACCGGCCAGAGCGGCGCCTTGATCGCGAAGGCGATGAAGAAGCCCGCGAACAGCCACTTCTGCATGGCCGGGTCCTGCACGACCCCGATCAGCTCGGGGAACATGAAGGTCTTGCTGCCGCCGACCACGTAGAGCCCGATGACCGCGACCAGCATGAGCAGGCCGCCGAAGAGCGAGTACAGCAGGAACTTGACGGCCGCGTAGGACCGCTGGGCGCCGCCGTACGACCCGATCATGAAGTACATCGGGATCAGCATGGCTTCGAAGAACACGTAGAAGAGGAAGATGTCGGTCGCCGCGAAGACGCCGATCATCATCGTCTCGAGCACCAGCAGCAGCGAGAAGTACGTCTTCACCGACCGCTTGGGCGTGATGAGCGTGCCGTCGGCGGTCTTGACGCCGTCGGCGTCGTGCCAGGAGGCCAGCACCACGATCGGCACCAGCACCACCGAGAGCGCGATCAGGACGAGCGCGACGCCGTCCACGCCGACCCCGAACTTCACGCCGAAGCTCGGGATCCAGTTGTACTCGGCGGTGAACTGGAAGCGCGGACCGGCCGGCTTGAACCCGGCGGCCATGACACCCGTGAGGACCAGCGTCAGCAGCGAGACCAGCAGGGTGACCTGCTTGGCCAGCTTGTCACTGCCCTTGGGAAGCAGGGCCACCACGATGGCGCCCACCACGGGCACCGCCATGAGTATCGGAAGCCAGGGTGACATCAGAGGTTCCCAACGAGGAGCAGGGCGCCGGTCAGCAGGGCGGCACCGATGAAGATGGACAGCGCGTACGTTCTGGCGAAGCCCGTCTGGAGCCTCCGCAGGCGCCCCGAAGTGCCCCCGATGCCCGCGGCCAGGCCGTTGACCAGCCCGTCGATGCCACGGTTGTCGAAGAACACCGCGATGCGGGTCAGCCACTGGCCGGGGCGCATGAAGAGCGACTCGTTGAGCGCGTCACCGTACAGGTCGCGGCGGGCGAAGGTGGTGAGGAACGACCCGCGCGGCTGCACGGCGGGCACCTCGGCCCGGCCGTACTTCATCCAGGCGAAGGCCGCGCCGACCGCGACGAGCGCGAGCGTGGCCAGACCCGCCGGGCTGGTGGCGTGGAACGAGGGCAGCTCCTCCGGCCGGCCGACGGCCGGGGCGAGGAACATCATCAGGCGGTTGCTCAGGATGAGGTAGCCACCCAGCCCGATCGAACCGATCGACAGGATGATCAGCGGCCAGGTCATGACCGCCGGCGACTCGTGCGGGTGCGCGTCCTCGGCCCAGCGCTTCTCGCCGAAGAAGGTCATGAAGACCATCCGCGACATGTAGAAGCCGGTGATGCCCGCGCCCAGGACGGCCAGCCAGCCGAGGACCTGGTTGTGCTCGATCGCGGTCTCGATGATGCCGTCCTTGGTGAAGTAGCCGGACAGCAGCGGGAACCCGATGATCGCCAGGTAGCCGATGAAGAACGTGACGAAGGTGACCGGCATGTACTTGCGCAGCCCGCCGTACTTCCGCATGTTGACTTCGTCGTTCATGCCGTGCATGACCGAACCGGCGCCGAGGAACATGTCGGCCTTGAAGAAGCCGTGCGTGATCAGGTGGCCGATCGCGAACGCGTACCCCGCGGGGCCGAGGCCCGCGCCGAGCATCATGTAGCCGATCTGCGACATCGTCGAACCGGCCAGGCCCTTCTTGATGTCGTCCTTCGCGCAACCGATGATCGCACCGGCGAGCAGCGTGGCCGCGCCGACGATGGAGACGGCCAGCGCCGCGCCCGAGCCCTCGGGGAAGAAGAACGCCCCCGAGCGGACCACCAGGTAGACGCCGGCGGTGACCATGGTCGCCGCGTGGATCAGGGCCGACACGGGGGTCGGGCCCTCCATGGCGTCCAGGAGCCAGGACTGCAGCGGGAGCTGCGCGGACTTGCCGCACGCGCCGAGGAGCAGCAGCAGGCCGATGGCCAGCATGGTGCCGCTCTCCTGGCCCGGCGTGATCTGCTCGCCGAGGTTCTTGAACGTCAGCGTGCCGAACGTGGTCCAGATGACGAACATGCCGACCAGCAGGCCGAAGTCACCGACGCGGTTGACGACGAACGCCTTCTTCGCCGCGACCGCCGCCGACGGCTTGAACTGCCAGAACCCGATCAGCAGGTACGACGCCAGACCGACGCCCTCCCAGCCGATGAACAGGCCCACGTAGTTGTCGGACAGCACCAGCAGGAGCATCGCGGAGACGAACAGGTTCAGGTAGCCGAAGAACCTGCGCCGGTGCTCGTCGTGCGACATGTAGCCGATCGAGTAGATGTGGATCAGCGACCCGACACCGGTGATCAACAGCGCGAAGCTGATCGACAGCGGGTCGACCAGCAGGCCCATCTTCACCAGGCCGGGGATGAAGTCGTAGAGCTCGACCGCCCGCCGGCGCTGCTCTTCCCCGAACCCGATGAGCTCGAAGAACGCCAGCACCGCCACGACGAACGAGGCGAGGGACATGGCCACGCCCAGCAGATGGCCCCAGCGGTTGGTGAACCGGCCGAACACCAGCAGGATGAGCGCCCCCACCAGAGGGAGGGCGATCATCAGCCAGGAGACCCCGATCACGCCGCCGGTGTGCTGGATGATCTCAACAGGAGATTCCACCAGTCACCTCTTAGTACTTCAGCAGGTTCGCGTCGTCGACCGACGCGGACCTGCGGGTTCGGAAGATCGTCACAATGATGGCCAGGCCGACCACGACCTCAGCCGCGGCCACCACCATCACGAAGAACGCGATGATCTGGCCCTCCAGGTTGCCGACCTGCCTGGAGAAGGTGACGAAGGCGAGGTTGCAGGCGTTGAGCATGAGCTCCACGCACATGAACACCACGATCGCGTTGCGCCGGATCAGCACGCCCAGGGCGCCGATGGCGAACAGCAGGCCGGACAGGACGAGGTAGTGCGTCGTCACTTGGTCACCTCATTGTTCTGCTCGCTGTCGTCCCGCTCAATGCCGTCGCGCTCGATGCCGTCGCGCTCGATGGCGCGCTCCTCCGCGTCCTCCTCGGCCGTGTGCTTGATGGCCTCGGCGAGCTTCGGGTCGGCCGGCAGATGATCGTGCTCCACGTCGTAGCGGGCGATGTAGCGGTTGACCGAGGACTCGGCGACCGACCCGTCCGGCAGCAGGGCCGGCATGTCGATGGCGTTGTTCCTGGCGTACGTGCCGGGGCCCGGCAGCGGTGACGGCCGGTCGCCGAGGAACCGGGCGCGGGCCAGGTCCTTCTGCGTCGGCTTGTCGGCGAGCCGCTCGCGGTGCGCCAGCACCATCGCGCCCAGCGCCGCCGTGATCAGCAGCGCCGAGGTGATCTCGAACGCGAACACGTACTTGGTGAACAGCAGCAGCGCGATCGAGCGGATGTAGCCGCCCTGCGCGGTGGCCTGTGCCAGCCCCGCCTGGTCGGCGAAGACCGCGTTGCCGATGGCCAGGCCGAGCAGCACCAGGAAGCCGAGCGCCGCGAGGGAGGCCCAGACGCGCTGGCCCTTCAGCGTCTCCACGAAGGAGTCGGAGGAGTCGACGCCCACCAGCATGAGCACGAACAGGAACAGCATCATGATCGCGCCGGTGTAGACGATGATCTGCACCGCGGCCAGGAAGGGCGCGTCCTGCACGGCGTACAGGACCGCGAGGCAGAGCATCACCGTTCCGAGCATCAGCGCGGAGTAGACGGCCTTCCGGTTGAAGACCATGCCGAGCGCGGCGCCGACGGACACGACGGCGAGCACCCAGAACGTGATGGTCTCACCCATTGGTCCGCCCCAGCCGGTAGTAGTCCTCTTCGGTCTCACCGAGCCGCATGGGGTGCGGCGGCTGCTCCATGCCCTGCGTCAGAGGGGCGAGGAGCATCTCCTTGGTGAAGATGAGGCTCTCTCGGGAGGTGTCGGCGAGCTCGTACTCGTTGGTCATGGTGAGCGCCCGGGTCGGGCAGGCCTCGATGCACAGACCGCAGAGGATGCACCGCAGATAGTTGATCTGGTACGTGCGCCCGTAACGCTCACCCGGCGAGAACCGCTCCTCGTCGGTGTTGTCCGCGCCCTCGACGTAGATCGCGTCGGCCGGACACGCCCAGGCGCACAGCTCGCAGCCCACGCACTTCTCCAGCCCGTCAGGCCAGCGGTTGAGCTGGTGACGCCCGTGGAAGCGAGGAGCCGTCGGCTTCTTCTCCTCCGGGTAGTTCGTCGTGACGGGCTTCTTGAACATCGTGTGGAAGGTGACCCCGAAGCCCTTGACGGGGTTCAGCCAATCAGTTAGTCCCACTGGGAATCTCCTTGCGCTGCACCCCGTGGTAGTGCGGCAGATCGAGCGGTGGCACCGGGAAGCCACCTTCCGTCGGCTCTTCGGACAGGTCCTCGAACTCGGCCTCGACCTGAGCCTTCTGGGCCTCCTTGCGCCGCTGGTTGACGGTGTCGAACCGCATCCAGATGGCCAGCCCCGCGATCACGACGAGCCCGGTGACCCCGAGAGCGATCATCCGGGTCTCCTCGTAGAGCACCACGGTGCGCACGCCGGCCACGAGCAGGATCCACGCCAGGTTGACGGGAATCAGCACCTTCCAGCCCAGCGACATGAGCTGGTCGTAACGCACGCGCGGCAGCGAGGCCCGCACCCAGATGATGAAGCTGAACGTGAGCACGAACTTGATGAGGAACCACAGCACCGGCCAGTAACCCTGGTTGGCGCCCTCCCACCAGGAGATCGGGATCGGCGCCCGCCAGCCGCCCAGGAACAGCGTCACGGCTATGCCCGAGGCGGTGAAGGTGTGCAGGTACTCGCCCATCATGATCAGGGCGAACTTCAGCGACGAGGAGTACTCGGTCTGGAAGCCGCCGACCAGCTCGCCCTCGCCTTCGGGCAGGTCGAACGGGATGCGCGCGGCCTCGCCGAACATGCAGACCACGTAGATCAGGAACGACGGGATCAGCAGGAAGACGAACCAGGTGTCGCCCTGCGCCTTGACGATCTCCGAGGTGGACAGCGTCCCGGCGAACAGGAAGATGGCCACGAACGACAGGCCCATGGCGATCTCGTACGAGACCACCTGCGCCGCGCTCCGCAGACCGCCCAGCAGCGCGTACGGCGAACGCGACGACCACCCGGCCAGCACCACGCCGTAGACCGACACCGCACCCATGGCCAGCATGAACAGCACCGCCACCGGCAGGTCCACCATCTGCAGCGGCGTCCGCACGCCGAACAGGTTGACCATCGGCGCGAACGGCACGATCGAGAAGGCCAGGAAGGCCGGGATCACCATGATGACCGGGGCCAGCAGGTAGAGCACCTTGTCCACGGTCCGCGGGAAGAGGTCCTCCTTCAGGCCCATCTTCAGGCCGTCGGCCACCGATTGCAGGAGGCCGAACTTACCGGCCCGGTTGGGCCCGTACCGGTTCTGCATCCTGGAGATCAGCTTGCGCTCGAACCAGACGCCGAACAGGATGCCCAGCATCAGGAAGGCGAACAGCATCACGGCCTTGATGATGGTGATCCACAGCGGGTCCTTGCCGAAGTCGGCGAGGGTGGGATCGGCCGCGAGAACGTGGGTCATGAGGCGCTCCCGATGGTGACGATGTCGCCGGCCACCGCGTGCAGGTCACGGGTGACCGAGCAGCCGCCGGAGTTCGCAGGCACCCAGACGACCCGGTCCGGCAGGTCGGCGACGCGCACGGGCAGCGTCACCGTGTCGGCTCCGGCACGGCCCACGACGAGCTTGTCGCCGTCCGCGATCCCGAGCTCGGCCGCGGTGCCCTCCGAGACGAGCGCCTCGGCGGTGCGGGCGGTACCCGCCAGGTACGGCTCGCCGTCCTGGAGCCTGCCCTCGTCGAGCAGCAGGTGCCAGGTGGCCAGCAGCGCCTCGCCGGTCGCCGGGGCGACCTGGGCGCGGGTGGCGGTGTGCGGGGAGGTGACGCGGCTGCCGCGCCAGGCGCCCAGGCCGGACAGCTCGCGCCGGGCGGCCTTGGCGTCCGGCAGGCCCAGGTGGACGTCCAGCCGGTCGGCGAGGTTGCCGATCACGGCCAGGTCGCTCTGCAGGCCCGGCACCTTGAGCGGCGCCTCGAACGAGCGGCCCCGGCCCTCCCAGTTGACGAACGTGCCGCCCTTCTCCTGCACCGCGGCGACGGGCAGGACCACGTCGGCGCGGTCGGTGACGGCGCTGGCGCGGATCTCCAGGCTGACGATGAACGGCGTGTGCTCGAGCGCGTCGAGCGCCGCCGCCGGGTCGGCCAGGTCGTAGGGGTCGACGCCGGCCACGACCAGCGCGTCCAGCTCGCCGGCGCGGGCGGCCTCCAGGATGCCGGTCGTGTCGCGGCCGGGGGTGGCGGGCAGCGAGGCCACGTTCCACGCCCTGGCCACTTCGGCCCTGGCGGTCTCGTCGTCGACCGGGCGGCCGATCGGCAGCAGGTTGGGCAGCGCGCCGGCCTCGACCGCGCCGCGCTCGCCGGCCCGGCGCGGGACCCAGGCGAGCCTGGCGCCGGAGGCGTTGGCGAGCCGGACCACGGCGGACAGGGCGCCGGGCACGGTGGCCAGGCGCTCGCCGGCGAGCACGATCGTGCCCTCGGCCAGGGTGCCGACCAGGTCGCCGATCGCGTCGGCCTCAGCGCCGGGCGCGGTGCGGATGAGCGTGCCGCCCATCTTGACCAGGCCGGGCGAGGCGAGCGGGGCGATCGAGGTGACCTTGAGCCCCTTCTTCTGCCACGCCTTGCGCAGGCGCAGGAAGACGATCGGCGACTCCTCCTCGGGCTCGAACCCGACGAGCAGCACGTGGGGGGCGTTCTCGAGGTCCTTGTAGCTGATCTCGATGCCCTTGCCGGCCACCGCGTGGGCCAGGAACTGCGCCTCCTCGGCGGAGTGCGGCCGGGCGCGGAAGTCGACGTCGTTGCTGGCCAGCGCGAGGCGGGCGAACTTGGCGTACGCGTACGCCTCCTCGACCGTCACCCGGCCGCCGACCAGGACCCCGGCCTTGCCGCGGGCCTTGGCCAGGCCCTCGGCGGCCACCGCCAGCGCCTCCGGCCACGAGGCCGGCACGAGCACGCCCTCCTCGTTGCGGACCAGCGGCGTCTTCAGCCGGTCGGGCTGCTGGGCGTAGGTGAAGGCCCAGCGGCCCTTGTCGCAGTTCCACTCCTCGTTGACCTGCGGGTCGTTGCCCGCCAGGCGGCGGGTGACCCGGCCGCGCCGGTGGTCGGTACGCTGGGCGCAGCCGGCGGCGCAGTGCTCGCACGCGCTCGGCGTGGAGACCAGGTCGAACGGGCGGGCCCGGAACCGGTAGGCCGCGCCGGTCAGCGCGCCGACCGGGCAGATCTGCACCGTGTTGCCGGAGAAGTAGGAGTTGAACGGCTTGCCCTCGGCGGTGCGCACCTGCTCCTTGGCCCCGCGCTCGAAGAACTCGATGAGCGGGTCACCGGCGATCTGGTCGGAGAAGCGGATGCAGCGGGCGCACTGGACGCACCGCTCGCGGTCGAGCAGCACCTGCGTGGACAGCGGCAGCGGCTTGGGGAAGGTCCGCTTCTGCTCCTGGAACCTGGACTCGCCCTGGCCGTTCGACATGGCCTGGTTCTGCAGGGGGCACTCGCCGCCCTTGTCGCAGACCGGGCAGTCGAGCGGGTGGTTCATCAGCAGCAGCTCCATGGCCCCGCGCTGCGCCTTCTCGGCGACCGGCGAGGTGAGCTGCGTCGCCACGACCATGCCCTCGGCGACCTCGATCGCGCACGACGGCTGCGGCTTGGGGAAGCCGCGGCCGTTGCCCGCGTCGGGGATGTCGACCAGGCACTGGCGGCAGTTGGCCGCCGGGTCGAGCAGCGGGTGGTCGCAGAACCTGGGGATCTGGATGCCCAGCAGCTCGGCGGCCCTGATGATCAAAGTGCCCTTGGGCACGCTGACCTGGAACCCGTCGATGGTCAGGGTCACCAGGTTCGTCTCGGTCTCTACGACTGTCACTGCTCACCCCAGAGAGTGGACTTCTTCGGGTCGAACGGACAGCCGCCGATCTCGAAGTGCTTGAGGTACTCCTCGCGGAAGTACTTCACCGAGGAGTGGATCGGGCTGGTCGCGCCGTCACCCAGAGCGCAGAACGAACGCCCGAGGATGTTGTCCGCGATGTCGGTGATCGTGCCCAGGTCCTCCTCGGTGCCCTGGCCCTTGTCCAGGCGCTTGAGCACCTGCTTGAGCCAGTACGTGCCCTCGCGGCAGGGCGTGCACTTGCCGCAGGACTCGTGGGCGTAGAACTCGGTCCAGCGCAGCACCGTGCGGACCACGCAGGTGGTCTCGTCGAAGATCTGCAGGGCGCGGGTGCCGAGCATGGAGCCCTTGGCGCCGACCGCCTCGAAGTCGAGCGGCACGTCGAGGTGCTCGTCGGTGAAGATCGGCGTGGAGGAGCCGCCCGGGGTCCAGAACTTGATCTGGTGACCGGCCCTGATGCCGCCCGCCATGTCGAGGAGCTCGCGCAGCGTGATGCCGAGCGGCGCCTCGTACTGGCCGGGCCTGGTGACGTGGCCGCTCAGCGAGAAGATGCCGAAGCCCTTGGACTTCTCGGTGCCCATCCCGGCGAACCAGTCGGCGCCGTTGCCGATGATGGAGGGAACACTGGCGATCGACTCGACGTTGTTCACGACAGTAGGCGAGGCGTACAGGCCCGCCACGGCCGGGAACGGGGGCTTGAGCCGCGGTTGACCTCTGAAGCCTTCCAGCGAGTCGAGCAGCGCCGTCTCCTCGCCGCAGATGTAGGCGCCTGCGCCGCTGTGCACGACCAGTTCGAGGTCGTAGCCGGAGCCGAGGATGTCGGTGCCGAGGTAGCCCTTCTCGTACGCCTCCCGCACGGCCGCCTGCAGCCGCCGGATCACGTGGAGCACCTCGCCGCGCACGTAGATGAAGGCGTGGTTGGCCCGGATCGCGTAGGACGTGATGATGATGCCCTCGACCAGCGAGTGCGGGTTGGCCATCATCAGCGGGATGTCCTTGCAGGTGCCCGGCTCCGACTCGTCGGCGTTGACGACGAGATAGTGCGGCTTGCCGTCGCCCTGCGGGATGAAGCCCCACTTCATGCCGGTGGGGAAGCCCGCGCCGCCGCGGCCGCGCAGGCCCGAGTCCTTGACGGCCTGGATGACCGCGTCGGGCTCCATGGCCAGCGCCTTCTTCGCCGCCTCGTACTCGCCGTAGACGTCGATGGTGAAGGAGTTGGGCTGGTCCCAGTTCGCGGTCAGGACCGGTGTCAAAGTCGTCGTCATGCCTCGGGGGCCTTCCATCCGTTGGCCTTGGCGACCTTCAGGCCCTCCAGCGACGGGCCGGCGGCCGACGGGCCGTCGCCCGCCAGGTCGTCGGGCAGGCCGGCGAGCACGCGCGAGGCCTCCTTGAAGGTGCAGAGCTTCTTCGGCCCGCGGGTCGGCCGCACGTCCTTGCCGTCACGCAGGTCGTCGACGAGCTGCTTGGCCGACTCGGGAGTCTGGTTGTCGAAGAACTCCCAGTTGACCATCATGACGGGGGCGAAGTCGCAGGCCGCGTTGCACTCGAGGCGCTCCAGCGAGACCTTGCCGTCGGAGGTCGTCTCCTCGTGGCCGACGCCGACGTGCTCGGACAGCTCGTCCCAGATCTGATCGCCGCCCATGACCGCGCACAGCGCGTTGATGCACACGCCGACGTGATAGTCGCCGGCGGGCCTGCGCTTGTACATGGTGTAGAAGGTCGCGACGCCGGTGACCTCGGCCTTGCTGATGCCCAGCATCTCCGCGCAGAACTCCTGCCCGTCGTCGGAGACGTAGCCGTCCTCCGACTGCACGAGGTGGAGCAGCGGCAGCAGCGCGGAGCGGGTCTTCGGGTAACGCCCGATGATCTCCTTGGCGTCCCTTTCGAGACGCTCCCGGATCTCCGGTGAGTATGTCACCGGTCCACACCTCCCATGACAGGGTCGATAGAAGCCACCGCGGCGATCACGTCGGCGACCTGGCCGCCCTCTGCCATCGCGGGGAAACCCTGCAGGTTGCAGAAGGACGGCTCGCGGAAGTGCACGCGGTAGGGGCGGGTGCCGCCGTCGCTGACCACGTGGGCGCCGAGCTCGCCCTTGGGCGACTCGATGCTGGCGTACGCCTGCCCGGCCGGCACCCGGAAGCCCTCGGTCACCAGCTTGAAGTGGTGGATGAGCGCCTCCATCGAGGTGCCCATGATGTGGGCGATGTGGTCGGGCGAGTTGCCGAACCCGTCGGGGCCGAGCGCGAGCTGCGCGGGCCAGCCGATCTTCTTGTCCTCGATCATCACCGGGTCCCCCTTGAGCGGGCCGGCGATCCGGTCAAGCGCTTGCTCAATGATCTTGAGCGACTCTTCCATCTCCTTCATGCGGACGAGGTAGCGCGAGTAGACGTCGCAGCCGCGCTCGGTGGCGACGTCGAACTCGTACGTCTCGTAGCCGCAGTAGGGCTGCGACTTGCGCAGGTCCCACGGGAGGCCGGCGGCGCGCAGGATCGGCCCGGTGATGCCCAGGGCCATGCAGCCGGTCAGGTCGAGGTAGCCCACGTCCTTGGTTCGGCGCACGTAGACGGGGTTGGCGTCGAGGAGCTTGCGGATGTCCTTGATCCGCTTGGGCATCTCCTTGAGGAACTCACCGATCTTGTCGACCGCGCCCGCGGGCAGGTCGACGCTCACGCCGCCCGGCCTGATGTAGGCGTGGTTCATGCGCAGACCGGTGATGTACTCGAAGAGATCCATGATCATCTCGCGGTCGCGATAGCCGAAGAGGAACGGCGTGGTCGCGCCCAGCTCCATGCCGAACGTGCCCATCGCGACCAGGTGCGAGGAGATCCGGTTGAGCTCCATCATCATCACGCGGATGGCCTGCGCCCGGTCCGGGATGCGGTCCTCGATGCCGAGCAGCTTCTCCACGCCCAGGCAGTAGGCGGTCTCGTTGAAGATCGGCGAGAGGTAGTCCATGCGGGTCACGAACGTGGTGCCCTGGGTCCACGTCCGGTATTCCATGTTCTTCTCGATGCCGGTGTGCAGGTAGCCGATGACGCTGCGCGCCTCGGTCACCGTCTCACCGTCGAGGGTCAGGACCAGGCGGAGCACGCCGTGCGTGGACGGGTGCTGCGGGCCCATGTTGACGACCAGGCGCTCTTCTTCGGTGTCGCGCGCTCCGGTGACGACCTGGTCCCAGTCGCCGCCGTTGACCGAATAGACCTTGCCCTCGGTCGCCTCGTCATAAGCGGTGCTCACGAGTAGCTCCTCCTCTGGTCGGGCGCGGGGATGGTGGCGCCGCGGTATTCGACCGGGATGCCGCCGAGCGGATAGTCCTTGCGCTGGGGGTGGCCGTCCCAGTCGTCCGGCATCATGATCCGGGTGAGCCCCGGGTGACCGTCGAAGACGATCCCGAAGAAGTCGTACGCCTCGCGCTCATGCCAGTCGTGACCAGGGTAAACGCCCACGGTCGATGGAATGTGCGGGTCGGAGTCAGGGGCGCTGGCCTCGACGCGCACGCGCCGGTTGTAGGTGATCGAGCACAGGTGGATGACCGCGTGCAGCTCCTCGCCCGTCAGGTGCGGGTAGTGCACGCCGGTGACGCCCAGCGAGAGCTCGAAGCGCAGGGCCGGGTCGTCGCGCAGCTTCTGGCAGACCTCGACCAGCCGCTCCCGCTTGACGTGCAGGGTCAGCTCGCCGCGGTCGACGACCACGCGCTCGACGGCGTCGTCGAGCGCCAGGGCGTCGACGAGCTCGTCGAAGTAGCCGCCGTACGGGCGGGGCGTCGACAGCTGCGGCGCCCGGCGCACGACGAGGCCGCCGTAGCCGGAGGTGTCACCGGAGTCCTGGGCGCCGAACATGCCGTGCCGGGCGATCGGCGGCTCGGGGACGGCGGGAACCGCGGCCTCGGGAGTCTCACCGCTTTCCGGGCTGCCGGGGAGGTTGTCGGGCGAGGTCACTTCGAGGCTCCCTGGTCGATCAGCGGCAGCGGCCGCAGCGCCTGCAGCTCGAGCTCCTCGATCTGCTTGGCGCGGTGGGCGCCGAACTTCATGTTCTGGATCTTGTCGTGCAGCTTCACGATCGCGTCGATCAGCATCTCGGGCCGCGGCGGGCAGCCCGGCAGGTAGATGTCGACGGGCACGATGTGGTCGACGCCCTGCACGATCGCGTAGTTGTTGAACATGCCGCCGCTGGAGGCGCACACGCCCATGGAGATGACCCACTTCGGCTCGGCCATCTGGTCGTAGATCTGCCGCAGCACCGGGGCCATCTTCTGCGAGACGCGGCCGGCGACGATCATGAGGTCGGCCTGCCGTGGAGACGCCGAAGCGCGCTCCATGCCGAAGCGCGCCAGGTCGTAGTGGGGGCCACCGGTGGCCATCAGCTCGATGGCACAGCACGCGAGGCCGAACGTGGCGGGCCACACGGAGTTTTTACGCGCCCATCCGGCGGCCGCCTCGACGGTGCTGAGGATGAACCCGCTGGGGAGTTTCTCTTCAAGTCCCATTTTCAGTCCCAGTCCAGACCCTTGCGGCGCCACACGTACGCGTAGGCCACGAGCACGGTAGCGATGAACAGCAGCATCTCCACGAGGCCGAACAGCCCCAGGCCGGAGAAGATCACCTGCTTGGCGTCGTTCGTCTGCGGCGCGAACGAGACCGCCCACGGGTAGAGGAAGATGATCTCGATGTCGAACACGATGAAGAGCATCGCGGTGACCATGTACTTGAGCGGGAACCGTCCACCACCGACGGGCTGGGGCGTCGGCTCGATGCCGCATTCGTAGGCGTCAAGCTTGGCGCGGTTCCAGCGCTTGGGGCCGGTGAAGGGAGCGATGGCGACCGAGAAGATCGCGAAGCCCCCCGCGAGAACGGCGAGCACCAGGATGGGCACGTAAAGGTCCATCGCTACGCCTCCTCCGGAGTCGCCGCGCGCGCGGGCGCGCAGCCGGATCGGATAGTTCTGAGATTCATGCTGGTGGGGCGACCTTCGAGAGAGCGTTAATGATCATGTCTGACGCATCGCCTCGCCGGTCGGTGAGATTACCAAGGAGTTTGATGGCGAAGCGCATCAGTCTCGGGTGAGGGAGACCGTGCCTGGTGCCGAAGCTCATCACGCCCGGCTTCCCGATCGCCTCGACGAACAGTCTCCCCAGGGTGAAATATCCGCCATAGGCGTCCTTCAGCACCTGAGGATATGTCCGCAAGGTGCGTTCCCGCTCCGCGGGGGTGGTGCCCTTGAGGGCCTTCGCGATGACCTCGGCGGCGATCTCGCCGGTCTCCATGGCGTAGGCGATGCCCTCGCCGTTGAACGGGTTGATCGACCCGCCCGAGTCCCCCACGAGCAGCAGGCCACGCGTGTAGTGCGGCTGCCGGTTGAAGGCCATCGGGAGCGCGGCGCCGCGGATGGGGGCCGTCATGTTCTCCTCGGTGAACTCCCACTCGGGAGGCATGGCCTTGCACCAGGTCCGCAGCAGGTCGCGGTAGTCGATGTTCTTGAACTGCGCGCTGGTGTTGAGCAGCCCGAGGCCCACGTTGGCGGTGCCGTCGCCGACGCCGAAGATCCAGCCGTAGCCGGGCAGCAGCTTCTCCTCCGCCCACAGCTCCAGCCAGATCTCAAGATAGTCGTCGTCGTGGCGCGGGCTCTCGAAATACGTCCGGACGGCCACACCCATCGGCCTGTCCTCGCGCTTGTGCAGCCCCATGCCCAGGGCCAGCCGGGTGCTGTTGCCGTCGGCGGCCACCACCACGCGGCTGCGGTATTCGCGGCCGTCCTTGGTCGTCACGCCGACGATGTGGCCGCTGCGGTCGTCGAGGACGGGCCCCGTGACGGTGACGCCCTCCATCAGCCGCACGCCGTTCTTGACCGCGTTGGCGGCGAGGATCTGGTCGAAGTCCTGGCGGGTGCGTACGAGCCCGAAGTCGGGGAAGCGCTCGAGCTGCGGCCAGTCGAGGTCGAAGCGGAGGCCGCCGCCGACGACGCGCAGGCCCTTGTTCCTGACCCAGCCGGGGGCGTCGATGTCGACGCCCATGTTGAGCAACTGCTTGACCGCCCGAGGCGTCAGGCCGTCGCCGCAGACCTTCTCGCGGGGGAACGTGGTCTTCTCCAGGACCAGCACGTCGAGCCCGGCCTGAGCGAGGTAGAAGGCGGTCGCGGAACCGGCGGGGCCGGCGCCGACGACGATGACGTCAGCGTCAAGTGTGCTCATGGTCGCGCCCGCTTCGCCACTCGTTGGCTCCGGCGTGGCTCTCTCGCGACGAGCTCCTGCGCTTGGCGAATGGCTGTTGGCACGGTCACTGGACTCTGTCCTGTCCTACACGCTCGAAGGCCTCGGGGGTGTGCTGCCTTCGTTCCTTTGTGAACCCCTTCACAAACTTGTCGGCCCGCAGTCTACTGCTTTTCCAGTACATAGTGGCAGTCGGGGTGCTGTTCTGTGATCCAAGAGGAACGGTGTGTCGCGTGTGGTCTCACGCGGGCTTGAACCCTCTGTGCAGGGCGACGATGCCCATCGTGAGATTGCGCCACGCGACCCGCTCCCAGCCGGTCTCCTGAATGGTCCGGGCCAGCCTGCGCTGGTCGGGCCAATCCCGGATCGACTCAGCCAGATATTCGTAGGAATCGTCATTGGAGCCGAACACCTTGGCCACTTTTGGCAGCAGCTTCATCAGATATTCGCGGTAGACCAGATCGAAGGGCCCGAACGTCACGTGGGAGAACTCCAAGATCACCAGTCGGCCGCCCGGCCTGGTGACGCGGAGCATCTCCCGCAGCGCCTGCGCGGTGTCGTGCACGTTGCGCAGCGCCACCGAGATCGTCACCGCGTCGAACGTGTCGTCGGCGAACGGCAGCCGCATCGCGTCGCCCGCGATGAAGGGCACCCCTTCGCCCGACAGCGCGTTGCCGCCGTGGCGGCGCACGCCGGTGCGGAGCATGCCCAGCGAGAAGTCGGAGGCGATGGCCCGCGCGCCCAGCGTGGTGAACGCGTCGGTGGACGTGCCGGTGCCGGCGCCCAGGTCGAGCACGAGCTCCCCGGGGCCCGCGTCAACGGCCGCGGCCACCGCCTTGCGCCACAGCCTCACCTGCCCGAGGGAGATCACGTCATTGACCAGGTCGTAGCGCCGGGCGGTGCGATCGAACATCGCGGCGACCTCGCCCGGCTGCTTGTCCAATTGAGCGCGCGTCATAGGCAAAGACTATGGGAGCCTCCCCGGGTCCGTACCGGCGGCCACGAACACGACATTCAACGGAAAGTAACAACGAGACTACTGAACGTCTGCTAAAACTTGGCGAATGCTTGCCCGTGTCGCCCTTGCGGCGATCATCGCCTCGGCTCCGACGGCGCATTTCCGCGTCGTCTCGGCCGACCCGGTAGACAGCACCCCCCACGTGCTCGACGGCATCGTCAACGCGATCACGGTCGTCGGCGACACCGTCGTGGTCGGCGGGTCGTTCAGCGAAGTGAGCGACGCCACCCGCACCACCGCCTACCCGCGTTCCAACCTCTTCGCCTACGACCTGGCCACGGGTCGCATCGTGGAGAACTTCGCGCCGATCGTCCCGGGCCCCGTGTACGGCCTGGCCGCCGGCGACCGGGGCACCGTCTACGTCGGCGGCGAGTTCGTCGGCGTCAACGACTCGCCCGCCAGGTCGCTGGCCCGGCTCAAGCTCTCCGACGGCTCCCTGGTGGCCGGCTTCGCGCCGCGCATCCGCGGCGGCATGGTCTCCACGCTGGCCAGGCAGGGCTCGCAGCTGTACGTGGGCGGCGACTTCACCGGCCCGCGCACCGCGCTGGCCAGGCTCGACGCGACCACGGGCGCGGCCGACCCGGCGTTCGGCATCACCCCGGGAGGGTCGCTGACGCCCCAGGTGAAGGTGTACGCGCTCGCCGCCACCCGCTACCGGCTCGCCGTGGACGGCTCCTTCACCACGCTCGACGGCCAGTCCAGGCCGCAGCTCGGGCTCATCGACATCAGCGGGCCCACCGCCAGGCTCGCACCCTGGCGGACCGAGGCGTACGCGCGCCCGTGCGCCAGCTCGTTCCCGTCCTACGTGCGCGGCCTGGACTTCTCTCCCGACGGCCGCTACTTCGCGGTCGTCACCACCGGCGGCCCCAAGGGCGGGATGTGCGACACGGCCGCCAGGTTCGAGGCATACGCCAAGGGCGCGACCATCAAGCCGACCTGGGTCAACGCCACCGGAGGCGACTCGCTCTACGCGGTTTCCGTCACGGGGGCGGCGGTCTACGTCGGCGGACATCAGCGCTGGCTGAACAATCCGCAGGGGCGGGACTCGGCCGGCCCCGGAGCGGTCTCACGCCCCGGGATCGGCGCCATTCATCCGAGCACGGGAATGGCCCTCAGTTGGAATCCCACGCGGGAGCGCGGCATCGGCGTGAAGGCGTTTTACGCGCATCGCAGTGGACTACTTGTCGGTAGCGACACAACCAGACTCGGACGGGAGTACCATGCCCGGATTGGCATGTTCCCCCTGCCCTAGCCGTCTTGCGGCTTCGGCCGGTCGATCTTGTTGCTGATGCGCTCACTCACGGCATCACGCTGCTTGCTGAGCAGGACGTAACTCGCTATGCCGCTGATCAAGAAAGACACCGCGATCAGTGCCAGCGGGTTTTGCAGGCCGAGCAGCCACAGCACCAGGAGAGTGACCGCAAAGATGCCGATCCGCGACAGGGTGTAAAGGAGAACAGGACGCACAGGTTCGAGGTTACTCGGACCCGTGGACCGGTCGCTCTTCGCATCGAACGCGAGCGATGCTACTGTTCCCAGTCAGGGAGTTTCGTAAAGAAACACCCACGAGAGCCCCAAAGAGGCTCTATCATATAACAATCGGGCAGTCAGCTGATAACAACCCGTGATCTTTGCAGAAAACCACGGATAAATCAGGCTTCGCTCGACACACTGGTTACCTGTCCGCCCGCTGGCAGGAAGCGGGATGCGAGGGGGAGAGATTGGTGGAGAGTAGCAGCGAGCGTCTGCTGACCCCAGGAGAGGTTGCCGCCCTCTTCCGGGTAGACCCAAAGACGGTTACACGCTGGGCTGCGGCAGGCCGCATCAGCAGTATCCGCACCCCCGGAGGGCATCGGCGTTTCCGCGAGTCGGAAGTGCACGCCCTTCTCCGAGGCGAGGACGTTTTGACGGCCGACAGGCCGGCAGGTGAGTCCCCGCGCGTCTGACCGTGCAGACGGTGATCCTGCGACGGCAGGATCACCGCCGGCGCGACCCACTGTTCGCGTGCTTTCGGCCACACTTCCGTCCGGCAGCATGAGGCGGCGCCAACCGCCGACCGTGGTTGGCGCCTGTCTGGTCGCCTCAGGCGTCCTCCTGCTGCGCCTTGAAGGCCAGGAACTCACGCTCCAGCTCGTCGTTCTCCTTCTCCCACTGGTTGCGGCGCTCGGCCACCTCCTCCTCCGTCAGCGCCTCCGGCAACCACTGCTCGTAGTCCGGATCACCGGGCTGCACCTCGACGTACGCGTTCCCGATCAGACGCCCGTCTTCGCTGGTCAGGCTCTGCGGCACGCGCAGGGTCCCGTCCGCGAGCCGGATGACGTACATGTCCGATCACCTAGATTCCGTAGCGCCGGTTGAAGAAGAGCATGATGTCCAGCGCCATCCGCGTGTCTCCCCCGAGCATGTCCACGAGGGCCGGACGCTGGCGGGAGGCGATGGCGGCGAAGGCGTCGGCGAAGAACTCCTTGCGGCCGAGCCCTCCGCCCTGGCGGTGGAAGGTCGAGGCCAGCAGCGGCATGGCCGTGTCGTAGAGGCGGACGAACTCGGGAGAGTCGGAGACCCAGCCACCGTACGCCGAGTCGATGTCGTCGATGGCATGGCCGACCTCGTGCATCATCACGTCCGGGGTGGGCGAGGGGCGGTCGCCCACGACGATCTTGCGGTCGCCGTACGCGCCCGCGCAGATGTCCCAGGTGGCGCGGCCCGACGGGAGCGGGGCGCCGCGTAAGTAGCCCATGTCGTCGAGGTCCGGGACGCCGCCACGGCCGACGTAGATGCCTTCGAGATCGGCCGCGAGCTTCTCCTTCAGCCGCTCCGGCAGGCGGGCCAGGCTCTCCACGGCGCGTACGACGTCCGCCGACGGCGGGCCCTGCCTGGCGTCCCACTGGCGGTGCAGGATCAACTCCAGCTTGCCGCAGTGGCGCAGGCCGTCGCCCATGGACGGCACGCCCGGCCGGTTGGGCTGGGCCCTGGGCTGGTCGTCGAGCTCGAAGTCGTACCAGGTGTAGCGGGGGCGTTCGACCACGGCGGCCGGCAGCCGCTCGCCGCGTTCACGTAAGGCGAACCCGTCCCAGCTCGTCCCCGAAGGCCGTCGTACCTCGTCGCCCGGCCATGCCATCCGCTCTCCCCGCTCGTCGCCCGGCCACCTCGTCCGCTCGCGCTCCGCGCCCCGCCCAGGCTGGCCTCTGGGAACGTCGGCGCCCCGCGCCCGCCTCTTGCGTGCCTTGGCTTCCGCGCGGCTCTCGAAGGGCTTCTCACGGGCGTTGAACCAGACGGAGCGGTCCGCGTCGGGGGGCGCCTCGCCGCGCCGCGAGAAAAGGTACGATCCACGCCGCCACCAACGGCCGCGCCGATGCCTTCCCTTGTCACCAGACGCCTTGGAGTCAGAAAAGGCCATCGCACCTCTCAACGCCCGTGGAGTCCGGCGACTCGCCGCATCGGCCTCCACGGTACGACGCTCATCTTCCTCTAGTCACCCGAAATGGGACATCGGGAAGCACGATCACGTCGCGGATGGCTTACAGTTCAGGAATGGCAGGTGTACTGATCGGCCTGGCGCTGGTGGTCTTCTGGTTCTTCTCGCTCTTCGACGTGATCACCGCGCCGGAAGACGAGGTGCGGAACGTGCCAAAGGCCCTGTGGATCCTGATCGTCGTCCTGATCCCGGTGCTCGGCGGTCTGGTCTGGATGGCGCGCGGCCGCCCACGGGCCCCCCGCGCCGCGTGGCCCGTGCCCCCGGGTCCAGGCGTGCCGAAGGGGCCGGACGACGACCCCGACTTTCTGCGCGACCTCGACCGCCGCATGCGTGGCGACGACGTCTGAGGCGATCAGACGTCGGCGTAGCTGTGCAGCCCGCTGATGAAGATGTTGACGCCGATGAGGTTGAACATCAGGCAGGCGAACGCCACGAGCTGCACGATCGTCGCGGCCCTGCCCCGCCATCCGGCCGTCACCTTGGCGTGCAGGTAGGCGGCGTAGGCCACCCAGGTGATGAACGACCAGACCTCCTTGGGGTCCCAGCCCCAGTAGCGGCCCCACGCCCGGTCGGCCCAGAGCGCGCCCGCGATCACCGCGAACGTCCACAGCGGGAACGAGAAGACGATCGCCCGGTGCGCCACCCGCTCCAGGTCGGCCCGCGAGGGCAGGCGGGACATCCCGTCGCCGCGCACCAGATAGAGGACCCCGGAGACGCCGGCCAGCGTGAACAGGCCGCTGGAGATGATCGCGGCGCTGACGTGGATGGCGATCCAGTACGAGTCCAGCGCGGGCACGACGGGCCCGGCCGCCGTGTAGAAGAACTTGACCGCCAGCCCGAGGCCGAGGGCCGCCGTGAGCGTCACGAAGGCGCCGAGGAAGCGCACGTTGTAGCGGATCTGGGTGCCGAGGAACGCGGTCACGGCGGCGAAGCAGATGGCCACCACGAACTCGTACATGTTGCCCCACGGCCACCGGTCCACGGCCAGGCCGCGGGTGGCGATGGCGGCGAGGTTGGCCGCCCAGCCCAGCCAGGCGAGCGCCAGGGCCACCGTGCCGGCCCGCGACGGCTTGCCCGCCGCCTCCGGCGCGGCGACCGCGCCGTCGATCGGGGGCGTCACGTCAGCCGCGTCGGCCCCGGCCGCTCCGACCGCGACCGGCTGCCTGACCTCGGACCGGTCGGCGGCGGCCGCCTTGTCCGGCCGGGCCCTGCCGAAGGCCAGCTCGATCGCGAACCCGACCATGGCGAAGAAGTAGAGCAGAACGGCGGCGACGACGAAAAGGTCGCTCAGCTCCGCGAGTTGCTCAGCGGACATCCTTTTCTCCTGCGGATAGAACCTTGACGATGTCGGCGAACTCCTCGGCGAAGCCCGCCGCGGAGCCTTCTGTACGGGTGAGGCCGCCCACCTCGACCACGCCGTTCCCGATCCGCACGAACACCCTGCGGCGGCGGATCATCAGGGAAGCCGCGATGGCGACGACGGCCGTGGCGGCGGCGAGCAGCACCGGCATCCGCCCGGGGTCGTAGGCGGTCTGGAGCGTGATCCACTGCTTGACCCCGGTGAACTCCAGCTTGCCCGCCCCCTTCGGCAGGTCGATCGACTGACCGACCGCGAGGGGCTTGGGCACGCTCTTGCCCATGATCAGCGGGGTGAGCTTCTTGATGAGCTCGGGCGGCGCGAGCTCGTAGACCGACTGCGGCCGGCCGGAACGCAGCCCCAGGTCGCCGCTGAAGGCGCCGACGAGCTGCACCTCGGGGTTGAGCTCGCCCGGGAAGGCCGAGGCGTACGTGCCGTCGGTCAGCGGCACGCTGGTGGGCAGGAACTGCAGCAGGAACCCCAGCTGCGCCGGCTGGGCGTCGGGCACCTTGACCACGCACCCCGAGGTCATCGTGGCCTTGGCCTCGATGAGGCACGGCACCGGGCCCTCGAAGGCGACCTGCCCCTTGCCGTCGGTGACCTTGAAGGTGGGGGCGTAGCCGTTGCCGATCAGGTACGTCTGCGTGCCGTTGATCTCCAGCGGGTCGTTGACCTTGAGGTCGTACTCGCGGGCGGGCGACCCGGGCGAGTCGTTGACCTTCAGGCGGGCTGTGTAGTCGAGCGCCTGGCCGCGCTTCTCTCCCGTCACCTGGTAGGCGACGTCGAAGTCCTCCAGCTGGAAGGAGAACGGCTCCAGCGACTCGGCCGAGACCTGGCTGCCGGGGATGAACCGGTCGTAGGCGGCCACCGTGTTGGCGAACCCGTCGCCCTCGACGACCAGGACGTTGCCGCGGTAGCCGAACAGCGAGCCGAAGCCGACCGCGAACAGGATGCCCATCAGGGCGACGTGGAAGAACAGGTTTCCGGTCTCGCGCAGGAAGCCCTTCTCCGCGGACACCCACCCGTCGCCGCTCACGACGCGGAAGCGCAGCTTGCGCAGCCGCGCGGCGGCCTCGTCGACGCCCAGGTCGCTCTCGAACGAGGCGGAGTGGGGCAGGCGCGACAGGCGCTTGGGCGCGGCCGGCGGCTTGCGGCGCAGCTCGCGCAGGTAGGTGGCGGTGCGCGGGATGATGCAGCCGATCAGCGAGGTGAACAGCAGCAGGTAGATCGCCGCGAACCAGACCGAGGTGAACACCTCGAAGAGCTGGAACCTGTCGTACCACTGGGCCAGCGTGGGACTCTGGTCGTAGAGCCGGGCCACCTTGTCGGGGTCGACACCGCGCTGCGGCACCAGCGAGCCCGGCACCGAGGCGAGCGCGAGCAGGAAGAGCAGGATCAGCGCCGTCTTCATCGAGGTGAGCGTGCGCCAGCCCCACCGCAGCCAGGCGACCAGCCCGAACCCCGCCTGCTGCGGCTCCTGCTCCTTCTCCAACTCCTGGACGCTCATCAGATCACCGGCACAAATCCGCCGATCAGGCCCTGCATGGCAGCGATCATCTCTCCCCACAGCCCGGTCACGAGCAGCACCCCGACGGCCACCATCATGCCGCCGCCGATCCTGGTGATCAGGCGCGA
The DNA here is from genome assembly GCF_044460125.1 of Nonomuraea sp. NPDC050153. Lineage (NCBI taxonomy): Bacteria > Bacillati > Actinomycetota > Actinomycetes > Streptosporangiales > Streptosporangiaceae > Nonomuraea > Nonomuraea sp. NPDC050153. The sequence continues at coordinate 93,994 of NZ_JBITJQ010000028.1, forward strand.
GTGCTTGCGGATGGCCCGGAACGTGCGCAGGGCCTTGCTGTACGCGAGCGCCGCGCCCACGAACGGCAGCCCGAGACCCAGCGCGTACGCGACGGCCAGGAGGGCGCCACGCGTGGCGCTGCCCTCGTTGAGCCCGAGCGCCAGCACCACGGCCAGCGTGGGCCCGATGCACGGCGTCCACCCCAGCCCGAACACCACCCCGAGCAGCGGCGCCCCGGCCAGCCCCGCGGCGGGCACCTTGTGGATGCGCACGTCGCGCATCAGCCCGGGAACGAGCCCCAGGAACGCGAGCCCGAGCAGGATGGTCAGCACTCCGAGCACCCGCGTGATGATCTCGATGTGGTTCAGCATGACCGAGCCGAGCCCGCCGAACAGCGCCCCGCTGAGCACGAACACCAGCCCGAACCCGGCCACGAACAGCACCGTCCCCAGCACCAGCCGCCCCCGCCTGGGGTCGGCGCTCATGCCGGTCACGTACGACAGGTAGCCCGGCACCAGCGGCAGCACGCACGGCGACAGGAACGACACGACCCCGGCCAGCACCGCGATCGGCAACGCGAGCAGCAGCGAGCCCGAGGCCACGACGTCACTCATCGCGCACCTTGGTCACGGTGCCGAGCAGGTCGGTGTACTTGACGGCGCCGAGCGCCCGGGCGGCGATCCTGCCCTGCTTGTCGATGATCAGGGTGGACGGGATGGCCGCGGGCGGCACCGTGCCCTGGAAGGCCAGCGCGACCTTGCCCGGCTGGTCGAAGATGTGCGGGTAGCCGGTCTCCTCGGTGCGCTCGAACGCCAGCGCGTCGGCCTGGCGGTCCTTGAAGTCGACGCCGATGAACTCCACGCCACTGGCCTTGGTCTTGGCCGCGACCTCCTTGAGCACCGGCGCCTCGGCCCGGCACGGCCCGCACCACGACGCCCAGAAGTTGAGCACCACGACCTTGCCCTTGTGCGCGGCGAGCGAGGCGGTGGCCCCGTCGAGGGTCGGCCCCTGGACCGCGGGCGCGGGCTTGCGCTCGGCCGCGTCGAACACCTGCATCTTCCCGTCGCCGGCGACGAAACGGGTGTCGCCCGCCTGCGGCTGGCCGCCCTGGTTGCCCGCGCAGCCCGCGACCAGCAGACCGAGGAGGACGAGAGAGATGGACTTGGCGCGCACGGAGGAAGATCTCCTTGTACTACAACCGGTAGAGCTTGCAACTCTACCGGGGAGCCCCCTCGCTCCGGACATCAGGCCCCGGGAACGGACGGACCGGTCTGAAGCGACCCCGCGGGCTCGCTGTAGCCGATGCTGACGAGGCGGTCGCCGTCGAAGGTGAGCGTGGTGAGGCTGGCCAGCGCGCACTGCCTGCGCCGCGGATCGTGCCAGAGCCGGCGGCCCTCGGCGGCCGACCTGATCATCCAGATGGGGAGCTGGTGGCTGACGAGCACCACCTCGTGCCCGCGGGCCGCCGCCCTGGCGTCGTCGATCACCGACTTCATCCGCTTGACGATCACCGGGTACGGCTCGCCCCAGGACGGGCGCAGCGGATTGTAGAAATAGCGATAGTTGCGCGGGTTTCGCAGGATCGCCAGGCCCTGGCCCACCGGCCGGCCTTGGAGCATGTTGCCCGCCTCGATCAGGCGCTCGTCCTGGACGACGTCGAGGCCGAGCTTCTCGGCGAGGGGCGCCGCGGTCTCAAGGGCGCGTTCCAACGGTGAGCTGAAGATGGCGACGATGTCACGGCCGCCCACGGCCTTGGCGACCGTCTCGGCCATGAGCCTGCCTGTCTCGGACAGGTGGTAACCCGGGAGCCTGCCGTACAGGACGCCTGCGGGGTTGTACACCTCGCCGTGGCGCAGCAGGTGGACGACGGTGGTTTCAGCCATGGTGCGCACAGCCTATCCGCTCGGCCTCGGTGAGCAGCGGCAGCCCCGCGTGGCGGGGAGGCTCAGCTGACGGCCCAGGCGTTCTCCTGCGTCCTGCTCGCCTCGGCCAGCGCCTCCACCATGGCCCTGATCGCGGGACGGCGGGCCGCGTCCGTGCGCCACACGGCGTAGATGCGCCGCGTCTGGCGCGGCCTGATCGGGATGAGGCGCACGGCGTCGGGCACGCAGTCCCGGCCGAGCCGCGGCACGATCGCGCACCCCAGCCCGCCCGCCACCAGCGCGAGCTGGGTGGGGTATTCGTCGGCCATGCACGCGATCACGGGCTCCACCGAGGCGCTGCGCAGGGTGAAGACGAGCCAGTCGTGGCAGACGGTGCCGGGAGACCCGCTGATCCAGTGGTCGTCACGCAGCTCGGCCAGCGCCAGCTCCTTGCCGTGCGCCAGCGGGTGGTCGGCGGGCACCGCGATGTCGGCCACGTCGTCGAGCAGCGTGGCCTTGGACAGGCCGTCGGGCAGGGCCATGGGCCGGTTGAGCCAGTCCTGGATGACGCCCAGGTCCAGCTCGCCCCTGGCCACCTCGCGCACCACCCGCTCCGGATCGCGCTCGCTGAGCTGGACCCACAGGTCGGGGTGGCGCTGCCGGAGCGAGACGAGCGCGCCGGGCATGAGGCCGCGCACGGCGGTGGGGAAGGCCGCGATGTTCAGCCGGCCGACGACCTCGCCGCGTAGCGCCTCGAAGTCCGCCTCGGCGGTCTCGACCAGGGCGAGGATGCGCTCGGCGTGCTCGGCCAGGAGGCCGGCCGCGTCCGTGAGGCGCACGCCGCGCCCGTTGCGCTCCATGAGCCTGGCGCCGGTCTCGCGCTCCAGCTTGGCGATCTGCTGGGACACCGCCGAGGGCGTGACCATCAGCGCGTCGGCCGCCGCTCCGACCGACCCGTAGACGTGGACCGCATGTAGGGCCTTGAGCCGGTTCAAGTCCAACATGTAAGTCATCCTAAATGGTTTAGCGTAGAAAGTCTCGCTTGTGGTTGAATGTGTAGCGGATGAAAATAGATGCATGAGAATCATCAAGACGAAGAAGCAGCAGCCGAGCTCCGTGTCGTACCTCAAGGTGCTGGCCGACCAGGCTCGCGAGCAGCGCATCCGCTACCAGAAGCCCGCTCGCTGAGCGCGGCTCCGCCACCTCACCCCCGCCGTCGGCCGCACGGCCGACCAGGGGTCCCGTGGCGCCGGGCCGCCCGGGGTGGCGGCCACCATCGTGTTGTTCGCGGTGACGCCGCTCAGGGAGCGGCTCACCGCCCGCGTCAGAGAACGGCCGCGGCCGCCTTTGCCGCCACCGGCAGGGCCTCGGCCACGCGGCTCAGCGCCTCCTCATCGTGGGAGGCCGACAGGAACCACGCCTCGTACGCCGACGGCGGCAGGTAGACCCCCTGGTCGAGCATCGCGTGGAAGAACGCGGTGAACGCGGCCGTGTTCTGCGTCTTGGCCTCGGCGAAGTTCGTCACTTCCGCGTCCGTGAAGAAGATCGAGAACAGGTTGCCCGCCCGCTGCAGCCGGTGCGGCACCCCGGCGGCCGACAGCGCCTCGGAGGCGGCGTCGCCGACGGCGAGCGCGGCGGCGTCGACGCGCTCGTACGCCTCGGCGTCCAGGGCGCGCAGGGTGGCCAGCCCGGCCGCGCAGGCCAGCGGGTTACCCGACAACGTCCCCGCCTGGTAGACGGGCCCCTCCGGCGCGAGCAGGGCCATCACCTCGGCCCGTCCTCCGAAGGCCGCGGCGGGCAGGCCGCCGCCCATGACCTTCCCGAACGTCATCAGGTCGGCCTCCACCGGGTCCAGGCCGTACCAGCCGGCGGGCGAGACCCGGAACCCCGTCAGCACCTCGTCGACGATGAGCAGCGCGCCGTGCTCCGTGCACAGCTCGCGCAGCCGCGCGTTGAACCCGTCCTTGGGCGGGACGATCCCCATGTTCGCCGGGCAGGCCTCCGTGATCACGCACGCGACCTCCGCCTCCGCGAACGCCGCTTCGACGGCCTCGACGGAGTTGTACGGCAGCACGATCGTGTCCGCCGCCGACGCCCCGGTCACGCCCGGCGTGTCGGGCAGCCCGAACGTCGCCACCCCGGACCCGGCCGCGGCCAGCAGCGCGTCGACGTGCCCGTGGTAGCAGCCCGCGAACTTGATCACCTTGGACCGCCCGGTGAACCCCCTGGCCAGCCGCACCGCGCTCATCGTCGCCTCGGTGCCCGAGCTGACCAGCCGCACCTTCTCGACCGGCGCCACCCTGGCGACGATCTCCTCGGCCAGCTCCACCTCGCCGGGGGTGGCGGTGCCGTAGGAGAACCCGTTGGCGACGGCGCCGGACACGGCCTCGACGACCGCGGGGTGGCGGTGCCCGAGGATCATGGGGCCCCAGGAGCACACGAGGTCGACGTACCGGTTGCCGTCGACGTCGGTGATGTGGGGGCCCTGGCCGGAGACCATGAAGCGCGGCGTCCCGCCGACCGCGCCGAAGGCCCGCACCGGCGAGTTGACGCCCCCGGGCACGATCCGGCGGGCGCGGTCGAACAGGTCCTCGGAGTTCTGTGTACGGCTCACCCGACCCAGGTTAGCCGGGGCATGCGGCGGTCTTCGTCACGGGCACGACGAGAGCTATGGTGGCCATGTATGCAACGCTTGTTGGTTACCAACATGAGGAGGAGACGTGTCAGTCACTCAGATCGACATCGATGACAACGCCCTCAAAGAGGCCATGCGCATGATGGGCACGACGACGAAGAAGGAAACGGTCAATCTCGCTCTCCGGGAGTACGTCGCTCGCGTCAAGCGGATCGAGGCACTGGAGAAGCTCGCTACCAGAGCCCAACGCGGCGAATTCGACGAAGCCTCAGCCGCGCGCCAGGCGGCGAGAGCTGCCTGGAAAGACGCCCTCACGTGACGTCCTACCTCATCGACGCCTCCGCGCTGTGGTACCTGCTGCGCAACACCGAAGTGCTCGAGACATGGAACGACCGGATCACCACGCAGCCGTTGCGGATCTGCGAGCCGACCAGGACGGAGTTTCTCCATTCGGCCATGAGCCCTGCTCACAGAGACGAACTGGAGGACGAACTCAACACTCTTTGCGAACTTGCGCCCGTCCCCGAATCAGCCTGGCGATGGGTGGAGAGCGCGCAGTACAAGCTGACGCAGAGAGGACAGCACCGCTCCGCTGGAGTGGTTGATCTGCTGCTGTGTGCGACAGCCGTACACCACGGGCTCACGGTGCTGCACGTTGACGACGACTTCGCCACGGTGGCGAAGGTCATGCCAGAACTGGACCAGCGCGACATCCGCCGGTTCTGACCTCAGTCGGCCAGCCACTCCAGGATGCGCAGCGGGTCGGGCAGCGGCTGGCCGTTCGGCGGCCGGAGCCAGGAGACGGACTGTCCCGTGGGAAGGGTCGAGGGGGGCGCGAGGACGTAGCTGTCACGGCAGTGCCACCGCAGCCCGGGCGTGTCGTCGATCGTGGCGGGATCGCAGTCGAGCTGGCACGACCACCACTCGTCCTCGTCCTCCGGATTGCCCCGCGTGGCCACGTAAAACAAGACCCGGTCGCCGTTGGCGGCGACCGGGCCAGGGTGTGCTCCGGCGTTGTCGATCCTGGTGAGGGCCGACAGGCCGATGGCGAGCGGTACGTCGAAGACGTCGAACACGCGTCCGGTGGGCAGTATCACGTTGGCCTCGGGCTCGGCCTGCCACCAGCGCGCCAGCAGCGCCGTGTCCGTGGTGGCCTGCAGGTGCCAGGCGGGCGACAGCGGATGGGCACCCGGGTCGGGACAGCCGAGGCGGTCACAGGAGCAGGCGCGATGCCCCTGACTCGGCGGATGCGCGCCCGGCACGACGGGCCACCCCAGGGCGGCGTATTCGAGCACGGAGCCGATGCGTGTCGGCCGCGACCGTTTTCTGGTACGCCGAGCCAGTGGTACCCCCACCATTGGTGTCTCCCGTCGAGTCCCAGTGCCTGAGGAGGTCCCGGCTCCGGGGCAGCCATCCGCGCCACGCGGGACACACCAGCACTTGTCATCGCACTCTAACGCACACGTCACACGAGTTGTCGGGAAACCCCTTGGTTGCCGCGATGGATCCGCAGCGTAGCGAGGACATCCATCGCGGCACGCGAGCGGAAGCTCGCCAATCAGATGCGCGATGGATCCGCAGCGTAGCGAGGACATCCATCGCGGCTAGCGAGCGAAAGCTCACCGATCAGATGCGCCGTGCCACTTCCGTCGCCCAGTACGTGAGGATCAGGTCGGCGCCCGCGCGCTTGATCGCGACCAGCGACTCCATGATCATGCGGTCCCGGTCCACCCAGCCGTTGGCCGCGGCCGCCTCGACCATGGCGTACTCGCCGCTCACCTGGTAGGCGGCCACCGGCACGTCCACCTCGTCGCGCATGCGGGTGATGACGTCGAGGTAGGCCAGCGCGGGCTTGACCATGACGATGTCGGCGCCCTCGGCGAGGTCGAGCCGCACCTCGCGCAGCGCCTCCTCCAGCGGCCCTGCGGGGTCCTGCTGGTGGGAGCTGCGGTCGCCGAACTGCGGCGCGCACTCGGCGGCGTCGCGGAACGGCCCGAAGAAGGCGGAGGCGTACTTCGCCGAGTAGGCCAGGATCGGGACGTTCGCGTAGCCGGCCCCGTCAAGAGCGGAGCGGATCGCCCCCACCTGGCCGTCCATCATCCCGCTCGGCGCCACCATCTGCGAGCCCGCGGCGGCCTGGGCCACCGCGATCGAGGCGTAGCGCTCCAGCGTGGCGTCGTTGTCCACGTCGCCGGACGGGGTGAGGATCCCGCAGTGCCCGTTGTCGGTGAACTCGTCGAGGCAGGTGTCGGCCATGACCACGACCGCGTCGCCGACCTCGGCGTTCACGTCACGCAACGCCACCTGCAGGATCCCGTCGGGATCGTCGGCGGCCGAGCCCCGCGCGTCCTTCACCGCGGGGATCCCGAACAGGATGATCCCGCCGACGCCCGCCTCCGCCGCCTCGTGCGCGGCCTTGCGCAGCGAGTCGCGGGTGTGCTGCACGACGCCCGGCATCGAGGCCACCGGCTGCGGCTCGGCGATGCCCTCCTTGACGAACGCGGGCAGGATCAGGTCGGCGGCGTGCAACCTGGTGCCCGCCACCATCCGGCGCAGGGCGGGGCTGCGACGCAGCCGCCGCGGCCGGGCCACCGGGTACTGCGCGGTCATACGCCACTCCTCAATCGCGAAAACGCGAAGGCTAAGAATTCACCTGGGTCTTCTCCTGGCGCCCCGGCGGTTCTGCGACGGTCTGCGCGGGGTGTCGCCGGCCGCCAGCGCCGCCTGGCGCTGCTTGGCTCCGTATTCGGCCACCGCGGCGGCCAGGGCGGAGGCCGACGGCCTGTCGGCCATGACGTCCACCCGGAGCCCGAACTCCTCGGCCGTCTTGGCCGTCTGCGGCCCGATGACCGCGATCACCGTGACGTTGTGCGGCTTGCCCGCGATGCCCACCAGGTTGCGCACGGTGGACGAGGACGTGAAGAGCACGGCGTCGAAGCCGCCGCCCTTGATCGCCTCGCGGATGGGCGCGGGCGGCGGCGCGGCCCGCACGGTGCGGTACGCGGTGACGTCGTCGCACTCCCAGCCCAGCTCGGTGAGCCCGGCCACCAGCGTGTCGGTGGAGATGTCGGCCCGCGGCAGCAGCACCCGGTTGATCGGGTCGAGCATCGAGTCGTACGGCGGCCACTCGGCCACCAGCCCCTCGGAGGACTGCTCCCCCGACGGCAGCAGGTCGGGCTTGACCCCGAACTCGACCAGGGCCCGCGCGGTCGCGTCGCCCACGGCCGCCACCTTGAGCCCGGCGAAGGCCCGCGCGTCGAGCCCGTACTCCTCGAACTTCTCGCGCACCGCCTTGACCGCGTTGGCGCTGGTGAAGGCCACCCACTCGTAGCGGCCCGTGACCAGGCCCTTGATGGCGCGGTCCATCTGCTGCGGCGTGCGGGGCGGCTCGACCGAGATGGTCGGCACCTCCTCGGGCACCGCGCCGTACGCGACGAGCTGCTCGGACAGGCTGCGCGACTGCTCCTTGGTGCGGGGCACCAGCACCCGCCAGCCGAACAGCGGCTTGGTCTCGAACCACGACAGCTTGTCGCGCAACCCCACGGCCTCGCCGACCACGATGAGCGCCGGCTCGGTGAACCCGGCGTGCTTGAGGTCGGCCTGGAGCCGGCCGAGCGAGGACACGACGGTGTACTGCTCGGTGGTGGTGCCGCCGCTGCTGACCGCGACGGGCGTGCTGTCGGGCTTGCCGCCCGCGATGAGCGCCTTGCCGATGGCCACGGCGTCGCCGATGCCGTTGTAGATCACCAGGGTGCCGCGGCAGGCGGCGTGCGCGGCCCAGTCCTGCTCCCGCGCGGCGTCCACGATGCGGAACTCGGGCACGGAGCTGGCGGCCGGGATGCCCGCGTACGTGAGCACGGCGGTCGCGGGCGGCACGCCGGGAACGATCTCGAAGTCCACCTCCGCCGCGGCGCAGGCCGCGACCTCCTCGGTGATCGAGGAGAACAGCATGGGGTCGCCCTCGCACAGGCGCACCACGAGCTGCCCGTGCTTGGCCCGCTTGACCAGCCCGTCCTTGGTGTCGTCGTTCTCCACGACCTCGACGCCTTCGCGGCAGTGGCGTAGCAGCGGGCGGTGGGCCTCGTCGCCGAGCACTACGGCGTCGGCCTTGGCGAGCAGCTCGGCGGCGCGGAGCGTGAGCAGGTTGGGATCGCCGGGTCCCGCGCCCACGAACGCGACGATTCCGGAGGTTGGACTATCGGAGCTCAATGGGAATGCTCCCCCATCAATCTGTCGGCTCCTTCGGCGATCATCTCGGCAGCCAGGAGGCGGCCCAGGTTCGCAGCCTCCGAAGGAGAGCCGGCGGCGGACTTGCGGACCGCCGTGCGGCCGTCGACGGCGACGACCACGGCGGTCAGGTTCAGAGTGTGCCCGTCATCGACCGCGAAAGCACCCACCGGAGCGGAGCAACCAGCCTCGAGAGCCGCCAGCACGGCTCGCTCGGCGGTCACCGCGGAGCGCGTGCGCGGGTCGTCGAGAACACTCAAGAACTCGATGAGGTCGGCCCTGTCGGACCTGCACTCCACGGCCAGCGCGCCCTGACCGGGAGCCGGCAGCAACTCCTCCACCTCGAATATCTGTGCGATTTCGGCGTCACGGCCGATCCTGGTCAGGCCGGCCGAGGCCAGCACGACCGCGTCGAGCTCACCTGAGGTTACCTTGCCGATACGCGTGTCCGCGTTGCCGCGGATCGGGACGTACTCCAGGTCGGGCCGCAGCGCGCTGAGCATGGCGATCCGGCGCAGCGAGCCGGTGCCGACCCTGGCGCCGGGCCGCAGGTCGGCGAACTTGTGCGGGCCGACCAGCGCGTCGCGGTGGTCGTGCCGGGCCGGGATCGCCGCCAGCGTGAAGCTCGGCTCCTGCTTGGTCGGCAGGTCCTTCAGCGAATGGACGGCGAAGTCGACCTCGTCCTCCAGGAGCTTGTCGCGCAGCGCGCTGACGAACACTCCCGTGCCGCCGAGCTGCGCGATCTGGGCCTTGGTGACGTCGCCGAACGTCGTGACGCCCACCAGCTCGACCGCGCGCCCGGTGAGCCGCGTGTAGGCGTCGGCCACCATCTGGGACTGCGTGGTGGCCATCAGACTGCGGCGGGTCCCCAGCCGCAGAGCTTCCGACGTCACAGCTCCACCTCTCTCACGGCCTCGGGCATCTTCGGATCGAGATCGAACAGCTCACGCAGCGCTTCCGCATAATGATCGCCTCCTGGGCAGGTGGCGAGCCGCTTGACACGCACGGTGGGCTCGTGCAGCAGCTTGTCGACGACCCGCTGAACGGTCATGGCCACCTCGTCGCGTGTTTTCTCGTCCAGGTCGGGCACCCGCATGAGCAGCCGGCCGAGCTCCGACTCGACCACGCCCGCCGCCTTGCTGCGCAGCGCCACGACGGTCGGGGTGACCCTGGCGGCCCGCTCGGCGTCGAGGTAGGCACGCAGCTCCTCGGCGACGAGCGCGCGTACGGACTCGACGGCGTCGCCGCCGCGGGAGCCGATCCCGGACTCCTGGATCGTCTCCAGATCCACCAGCGTAACGCCGGGCACGGACCGAACGGCCGGGTCCACGTCGTGCGGCAGCGCCAGGTCCAGCAGGAACGCCGGCCCGCTCAGCATTTCCGGCGTGATGACGTGGCGCCCGGCGCCCGTGCAGGTGATGACGATGTCGGCCACGGCCAGCTCGTCGGCCACAGCGGCGAAGCCCACCGCCCGGCCGCCGACGGACTCGGCCAGCCGGGCGCCGCGCTCGAACGTGCGGTTGGCCACCACGATGTCGGTGACCCCGGCGCGCGCCAGCGTGGCGGCGGCCAGCGAGCTCATGGAGCCGGCCCCGACCACCAGCGCCCGCCGCCCGGCCAGGTCGCCCGCCAGGGCCAGGCCGGCGGAGACGAGGGAGGCGCCCGCCTTGTCGATGCCGGTCTCGTGGTGCGCCCGCTTGCCGACCCGCAGCGCCTGCTGCACCAGCTCGTTGAGGGTGGCGCCGACGCTGCCCTGGCGCTGCGCCAGCTTGAGCGCCTGGCGGACCTGCCCGAGGATCTGGCCCTCGCCCACGACCATGGAGTCGAGCCCGCACACCATCGAGAACAGGTGCTCGACGGCCCGCTCCTCGTAGTGAACGTAGAGGTGGGGCGTCAGCTGCTCGACCGGGACGCCCGAGTGGACGCCGAGCAGGCCGCTGATGGCGGTGACGGCGGCGTGGAAGCGGTCGACCGTGACGTAGACCTCGACCCTGTTGCAGGTCGAGACCACCATGGCCTCCGCGACGCAGGGGTCCTGCTGCACGTCGTGCAGGAGTTTGGCGAGCGCGTCGCCCGTGACCGAGACGCGCTCCAAAAGCGCCACCGGAGCGGTCCGGTGGCTGAGTCCGATAGCCAGAACACTCATTGACTGTCCACCGCCATGAGTGGCCCCCCAGCCTTGCGTTGCTCGTGGAACGCGAGAATCTGCAGTTCGATAGATAGGTCGACTTTACGGACATCGACGCCGTCCGGCACGGAAAGTACAACCGGGGCGAAGTTCAGGATGCTGGTCACGCCCACGGAAATCACGCGATCGCACACTTCCTGCGCCGCTGCCGCCGGTGTCGCCAGAACCACGATCGAGACTCCACGCCGCTTGACGACGGCTTCCAGTTCGTCGATGTGCTCAACATTCAACCCCGCGATGGTGTCGCCCACGACTTCGGGGTCGGCGTCCACGAGGGCCGCGACCCGGAAGCCCCTGGAGACGAAACCGCCGTAGTTGGCCAGCGCGCGGCCGAGGTTGCCGACTCCGACGATCGCGACCGCCCAGTCTTGGGTCAGGCCGAGCTCGCGGGAGATCTGGTAGACGAGATACTCGACGTCATAGCCTACGCCGCGGGTGCCGTACGAGCCGAGGTGTGACAGATCCTTGCGGAGCTTGGCCGAGTTGACGCCGGCGGCCACGGCCAGGTCCTCGGAGCTGACCGTCGCGATGCCCCGCTCGGCCATCCCGTTCAGCGCCCGGAGGTACAGCGGAAGCCTGGCGACCGTCGCCTCGGGTATGCCGCGGTCACGGGGCTGGGACGGGCTTCTCACGTGCCGGAGCTCCAGGGGACGGGCGGTGTGGGGACCGCGTGACGGAATCGAACCGTCTTTCAGGTTAATCCCTTTGTGAACCGATGCACAAAGTCGCGACGGTAGCGTGTGCCTATGCATCGCATCACCTTGCTCGGCAAGCCCGGCTGTCACCTCTGTGAGGACGCGCGAGAGATCATCGCCAAGGTCGCGGGCGAGCTCGGGGTGCCGTGGGAGGAGATCAGCATCGAGTCCTCCGAGGAGCTTCAGGAGAAGTACTGGGAGATGATCCCGGTCACGCTGATCGACGGCGTGCAGCACGACTTCTGGCGGGTCGACGAGGCCCGGCTGCGGGCCGCCCTCAGTACATAGCCGTCGGGAGCGGCACCACCTTCGCGGCGTTGACGTTGAGCTCGATGACGTTGGTGGCCAGCACCATCGGCTGCCGCTCGTTGAGGAACCTCTCGACGTGCGGCTGCCGCTGGTGGTCGCGGTAGGCGACCTCGTCGCGGTAGAGCTCGTAGACGATGCGCTGCAGGGGGGCCGACTTGACCGCGTGGCAGGCGTATACGAGCGTGTCGGGCTCGCCCCGGCGCACGGCCTCGACCGTCGCCTCGGCCAGCCGGTCGAACGCCTCGCCGGCGCCGTCCACGATCGTGAAGACGGTGAGCAGGCCGTAGATGGTGGGCGAGGGCTTGCCGGAGCCGGGCTGCTGCTGCGGCACGGGCTGCGGTGCGGGCTGCGGCACGGGCTGCGGCGCGGGCGAGAACAGCTCCGCGCCCGGGTAGACCGCGCCGGTCGCCGGCATCGCGTAGTCGGGGCGCTGGGGCGGCGCCTGCGCGGCGGGCGGCGCGCCGTTCATGATGTAGCCGGTCGAGGGCCCCGAGTCGGGCGGCGCCATGCGCGCGGCGTAGTCGACCTCCTGGTCGCCCGCGCGGTATTCGGCCACCAGATCGCCCAGGCCGGACGACCTGCGCGGCGGCGGGGGCGGAAGCCCCGGGCCGCCCGGCACGGGCTCCGGCATGCCCCTGGGGCCCGGCGGGCGCTGCATGGGCGCCTCGTCGGGGAACATGGGCCCCTCGTCGCGGAGCTGCGCACGCTCCTCACGGCGCTGAGAGCGCTCGTCCCGGCGCGAAGGGCGCTCGTCGCGGTCGGAGTCGAAGTCGTCCTCGTCGTCGTCCTCGTACGGCGCCAGGGGCCGCAGCACGGTGTACCAGACGGCCGCCGCGGCGACGGCGAGCAGCGCCGTGGTGAACAGCGCCGGCACCGTGAACCTCATCGCGCCCACGAGCGCCATCCCCGAGGGGACGATGACCAGCGACGCGTGGAGGTTGTCGGTGTCGTACTCGTCGCCCTGGCGCCACTTGAGCCCCGCCACGACGAGCATGCCGAGCATGACCAGGACGTCGATGACGTGCACGCCGAGCAGCAGCTTGTCGGGGATGATCGCCCAGAAGTTGGCGGCCGCCGGCAGCGACTTGGCCATCTCCTCGCTCTTGAGCGGGTCGAAGACGAGGATGGCCACCGACACGATCGTCAGGGCGATGCCGAACAGCCATGCGAGGAACCTCGGCGGCGCCTTCTCCGCCAGCAACTGGACCATGCCGACGGCCAGCCAGAGCGGCGCCAGCAACGATCCGGTGATCTGGTAGATCCGGAAAGTGACCGACCCGAACCCGAAGACGTAGCCGAGGCCGATCACGGCCAGTGACAGGCAAAGAGAGACGACTGCAACGGTCCAGGCGATCAACCACCCCTCAGGCTCGTCGCGAAGTCGTTGAATCAGGGCGCCCACCGCTATCGCGGCCAGGATCGCACCGGCGAAAGCTATGACGGCAACGAGGATCTCCATGGTGACTCCAATGCTGCCGGACGAACCTCCCAGCCCGGTAGCCGAAGAGGGAACGGATCGGGAGACACGGTATCTGCCGATTACGCCTAGTCATGCCAGCAAGCTGTGGATTGTGGAATTTCCGGTTGATTTCTAGAGTGTTCGAGCACGCCGCACCCCTTAACCCTAGGGATACCGGATGCCTGACTCGTCACCGTTCGCCGGGCTGCTTGCGCCAGCGGTCGCTGCGCCTGCCCGGACGGGCGAGCCCGCCGTGCGTGAAGAAGTGCCGGACGACGTCCGCACGCTGGTGCTGCACGCCAAAAGTGGCTGCACCGACTCTTTTGGCACGCTCTACGACCGATACGTCGACCTGGTCTACCGCTATATCTACTTCCGGGTGGGGTCACATCAATTAGCCGAGGACCTCACCAGCGAGACCTTCCTGCGCGCGCTGCGCAGGATCGGCGACTTCACATGGCAGGGGCGCGACTTCGGCGCATGGCTCGTGACCATCGCCAGGAACCTGGTCACCGACCACTTCAAATCGGGTCGCTACCGGCTGGAGATCCCGACGGGCGAGATCATCGACGTCCCGCTGGACGGATCACACATTCCGGAGAACGCCGTGGTCAACGCCATCATCAACGACAGGGTGCTGCGTGCGGTCCGAGATCTCAATCCCGAACAGCAGGAGTGCGTGGTCCTGCGTTTCCTGCATGGACTCTCGCTCGCGGAAACCGCGCTGATCATGGGGAAGAAGAGTGGAGCGATCAAAGCGCTGCAGTTCCGTGCCGTCCGGGCGCTGGCCAGGGCACTTAAGCACGACTTGGCGTAACTTCCCCCACCCGCACCTCGTTAGTCAGATGTCACTGCCGGATCAGTCAGGGAGCTGTCATGGGTAGGGCGCGCAGAGAGCGGGAGCTCGTGCTCGAGCATCTCGCGGAGCTGCGCAGCCTGCCGCTCGGAGGCATGCCCGAGCCCGCCTTCCGCCAGCGGCTGCGCGCGGAGCTCCTCTCCGGCGCGCTCTCCTCCCCCCTCGACCCGCCCGAGCAGCGCGAACCCGCTCACCGCCGCCCCGCGCGCCGGCGGCCGCTGCTGTCGCAGCTGGCCACGCTGGGGCTGGCGGCGGCCATGATGATCTCCGCCTTCGCCACGTACCAGTCGGTGCCGGGAGACTCCCTCTACCCGCTCAAGCGCGCCGCGGAGAGCACGCTCGTACGTCTCAGCAGCGACGACGCGGAACGCGGCGAGCGCGAGCTCGCCTCGGCCAAGACCCGGGCCAGGGAGGTCGCCAGCCTGCTCGGCTCGTCCGACGGCGGCCCGCTGGTCGGCAGGACGCTGAAGGACATGGAGGAGTCCACGCGCTCGGGCATCAGCAGGCTGGAGCGGGCGGAGCCGCGCTCCCCTAAGATCAAGACCTTCGCCCGCGACCAGAAGAAGGTCGTCGGGCCGATACTCAAGCAGCTCGACGACACACAACTTGCCCAGGCGGAGGGATACCTTGACTACATCGAGGGTCTGGTCGCGCCTGACTAGGAAAGTAAGCTGAGCGCCATGTGGCGGCTAATTCGACGACGACACGAGGTGGCGCCCGAGGCCGCCGGCGAGGCCGCGGCGCAGGCGGCGGCCACCGTCGCACCGGTCGAGCCGGACCTCCAGGCGGCGGCGTTCTTCGACGTCGACAACACGATGATGCGCGGGGCCTCCATCTACCACTTCGCCAGGGGGCTGGCGACGCGGGGCATGTTCACGACGTCCGACCTGATGAAGTTCGCGGTCGGACAGGCCGTGTTCCGGCTGCGCGGCAACGAGAACCCCGAGCACATCGCGGTCGCCAGGGAGACGGCCCTGGCGTTCGTGGCGGGGGCCAAGGTCGACGACGTCGTACGCCTCGGCGAGGAGATCTACGACGAGGTCATGGCCGACCGCATCTGGGGCGGCACCCGTTCCCTCGCCCAGAGCCACCTGGACGCCGGCCAGCGCGTGTGGCTCGTCACCGCCACCCCCGTGGAGCTGGCCCGCGTCATCGCGCAGCGGCTCGGCCTGACCGGCGCCCTCGGCACGGTCGCCGAGACCCGCGACGGGGTCTACACGGGACGCCTGGTGGGCGACCTCCTGCACGGTCCCGCCAAGGCGGAGGCCGTGCGCGCCCTGGCCCGCCGCGAGGGGCTCGACCTGACCCGCTGCACGGCCTACAGCGACTCGGCCAACGACCTGCCCATGTTGTCGCTGGTGGGCTCGGCGGTGGCCATCAACCCGGACAGCGAGCTGCGGGAATATGCCAGGAAGCACGACTGGCCCGTCAAGGACTTCCGCACCGGCCGCAAGGCCACGCTGACGGCCCTGCCCATCGCGGCCGGCGTGGGCGCCGTGGCCGGCGGCATCGCCGCCGGCATCGCCCTCCGCCGCCACTACCGAAATTCGATTTAGTCTTTTACGGCTGAGCACGGGCGGCCCCTCACCCGCCGCACGTAGCCGGGCTTCTCCAGCTTTTACGGCTGAGCACGGGCGGCCCCACCCACCGCACGGGGCCGGGCTCTGTCCAGGGGGACGGTTACCAGGTGGGCGGGGCTGAGCGCCGTTACGGCGAGTCGTTACCCTCCCAGGCGGTTGAAGAGCTTGGCGGCCTCCGGTTGTTTCCACTGCAGGCGGTTCTTGTCAGCCGGATACGGCACCCACGGGACCGTTACGAGGTTCAGCTTGGTGCCCGACAGCTCGGTGGCCAGCTCGTATATCGACTCCAGGCTCAGATCGGTCTTGACCGACTTGCGCATCTCCCCCAGGAACGACTCGAGCCGCTCGGGCGACGACAATTCCCCCCGGGCCTTCATCAGCATCGCCAGCACGAGCATCTGCTGCCGCTTCACCCGCTGGACGTCCGACCCGTCGCCGTAGCGCCGCAGCCGTACGTAGCCCAGCGCTTCCTCCCCGTTCAGCACGTGCGTCCCGGCCGACAGCTTGAGCTTCGACGCCTTGTCGTCCACCGCCTTGGGCAGCGTGACCTCGACGCCCCCCAGCGCGTCCACCATGCCCTTGAAGCCCGTGAAGTCCACCTCCACCGAGTGCTGGATCCGCAGCCCGGTCAGGGACTCCAGAGTGCGCTTGAGACAGCCCGCCCCGCCGGTGTCGTACGCGGAGTTGATCACGTCGACCCTGGAGGGTGACGAGCCGCAGCGCGGGATCGTGACCATCGAGTCACGCGGGACGCTGACGATGGTGGTGCGGCCGCGGTCGGCGGGGACGTGAACGAGCATTATGGTGTCGGACCGCTTGCCGCCGTTCTGTCTGGGGCCGTACTTGGCGTTGCCGTCGCCCTCGCGAGTGTCGGAGCCGATCACCAGCAGGTTCCGCGTGCCGCTCATGTCCACGGACTGGGAGCCGGCGGGCGGCGTGGCCGTGTGGCGGCCGCTGACGAGCACCGCGGGCACGGCGACGGCGCTCGCCGTGGCCACCGCCACGAGCCCCGTCGTCCACCAGCCGGACCACCTGCGGCGGGGACGGGCGCGCAGCAGGCGTTCGCGCCGGCGGACGAGGGTCGCAGGCGGCTCGTGCCCGATCTCCTCCCCGAGGTCCCGGAGCAGCTTCAGGTCGTCCATCGTCACTCCTCCTCCATGGGGTTGGTGTCGCCGAGTGCGGCCCGTACCTTCCGCCTGCCCCTGTTGAGGCGGGAGCGCACGGTTCCGATGGGGATGCCGAGCGCCCGCCCGACCTCCTCGTACGTGAGGTCGCCCCAGGCGATGAGCAGCAGCACGTCCCGGTCCTTGGCGGGCAGCGCCGCGAGGGCCCCGGCCAGTTCGGCGCGGACGGCCTGGGCGGTGACCCCGGCGGCCACCCGGTCCGCGGGCGACTCCACCTCGGAGTCCACAGGGGCGCGCAGGAGGGCCCGGTAGCGGGTGGCCTCCTTGCGGTGGTGCCGGGAGATGAGCTTGGTGAGGATGCCGAAGAGCCACGGCCGGGCGTCCGGGTACGCCAGGTCGTAGCTCTTCCTGCGCGAGAAGGCGACCAGGAACGTCTCGCCGACGAGGTCCTCGGCCGGCTCGGGACCGAGGCGTTTGGAGACGTACCGGTAGAGCATCGCGGAGTAGCGGTCGAAGAGCTCGGCGAACGCCTCGGGTTCGGTCCACGAGGCGTTCACGAGCTCCGAATCCGCACCCCTGGTGGCGGGTTGCGTGATCATCTCCGCCCTTCTGTGGGGGATCGGTCACGGATGTCTCGCCACAACCCGCCTAAAGGGTTCACAGTTCCTTGAGCTGACCCCCGTCGATCACGAACTCGGCGCCAGTCGTGCTGCCTGACCGCGGCGACGCGAGCAGGACGACCGCGTCGGCGATCTCCTGCGGGTGGACGAGCCGCCCCGTGGCCAGCTTCATCATGGCAGGAGCGAGCTCGGCGATCACGCTCTCCTTGTCGGAGCCGGTCATGCCCGCGATGACCTCGGCCGCGCCGCCCTCCTTGGTCCACCAGTCCGTGAGCACCGGGCCGGGCATCACCGTGTTGACCCTGACGCCCTGGGGCGCGTACTCCTCCGAGACGGACTTGGTGACCTGGTTCATGGCCGCCTTGGCGGCCCCGTAGTCGACGTTCATGGCGCCGGCCTGCCTGCTCATGGTGGAGGAGACGTTGACGATCGAGCCGCCGCCCCGCTCCAGCATGACGGGCAGGGCCGCCCGGATCATGCGTACGGCCGAGAACAGGTTGAACTCGAACATGGCCGCCCAGTCCTCGTCGGAGGGCGTCAAGAACCCGACGCGCGGCAGCGTCGCCCCGGGCGGCGGGCCGCCGGCGTTGTTGACCAGGATGTCGACCCCGCCGAACTCCTCCACGGCCCGCGCCACGACCCGCGCGGGCGCCTCGGGGTCCATCAGGTCGACGGCCACGTGCACGACCTTGTCGGGCAGTTCGTCCGTACGGGTCCGCGAGGCCGCCACGACGTGGGCGCCCTCCTCGGCCAGGGTGGAGGCCACGGCCAGTCCGATGCCCTTGGACGCGCCGGTGACGACGGCGACGCGGCCGGAGAGCTGAAGATCCATGAGCATTCCTTACGGTGTTCGGCGAATTTGTCGCCCGTTGAACACCGAAGGCGCCCCGCAGGTTTCACACGAAGGGCGGGAAGGCGTGCCCTCGGCGCAGCCGCAGCTCGTGGAGCATCTGCTGGATGACCTCGCGCACGTGGTCGGTGAGGTTGAAGACCAGCATCGGGTCGTCGGCCGCGGACGGCTCGTACTCGTCGGTGCGGATCGGCTCGCCGAACTCGATCATCCACTTGGACGGCAGCGGTATCAGCCCCAGCGGCCCGAGCAGCGGGAAGAACGGCGTGATCGGCACATAGGGCAGCCCGAGCATCCTGGCCAGGAACTTCACGTCGCCGATCTTGGGATAGATCTCCTCCGCCCCGACGATCGCGGTGGGCACGATCGGCGCACCGGCGCGGATGGCCGAGGCCACGAAGCCGCCGCGGCCGAACCGCTGCAGCCGGTAGCGGTCGGAGAACGACTTGCCCACGCCCTTGAAGCCCTCGGGGAACACCCCGACCAGCTCGCCCTTGCGCAGCAGCCGGTCGGCGTCCTCGGGACAGGCCAGCGTGTGGCCGGTCTTGCGGGCCAGGTGGCTGAAGACCGGCAGCTGGTAGACCAGGTCGGCGCCGAGCAGCCGCAGCGCCCTGCCGGCCTCGTCGTGCAGGGCCACCTGCAGCATCAGCGCGTCGAGCGGAAGCGTGCCCGAGTGGTTGGCGACGATCAGCGCACCGCTGTCGTCGGGGATGTTGCCCAGCTCGACCGTCTCGACCCTGAACCAGTCGTTGTAGAGCGGCCTGATCAGCTCCAGGACCACCTTGTCGGTCAGCTCCGGGTCGTAGCCGAACTCGTCGACCTCGTAGTCGCCTTCGACGCGCCTGCGCAGGAAGGCCAGCATCCTGGCCACCCGGTCGGGCTCCTCGAACGACGGCGCCGCGCTGATCGGGATCACCACGGCGTCCTCCTGCTTGCGGGGAACGCTCAACTCCGCACACCTCCGAGCGGGTGCAGGCCGTGCGAGCGCAAGAAGTCGTCGAACGCCGCCCCGGTCGTGAACTTGGGCTTCCATCCGAGCGCCGCCTCCAGCGCGGAGGTGTCGACCGCGCGCCCATGGCACATCAGCTTGACCTGCTCGGGCGAGTATTCGACCAGCCCGATCCTGCGCACGGCGTTGCCCAGCACCTTGAACGCGGGCGAGAACAGCGGCAGCGAAGGCCGGCCCGCCCGCCGGGCGCACTGCGACAGCAGCAGCACCCCTGCCCCGGCCACGTTGAACGTGCCGGGGTGATCTTCGATCGCCATCCGGCGCAACACCTCGACCGCGTCGTCCTCATGGATGAACTGCAGTCGCGGGTCGAAGCCGAACACGGTCGGCAGCACCGGCTGGGTGAAGTAACGAGTCAGCGGCGAGTCGACGCCCGGACCCATGAAGTTGGCGAAGCGCAGCATCGACACCGTCACGTCGGGACGGCGCCGGGCGAAGCCCCGGACGTAGCCCTCGACCTCGGCCGCGTCCTTGGCGTAGCCGTGGGTGGGGCCCTCGTTGGGCTCCAGGTCCTCGGTGAACACCGCCGGATCCCGCGGCGACGAGCCGTAGACGGCGGTGGTGGAGCGCACCACCACGCGCCGCACGGTCGCCGACCGCTGGCAGGCACCGAGCAGTTGCATGGTGCCGATCACGTTGTGCTCTTTCATGGCGGCCCTGCCACCGCTCCTCGACGGAGCGCTGACCAGGCTCATGTGCACAACGGTGTCGATGTCGGCAGCCGCGATCACCTGAGCGATGTCAGGGCTGCGCAAATCCACCCGAACGAACTCAGTCCGGCCGAGAGAGATGCCGCCGTCCCGCATCAGCGAGGGGGGCGGCACGGTGTCAACTCCAATGACGCGGCTGATGTCCGGGTCGGACGCCAGAACGCTCGCCACCCGGGCGCCAATGTGGCGCGAGACCCCGGTGACCAGCACGGTGTGGGTCATCAGCGCCTCGCAGCTGCGTAAGTTACTTCTTGTTACGCCGCTGGATGCGCGTCTTCTTGAGCAGCTTGCGGTGCTTCTTCTTAGCCATCCGCTTGCGGCGCTTCTTGATCACAGAGCCCACGGGACCCCCAGGTACTTATAGCAAGTCTGACCGGTGCGCGAACGCACACCGGCTCACAGACTACCGGCGATCGACGGTGGATCGCCCCACCGGGGGGTGAGAGCCCGGTCGCGTGTGTCGGCGGCCGGGCCTCTCCCGGGACAGCTTGCACGACATTCACGACGTGACATGTCACATCGCTACTTCAGCCTGCCTCGATGTAGGCCTCCCGCAGATAGTCGTGTACCGCCTGCTCAGGCACCCTGAACGACCGGCCGACACGGATGGCCGGCAACTCGCCAGAGTGAACGAGCCGGTACACCGTCATCTTGGACACCCTCATGACCGTCGCCACTTCCGCGACGGTCAGGAACTTCACCTCACTGAGAGGTCTTTCGCCTGCACCCATCGGACGCCTCTTCCGCACGTGTTTCCGGGTTATCCCCACTGGTGCCATTGCTCACGCACGTGTACTGCCGTCAGCGTAAGTCGGGACTCCGGGTGCGCAAACCCCCTAGTTTCTCAGTCGCCGGAGCCGCCTGTCAGCCGAACCAGCGAAATCGCTGGTGAGCAGCCGGGCAGAGCACCTCACCTGGACGTTGGAACTGTCCAAGTTGCCACACATAAGAGTCGCCGGAGCCCCATCAAAAGTTGGCAAAGGGACAGCGAGCCCCTTGGAATGCAGGCGCGAAAAGACGGTATGGGGAGGACCGAATTCGACTCAAAGGGCTCGTGAGACCTGAGTGACGATCCGCTCCGTCAGCGGAGCGTAAAAGCGCGGTAGCACCGCGTCATCAAGCGGGACGACCACGTCAATCTTTCCTTCGGCCTCGCCGACGAAGAGCCCGGGGTCGTTGCTGTCGGCGAACGCCACTGTGCGCGCACCCGCCTCTCCAGCCGCTCCCGCCCAGCCGTGGTCGGCGATGACGAGGTCGGGAAGCTCCCCGTCGAGCTCGTCGATCATGTGGCGCATGGGCGCGGCGTCGTGGGTGTGCACGAACGCGCCCCGGTCGTCGAGCATGGCGACGTCCTGCAGGTAGCGGATATGCCGCCGGCGCCCGAAACCCGGCCCGGAGTAGGCCCATCCCTCGCCCGGCACGAGCAGCTCGGCCCCGCGCTCGGCGCAGAGCCGCGCCAGCGGCAGGTGCACGGCGAGCAGCCCGGTCGGGTGCCCGGTGGCGAACAGGACGCGCGGGTTCTCCCGCGACAGCACGGCGGCGATGGACTCGGCCATGTCGTCGAGCGCGTCGATCGTCAGCTCGGGGTCGATGGTGTCCTGGCCCCAGCGGTGGTCGGGGTCGGGGACCACGCCGGCGGACTTGGCCATCAGCGCCAGGATGTCGCGGTACGGCCAGGGCTGGTCGAAGCTCAGGCCGAGCTTGTAGTGCGGGTCGCCGTTGGCGAGCGAACTGTAGTGATCGAGGTTGTTCTCTCGGGGGGTCGCGACGTCGCCCGCTATTCGGGTCCGGACAAGGTGATCTCGTAGTTGGTCGCGGCTCAGCACAGCACTTCCCTCATTAGGGCATTGGATCGAGGCCGTGCAGGGGGAACACCGCATGTCGGGTCGCCATGAGAGCACGGTCAATGGGGTCCGATGGGTCATAACCACCAGAGATGTCACGAAATTCCGGATTGCGGCCATCCGTCATCGTGAGCGGTGGCGTCTCACCCGTACGTTCCCTGACGAACCGGCGCCAGCTCTCGCTCGTCGGCGTGGCCGGATCGATCGGGTGGCCCGCCAGCTCGGCGATGAGGTGGGTCCACGCCCGCGGCACCACCTGCACCAGCTCGTAACCGCCGCCGCCGGTGGCGATCCACCGGCCGCCGGCCGTCTCGTGGGCCAGGCGATGGAGGGCGGCGTACGCGGCCCGCTGGCCGTCGACGCTCAGCATCAGGTTGGCCAGGGGGTCGAGCGCGTGGCTGTCGCAGCCGTGCTGGGTGACCAGGATCTCCGGACCGAACTCGCGCAGCAGCGGCGGCACCACCGCGTGGAAGGCCCGCAGCCACCCGGAGTCGCCGGTCCCCGCGGGGAGCGCGACGTTGACGGACGTGCCCTCCGCCCCGGTCTCCTCCGGGAAGCCGGTGCCGGGGAACAGCGTGCGCGGGCTCTCGTGCAGGCTGATCGTCAGGACCCTGGGGTCGTGGTAGAAGGCCGCCTGCACGCCGTCGCCGTGGTGGACGTCCACGTCCACGTACGCGATGCGCTCGACGCCCTGCCGCAGCAGCCAGGCGATGGCCAGCGCCGGATCGTTGTAGACGCAGAAGCCGCTGGCGGTGGAGGGCATCGCGTGGTGGAGGCCGCCGGCGACGTTGACGGCGTGCTCGGCCGTGCCCTCCCAGACCGCGCGGGCGGCGGCCAGCGAGGCGCCGGCGATCAGCGCGGAGGCCTCGTGCACGCCCTGGAACGCGGGGTTGTCCGCGGTGCCGAGCCCGGCGCCGAGATCGGGCCGCCCGGAGGCGGACACACCCTTGACGGCCTCGATGTAGTCGCTCGTGTGGACCATGGCCAGCTCGGCGTCGGTCGCGGGCGCGCAGCCGGCCACCTCGACCTTGTCGAGCACGCCGAGCGCGCGGGCGAGCGCCATGGTCAGCTCCACCCGCACGGGTGCGAGCGGATGGCTCGGGCCGAAGTTGTAGGACGTGAGAGCGTCGTCCCAGATCACCCGCGCCGACCGGCTCATCCCCTGTCCCCTTCTCATGGCCTCCACTCCGTGGAGGCGGCTCGGTCGCTGGGGAGCCGTCGCCTTCCCTCGTCGCTCTGGTCGCTACGCTCCCGCCGCTCCTCAGTCCAGGCGACGGCGCTCCCTCGCTCGCTTGGGGCCGACGTTACCGCAGGGCAGACGCGGCGTTGTAGTCCAGGCCCAGCCCGCCGATCTAGAAATTTCGTGATTAGGGTCTTAGCGTGCGGCGAACCTTCCTCAAGATCGTGCGCTACTTCAGACGTCCCAGGGTCTTCGACACGACGCTGGTGATCGTGCTCTCCCTCCCCGCCCTGTTCGCCCTGGTCTACCTGCTCCCCCGGGGCGCCATGGAATCGGTCCGGGGCGCGGCGTTCTACCTGGCGGGCATGCCGTTCCTGCTCATGCGCCGCGCCAGGCCGCGAGTCACCGTCGCGCTGGTGACCGCGATCGACGTCGTGAGCATCGCGACCGGGACCGCGTTCAACAGCAACGTGGCCTCGTCCGTCGCCCTCTACAGCGTGGGCCGGTACACCGCGGGCCGCACGACCGCGATCACGACGGCGGCGGTGTTCGCCGCGTACGCGACGGCGGCGGAAGTGATCAGGCAGTTCACCGGCGGCTGGGTGATCTCCCTGTTCTCCGTCGGCGTGCCCGTGGGGGTGGGGCTGATCGTCCGGCTCAGGGCCGAGCTCGCCGAGCGCGGCCGGCGCGAAGCCGCCGACGCGGCCGTGCGCGCCGAGCGGCGGCGCATCGCCAGGGAGCTGCACGACGTGGTCGCCCACCACATCACCGTCATCAACGCCCTGGTCGGCGGCGCGCGGGCGACGCTCCCACCCGGGCAGGAGGTCACCAGGAACGCGCTGGAGAGCGCCGAGCAGACCGCCCGCCAGGCGATGTCGGAGATGCGCCGCCTGCTGGACGTGCTCAGGGCCGACGGCGGCGAGGGCCCGGACGCCGCGACGGGGGTGGGCGCGGACCGGTTACCCTCGTTGATCAAGGAGGCGAAGTCGGCGGGGCTGCCCGCCAGCCTGACCGTGACGGGCGAGCCCGTCGCCCTGCCCGCGACCGTCGACCACGCCGTCTACCGGATCGTGCAGGAGGCGCTGACCAACACCCGCAAGCACGCGACCAGCGCCAGGGCGAGCGTGCGGCTGGCGTACGAGGACCGGGCCGTGGAGGTCGAGGTGGTGGACGACGGTCTGGCGGTGAGCGGCGGCACGCCGGGGTTCGGGCTCGGCGGCATGGCCGAGCGGGTGGCGTTGTGCGGCGGCCAGCTCTCGACCGGCCCCCGGCCGGAAGGAGGCTTCCGCGTGCACGCCCGCATCCCCCTGGAGGCGACGCGATGATCAAGGTGCTGCTGGCCGACGACCACGAGCTGGTCCGCAAGGGCTTCCGGCTGATGCTCGACGCCCAGCCCGACCTCGGCGTGGTCGGCGAGGCCGCGGACGGGGCCGAGGCGGTGGAGCTGAGCAGGCGGCTGCGGCCCGACGTGGTGCTGATGGACCTGCACATGCCGGGGCTCGACGGGGTGCGCGCGACCGAGCTGATCACCGCGGAGCTGCCGGAGGTGCGGGTGCTCGCGCTGAGCACGTTCGACCTGGACGAGAACGTGGTCGCGGCGCTCAGGGCGGGCGCCGGCGGGTTCCTGCCCAAGGATGTCTCCCCCGAGGAGCTCATCGAGGGCGTGCGCGTGGTGCACCGGGGCGAGTCGGCCGTCGCGCCGCGGCTGCTGACCCGGCTGATCGGCACGTTCATACGTGAGGTGGATCCGCAGCGAAGCGAGGACCTCCACCACACGACGCCGAGCGGAGCTCGGCCAGAAGGCAGGGCCCGCCCGAGACCGGTGCCCGCCTCCCTGAACGGGCTGACCGAGCGCGAGCGGGAGGTCCTCGTGCTGATCGCGCGTGGCAGGTCCAACGCCGAGATCGCCCAGGAGCTGTCCGTCTCCCCCTCGACGATCAAGAACCACGTGACGAGCCTGTTCGCCAAGATCGGCGTCAGGGACCGGGCGCAGGCCGTGATCGTGGCCTACGAGGCGGCGCTGATCCGCCCTGGAGAGTAGGACCAGGCTCCCAGTGCCCCTCGCCTGAGACGGTTCCCGGGCAGGAGGAAAGCAGGGGTGCGCGACGGCACGCTGAAGCCATGAGCGCGATTCGAGCCATGAACCTGAGCAAGCGCTACGGCGGCACCGTGGCCGTCTCAGACCTGTCCTTCGACGTCGAGCCGGGTCAGGTGACCGGGTTCCTGGGGCCCAACGGGGCCGGCAAATCGACGACCATGCGCATGATCCTCGGGCTGGACCGGCCGTCCGGCGGTTCGGTGCTCGTGGACGGCCGGCCGTACGGGGAGCTGACGCATCCGCTGCGCAAGGTGGGCGCGCTGCTGGACGCCAAGGCCGTGCACGGCGGCCGCAACGCGTACAACCACCTGCTGGCCATCGCACAGAGCAACGGCATCCCGGCGGGCCGCGTGAACGAGGTGCTGGAGGCCGTGGGCCTGCGCGAGGTGGCCAGGCGGCGGGTCGGCGGGTTCTCGCTGGGCATGTCGCAGCGGCTGGGCATCGCCGCGACGCTGCTCGGGGACCCGGAGATCCTGATCTTCGACGAGCCCGTCAACGGGCTCGACCCCGACGGCATCCTGTGGATCCGCACGTTCATGCGCAAGCTGGCCGCCGAGGGCAGGACCGTGTTCGTCTCCAGCCACCTGATGAGCGAGATGGCGCAGACGGCCGACCACCTGATCGTGATCGGCAAGGGGCGGCTCATCGCCGACACGAGCGTGCAGGAGTTCATCGGGCGCAGCTCGCAGGGGTACGTACGGATCCGCTCGCCCCGGCTGGCCGAGGTGGCCGAACTGGTCAAGGTCGGCGAGCTGCACCCCGACCACCTGCGCGTGACCGCGATGAGCACGCTCGAGATCGGCACCCTCACCGCGCGGGCCGGGATCCCGCTGGAGGAGCTGACGTTCGTGCAGCCCTCGCTCGAAGCCGCCTACATGGAGCTCACCAAGGACAGCCTGGAGTTCACATCATGATCGACATCCTCAGGTCCGAATGGACCAAGATCCGCTCGGTCCGCTCGACGGTGTGGACGCTGGCCGTCACCGCGCTGCTGATGCTGGGCATGAGCGCGCTCATCAGCGCCGCCGCGAAGAACTCGGCCGACGGGCCGATCCCCGCGGATCAGGCGATCATGATGGGCCTGGTCGGCACCATGTTCGCCTCGCTGTCCATGGCCACGCTGGGCGTGCTGGTCATCTCCAGCGAATACCGCACGGGCGGCATCCGCACGTCGCTGATGGCCGTGCCCAGGCGCATGAGCCTGCTGACCGGCAAGATCGCGGTGTTCACGGCGGTCTCCCTGGTCGTCTGCACGGTCGCCTCCGCGGCCTCGCTCCTCGTCGGCCTGGCGATCACGCAGCCGCCGTCGCTCGGGGCGGGCGAGGTGGCGCAGGCCGCGCTCGGGGGCGGCCTCTACCTGACCGCCTGCGGGCTGTTCGGGCTGGGGCTGGGCACGCTCATCCGGCACACGCCGGGCGCGATCGTGTCGGCCATCGCGCTGATGCTGGTCCTGCCGCAGGTGACGACCATGCTGCCCGGGCAGTGGGGCAAGACCGTGTCCGACTACTTCACCACCAACGCGGGCTCCCAGATCGTGATGCCCCAGGGCGGCAGCTCGCTCGGCCCGTGGAACGGGTTCGGCGTCTACCTCGTCTGGGTCGTGGTCGCCGTGATCGCGGGGGCCGTCCTGATGCGGAAGCGGGACGCCTGAGATCACCCGGGCGTCCTGATGCGGAAGCGGGACGCCTGAGATCATTCGGCGCGGAGGGCGATGACGGGGTCCAGCCGGCCCGCCCTCCGCGCGGGCGCCACGCCGAAGAACACCCCGACCGCCGCCGACACCCCGAACGCCAGCGCGATCGACCACCACGTGATCGACGCCGGCACCTCGGTGAACGCCGTGATGGCCAGCGCCCCGCCCACCCCGAGCACGATCCCGGCGAGCCCGCCGATCGTCGTCAGCAGCACCGCCTCGATGAGGAACTGGGCGAGGATGTCGCGCTGCCTGGCGCCCAGCGCCTTGCGCAGCCCGATCTCCCGGGTCCGCTCGCGCACGCTGACCAGCATGATGTTCGACACGCCGACGCCGCCGACCAGCAGCGAGATGCCCGCGATGGCGGCCAGCACGCCGGTGAGCATGCCGAGCACGCTTCCGATCGTGCCGAGCAGCGCGGTCTGCGTGACCGCCGAGAACTGCTCTCCCGGATATCGCGCCCGCAGCGCCGCCGTCACCTTCTCCGACAACGGGTCGATCTCGTCCGGCCCGGACGCGCCGACCGCCAGGCCGTTGATCCGCTCGATCCCGAACAGCCGCTGCGCCGTCGTCACCGGGATGTGGATCTCCTGGTCACGGGACAGCCCGAACGTCTGCCCGATCTCGGCGTACACGCCCACCACCCGGAACCTGGCCCCGGCCACCGTCACCTGCCGCCCGATCGGGTCCAGGTCGCCGAACAGCCGGTCGGCCACCTCCGAGCCGAGCACCGCCACTCTGCGCCGGGTGTCCACGTCGGTCTCGCTCAGCGGGCGGCCCTTGTCCAGGGGGCGGTCGAAGATGTTGACGAGGTTCTGGTCGGTGCCGATCACCGTGACGAACGCCTCGACCCTGCCGACGCGTACGGTCTCGCCCGACTGCAGCGAGACCGTCACCTTCGACGGGTCGCCGATCACGCGCCGCAGGTAGGCGACGTCGGCCAGGCCCAGCTTGCTCTGCGTCGGAGCCGCGCCCAGGCTGATGCGGCCGGGGACGACGAGGATGATGTTCGTGCCGAGTCCGGAGATCTGCTTCTCGATCTCGTCCTTCGCGCCCGTGCCGATGGCCACCAGGATCACCACGGCCAGCACGCCGATGATCACGCCCAGCATGGTCAGCGCGCTGCGCAGCCTATTGACGCGCAGGGCTTCCAGCGCCATGGCCAGCGCCTCGCCGCCCTTCACGCGCTGTCCCTTTCGATGAGCCCGTCCCGAACGTGGATCTGCCGCCGGGCGTGGGCGGCGACGTCGGGTTCGTGCGTGACGAGCACGACGGCCACGCCGCCCTCGCCGTTGAGGCGGTCGAGGATGGCCATGACCTCGGCCCCGTTGGCGGTGTCGAGGTTGCCCGTGGGCTCGTCGGCCAGCAGCACCTTGGGCTCCCCGACCAGTGCCCTGGCGATGGCGACGCGCTGCTGCTCGCCGCCGGACATCTGGGACGGCCGGTGCTCCAGCCGGTGCCCGAGCCCGACCGCCTCCAGCGCCGCACGGGCCCGCGCGCGCCGCTCGGCCCGGCCGACCCCCCGGTAGACCAGCGGCAGCGCCACGTTGTCCAGCGCCGACGTCCTGGCCAGCAGGTGGAACGACTGGAAGACGAAGCCGATGGTCTTGTTCCGCAGCTCGGCGAGGTCGGTGTCGGACAATCCGGAGATCTCCACCCCGTTGACCTTGAGCACGCCCGAGCTGGGGCGGTCGAGGCAGCCGAGCAGGTGCATGAGCGTGGACTTGCCCGACCCGGACGGCCCGACGATGGCGGCGAACTCGCCCTGGTCGATCCGGAGCGTCACGCCGCGCAGCGCCTCCACGACCACGCCGTCGAGCTGGTAGCGCCGGGTGAGGTCCACCGCCTCGATGGCGGCCGTCATGGGATCGGCTGCCCTTGCCGTACGGAGTCCGCGCCCTTGACCACGATCCGGTCGCCCACGGACAGCCCGCCGAGCACCTCGACCACCGCGTCGCCCTGGGCCCCCAGCTTGACCACGCGGCGCTCCGCCACGCCGTTCCTGATCGCCCAGACCACGCTCTCGCGCCCGCTGGAGACGATGGCCGAGGCCGGGGCGGAGACGGCGGAGGGCGATTCGCGCACGGTCAGCCGCGTGACGGCGCTCATGCCGGGCTTCGGAGTGGGCGCCTTGGAGCCGTCGTCGAAGGCGCCGGGGCCGAGCGTGAGCCGCACCGGGTAGCTGACGCCGCCCGTGGTGCCCTCCATGGGGCTGACGCCGATGCCGGTCACCACCGCCGTGTACGTGGCGCCCGGCACGGCGTCCAGCTCGACGGCGGCCCGCACGCCCTTCTTGACCAGCAGCACGTCGGTCTCGTCGACGTCGGCCTCCAGGGTGAGCTTGGAGATGTCCGTGACCGTGACGATGGAGTCGCCCGCCGAGACGGGGACGCCCGCCGCGACCGGGCTGCCGGAGGTGCCACCGCCCGTCGAAGGCAGGGACGGGAGCTGCTGCCCGCCGCCGGGGAGCTGGCTGAGCAGCCCTTCGACGCCGCTCGCCGCCCCGCCGCCGCCCGAGGCGCGGCCGAGCGTGACGACGCCGCCGAACGGCGCCTTGATCGTCAGCGACCTGACCGTGCTCTCCGCCGCCTTGACCGCGGCCTTGGCCTGCGACTTCGACGCCGCCTGCAGCGAGGCCATGGAGCTGGACAGCCCGCTGGTCATGCCGGACACCAGGCCGCTGATCGAGCGGTTGAGCTGGGCGGTGATCGAGGCCAGGGCCCTGGTCTGCGCCTTGTGCTGGGCCTGGGCGAGGTCGATGGCGTTCAGGAGCTGCCGGCGCGTCCCCGCGTCAGCCACCTTCTTCGCCTCCTTGCGGGCCCTGGCGAAGTGCGCGGCCACCTTGCGGTCGAACGCCCCGGTGTCGAACGACGGCAGCCGGACGTCCGGCGTGGCGAAGCTCACGGGGGTGGCCGCCTTGGAGGCCTGGCGGGCCTGTCGGAGCTGGCTCTGGGCCTGGGGCGAGCGGATCCTGGCCAGGATCTGGCCCTTGCGCACGCGATCGCCCTCGCGGACGTAGAGCTTGGCGATCGTGCCCTGGGCGGGCGAGCGCAGTGTCGCGGAGGCACGCGCGCCGATCGTGGCGGGGGCCTCCACGACCTCGGTGACCGGCCCCCGGGCGACCTCGCCGACCTGGACTCCGGACGGCTCCTCGGACGTGCAGCCGGTCAGTACGAAAAGGACGAGCAGCGGCGCGATGCCGCGACGTAACGTCACCCGACCCATCGTAGGAGTGAGGCCGGCCGGTCTCTCAGCCGGAGGCGAGCTGGCGCCCCCGGTCCCGGGCGGCCTCGATGGCGGCCAGGAACGCGGCCCGCACGCTGTGCCGCTCCAGCTCCGCGATGGCGGCGATGGTCGTGCCGCCCGGCGAGGTGACGGCCTCGCGCAGGATCACCGGGTGCTCGCCCGAGTCGCGCAGCATCACGGCGGCCCCGACGATGGACTGGGTGACCATGTCGAGCGCGGCGGCGCGCGGCATGCCGAGCAGGATGCCCGCGTCGACCATGGCCTCGACCAGGTAGAAGAAGTAGGCCGGGCCGCTGCCGGACAGGGCGGTGGCGGCGTCCTGCTGGGACTCGGGGATGCGCAGCACCTTGCCGACCGGGCTGAGCAGGCCCTCGGTGAGCTTGAGGTGCTCCTCGCCCGCGTGGGCGCCCGCCGAGATCACGCTCATCGCCTCGTCGAACCTGATCGGCGTGTTGGACATCACCCGGACCACGGGCACCTCCACGCCGAGCCGCTGCTCCACGAACGCCGTCGTGATGCCGGCCGCGGCCGTGATCACGAGCCGGTCGGCGGGCACGTACGGGGCGATCTCGGCCAGCAGCGTGGCCATGTCCTGCGGCTTGACGGCCAGGATGAGGGTGTCGGCGGACTTGGCGGCCTCTGCGTTGGAGACGGTGCGCACGCCGTACGTCTCGCGCAGCGCCTGCGCCCGCTCGGCCCGGCGGCTGGTCGCCATGATGTCGCCGGGCTTGAACCCCGCGCGCAGCAGCCCGGACAGCAGGGCCTCGCCCATCTTTCCCGTGCCCAGAATCGCAATCACGCTGGCAGCCTACTAACTGCGCGCCGGTGCCGGGCCCGGGGCCGGTCAGCGGCGTGAGAGCAGCGACCTGAGGAAGAAGGCCAGGTTGCGGGGGCGTTCGGCCAGGCGGCGCATGAGGTAGGCGTACCAGTCGTTGCCGTAGGGGAGGTAGACGCGCACCCTGGCGCCCTGTCCGGCCAGGCGGAGCTGCTCGTCGGGGCGCACGCCGTACAGCATCTGGTGCTCGTAGCCGGTCGCGTCGCGGCCCTCCAGGACGGCGAGCGTGGATGCGATCCGCACGAGCCTGGGGTCGTGGGTGGCGACCATGGGGTAGCCGGTGCCGGCCATCAGGACTCTCAGGCAACGTACGAAGGCGCGATCGATGTCGCCGGGCCTGGTGTAGGCCCCCGGGGCGGTGTACGCGCCCTTGCACAGGCGCACCCGGGCCCCGCCGAGCTTCTCGCAGCGCTCCAGCGAGTCCGGCAGGTAAGCCTGCACCACCACGCCCGCGTCGGGATGGTCCTTGCGCAGCGCGGCGTGCACGGAGTGCAGGCCCGGGATCGTGTCGTGCTCCTCGGCGTCGAGTGTCACGGTGACGTTCCCGGCCGCGGCGGCCCGGCAGATCGTGGCGGCGTGGTCGAGTGCGAGCCGCTCCGACAGCCGCAGCCCGAGCGCCGTGAGCTTGACCGACACGTCGGCGCCGGCGGGCAGCAGGGCCAGCAGCCGCAGGTATTCGGCGACCGCCTCCTCGGCCTGCGCCAGGTCCGTCACGTCCTCGCCGAGGTGGTCGACGCTGACGAGCAGCCCCTTGCGGGTCAGCTCGCCGACCACCGCGCCCACGTCGCCGGCGACATAGCGCCCGACCACGCCCGCGGTCAGCGGCGAGGTCGAGATGACGCGCTCGGCGCGCTCGCTCTTGGAGATGGCCAGCAGGGCCTGACGGAGCACGTGAACCACACTAGACCGCGGCGTGATGAACCGCGGAAGGCTCTTGTCCGTCGAAAGGGTATGCGTGCAATGACTGCGACTCTCCTGGCCGGATGTCTGGTGCTCGCGACGAGTTGCGGCGCGGCGCCACCCGCCGACCGGGCCGCCTCGACGGTCCCGGCCAAACCGCCCGCGGTGGCGAACCCGGTCACCACCACTCCGACGACGAGCCCCAAGAAGGGCCCCGAGCCGGTCAAGCCGACCGGCGACGCCATCAACGTCCACAAGGTCCGCTGGACCAAGGCCAAGGCGGTGTCCAAGAGGAAGATCCAGCTCACGTGGTGGTCGGGCGTCGCCCCGTGCACGGTGCTGGACCGCGTCAAGGTCAAGGAGACGGCCACGCGCGTCACGATCACCCTGTACGAGGGCACCTCGCCCAAGGCCAAGAACGTGTCGTGCATCATGATCGCGATCGAGAAGACCACGACGGTCACGCTCAAGAAGCCGATCGGCAAGCGCAAGATCGTGGACGGCGCCAAGTAACCCCACCGATGCGAACGGCCCCGGCACCGTGCCGGGGCCGTTCGCGTGCCAAGGAACCTTCCGCGGATCCGCCGCCGTTAGAGGGAATGCCGGTGCGCTCACGAGGGTTGAGTCGAGTAGGCTCAAGTCGTTTGACAAAGACGACCGGCATTCGTACCTTGAGTCCACAAGACTCAACTTTGACTACAAGGACGTACTCATGGCACGTGCGGTAGGTATCGACCTTGGGACGACCAACTCCGTCGTCTCGATCCTCGAGGGCGGTGAGCCCACCGTCATCGCCAACGCGCAGGGCTCGCGGACCACGCCGTCCGTGGTCGCCTTCGCGAAGAACGGCGAGGTGCTCGTCGGTGAGGTCGCCAAGCGGCAGGCCGTCACCAATGTGGACCGGACGATCCGATCGGTCAAGCGGGAAATGGGCACCAACTGGTCCCAGGAGATCGACGGCAAGAAGTTCTCCCCCCAGCAGATCAGCGCCTTCGTCCTGCAGAAGCTGAAGCAGGACGCGGAGGCCTACCTGGGCGAGAAGATCACCGACGCGGTGGTCACGGTTCCCGCCTACTTCAACGACGCCCAGCGCCAGGCCACCAAGGAGGCCGGCACGGTGGCGGGCCTCAACGTGCTCCGCATCATCAACGAGCCGACCGCGGCGGCCCTCGCCTACGGGCTCGACAAGGAGCAGGACCAGACGATCCTGGTCTTCGACCTCGGTGGCGGCACCTTCGACGTGTCGCTGCTCGACGTCGGCCAGGAGGACGGCCACGGCTTCGTCGAGGTCAAGGCCACCTCCGGCGACAACCACCTCGGCGGTGACGACTGGGACCAGCGCGTCGTCGACGAGCTCGTCAAGCGCTTCCAGAACGCGCACGGCGTCGACCTGGCCAAGGACAAGATGGCGCTCCAGCGTCTGCGCGAGGCGGCCGAGAAGGCCAAGATCGAGCTGTCCAGCCAGTCCGAGACCAACATCAACCTGCCCTACATCACGGCCTCCTCCGAGGGCCCGCTGCACCTCGACGAGAAGCTGACGCGCTCCGAGTTCCAGCGGCTGACGGCCGACCTGCTCGAGCGGACCAAGGGCCCGTTCCACCAGGTCATCAAGGACGCCGGCATCAAGGTCTCCGACATCGCCCACGTGGTGCTCGTCGGCGGCTCGACCCGCATGCCCGCCGTGACCGAGCTGGTCAGGGAGCTGACCGGCGGCAAGGAGCCCAACAAGGGCGTCAACCCGGACGAGGTCGTCGCCATCGGCGCCGCCCTGCAGGCCGGCGTGCTCAAGGGTGAGGTCAAGGACGTCCTGCTGCTCGACGTGACCCCGCTGTCGCTGGGCATCGAGACCAAGGGCGGCATCTTCACCAAGATCATCGAGCGCAACACGACGATCCCGACCAAGCGCTCCGAGGTCTTCACCACGGCCGAGGACAACCAGCCGTCGGTGCAGATCCAGGTCTTCCAGGGCGAGCGCGAGATCGCCTCGTACAACAAGAAGCTGGCCACCTTCGAGCTGACCGGCATCGCGCCGGCGCCGCGCGGCATCCCGCAGATCGAGGTCACCTTCGACATCGACGCCAACGGCATCGTCAACGTCTCCGCCAAGGACCTGGGCACGGGCAAGGAGCAGTCGATGACGATCACCGGCGGCTCCGCGCTGCCGAAGGACGACATCGAGCGCATGATGCGCGAGGCCGAGTCGTACGCCGAGGAGGACAAGAAGCGCCGCGAGGAGGCCGAGGTCCGCAACAACGCGGACGGGCTCGCCTACCAGACGGAGAAGTTCCTCCGCGAGAACGACGACAAGGTTCCCGGCGACATCAAGACCGAGGTCAACGACGCCCTGTCCGAGCTGAAGAAGGCTCTGGAGGGCACCGACACCGACGTCATCCGCACCTCGGCGGAGAAGCTCGCCACGGTCAGCCAGAAGATGGGCTCGGCGATCTACGCCGCCAGCCAGGGCCAGCAGGCCGGTGGCGAGGGCGCCCCTCAGGACGCCGCCGCCGGTGACGGCCAGAAGGCCGACGAGGACGTGGTCGAGGCCGAGATCGTCGACGACGAGCCGAAGAAGGACAAGTGATGCCGCCGCGCGACAACGGGCAAGACGAGCCGGTGATCCGCGACAACCGCAAGATCGACCCGGAGACGGGGCAGGTCAGGGAGACCACCGTCGCCGACCAGGCGCCCCAGCCTGCGGCGGCGGAGGCCATCGCCAACGGTGAGCTGGCGGCCCAGCTCGCCGAGCGGACCGCGGACCTGCAGCGGCTCCAGGCCGAATACGTGAACTACCGCAAGCGGGTCGAGCGCGACCGGGCCGCGGTCAGGGAACAGGCTGTCGCGGGCGCGCTGGTGGAGCTCCTGCCCGTGCTCGACGACATCGGCCGGGCCCGCGACCACGGCGAGCTCACCGGAGGCTTCGCGAAGGTGGCGGAGTCGCTGGAGGCGGCCGTCACCAAGCTCGGCCTCAGCGCCTTCGGCCAGAAGGGCGAGCCTTTCGACCCGACCGTCCACGAGGCGCTGATGCACAGCTACTCGCCGGACGTCACCGAGCCGACCGCGATCGAGGTGCTGCAGCCTGGATACCGGATGGGTGACAGGGTGCTGCGCCCGGCGCGGGTGGCCGTCGCGGAGCCCGGGGACGCCACTCCCGCGTCCAATGACGACGACGAAAACTGACAACAAGGACGAAGGGCCGTAGATGAGCACCAAGGACTACCTGGAGAAGGACTACTACGCCGTCCTTGGTGTGCCCAAGACCGCCACCGCCGAAGAGATCAAGAAGGCGTACCGGAAGCTGGCCAGGCAGTACCACCCGGACACCAACCAGGGCGACGCGACCAAGGAGACCAAGTTCAAGGAGGTCTCCGAGGCGTACGACATCCTGTCCGACAGCAAGCGCCGCAAGGAGTACGACGAGGCGCGCACGCTGTTCGGGTCCGGGGTGGGCGGCCAGCGGCCCGGCGGTGGCGGTTTCCCGTTCGACTTCGGTGACCTGTTCGGCGGCACCGGGCAGAACACGGGCGGCGGCGGTGCGGGCGAGCGGCTCGGCGACCTGTTCGGCGGGCTGTTCAACCGGACGGGCGGCGCCGGCCGCACGACCACCACGGCGAGGCCGAGGCGTGGCCAGGACATCGAGTCCGAGGTCACGCTGACGTTCACCGAAGCGGTCGAGGGCACCACGGTGTCGCTCAGGCTGACCAGCTCGGCCGCCTGCGCCGCGTGCACCGGCACCGGCGCCAAGGCGGGCACGACCCCCAGGGTCTGCCCCACCTGCGAGGGCACGGGCGCGGCCAGCCGCAATCTGGGCAACTTCGCCTTCTCCGAGCCCTGCCGCGACTGCAAGGGCCGCGGGCTGATCGTGGACGACCCCTGCCCCGTGTGCGAGGGCAGCGGCCGGGCCAAGAGCACCCGCACCATCCAGGCCCGCATCCCCGCCGGCGTGGCCGACGGCCAGCGGGTCAAGCTCAAGGCGAAGGGGGCGCCGGGCGAGAACGGCGGGCCCGCAGGCGACCTCTACATCCTCACGCACGTCAAGCCGCACGCCGTCTTCGGCCGGGCCGGTGACAACCTGACGGTCACCGTCCCGGTGACGTTCACGGAGGCGGCGCTCGGCGCGGAGATCAAGGTGCCGATCCTCAAGGGCATGCCGGTCACGCTGCGCATTCCCACGGGCACGCCCAACGGGCGCACGTTCCGCGTGCGCGGCAGAGGCGTCACCCGCAAGGACGGCACCAAGGGAGACCTGCTGGCCACGGTCGAGATGGTGGTGCCGAAGACGCTCGACGACAAGTCACGTGAGCTCCTCAACGAGTTCAACACCGCGACCGCGGGCGAAGACCCGCGCGCTGAGCTGATTCAGCGAGCCAGAAGCGAGTAGCCGATGGACGCCAACTATTTCGACCTGTCAGATGACACTCCCGTCTATGTGATTTCGGTGGCCGCGCAGCTGTCAGGGCTCCACCCGCAGACGCTGCGCCAGTACGACCGGCTGGGCCTGGTCAGTCCTGGCCGCACGGCGGGGCGCGGCCGCCTCTACTCGACCCGCGACATCATCCAGCTCCGCGAGGTGCAGCGGCTCTCCCAGGAGGAGGGCATCAACCTCGCGGGCATCAAGCGGATCCTCGAGCTCGAGAACGAAGCTCTGCGGCTGCGTGAGGAGGTTCACCGCCTGCGTGCCGAGATGCGCATGGTCAGAGCGTTGATCCGATATGAGCTGCCACCGGGGGCATAGGAAGAATGGACTACAAGCTCACCCAGAAGAGCCAGGAAGCGCTCTCGGGTGCCATGCGGCGTGCCGCCGCGGAGGGCAATCCTGAGATCTCCCCTGCTCACCTGCTGACCACCCTGCTCTCCCAGACGGGCGGCACCGCCGTTCCCCTGCTCGAAGCCGTCGGCGCCGACTGGCGCACGCTGCGGGCACGGGCCGAGGAGCAGCTCGCGGCGCTGCCGAAGGCGCAGGGCGCGACGGTGGGAGCGCCGTCGAGCTCCCGCCAGCTGCTCACGGTGCTCAACACCGCCGCCCAGCACGCCAACCGCCTCGAAGACCTCTACGTCTCGACCGAGCACCTCCTGGTCGGCCTGGCCGCCGACGGCGGCCAGGTGGCCGAGCTGCTGAAGTCGCAGGGCGCGACGCCGCAGGCGCTGCTCGACGCGTTCGAGAAGGTACGCGGGCACGCCCGCGTCACCAGCGAGACCCCCGAGGACACCTACCAGGCGCTGGAGAAGTACGGCGTCGACCTGACCGAGCGGGCCCGCGCCGGCAGGCTCGACCCGGTCATCGGCCGCGACTCCGAGATCCGCCGCGTCGTCCAGGTGCTCAGCCGGCGCACCAAGAACAACCCGGTGCTCATCGGCGAGCCCGGCGTCGGCAAGACCGCGGTCGTCGAGGGCCTGGCCCAGCGCATCGTCGCCGGCGACGTGCCCGAGTCGCTGCGCAACAAACGGCTGATCTCGCTCGATCTGGGCGCGATGGTGGCCGGCGCGAAATACCGCGGCGAGTTCGAGGAGCGGCTCAAGGCCGTGCTCTCCGAGATCAAGGAGAGCGACGGGCAGATCGTGACGTTCATCGACGAGCTGCACACCGTCGTCGGCGCAGGGGCCGCCGAGGGCGCGATGGACGCGGGCAACATGCTCAAGCCGATGCTGGCCCGCGGCGAGCTGCGCATGATCGGCGCGACCACGCTCGACGAATACCGCGAGCGCATCGAGAAGGACCCGGCGCTGGAGCGCCGCTTCCAGCAGGTCTACGTGGGCGAGCCCTCGGTCGAGGACACGATCGCGATCCTGCGCGGGCTCAAGAGCCGCTACGAGGCCCACCACCAGGTGCAGATCGCCGACAGCGCGCTGGTGGCCGCCGCCGCGCTGTCCGACCGCTACATCACCAACCGCTTCCTGCCCGACAAGGCCATCGACCTGGTCGACGAGGCCGCCTCGCGGCTGCGCATGGAGATCGACTCCCGTCCCGTGGAGATCGACCAGCTCCAGCGCAACGTCGACCGGATGAAGATGGAGGAGCTGGCTCTCTCCAAGGAGACCGACGAGGCCTCCGTCCAGCGGCTCGAACGCCTCCGCAAGGAGCTGGCCGACCGCCAGGAGGAGCTCAACGCCCTCGTCGGCCGCTGGGAGCACGAGAAGGCCGGGCTCAACAAGGTCGGCGAGCTGAAGAAGCAGCTCGACGAGGCGCGCGGCGCCGCCGAGCGGGCGCAGCGCGACGGCGACTTCGAGGCCGCCTCCAGGCTCATGTACGCCGACGTGCCCAGGCTGGAGCAGGCGCTGAAGGCCGCCTCCGACGCCGCGCCGCCGGACAACGCCATGGTCAAGGAGGAGGTCGGGGCCGACGACATCGCCGAGGTGATCTCGTCGTGGACCGGCATCCCCGCGGGGCGGCTCCTGGAGGCAGAGACGGCCAAGCTGCTGCGCATGGAGAGCGAGCTGGGCAGGCGGCTGATCGGGCAGCAGACGGCCGTACAGGTCGTTTCCGACGCCGTACGCCGCAGCCGGGCGGGCATCGCCGACATCGACCGGCCGACGGGCTCGTTCCTGTTCCTCGGGCCCACGGGTGTGGGCAAGACCGAGCTGGCCAAGGCGCTGGCGGAGTTCCTGTTCGACGACGAGCGGGCGATGACCCGGATCGACATGAGCGAATACTCCGAGAAGCACAGCGTGGCCAGGCTCGTCGGAGCGCCTCCCGGCTACGTCGGCTACGAGGAGGGCGGCCAGCTCACCGAGGCCGTGCGGCGGCGTCCGTACACGGTCGTGCTGCTGGACGAGGTCGAGAAGGCCCATCCCGAGGTCTTCGACATCCTCCTCCAGGTGCTCGACGACGGGCGGCTGACCGACGGGCAGGGCCGCACGGTGGACTTCCGCAACACGATCCTGATCCTCACCTCCAACATCGGGTCGCAGTTCCTCATCGACCCCAAGCTGGAGAACGGCGCCAAGCGTGAGGCCGTCATGGGCGCGGTGCGGAGCTCGTTCAAGCCGGAGTTCCTCAACCGGCTCGACGACGTGATCCTCTTCGACGCGCTCGGCACGGAGGAGCTGGCGCAGATCGTCGACCTCCAGGTCGAGCGGCTGGCGCGGCGCCTGGCCGACCGCCGGCTGACGCTGGAGGTCACGCCCGCCGCCCGCGAGTGGCTGGCGCTGACGGGCTACGACCCGCTGTACGGCGCCCGCCCGCTGCGCCGTCTGGTCCAGTCGGCCATCGGCGACAAGCTGGCCAAGGCCGTGCTGTCCGGCGAGGTCGTGGACGGCGACAAGGTCAAGGTCGACCTGGGGGACGACGAGCTCCTGATCCAGCGCGGCTGACCGTTCTCGCGGAGCCCGGAGACCCTCACGGGGTCTCCGGGCTCCCGGCGTTTTCGGGGTATACGCCGTACACCCTGAGGGTTTACGCTGTATACCATGAAGACGACGTCAGAGCGGATCGCCGAGGCGGCGCGCGACATCCTGGTGGGCGAGGGTTCCGAGGCCGTCACCATGCGGCGGGTGGCCGACGCGGTGGGCATCACCGCCATGGCGATCTACAAGCACTATCCCAACCGTCAGGCGCTGCTGCGCACCGTCGTGGACCGCACCTTCCAGGACCTGGCGGCGAGCTGGGGCCACCGGGTCGCCGGCGGGGACTGGGAGGGCCGTGTCTTCGGGCTCCTGGACGACTTCCTGGACTTCGCCCTGGGCGCTCCGCACCTGTACACGTACCTGATGACCGAACGGAGAGAGCAGGCCAGGCGCTTCCCCGACGACTTCGCCGCCGGCGACTCCCTCGCCTTCGGGCACCTGGTGATCCTGGTGGAGGAGGGCATGCGCGCCGGGCACCTGCGCGAGGACGATCCGCTGGAGGTGACGCTGGCGCTCACCTCGTCGGTGCAGGGCCTGGTCCAGCTCTACCTGGGCGGCCGCATCGGGCTGCCGGAGGAGGAGTTCCGCGCGCTGTGCCGCAGGACGGCCGGAAGGGTCCTCAATGGCGTCAAAGCTTAGGCGCGTCCTCGTCGCGGTCCTCCTGCTCCTGGTCGCCGCGGCAGGTTACGGCGCCTGGTACGGCAGCGATCAAGCCGTCGGCGTCGTCCACTACGGCCAGAGCAACACCATGGTGCTGTCCGCGCAGCCCGGCGCGGTCACCCTCACCGACACCCCCGACACCCGCAAACCGGGCGTCTACTGGCTGGAGTGGACGGGCTCGTTCACCATGCTCGGACCGGTCACCGCGCGCCGGGACGGCCGGGTCACGCGAACGGTGCTGCGCGGGCACCTTCCGTCGGCGGGCACGCCCGGCTGGTTCGGCGACGTCCCGCCCGGCGATCCCAAGGTCGCCTGGGACATCGACTTCTCCGAGATCGCCGTTCCCACCGAGCTCGGCCCCGCCCCCGCCTGGTACGTGCCCGGCCGCGGCACGACCTGGGTCATCGCGGTGCACGGCCAGAACGGCAGGCGCAAGGCCGAGCTGAAGGTGTTGCCGGTCGTGCACGAGCTGGGCCTGCCGTTCCTGGCCATCACCTACCGCAACGACGAGGGCGCGCCGCGCTCCCCTGACGGGCTGCTGCACCTGGGCGCCAGCGAGTGGCGCGACCTGGAGGCGGCCGTGCGGACGGCCCAGCGCATGGGGGCGCGGCGATTCGTCCTGTACGGCACCTCCATGGGAGGAGCGGTCGTCGGCCAGTTCCTGACCCACTCGGCGCTGGCCGGCACGGTGGACCGGGTCGTCCTGGACGCGCCCATGATCGACGCCGGCATGACCAACGAGCAGGGCGCGAGAAAGCACGGCCTGCCGCCGTTCTTCGGCCTGCTGGTCAGCCAGGTCATCACCTGGCGCACCGGCGTGGACCTCGATCGGCTCAGTCTCATCCGCCACCCGCCCCGGGTCCGGCCCCCGTCGCTGGTCCTCCACACCGTGGGCGACGCCGACCACCCCGTGCGCGAGGCCCGCGAGCTGGCCGCCACCGGGGCCAGGCTCGGCTGGGACGTCCGGCTGGAGGAGTTCCCGGACGGCGGGCACACCGAGGCGTGGAACACCGACCGCCCGCGCTACGACCGGCTGGTGCGCGACTTCCTGTCCACGAGATGACCGCGCCGGAAGTCGCAGGCCCGGTCGGCGTGTCATGTCCCGGTCATCCGGCCACGTCTTTGGTAAGGTCCGGTCCACTCTTCGGACAAGCCGCACTCCTGCGGCCGAATGTGTGACTACGTTCAGCGTTCGTCAGATCACCGAAATCGATCAGGGACGTGAAGTGTCATCTCAGAAGATCCGGAGCATCATCGCGGTGGCCACTCTGACCGCGGGCATCACCTGGCTGGCCGCGACCCCCTCGACGGCCCGCTCGTGCGCGGACAGGCAGCCTGCCCTGCTTTCGCCCAAGTCGGCCGCCTCCTACTGTGACGAGCGCACCCAGGGGCGCGTGAACGGCAGCGGCAAGCTGGTCACCACCGAGAGCAACGAGCTCGCCCAGGCGGCCGGGGAGCTGGCCAGGAAGCTCGGCCTGACCGGGCTCGCCTCCGGGCGCGAGGTGCTCGGCATCGCCGACCTGGGCGGGATGGCGGCGACCTGGGGCATGCCCTCGCTGGTCTCGGCCTCGCCCGCGCTGTTCCCCATGGTGCCGGGTCCGGCCGGGATGAAGGATCTGGCGACCGTGGCCGAGGTGCCCGGTCTCCCCGCCCT
The DNA here is from genome assembly GCF_044460125.1 of Nonomuraea sp. NPDC050153. Lineage (NCBI taxonomy): Bacteria > Bacillati > Actinomycetota > Actinomycetes > Streptosporangiales > Streptosporangiaceae > Nonomuraea > Nonomuraea sp. NPDC050153. The sequence continues at coordinate 135,549 of NZ_JBITJQ010000028.1, forward strand.
GCCCGAGCTGCCGCGGGTGGACAATCTGCCCGCCGAGCTGTCGTTCGGGCCCCCTGAGTACCGGAACCGCATCGCGGGCTCCCCCATCGAGTCGCCGTTGGACCTGCAGAAGCCGGTCGCCGAGGTCGGGTCCCAGGTGGTCGACACCCTGCTGCCCAAGGCGGCGGAGAGCGTCGAGGGCGCCTCGATGCTGACGGGCGGCCAGTCCCCGGTGGACGGGTTCACGGGGCTGGCGCGGGAGCTGGGGCTGCGCTGATCCGCCGGTCCGGGCGTGGGCCGTGCCCGCCGCGCCTGGCTTCCCTGACCGGAGGGGTCGCGGGCCGTACCCACCGCGGCCCCTCCGCCTCCCGCTCATCGCGGCGCAGGCGTCATCGCGGCACGGTACGTTGCCGCCCGAAGACGCCCCAAGGGCGAGCGATCTCGGGTGCACGGCCGCGGGTGAGCGCGGCCGTGCAGCGGTGGTCAGTGGACGAGGGCGTCCAGTTCGTCCTCAGGGAGCCCGAGGTCGACCCGGATGCGGTAGCGGGTGCGCAGGAGCGCCCCCTGCTCCGGATCGTTCTCGTCGCATCCCAGGACCGCCTGGGTGGCCCATTCGAGCCCGCCCTGGAGGTCCCCGTAGGCGACCAGCGTCTCGGCGATCGTGTGAGCGGTCGCCGTGGAGACGCCGCCCTCCGCGCGTATGGTCTCGATGACCTCCCTAGCCTCATCGGGCCGGTCGAGCTCGAAGAGCGTGTCGGCGATGCCGGCACGCGGGTCGAAACCCGCCTCGCCACCGTCCTCGACCGCGCGCTGGAAACACTCCATAGCGCGCGCCGGCTGGCCTGCCGCCCGCCATTCTTCGGCAGCGAGGACCAGGATGGACGCCCTGGAGACGTCGCCCGACGAGTAGCCGAGCGCGACGTCGTACAGCCGACTGGCCAGGGAACTGTGGTCGTCGGCCAATAGGGCCTGCTCAAGCAGACGATCAAGGTGCTCACGGGTCACATGCGCCACACCGCGAGACTACCGAGCCGGTCGGCGCTTTGCCCGGTCAATGCGCATCGCCGGTCAGTCACAAATTAGGTAACGCCGCGTCCAATAGTGCTGACCGAGAGCGTGTTCGCGCAGGTGACAGGGCATATACGGGTCGCTTTGCTGCTACGCGAGCAAGGGGGCTGTGATGGGCGTGTCCAAGCAGATGACCTTCACACTGGCCTGTGTCGTCGTGTTGGCGGCCCTCGTCCCCGGTGTGGCGGGTTATTTGTCGGCCCGATTGGAGGCCATCGAATCCGCCGAACGCAACCTGCATGCCCTGGAGGCCCGGCTCCATGTCCGTGAGGCCAGGGAGGCCCGTCCCGCCTCGATGTCCTCGCCGTGCCTGCGCACGCCGGCCACCCCGCGGTTCCAGCAGGTGCCCGCGATCGCGCTCAGCGAGCACGGGAAGCGGTTGCCTGCCTGGCTGGCAGGCCTGATCAGGGATGCGGCGGACTTCGACCCGGACTAGCGCAGCGACCAGGAGCGCAGCTGGCGCGACAGGAAGCCCCGGATCAGCTGCTTGGCCGCGTCGACGATCTCCGGCGAGCCCTTGGGGTCACGGCGGAAGGCCAGCTTGAGCACGGCGTCGCCCGCCTCGACCGCCACCAGCACGGCCAGGTCGAGCTCTGGGCTGTCCGCCAGCCCGAACTCCTTGAGCAGCAACCCCCGCAGCCGGCCCGCGATCACCGTGTTGTTGTCGGAGTCGGAGTCGAGCAGGTTGAGGTCGACGACGTCGCCGAAGTGCAGGCTCCTGAAGCCGGGGACCGTCCTGTGCATGTCGACGTACTCGTCGATGATCGCGTCGATGGCCTCCCACCAGCCGCGATACTCCTCCGTCAGGAACCTGCGGTCGACCCTCCGCACGAACTCCTCGACATTGCGCCGGGTGAGCTCCTGCGTGACGGCCCGCTTGTCGGGGAAGAACTGGTAGATCGACCCGATCGCGACCCCTGCCCGCTCGGCTATGCGGGTGGTGGACAGGGCTTCGTATCCGGTCTCGTCGAGCAGCTCGGCGCACGCGTCGAGCATCCGCTCCACGCGTCGCGCGCTGCGGCGCTGTGCCGGCTGGCGCCTGAGCGCTCCGGACTGGGCGCAATCATCATCGAGTTGCGGCGAGGACACGCAGCCATCTTCTCCCGGATGGGCGATCGTTACCTACCAATTCCTGGATTTCTTGTGGCTCCGTTCCAGCGCGCGAGCGCGCGCATAGCTCCAGGCGAAATCCGGGAAAGGGCATACCCGATTTTCCCTTCCAGGTTGACCGGCACAACGGCCTGATTCCGGTGTACTGCCCGCAGAATGTGGGCGGCCACCCGCTCGGCGGGATAACCGCGCCGCGCCAGGTTCCGTACGGCCTCCTCCCGCAGGTCAGCGCCCACGTACGTGGCATGGCGCGCGATCGGCGTCGAGACGAACCCCGGGCAGACGGCGCTGACCCCGATCCCGTGCCCGTCCAGCTCGGCCCTGAGACAGTCGCTGAGCATCTTCACTGCCGCCTTGGAGGTCGAGTACGCGGGCAGCAGCCGGGACGGCGCGAACGCGGCCAGAGAGGCGACGTTGACGATGTGACCACCCTCCCCGCGCTCGACCATGGCGGCGCCGAATAGCCGGCAGCCGTGGATGACGCCCCACAGGTTGACGTCGATGGTCCTGCGCCAGTCGTCCACCGTATGATCAAAAAAAGACCCGGCAACGGCGATCCCGGCATTGTTCACCACAATGTCCGGCACTCCATATTGAGCGATGATATTTCGCGAAAAATCTTCCATTTGGTCGATATTCGATACATCGACCTGCACGGCGTGCGCCGTACCTCCGAGGTCCTTGGCGATGGCGTCGGCGGCCCGCGCCGCGGCTTCGGCGTCGATGTCCGCGCAGACGACCTCCGCGCCATGGGCCGCGAACGCCCGCGCCGTCGCCAGCCCGATCCCCGACCCCGCCCCGGTGACCACCGCCAACCGCCCCTCGAAGGCCCGCCGCGGCCGCCGGGCGGCGGGGGCGCCGTCGGCGAACTCGGCGATCATCCGGGCCACCGCCTCGGGACGGCTCCGGTGCGCCCAGTGCCCGGCCGCCACCTTCCGGTGCCGGAGCCTGGGCGCCCACCGCCCGATCGAGGCCAGCAGCGCCGGGGTCACGAAGGAGTCCCCGGTGGCCTCGATGATCTGCACGGGCACGTCGCCGACGCCCGGGTCGCCGGTCGTGCCCATGTTCAGCCGGTACATCCACAGCCCGTTGCGCCCGTCCTTGACCAGGGTCCGCGCCGGGTGCCCAGGCCGCGGCGAGACCCCCTCGCGCCGCAGCGTACGGGAGATGATCCGCGGCATGACCGAGCCCCACGCCAGCTCCGGCACCACCGGAACCTGGAACGCCCCGATGTACCAGGACTTGAGGCGCTGCGCCGCGACGTCCCCCCGCCGCCCGTGCCGCAGGAAATGAGCGGTCTGCCGCAGCCCCGGCCCGCCCAGGCTCGTGAACGACGCGATCCGGTCCCGCAACTCGGCCCGCCCGAGGGCCTCCCAGCCCTGGAGCGACCCCCAGTCGTGCCCCACGAGATGGACGCGGGGCCCGCCCCCGGCATCGATCACGGCGTCGATCACCGCGGCGAGGTCGGCGACCAGGTGGTCGAAGCCGTAGTCCCGGCGGTTCCGCGGCGTCGCGGACTCCCCCGCCCCGCGCACGTCGTACCGGACGACGTGGTAGTGGTCGCGCAGGAGCGCAGCCACCTCGTCCCAGACGCGGTGCGTGTCGGGATAGCCGTGGAGCAGCAGCACCGTCGGGTTCGCCGGGTCGCCTTCCTCGAAGACCGCCAGCCGCACGTCACCGGACTCGACCCATCGCATCGCGACCTCCTATTGGACAGATCATCGAATAGCGTACCGACAAGAAACCTGCTCATCAGCCTGCCGCCCCACTGTCGTGCCCAGCCAAGGCCGTAGCGGCAGGCCATTTAGCAGGTTTCTCATCGGATCACTCAGGGGCGCGCGGCCAGCCCGGCGCAGGAGCGCAGCGCCTTCCAGTCCGCGACCGCCTGGGTCCGCGCGACCCCCGTCATCGGTATGGGCACGCCCCCCTGGATGGTGGCCGGGGTCCAGCTGTCCTTGAGCACCTTCCGCCCGTTGATGGTCAGCGTCAGGACGCCGGTCAGGCCCGTGGTGCCGGCGGTGGAGTTGTAGAAGACGAAGTTGCCCATGCCGTAATTGACGTATGCCCTGTCCAGGTACCCGGATCCGAGCAGGATGTGCGCGTGTCCGCCGATCACCACGTCGGCGCCCGCCTTGACCAGCCTGGGGGCCAGCGAGAGCTGCGCCGGGTTCGGGCACTTCTGCAGCTCGGTGCCCCAGTGCAGGTGGACGATCACGGTGTCGGAGTTCTTCCGCGCCTGCCGCACGGCTCTCAGCAGGCTGACCTCGTCCTTGGCCGAGGCCAGTCCGCCCTTGTCGGCGGTGGCCGTCCACGCCTGGATGAACTCCGCGTCCAGCACCTGCGTGGCCCCGATGATGGCCACCCGGTTGCCGTTCACGGTCTTACGGAACGGCTTGTACGCCTGCGCCGCGTCCTTCCCGATCCCCACCACGGGGAACTTGCTGGTCTTGATCGCCGCCAGCGTGTCCGCCAGGCCGGTCTCCATGTAGTCCATGCCGTGGTTGTTGGCCATGGACGCGACGTCGACCCCGGCGGCCTTCAGCGCGGCGAAGGCGGTCGGCGGCGCCCGGAAGGTGAACTGCTTCTTCGGCGCCGGCGTCCCGCCCGTGGTGATCGCCGTCTCCAGGTTCACCATGGATAAGTCGGACCTGCGCAGCACGCTCGCGATCGGCCCGAGCGCCGTGCTCGGGCTGGCCAGGCGCGCCCGCAGCATCCCCTCGAAGTGCACGTCCCCGCCGAAGGAGATCGTGTACGGCCGCCGCTTCGGCTTCGGCTTCGCCGTCGGCGACTCGGCCACCTGCCGCTCCACCTGCTTGCTCAGCGGCTCCTTCTCGGGGGCCGATGAGCAGGCCACCAAGGACGCGGCGACGGCGAACAACGGGAGGGCACGGGGGAGTCTCATCTGCCGCCACTTCCGCTCGAATCCGGTCGTCTAGGGATTGAGCATGCCATGTAGGGCGGATTACCGCGCAGACTCCCCCGTCTCCAGCAGCCCGCGCATCGCGCCCCAGGTCGCGTCGTCCATCGGCGTGTACACGACCAGCCGGATCTCGGGCACGGCCATGAGGCTGGTCGTGCTGAAGCGCAGCTCCCCCAGCTCCACGTGCTTGAACCGCTTCACCCTCGGCCCCGGCTCGGCCACGTCCTGCCTGGCCCAAAGCCGCGCGAACTCGGCGCTCTCCGAGCTGAGCCGGCGCACGAAGTCCTGCCAGCACGGGTCGTCCACGTGGCGGCTGTAGGCGCCCCTGAACACGGCCACGGCCCGCGCGAGCTCCTGGTCGCGGTTGAGCAGCAGGGTCGTGGGGGCGGGGGTGAGGCAGGTGTGCCAGAGCGAGTTCCGCTCGCCCTCCGGCGCGCTGACCACCTCGGGGAACAGGGCGGCGTACGTGGCGTTCCAGGCCAGGGCGTCGCACCGGCTGTTGGTCACGACGGCGGGCATGTCGCCGAGCCGGTCGAGGATCTGCCGCATCTCGGGCGTCACCTGGCCCGAGTCGGTGCCGGCCGGGATCTGCGCCTGGCCCGCCAGCCGGTAGAGGTGCTGGCGCTCGGCGGCGTCGAGCCTCAGCGTACGGGCGATCGCGTCCAGCACCTGGGTGCTGGCGTTGATCGGACGGCCCTGCTCCAGCCACGTGTACCAGGTCACGCCGACGCCCGCGAGCTGGGCGACCTCCTCGCGCCGCAGTCCGGGCGTCCGCCTGCGCGGCCCCGGCGCGAGGTCGACCATCTCGGGAGTGATCCGCTCGCGACGCGTGCGCAGGAACGCCGAAAGATCAGTGCGCTTTACCTCTGCCACCCTCACATCTCCACTATGGGACTAAGCACCCTGTTAGTGTCAATACCAGTATAAATGGGCTCTCGTTACTGGTACTGAATCCCCGGCAGACTGCTACACATGACGCAAACTGCCGCTATCTCCCCTTCAGTGGACACAAAACCACAGGCGGGACCCCGGGCCAGCGGCCTGCTCCTTGCGATCATCCTCGTGGGGCAGTTCCTGGCCATCCTGAACGTCAACATCGTCAACGTGGCCACCCCGACCATCGAGTCCGACCTGCACTCCTCAGGCGCCGGGCTGCAGATGATCGTCGCCGGATACACCATTGTCTATGCCGTCCTGTTGATCACCGGAGCCAGGCTCGGCGACCTGTTCGGCTACCGCAAGGCGTTCCTGGGCGGGCTCGCGGTGTTCACCTTGACCACGCTCGGCGCGGGCCTGGCGCCGTCGACCGGCTGGCTGGTGGCCGCCCGCCTGCTGCAGGGCGCCGGGGCGGCGATGATGATGCCGCAGGTCCTGACGTTGATCCAGCGCAACTACCACGGCGCGGCCAGGGGCCGGGCCATGGGCCTGTGGTCGCTGGTGATCAGCGGTGGCATCGTGATCGGCCAGGCGTTCGGCGGGATCCTGCTGGGCTTCGGCACGGGCTGGCGGATCGTGTTCCTGGTGCTGGTGCCGATCGGCGCGTTGCTGCTGGCGGCCGGGATCAAGGTGCTGCCGGCCGACGAGGGCGGTGGCAGGGCGGGCCTCGACCCCTGGGGGCTGGTGTCCCTGTCGGCGGCCGTGCTCCTGCTCGTCGTGCCGCTGGTCCTGGGCCGCGAGCTCGGGTGGCCGACGTGGGGCTGGATCTCGATGGCGCTGAGCGTGGTGACGTTCTTCGCGTTCGTCCGCATCGAGCGGTGGGTGACGGCCCGCGGCGGGCGTCCCCTGGTGGACGCGCGGGTGCTGCGCGCGCCCGGCATGCGGCCGGGGCTGGCGATCCTGCTGTTCGGCCCGGCGACCTGGGGCGCATTCCTGTTCACCTCGGCCCTGCACCTGCAGGGTGAGCTGCACCTGACACCGCTGTCCTCCGGCATGATGCTGGTGCCGTGCGCGCTGGCCTTCGGCCTCGTCGGGCTCGCCTGGCCGCGCCTGCCCCTCCGCCTGCAGCGCCCGCTGGTGCCCTTCGGCTACGTGGTGGCCGCGCCCGCCTACCTCGGGCTGGGGCTCGCCGCCGGCGGCGGCCTCCCGTACGCGGTCATGAGCGCCCTCGTCGGCGCCGGGCTCGGCGTGCAGGTCGCGGTGACGAACATGGCGACCGAGCAGGTGGACGACGCCTACGCGGCGGACGCGAGCGGCGCGCTGCTCACCGTGATGCAGCTCGGGCAGGTCATCGGCGTCTCCACGGTGGGGACGCTGTTCATCACGCTGAGCCAGGGCCACGGCACGGTGTCCGCCTCGCTGGTGTCCTCCATCGCCATGGCGGGCCTCGCCGTGGTCGCGGGACTGAGCTCGATTTTCCTGGTACGGAGCCGCGTACCGGCCCGCGCGTAAAAGCGCCCGGGAATTCCGCGCACAACGCGCGACGGCCCGCGCCCCCATTTCCGGGGCGCGGGCCGTCTTTATGCGCGACGAGAAAAGTTTTCCCCGAAAGAGAGCTCAACTCGCGAAATATCCCTGACCCGACCTGCTGCGCGAAGAAATGCTGCGGCGGTTACGGGCTTTCAGGCGCCTGGTACGAGCGCGGCCAAGTCGAACTCGCCCTCACGCACTCCCGCGGTGAAGGCGGCCCACTCTTCAGGAGTGAAGACGAGAACGGGCCCGTCCTGCTCCTTGCTGTCCCTGAGCGCGACGTTGCCGTCGGCCAGGGGGGCGACCTCGACGCAGGCCGATGCGCCGTTGCAGAATCTGCTCTTCCGCCAGGCGGCCGCCGTAGTGTGGATGTACATTCTCTCCCCAAATGCGTAAAGGGGCCCCTTTGCCCCTTTCTGAGGTGTTTCGCCTCTAGCGTCTCCAGAGCATGGCTTTCCGCTGGATGAGCACGCGCGACTCGTCCTCATCCAGGGCCTCCGACTTGATGTGGTCGAAAGCCGCTTCGTATCCGGCCACACGTTCGAGATCTTCGACGAAGTGAGCAGTATACAACTGCTCTAGGTAGACAACATCGTCAAATGCCGAAAACTTCAGATGAATAAACGCACCGGTGTTAACCGGGTGAAGTGAGTCCAGGGTCAGGACGTGAATGCTGACGTGTGGCAGCAGGGAGACCTCCAGGAGGTGCTCCATCTGCTCGCGCATGACCGCGGGCTCACCGAAGCGGCGTGTCAGGGCCGACTCGTCGAGAACCACGGTCAGCTCGCAGGGATCCGGCCGATGCAGAACCCGCTGCTGCCTGTCGAGGCGGGCTTCGACCCGGCTCCTGACACCGCTGTGCGTGATGCGCGCGATGCCCCGGGTCGCCAGGATGACCTCCCTGGCATATGCCTCGGTCTGCAAGGTGCCAGGCAAGATCTGGGGTTCCCAGTTGCGCTGGAATTTCGCCTCAGCCTCCAACCCGAGGAATCTTGTGTACTCCTCGGGCAGAGCGTCCTCGTAATCTTCCCACCAACCGCGCTGCTCCGCATCACGCAACAAGCCGAAGAGCTCGTCAAGTTTCTCCTGGTCAGCGCGGTACAGCTGCGCCATGACCTTGATGTCTTCGGCGCTGGGCATGGTCTTGGCGGCCTCGATCCGGCTGACCTTGCTCGCGGACCAGCCGAGCTCCCTGGCCGCCTTGGCCCCGGTGAACTTCTTCCGCTCCCGGAGAAGACGCAACTCCTGGCCGAGCCGGAGCCTGCGTACTGTCGGACTGCCCTGCTGCGATGGCACCGCCACTCTCCTTGTTCGGGAATGAAGGTGTAGCCGGTGGGGATCGTTTGGGGCCCGGCTTTTGGGGCCGTTCGCCCAATCTTACACTGCAAGTTGCACGAGGAGTGCCGCGTGGCCTTGTCAGAAGGCTTTCACGGGGAGAGCGTAGGGGCAAGACGAACTCCGGCAAGGGGTAGGTCTGGGGTGGAACATCTCCTGCGACACGCTACGCATGACACTTCTGGTGCAAGTTGCACGGCAAGGGTGAAGAAACGTAAATCTTCCCTTGCTCAAAGTATTGCAGCATCGCACACCTAGGGGGACCATCGGTTCCAGGAGGGTTCTCGAGTGGTAAGGAGGCCGGACATGACGACACGGCCGTACGCATCGGGCCTTCCGTCGATGATCGCGCGGCCCCGCCCGGGCCGCCTCTCCGGCAACGTCGCCGCCCCGGAAACGAAACTCTGCCCCAGGGAGGCCGCTTGCCGGAAGGACCTCGGAATCGCCTGAAGAACTCAGCGAGAGTCCGCTCATTCGAGCCTGGAAAAAACCGGGCCGCGACTGACCACCAGCGCGCCGCATTCGGGCTGCCACCCTGCGGCGAGACCGGTCATCAGCCGTCGGTCCGGCTAAGAAGCCACCTCTGAAAATGCCGCGAAAGGGGTCTTCTCATGTACTCACAAGGTACCAAGGGACTCGCCCGAATCAAGTCCCGGATCCGAGAGCTTATGGCTTGGGCCGATCGCGAAATCTGCATGGAGCCCGACGAGTTCGCCCACCACGTCGGCTGGACCGTGAGCAGGACGGGATTCGGCTCCCGGCGCTACCGCGACCCACGTTTCGACCAGCTCAGCGTGCCACACCGGGTGACCGAGGAGGTGTCCTGACGTGCCGAGGAACCCGCGCAACCAGATCTACCCCGCCAACGAGGACCTCCCCGCCGCCGGGCGCGGCGGGCCGCTGGTCAGGCTGTGGCGGATCCGTACCGAGCTGATGCTGCTCGCCGGGCTGGCGGTGCTCACGCTCGCGCTGCTGGGGGCCACGCAGGAGGGCCGGTGGTGGCCGTTCGTCCTGCTGACGAGCGCCATCTCGGTGCCGGCCGTCACCAGGACCGGGCGTAACTGGGTGAGCGCGCACTTCTGGTGCGTGGTCTCCAGGCACCGCCTGCACCGGGTCTGCCTGGAGACCACGATGCACACCAGGGCCGGGCGGATCCCGCTGGTGCTCTGGATCACGCCGACGACCACGGGCGAAAAGGCCCTGATCATGACCAGGGCCGGCATCTCCGCCGAGGAGTTCGAGGCGTACAGCGAGGAGATCGCGGCCGCCTGCTGGGCCAGGAGCGCGAACGTCTACCGGCACCGGCGGCGGGCGCAGTTCGTGATCGTGGAGATCGTCAGGCGCGACGAGGTCCCGGGGACGACCTCTCCCGGGCTCGACCGGCTGTACGGCAGACAGGCCTGGATCTCGCTGAGACCCGACCTTGAGGAGCCGCCTGATCTGCGCGCAGGGGTCGCGCTGTCACAGGCGGGCTAAGGACCTGGGGGAATCCGGGACATTTCCCCGGGTGGGAAGCCCCGGAGACCGCGGGGGCTCCGGGGCTTCCCCATGTACGCGGTACGGGCCAAGATGAGTCCAGCCGGCGAACTCAGAGGAGTCGTGATGACGTCGACCGTCCACCGGACCTGTCCCCTCTGCGAGGCCGTCTGCGGCCTGACCCTCACCCTCGACGAGGGCGGGCACGTGACCAGCGTCCGCGGCGACAAGGACGATCCGTTCAGCAAGGGGTTCATCTGCCCGAAGGGGGCCAGCCTCGGCCGGCTGGACGAGGACCCCGACCGGCTGCGCAAGCCGCTGATCAGGGAGGGCGACCTCTGGCGCGAGGTCGGCTGGGAGGAGGCGTTCGCCGCCGTGAAGGCGGGCCTCGACCGGGTCGCCGACCGCCGGTCCGTCGCGATCTACCTCGGCAACCCGAACGCGCACAGCATGGCGGGCTCCCTGTACGGCGCGCCCCTGATCAAGTCGCTGGGCACCCGCAACGTCTACTCCGCCAGCACCGCCGACCAGATGCCCAAGCACGTCGCGAGCGGGCTCATGTTCGGGCACCCGCTGGCCATCCCGGTCCCCGACCTCGACAGGACCGATTACCTGCTGATGCTGGGGGCCAACCCGCTGGAGTCCAACGGCTCGCTGTGCACCGCGCCGGACTTCCCCGGGCGGCTGAAAGCGCTGCGCGCCCGCGGCGGCCGGCTCGTGGTGGTCGACCCGCGCCGCACGCGCACCGCCGCGCTGGCCGACGAGCACGTCTTCGTCCGCCCCGGGACAGACGCCTACCTGCTGTTCGGCATCGTCCACACGCTGTTCGCCGAGGACCTCGTAAGGTTCTCACACCAGGTCAACGGGCTGGCCGAGGTGCGCGAGGCGGCCAAGCACTTCCCGCCGGAGGCGGTCGCCACGCGCACCGGCGTGCCCGCCGAGGTGATCGTGCGGCTGGCCAGGGAGCTGGCCGGAGCCCCCACGGCCGCCGTCTACGCCAGGATCGGCACCTGCACGGCCGAGTTCGGGACGCTGGCCCAGTGGCTCGTGGACGTGCTGAACGTGCTCACCGGCAACCTCGACCGGCCGGGTGGCGCCATGTTCGCCAAACCTGCCACGGAGTTCGGCGCACGGCGCAGGCCGTACCAGGTGGGCAGGTGGAAGAGCCGGGTCAGGGGCCTGCCCGAGAGCAACGGCGAGCTGCCGGTGGCCACGCTCGCCGACGAGATCGAGACGCCCGGCGAGGGGCAGGTCACGTTCCTGATCACGGTGGCGGGCAACCCCGTGCTGTCGGCCCCCCACGGGGCCAGGCTCGACGCGGCCTTCGGGCGACTCGGTTTCATGGTGAGCGTGGACCCGTACCTCAACGAGACCACCAGGCACGCGAACGTCATCCTCCCGCCGCCGCGCATGCTGCAGTCGGGCCACTACGACTTCGCGCTGCTCGGGTTCGCGGTCCGCAACTACGCCCGCTACTCGCCGCCGCTGCTGCCGCTGGACGGGCAGCCGTCCGAGGCCCAGATCCTGGCCCGGCTGGCCATGATCGCCTCGGGCCTGGAGGGGGATCTGGACGAGTTCGTGATCGGCGAGATGCTGCGCAAGGCCACCGAGACGCCCGGCTCCGGGATCCAGGGCCGGGACGTGGCCGAGCTGCGCGCCGAGCTGGAGGGCGAGAGCGGCGGCGAGCGCCGGCTGGACCTCATGCTCAGGCTCGGCCCCTACGGCGAGTGGGCCGGCAAGGGCGACCTGTCGCTGCGCAAACTGCTCGACAACCCGCACGGCCTGGACCTCGGCCCGCTGGAGCCCCGGCTCGGCGAGGTGCTGAGGACCGCCTCGGGCCTGATCGAGCTGGCGCCGCCGCCGCTCATCGAGGACGTGGAGCGGCTGCGCGGCAGGCTGGACGAGGACCCGCCGGAGATCGTCCTGATCGGGCGGCGCCACCTGCGCTCCAACAACAGCTGGCTGCACAACGTGGGCCCGCTGGTCGGCGGCAGCAACACCTGCACGCTGCAGATCAACCCGGCCGACGTGGCCAGGCTCGGGCTCGACGGCGAGGCGGTGGTCCGCTCCGCGAAGGGGCAGCTCACGGTGCCGCTCGAACCCACCGACACGATCATGCCGGGCGTGGTCAGCCTGCCGCACGGCTGGGGTCACGCGGGCAGCTCGCAGAGCGTGGCGGCCGAGCACGCCGGGGTCAGCGTCAACACGCTCACGGACGAATCCACCATCGACGTACTGAGTGGTAACGCAGTGTTCAACGGAGTTCCGGTCACGATTTCACCAACCGGGGTGATCATCGCACAATAGGGTGTCGCGCGTGACTATCGCGCCAGAAGAGGACCGCCTGAACGCCCAGATCGCCTTCGCCATCGAGATCGACAAGTTGAAGCGGATCATCCGCCGCAACCATTTGATGGACGGCTCGCGGCGGGAGAACACCGCCGAGCACTCCTGGTACGTGGGCACGTTGGCGATGATCCTCGGCGAGCATGCCCCGCCGGGGACCGACCTCCAGCGGGTGGTGGCCATGTTGCTGGTGCACGATCTGGTCGAGATCGACGCCGGCGACACGTTCATCTACGACCCCGTGGAGGTGGCCGCGCAGCCCGATGCCGAGCGCGCCGCCGCCGACCGCATCTTCGGCCTGCTGCCCGACGACCAGGGGCGGTGGCTGCGGGAGCTCTGGGACGAGTTCGAGGCCAGGAAGACGCCGGAGGCCAGGTTCGCCAAGGCGCTCGACCGCTTTTCCCCGATCCTGGCCAACCACCTCACCGAGGGCGGCACGTGGCCGCTGTTCAAGGTCAAGGCCGCGCAGGTCAGGGAGAAGGTACGGATCATCGAGGAGGGCTCGCCGTCCCTCGGCGCGTACGCGCTGGAGCTGGTCGAACTCTCCGTGGCCAGGGGTCACCTGTCCGAGTGATCCCCACATGGGCGGGGTAGGGGACTTGTCGTGAAAGAGGAAGTGCGAGCGAAACGTCGGCCGCTGCGGGGTTTGGCCGGGCCGGTTGCTCTCGCCGACAGGCTCGAGAAGTCCAAGGCCCTGGACACGCCGATCCGGGTGCTGGCCAAGACCGTACGCCGGCGCATCCGCCCCGGCCGGCTGCGTGACCTGCTGCACGGCGTGCCCACGGGCAAGCCGCTGCACCCGCCGCTGGCCACGGTCAGCCTCGGCTGCTGGCTGTCCACCGCCGTGCTGGACCTGGCCGACGGCGACCCGCGGGCCGCGCGCGTGCTGCTGGCCACGGGCATCGCCAACGCGCTGCCCACGGCGGCGGCCGGCCTGACCGACTGGTCCTCTCTCCACCGTGAGCAGCAGCGCGTGGGCTTCGTCCACATGCTGTCGAACGTGGCCGCGCTGGGCCTGTTCTCCGGCTCCCTGCTGGCCCGGGTACGCGGGCGCGAGCGGGTGGGCCGCACGCTGACCCTGGCCGGGCTCGGCCTGGCCGGGCTCGGCGGCTATCTCGGCGGCCACATGGCCTACCGGCAGGCGGCCGGGGCCAACCACGCCCCGCAGGTCACCCACCTGGTGCCGCTGGGCTGGCACGACCTGTGCCTGCTCAGGGACCTGCCGGAGGGCCGGCCCGTCGCGCGGCGGCTCGGCTACATCCAGCTCTTCGTGCTGCGCCAGGGCGAGGCCGTGACCGTGCTCGCCGACCGTTGCCCCCACCTGGCCGGCCCGCTGCACCAGGGCAGGCTGGTCATGGAGAACGGGGAGGCGTGCGTGGTCTGCCCGTGGCACGGCAGCACGTTCAGGCTGGCCGACGGCTCGGTGCGGCACGGTCCCGCGACCGCTCCCGCGCCCGTGTTCGAGACGCGGATCCGGCGCGACGGCACGCTCCAGGTGCGGCCGGGGTTGACCTGAAGCTCGCTTGAGGTTTTACCGTCGGGCTCATGAACACGATTCTGGTGACCGGCGCGACCGGCAATGTCGGCAGGCACGTGGTGTCCCAGCTCGCGGCGGCGGGGCTGGAGGTGCGGGCGCTCGTCAGGAGCCCCGAGCGGGCGGGCCTGCCCGAGCGCGTGGACGTGGTGCGCGGCGACCTGTCCGCGCCCGAGACGCTGGAGCCGGCGCTGAAAGGCGTGGAAAGCGTGTTCCTGCTGTGGCCCCATTTCGCGGCGGACGGCGCCGCGGAGGTGGTCGCGGCCGTCGCCGGGCACGCGCGGCGCATCGTCTACCTGTCGGCCAACGTGGCGGACGAGCCCGTGACGCACTACCACGAGATCGAGCGGCTGATCCGGCATTCGGGGCTCGGGTGGACGTTCCTGCGGCCCGGCGGGTTCGCGGTCAACACGCTGGGCTGGGCCGAGGACATCAGGCGGGGCGTGGTGCGCTGGCCGTACGGGCAGGCTTCGCGGTCGTTGATCCACGAGCGGGACATCGCGGCCGTGGCCACGCACGTGCTCACCTCGGCGGGCCACAGCGGCGCCACCTACGTGCTGACCGGCCCCGAGCGGCTCACCCAGGCCGAGCAGGTACGCGTGATCGGCGAGGTGGCCGGGCACGAGGTGCGCTGGGAGGAGCAGCCGCCGGAGGAGGCCCGCGAGCGGCTCACGGCGGCCTGGGGGAACCCGGCCTTCGTGGAGGGCGCGCTGAGCGCGTGGGCGGGCTTCGTGACGGCTCCCGAGCAGGTCACCCCCACCGTGGAACGACTGCTGGGCAGGCCCGCGCTGACGTTCCGCCGGTGGGCGGAGGACCACGTGGCCGACTTCAGCTGACCTCGTCCGCGGGGTGCTCCACGAGGGCCAGGATCCGGTTGGACATGAACCTGGCCGTGCGCACCGGCGTGCCGGTACGGGTGACCTCGCTCACCTCGACGAGCCCCCGCCGCGTGGTCACGTCGACCCGCCGGCCGGCGCGAGTGGCCCTGATCTCGTACGTACGCGGTGTTCCTCCGGCATCGATGACGATCTCTACCCGGTCACCCTTCATGTAGGGATTCATACCCGCGAACGCGGTTCCCTATCCGTACACCAGTACGAAAATAGCCGCAATCCCGACGCAGACGATGACCCCCCGGAGCACGGGCGCCGGGATGCGCCGCCCCACCCTGGCGCCCAGGAAGCCGCCCGCCATCGCCCCCATGGCCACCCCCGCCACGGCGAGCCAGTCGACGTGCGCGACCAGGACGAACAGCACGGCGGCCACCGCGTTGACGATCAGCGCGAGGACGTTCTTGGCCGCGTTCACCCGCTGCAGGTGCTCGTCGAGGAAGCTGCCGAGCAGCCCGATCAGCAGAACGCCCTGGGCGGCGCCGAAGTACCCGCCGTAGATCCCGGCGGCCAGCACGCCGAGCCACAGTTCCAGCCCGCCGTGCGGGTGCGTGTGCGTGCGCCGCTCGGCCAGCCAACGGTTGAGCCTGGGCTGCACCAGGACCAGCAGGCAGGCCAGCGTGATCAGCGCGATGACGACGACATGGAACACCGACGGGTCCAGGAACAGCAGCAGGATCCCGCCGATCAGGGCCCCGAGCGCCGAGGCCAGGCCCAGGCGCAGCAGGCGCTCGCGCTGGCCCCGCAGCTCGGGGCGGTAGCCGTACGCGGCCGTGAACGAGCCGGGCACGAGCCCGATGGTGTTGGAGACGTTGGCGGTGACGGGATCGACGCCGATCGCCACCAGTGTGGGGAACGTGATCAGGGAGCCGGAGCCGACGACGGCGTTGATCGCGCCGGCCACCACCCCGGCCGCGCAGACCGCGGCCAGTTCCCACCCCGTCACGAGCCCTCCTTACGTGTCCGGGCTCTTGGGGGGTGTGAAGAGGCCGCCCAGATTCTCCAGAACTTTGCCCATTTCCGATGGGACGATCCAGATTTTATTGGCGTCGCCCTTGGCGATCTCGGGCAGGGTCTGCAGATATTGGTAGGCGAGCAGGTGCTGGTCGGGGTTGCCCTCGTGGATGGCCTTGAACACCATGCCGATCGCGTCCGCCTGGCCCTTGGCGCGCATGGCCTGGGCCTCGGCCTCCGCCTGCGCGCGCAGCACCGCCGCCTCCGCCTCGCCGCGCGCCCGCAGCACGGCCGCCTGCTTCTCGCCCTCCGCCTGCAGGATCGCCGCCTGGCGCTGTCCCTCCGCGGTCAGCACGGCGGCGCGCTTGTCACGGTCGGCGCGCATCTGCTTCTCCATCGAGTCCTGGATGGAGGAGGGCGGGTCGATGGCCTTGAGCTCGACCCTGTTGACGCGGATGCCCCACTTGCCCGTCGCCTCGTCGAGCACGCCGCGCAGCGCGGTGTTGATGTCCTCGCGCGAGGTCAGCGTGCGCTCCAGGTCCATGCCGCCGACCACGTTGCGCAGCGTCGTGACCGTGAGCTGCTCGACGCCGACCAGGAAGTTCGCGATCTCGTACGTGGCCGCCTTCGGATTGGTGACCTGGAAGTAGATGACGGTGTCGATGGACACGACCAGGTTGTCGGAGGTGATCACCGGCTGCGGCGGGAAGGAGACCACCTGCTCGCGCAGGTCGATCATGTCCTTGATGCGGTCGATGAACGGCACCACGAGGTTGAGCCCCGGGGTCAGCGTCCGGTGGTAGCGCCCCAGCCGTTCGATGATGGCGGCCGTGGCCTGGGGAATGATGCGGATCGTGCGGGCCACCCCGAAGCCCACCGCCGCGACCACGACAAGGGCGACGATGAGCTGCTCGACGGACATGGCGACGCTCCGAAGCCGAGGGGACCGACTCCGTAGATCCTATTTCGTTTCAGCTACCGGTGGCTTTTATGTGCATAAATGGCGATCAATAGGCGCGCGCGTACCAGCGTCCCTCCGCGCTGCGCTCCAGCGAGAGCGGCACCCCGAACGTCTGCGACAGGTTTTCGGGCGTCATCACGTGCTCCAGCGGCCCCTGCGCGACCACCGAGCCGTGCCGCAGCAGCAGCCCGTGCGTGAACCCGCTCGGCACCTCCTCCACGTGGTGCGTCACCAGCATGAGCGTCGGCGAGCGGTAGTCGCCCGCCAGCACCGAGAGCCGGCGCACCAGGTCTTCGCGCCCGCCCAGGTCGAGCCCCGCCGCGGGCTCGTCGAGCAGCAGCATCTCGGGGTCGGGCATGAGGGCGCGGGCGATCTGCACCCGCTTGCGCTCCCCCTCCGACAGCGTCCCGAACCGCCGCCTGATCAGATGGGCCGCGCCCATCATGTCGATCAGCTCGACGGCCCTGGTCACGTCGTTGGAGTCGTACTCCTCCGTCCAGCGGCCCATGATCCCGTACGAGGCGGTCAGCACGAGGTCGATGACCTTCTCCTCCGGCGGGATGCGCTCGGCCAGCGCGGAGCTCGCCAGCCCGATCCGCGGTCGCAGATCGAAGACGTCCGCTTGTCCCAGCCTCTCCCCGAGCACCTCGACCAGGCCCTCGCTCGGGTAGAGCAACGTGGCCGCGACCTGCAGCAACGTGGTCTTGCCCGCGCCGTTGGGGCCGACGACGACCCAACGCTCGTCCGCGTTGACCGTCCAGTCGATGCCGCGCAGCAGGGCCGCTCCGTCCCGCCTGACGGCGACGTCCTGGAGCCGCAGCACCTGACCACCCATCCCCGATACCTCCTTAGGAGCACGCTCGGGACAAACCTATTGCAGGGCGAGCGCTTATCGTGGATCGGTGCGCCCTGAATCACCTGTCTGTCCCTCCCTGGTCGCCTGGGGCAACGCCTGGCTCGCCGGCCACGTCGGCCTCGACGAGGCGGCTGACCACGTGGAAGCCGCCGGCGGACCCGCCGTGGCCGGCGACGTCCCGTTGCGTAAATACCTCGCAAACCTCCGCTCCGACGGCCTGCGGGAGCTCCGGCTCGCGCTGCCCGCGCCCGGCGACCCGCTGGGGCTGTCGGGGCCCGCGGCGTTCAACTCGGCCGCGGTCGACGCCGGCCAGGCCGCCATCGCGGTGCTCGACGGCCGCAACCTCGGCCTGGTGCCCACTCCCGACCTGCGCGGGTCGTCCTATGCCGGGGTTCGCCTGGAGGTCCACGACTCCGGGCCCGTACGCCATGATCTGCCGTCGCTGTCGGAGGCCGAGCGGGAGCTGTCGGAGGCCATGCGCGCGGCCACCGACGCCCTGTCCGCCGTCGAAGGCCCCATGCAGTCCCGGCCCTCGGCCGTCGCGCACCGGGGCGGCGAGCTGGCGCCCGGCTATCCAGCGCGGGCGCACCGCGTCTCCGCCCTCGCCACGCGGCTGGCCACCGTGGTGCGGCTGGCCGACGAGCGCGGGCTCACGTCGGGGCAGATCGCCGCCCGCGCCACGGCCCTGCGCGAGCTGGACCGGGCGGTACGCCGCGCGCTCGTGGCCGCCCATCACGCGATCTTCGAGCCGCTCAGGAGCTCGTAGCCGGTCCGCTAGGAGCTCGCGATCTTCCACAGCCTGACCACCTTGTCCTTGCCCGCGGACACGATGGCCGCGTCCCCGTCCAGCGGGACGATACCGACGGCGTAGACGCCCTTCTTGTGTGCCTTGACCGGTTTGCCGAGCGTCTTGCGGGTCTCGGGGTCCCAGAGCCTGATCGTGCCGTCGGTGCTGCCGGACAGCAGCACCGTGCGGCCGTCGAGGGTGCCGAAGGACAGCGAATAGACGATCTTCTTGTGGCCGGAGAGGGTGGCGACGGTCTTGCGGCTCTTCGGATCCCAGAGCCTGATTTTTCCGTCTTTACCGCCAGATGCCACGACCGTCTTCCCGTCCACCTTGCCGACCGCGACCGAGTACACGCCCCTGGAATGGCCCTTGTACGCCTTCCCGTACGCCTTGCGCTTGGCCATGTCCCACATGCGGACCGTCTCGTCCTCGCCGGCCGAGATGGCGACGGCCTTGTCGCCTAGGTGGGTGGCGCTGAGCCAGTTGACTGGCTTGCGGTGGGCTCTGAGGACCTTGCCGATGGACTTGCGCTTCTTCAGGTCCCAGAACCTCAGATAGCCGTCGGCGTCGCCGGTGACCGCGACGTACCTGCCCTTCACCTTGGTGACGGCCACCGCGTAGACGGCGTCGCCGTGCCGGCCGAGCACCTTGCCCTTGCGGGTCTTGAGGTTCCACAGGCGCACGCTGCCGTCGTAACCGCCGGAGACGGCCATGGGGGTCTTGCCGACCATCACGCAGGCGACGGCGTACACCTCCTCGCTGTGGCCCTTCATCGTGGCCAGCGACTTGTGCCTGGCCAGGTCCCACAGCCGCACCCGGCCGTCCTGCCCGCCGGTGACCAGCCACGTCTTGCCGCCCGCGGAGATCGCGGAGATCGTCTGGACGCCCTTGGTGTGCCCCTTGAACGACTTCCCGTCCTGCTTGCCGAGGACGGGGACGACCTCCTTCACGGGGGTCGGGGTCGGGGTTGGGGTCGGCGTGACCAGGGTCGGCGTCGGCGTCGGGGTCGGGGGCTGGGTCTGGGCCTGGGCCTGTGTCTGGGCGGGGCCCGCGCTCAGGGAGGTGGTCGCCTGGGCCGCGTTCCCGCCGGTCGGCGAGCCGGTGTTGAACATCTTCGGCCCGAAGTACAGCACGCCCCCGGCCAGGGCGAGCGCCACGACGAGCGCGCCGGAGACCATGGCGGCCCGCCTGCGCCTGGCGTTGACCTCGTCGGGCCGGTCCTCGACCGGCGCGTGCCTGAAGAACGCGTCGTTGTCCCCCCGCCCGCCGGCCTCCCCGGCCGACGGCTGACCAGGCGGGCGCGACCGCCCCGGTCCCTGGCCCTGCCCCTGGCCGTGTCCCTGGCCCTGGTCGGGCGCGGTCGCCGCCCGCCCGGACGGCCCCTTCCCGCCCGCGGCGTCCTCCGCCCCAGACGCCGCCGGTGCCGTCGGACCGGGCTGGGCCAGGTGCGAGGGGGCCGAGTGGGGCAGGGCGTTCATCGGGTACGGCGGCGGCACCTGGGACGAACCCGGCGCCGGCTGCTGCCGAGGCACGAAAGGCACACCGCGCGCCGCGCCACCCCGCCCCGGAACACCACCATGTTGCGGCGGGCCACCCCGCCCAGGCGCGCCACCGTGTTGGGGCGGGCTGCTCTGCCCAGGCGCACCACCAGGCTGGGGCGGTATGTAGGGCGCGCCCGGGGGCCTGGCCGGAGGCGTCCGGGGTGGCGGATACGCCTCCCCCGACGGGTTCGCCCACCCGGATCCGCCAGGAGGAGCGGACGCCGGCGGACCACCGGGGTTCGCCCACCCGGTGCCCGCCCCGTGACCGCCACCAGCACCAGGCGCGGACCCCTGGGGGTTCGCCCACCCGGCAGCGGGCGGATCCGGCGGGGTCTGCTCGGCCGCGAGCTGCGAGCCCGTGTCGAGCGCGTCCTCGGGCCGCGGCGACTCGCCCTCGTTCGCCAGCAGCCCGAACAGCACGTCGGCCGCCGCGGGCCGCTCGCCGGCCCGCTTGCGCAGGCACGACCGCACGATCGGCCGCAGGGACTCCGGCAGCGCCGAGAGGTCGGGCTCCTCGTGCATCACCCGGTAGACGACCGCGGGCAGGCTGTCCTGGCCGAACGCGGGCCGCCCCGTGGCCGCGTACACCATGGTCAGGGCCCAGCTGAACATGTCGCTGGCCGGCCCCACCCGCTCGGCCGAGATCTGCTCGGGCGACATGTACGCGGGCGTCCCCACGACCCCGCTGCTGATCGTCATGGCCGAGTCGAGAGCCCGCGCGATGCCGAAGTCGATCACGCGCGGCCCGTCGTTGCCGAGCAGCACGTTGCTGGGCTTGAAGTCGCGGTGCACGATCCCGGCGCGGTGGATCGCGGCCAGCGCGGTGACCGTTCCGACGGCCAGGCGGTAGAGCGCGCCGCCCGTGCGCGGCCCGTCCCGCTGCACCACCGTCTGCAGGGAGACCCCGTCCACCAGTTCGCTGACGATGTACGGGTGCTCGCCGTCCATGTGGGCCCCCAGCACCTGGGCGGTGCAGAACTGGGCCACCCGCCGCGCCGACGCGACCTCACGCATGAACCGTTCGGAGTCCAGACCGGGCTTGTCCAGCCGGGTGCTCAGCAGCTTGATCGCCACGCGCCGCCCGTCGGGCGACTCACCCTCGAAAACGATCCCCTGCGCCCCCTTGCCCAGACGGCCGAGCAGCCGGTAGTCGCCCAGTGTTCGCGGATCGCTCGGCTGTAAGGGGTGCGTTTCCGGCACCTGGCCCTCCCCGTCGTGCTAGACCCCCGCTCACAAGTGGGATAAGAGCGGGCAAAAACCCGCAAACCACCCCAGGTCACGAAAGATCATCGCTCTTTGCGAAAAATTTGCCCTACGCAATAATCGTGGAGATGATCGGGGATTTCCAGCACCGTACGGGGAGCCGTCAAATGCGCAGAAGCCTCACTCTCCTCTTAACCGGCAGTCTGGCCGCCGCGCCGCTGGCCGTGCCCGCTCCGGCGAGTGCCGCCACCACCAGCGCCACGACCGTCCCCGCCGCCGCGACGGTCGCGCGGGTGAAGCCGTTCTCCAGCTTCAAGATCTCCGCCAAGGGCACCGACCGGACCAAGCGCGGCGGCAAGATCACGTACTCCATCCGGGCGAAGAACCTGGGCCCCTATTACGCCGACTACTACTGGATGGGCGGCGAGGTGCCCAAGGGCGTCGTACCCAGGCTGCGCTGGGGCGGCCCGAAGGGCACCAAGTGCACCTGGGAGGGCCGCTGGTTCTGGTGCTGGGGCCCGCTGCGGCTGGAGAAGGGCAAGACCGACTGGCTGAACTTCCAGCTGACGCTGAAGAAGGGCACCAAGGGCACGGCCACGGCCCGGCTCGGCGTGATGTCGTTCGACGTCGACCAGGGCATGGAGAACATCGACGAGGAAGAGCTCAAGCGCCTCGGCATCAAGGGCTACTACTGGCTCAAGAAGGTCAACACCAAGATCGTCTCCCCGCCGCGCCGGCCGGGCCGGAGCTGGTCGCCGCCTCCGCCGGTCAAGACCTACAACCCGCCCGCCAGCCACGAGGAAAGCAACAAGAAGAAGGACACCTGACCTTCATCCCAGGCCGTGCCGTACGGCGTACAGCGCGGCCTGGGTGCGGTCCTGGACGCCCAGCTTCATCAGCACGTTGGAGACGTGGGTCTTGACCGTCTTCTCCGCGACCGCCAGGCTCCTGGCGATCTCCCGGTTCGACCGGCCGGCCGCAATGAGCGCGAGCACCTCGCGCTCGCGGTCGGTCAGCGGCACCGGCGACGGCGGCTCGTCCGGCGCCGACAGCATCGCCTCGGCCGCCTCGGGGGCCAGTAACACCTGCCCGCCGTGCACGGCCCGCACGGCCTGCACCAGCGCGGGCGGATCGACGTCCTTGTAGAGGAACCCCGACGCCCCCGCCCGCATCGCCGGACCGACGTCGGACCGGTCGCTCACCGACGTCAGCACGACCACCCTGGTCGCCGACCCGGCCAGCCGTTCGAGCGTGCCGAGCCCGTCGAGCACCGGCATCTTCAGGTCCAGCAGCAGCACGTCGGGCGCCAATTCCTCGACCAGCTCGACGGCCTGTGCCCCGTCACCGGCCTCGCCGACGACCGTGATGTCGTCCTGCAGGTCGAGGAACGTACGCAGCCCCTGCCGCACCACCGGATGATCGTCGGCGATCAGCACCCTGATCAAACCCCCACCTCCACACGTACCGTGGTCCCCCTGCCGCGGGCCGACTCGACGGTCATGACCCCGCCCACGGACTCCGCCCTGTCGCGCATCGACACCAGGCCCAGGCCGCGCGACTCCGCCTGCTCGAAGCCGTCGCCGTCGTCGCTCACGATCAACACCAGTTTGCCGTCCTGGTACGCCAGGCGCACGGAGACACCCGCGGCGTCCGCGTGCCTCAGCGCGTTGTGCAGCGCCTCCTGGGCCACCCTGAGCACCGCCACCTCGACCTCCGGGGCGACCGGCGGCAGCTCCGCGCACTCGAACGTGACCAGGGACGGGTGGAGCCGGTCCAGCATGCGCACGTGCTTGCGCAGCGTCTCGGCCAGCCCGTGCCGGTCGAGCTCGGCCGGCCGCAGCTCGACGATCACGGCCCGCAGCTCGGACAGGGCCTCCCCGGCCAGGCGCTGGACGCGTTCGAGCTCGGCGGCGGCCCTGTCGGGAGCCCGGTCGAGCATGGCGGAGGCGGCCTGCGCGGTGAGCCGGAGCGAGAACAGCTTCTGCGTCACGGCGTCGTGCAGCTCGCGGGCCACGCGGTTGCGCTCCTCCAGCATGGCCAGCTCGCGGCCGCGCTCGTAGAGCCTGGCGTTGGTCAGCGCGATGGCCGCGTGCGCGGCGAACAGCGTCAGCAGCTCCTGGTCCGCCTGCGTGAAGCCGCCCGGCGTGCGCTTGTTGGCCAGGAAGATGATGCCGAGCACCTGGTCGCCGTCGCGGATCGGGACGCCGAGGAAGTCCTTCATCACCGGGTGGGCCTTCGGCCACCACTCGAACCTCGGGTCCTTGCGCAGGTCAGGCAGTCTGACGGGGCTCCCCTCGCGGAGCATCGCGCCGAGCATGCCATGCTGTCTGGGCAGCGGCCCGATCGCGTCCCACTGCTTGTCGGTGATGCCCTCGGCGACGAACTCGCCGAACGACCCCTCGTCGTCGGGCACCCCGAGCGCGGCGTAGCGGGCGTCGAGCAGCCGTTGCGCCGAGCGTACGATGACCTGCAGCACCTCCCGGACCGACAGATGCCGGGTGACCGCGAGCACCGCGGAGCTCACCGCCTGCAGGATCTCGTCTCGGTCGGAGGTCACGGCACCCAGCTTATGGTCCTAGGACGATGTGCCCAGGCGGCGGCGGGCCTTCCGCCCGATGTGCGCCGCCCGCGGCGTTCCTAACGTCGGCATCATGACGAACACCGCACTCATCACCGGCGCTTCCCGCGGTCTCGGACTCGCCCTGGCGAGGTCTCTGGCGGGCGCCGGCTGGAACCTCGTGCTCACCGCCCGCGGCGCGGACGACCTGGAGCGGGCCGCGGCCGAACTGGGCGCCACCGCGATCCCCGGTGACGTGACGGAACCCGCGCACGTCGAGCGGCTGGCCCGGGCGGTGCCCGAGCTGGACCTGCTGGTCAACAACGCCAGTGACCTCGGGGTGACGCCGCTGCCGCCGCTGGCGGGCTACCCGCTGGAGGCGTTCAGGGTGCTGCTGGAGACCAACGTCACCGCACCGCTCGCGCTGATCCAGGCCACGCTGCCCGCCCTGCGCGCGGCGGGCGGGGCCGTCGTGAACATCACCTCGGACGCCGCCACGGGCGCGTACGAGGGCTGGGGCGGCTACGGCGCCACCAAGGCGGCCCTGGAGCAGCTCTCCAACGTGCTGTCGGCCGAGGAGCCCGCGGTCCGGGTCTGGTGGGCCGACCCCGGCGAGATGAACACCCGCATGCTCGCCGACGCCGTGGGCGCCGAGGAGGCCGCCGCCGCCACCGACCCCGCCAAGGTGGCCGCCGCGCTGCACGACCTGGTGCGGTCCCGTCCGGCCAGCGGCAAGGTGAGCCTGCAATGACCGTCGCACTCGACTTCGCGCTGCCGCCGGGCCTGTCGGCGAGCGAGCCGCCCGAGGCGCGGGGGATGTCCAGAGACGCCGTGCGCCTGATGGTCTCGCGCGGCGACCTCGCCCCCTCGCACCACCACTTCGTCGACCTGCCGGGGCTGCTCGACCCCGGTGACCTGATCGTCGTGAACAACTCGGCGACCCTGCCCGCGGCCGTCCGGCTCGACCGGCTGGCCGTGCACTTCTCCACCGCCAACGAGGACGGCACCTGGCTGGTCGAGCTGCGCCGCCGTACCGCCGTCGCCTCCGAGCCCTACGGCGGGGGCGAGCCCGGCGAGTGGCTGCCGCTGCCTGGGCGGGCCACGTTGCGGCTGATCGAACGGGAGACGCCGCGTCTGTGGCGGGCGTCGCTGGACCGGGAGGTGGAGCCGTACCTGCGGGCGCACGGGGCGCCGATCCGCTACTCGTACGTGAGCGGGGACTGGCCGATCGAGGCGTACCAGACCGTGTTCGCAACCGTGCCGGGAAGCGCGGAGATGCCGAGCGCGGCCCGGCCGTTCACCGCGGAGCTGGTGACGGCGCTGGTGGCGCGCGGGATCGGGCTCGCGCCGATCACCCTGCACACGGGGGTGGCCTCGCCGGAGAAGGACGAGCCGCCCTACGCCGAGCGGTACGAGGTGCCGGCCGCCACGGCGCGGCTGGTCAACCTGGCCCGCGAGAGCGGCAACCGGGTGGTGGCCGCGGGCACCACCGTCGTACGGGCGCTGGAGACGGCCGTGGGGGCGGACGGGCGGGTGGCCGCCGCCACCGGGTGGACCAGGCACGTCGTCACACCTCGGCGGGGCGTACGGGCCGTCACGGGGCTGATCACCGGGCTGCACGAGCCACGCTCCAGCCACCTGCTCATGCTGACCGCGATCGCGGGCGAGACGGCCCTGGCGCGGGCGTACGGGGAGGCACTACGGAACGGATATCTGTGGCACGAGTTCGGTGACACGCACTTGATTCTACAGAAATAGCCTTTACATAGATTTTGCCATCATGATAGGAACAGCGGGCATTTAACGGGGGCTTCAATCGTGTGCGCCTCCCCGTGACCACTTCCTCACCGGAGACGTTTAATGCGTAACCTGACCAAGGCCGCGTCGCTGGCATTGCTGGCCGCGGCCCTGCTTGTCCCGGCTGTTCCCGCTTCCGCCGCTGCCACGACGGTCGCCGACGAAGCGTTCTCGGTCTTCGACGTCAAAGTGAAGGCCGCGAAGACCGCCAAGGCCGGTGGCAAGCTCAACTTCGGCATCATCGCCACCAACAAGGGGCCCTACGAGGCCGACGCCTACTTCGTCGGCGGCGAGTTCCCCAAGGGGGTCGACCTCAGGCGGATCATGTACAGCACGAGCGTCAAGGGCACCGAGTGCGGGCTCGAGGGCCGCGCGTTCTACTGCCTCGTGCCGAAGGTCCTGAAGAAGGATGACTCCATCACCCTGATCTTCGAGACCAAGCTCAAGAAGACGGCGAAGGGCACGCAGACGGCGAAGCTCGGCGTGGTCTCCTACGACGTCCAGACGGGCATGGAGAACATGAGCAAGGAAGAGCTCGACCGGCTCGGCATCCCCGAGCACGGCTACGTGAAGACGGTCAAGACCAAGATCGTCCGCTAGCACGACGCTCTTCGCGTCCCTTGGAACGTTACGGCCGACGGAATGTTGTCCGAGCGTCCACGGGACATTCACCTCGGTGTCACCTGCTGGGACACCCGCGGTCGCGCCCGCGCCCGAATGCCCGCCCTGCTGCGCGGGCATCGGGCCGGGCGCAGTACCGTGGCTGGATGTGGACCAGCGCAGCCTCCTGATCACCCTGACCGGCCCCGACCGGCCCGGCGTCACCTCGCGGCTTTTTTCCGTTCTGTCCGCCTTTCCGGTGACGGTGGCGGATATCGAACAGGTCGTCATTCGCGGCCGGCTCACGCTCGGCGTGCTCGTCATGTACGCCGGCGGCCCCCCGACGGGCACCGGCACCACCCTCGGCGCCATGTGGACCGCGGTCGAGCGGGTGGCCGAGGACCTGGGCATGGAAGTGGAGCTCTCCACCGGCTCCCAGACCAAGGAGCAGCGCCGCCGCGGGCGCCTGTCGGTCAGCGTGCTGGGCGCCACGCTCCAGCCCGCCGCCATCGCGGGCATCGCCGGGCGCATCGCCGCCGCCGGCGCGAACATCGACCGCATCGAACGCCTCGCCCAGTGGCCCGTCACCTGCATCGAACTGTCCGTCTCCGGCGCCGACCCCAGCTCGTTGCGGGTGGAGCTGGCGGCCGAGGCGGCCGTCCAAGAGGTGGACGTGGCCGTGCAGCGCACCGGCCTGTCACGGCGGGCCAAGCGGCTGATCGTCATGGACGTCGACTCGACCCTCATCCAGGGCGAGGTCATCGAGCTGCTCGCGGCCCACGCCGGGTGCCTGGACGAGGTCGCCAAGGTCACCGAGCAGGCCATGCGCGGCGAGCTCGACTTCTCCGAGTCGCTGCGGCGCCGGGTGGCGCTGCTGGAGGGGCTGCCGGCGGAGGTGTTCGAGGAGGTGCGCAAGGAGGTCGTGCTCACGCCCGGCGCCCGCACGCTGGTCCGCACCCTCAAGCGGCTCGACTACCGCTTCGCCATCGTCAGCGGCGGGTTCACGCAGATCACCGACGGGCTGGTCGAGGAGCTCGGCATCGACTACTCGGCGGCGAACGTCCTGGAGGTCATCGACGGACGGCTGACCGGCCGCGTCGTGGGCGAGATCGTGGACCGGCCGGGGAAGGCGCGGGCGCTGGAGCGGTTCGCGCGGGAGGCCGGGCTGCCGATCTCGCAGACGGTGGCCATCGGCGACGGGGCCAACGACCTCGACATGATCGCCGTGGCCGGGCTTGGCGTCGCGTTCAACGCCAAGCCCGTGGTGCGGCAGGCGGCCGACACTGCGGTCAACACGCCCTACCTGGACTCGATCCTCTACCTGCTGGGGATCTCCAGGGACGAGGTCGAGGCGGCGGACGCGGAGGACGGCGGCCTGGCCGGCTGACCCCGGCCGGGCGCCCTCACCACCGGCTGACCTCAGGCCGGGTGCCCTCGCCGCCAGCCGACCGCCCTCGCCGCCGGCTGATCTCAGCCCGGCCCATCCCAGGACGGGCCGGGCCGGGCCGGTCAGTGCTCCTTCGGGTCCCAGAGCGTGACCAGGCGGCCCTCGCCCATCCAGAGCTCCGCCCAGTCGGACTCCACCTCGATCACCGCGAACGCGCCCGGCCGGAACGCGTACTCGCCTCCGGCCAGCCCCACGGCCAACTCGTGCACGCCCGGGTTGTGCCCGCACAGCACCACCGTGCTCAGCTCTGGGTCCGCCCGCCGGACCAGCTCCAGCAGCTCATCGGGGTACGCCTCGTAGATGTCGCGCTCGTAGCTGATCTCCACCTCGGGAAAGGCGATCTCGGCGGTGCGCTTGGTCCTGAGCGCCGGCGAGCACAGCACGAGGTCCGGGGCCAGCCCGGCCGCCCGGATCTCGTCGCCCGCCCGCTTGGCGTCCCGCTCACCCCGCCCGGTCAACGGTCTCTCCCGATCGGCCAGCCCGGGGATGTGAGCGGCCTTCGCATGCCGCAGCACAATCAAGGTCCGCATCCGATCACCCCGTCCTCGAAGCCCAGACGGCCAGCCCGACGATCACGGCCAGGATGACGAGCATCGCCAGCAGAATCAGGCCCAGGGTCTTCCCGCCGCTGGGCTGCTTGTCACCTTTCACGCGCCCAGTTTCCCACCGAGCCACCACGGTCCCACTCCCGCCTTCTACCTGAACATCCCACCCGTCCCGCCGAACTCCCCCACCCACCATCCCCCGGCCTCCCCGTCCGCCATTTCCTGGCCTCCCTCGCCCGCCCTGCCCGCCGTTTGCCGGCCGCCCTCATCCGCGCCCCGACCCGCGGCCCGCTGGATCCGTCGCCCGATCTCCCACCCACCTGCCGCCACCCTCGAACGCCCGCACACCGCACAGCCCGGCAACCAGCTCCACTCCAGCAACCGGCCATCCCAGCAGCCGGAAGCAGCCCTGCTCCCCGGGAGACGCCCCGCCACGTCAGAAGGAGCCCTCGGAAGGAGCCCTCGGTAGGAGCCCTGCATCCGAGAGGCGCCGGAAAACGAGACGCCCGCCCCTACGCAGTAGGGCGGGCGTCTCTCCAGGGTATGGCGGTGTTACGAGGCCACGGGCTGGTGCTCCCGGTTGTCGTTGTTCGCCGGTTCAGTGCTCACCGAGCGCCGCTTGGAGACCACGATGGCCCCGACCACGACGCCCACCGCCACCACCGTGACGCCGATGCGCAGGGCCGGGTTGCCCGCGTACAGCACCACCGCAGGGGCGACGAGCAGCGCCACCAGGTTCATCACCTTGATCAGCGGGTTGATGGCAGGCCCGGCCGTGTCCTTGAACGGGTCGCCGACCGTGTCGCCGATGACGGTGGCGGCGTGCGCCTCCGAACCCTTGCCGCCGTGGTGACCGTCCTCCACCAGCTTCTTGGCGTTGTCCCACGCGCCACCGGAGTTCGAGAGGAAGACGGCCATCAGGGTGCCGCACGCGATCGCTCCCGCGAGGAAGGCGCCCAGCGGCGCGTACCCGAGGGCGAACCCGACCGCGATCGGCGTCATGACCGCCAGCAGGCCGGGCGTGGCCAGCTCGCGGAGCGAGTCACGGGTGCAGATGTCCACGACCCGGCCGTACTCCGGCATCTCCGTGCCGTCCATGATGCCCGGCTTGTTGCGGAACTGGTCGCGTACCTCGAAGACCACGCGCATCGCGGCCCGTCCGACCGCCATGATCGCGAGCCCCGAGAAGAGGAACACGACCGCGGCGCCGACGATGAGGCCGACCAGGACGTTCGGCTGGTCGATGCCGAGGGTGAAGGTGGAGAACTCGCCGAGCGCGGACTTGACCGCCCCGCTCGCCTTGGCCAGCTCGCCCTCCACCGCGGTGCGGAAGGCGCCGAACAGCGCGGTCGCCGCCAGCACGGCCGTGGCGATCGCGATGCCCTTTGTGATGGCCTTGGTGGTGTTGCCGACGGCGTCCAGGCTGGTGAGCACGCGGGCGCCGTCGCCCTCGACGTCGCCCGACATCTCGGCGATGCCCTGGGCGTTGTCGGAGACCGGCCCGAACGTGTCCATGGAGACGATGACGCCGACCGTGGTCAGCAGGCCGGTGCCCGCCAGTGCCACCGCGAACAGCGCGATCGTCACGTTTCCGAACCCGAGCAGGAACGCGCCGTAGACCGCGCCGCCGATGACCAGGGCGGAGTAGACGGCCGACTCCAGGCCGACGCTGATGCCGGCCAGGATGACGGTGGCCGGGCCGGTGGCCGAGCTCTCGCCGATCTCGCGTACGGGACGGCGGTTGGTCTCGGTGAAGTAGCCGGTCAGCAGCTGGATGGCGCTGGCCAGCACCAGACCGATGAGCACCGCGCCGATGGCGATGAGCCGCGGGTTGGCGTCGGACTGCTCGGTGGCGCCGGTCAGGGCGCTGAAGCTGTCGGGCAGATACAGGAACGCGGCCACCGTGACGAGCACCGCGGAGATCGCGGCCGAGATGAAGAAGCTGCGGTTGATCGCCGCCATCCCGTTGCGGTCGCGGTCGCGCATTCCGGTGACGAAGATGCCGATGATCGCCGTGATGACGCCGATCATCGGGACGATCAGCGGGAAGACCAGGCCTTCCTCGCCGAAGGCCACCTTGCCCAGGATGAGGCTGGCGACCAGCATGACCGCGTACGACTCGAACAGGTCGGCCGCCATGCCCGCGCAGTCACCGACGTTGTCGCCCACGTTGTCGGCGATGGTCGCGGCGTTGCGCGGGTCGTCCTCCGGGATGCCCTGCTCGACCTTGCCGACCAGGTCGGCGCCGACGTCGGCGGCCTTGGTGAAGATGCCGCCGCCGACTCGCATGAACATCGCGAGCAGCGCCGCCCCGAACCCGAATCCTTCGAGCACGCCCGGGGCGTTGCCCTGGTAGATGAACACGACCACGGCCGCGCCCAGCAGGCCGAGGCCCACGGTGAACATTCCGGCGACGCCGCCGGTGCGGAACGCGATGCGCATGGCGCGCTTCTCGCCCGATTCGTTGGCCGCGGCGGCGACGCGGACATTTCCGCGCACGGCCAGCCACATGCCCATGAACCCGGTCAGCGCGGAGAAAACCGCCCCGACCACGAAGAAGATCGAACGTCCGACGACGACTTCTGTTTCCCCGGGTAGCAGGAGCAACAGGATAGGTATTACGACGACGAAGATCGCCAATGTGCGGAACTGGCGCGCCAGATAAGCGGCTGCGCCTTCTTGTACGGCACGCGCGATGTTCTGCATGCGCTCCGTGCCTTGGCCGGCGGACAGCACCTCGCGCACCAGGCCGCCTGCGACGGCTAGTGCGATCAGTGCGACCGCGGCGACCACGATCACGATGGTGAGATTGTTTCCACTCAGGGCCAGATTGGACGCTGGCTCCGCTGCCAGCATGTGCCTGCTCATCGTTCTCCTCGGCAAGACCGGTCGTCCTGCCCGGGCGGTGCTGCAGTTTTCCTCGGCGGGTGTAGCGGCACCATCCGGGTTGTGGGTGCCGCTTCCGGTTGAATCCGCGTTCCGCCGGATCACCTTGGCCGGTGCCGGGAGTCTACGCAGGCACTGAACGGATATGAAGGCTCTCGAGGTGGCTAATTGTGCGCGCGTCTAGTAATCCCCTGACAGCGGGCCGGTTTGCGGCCTGACAGGCGAAATTTCCCCGGGTTTAAGGTCATGAAAACCTCCGGATAGGTCCGGACCGAAACTCGGGCACCCTGGAGCGACGCTCGGGGGACGTGCGGGACGGGAGACGGCCCCTGAGACAACCCCTGAGACAGCCGCCCACAACTGCCCCCGCCGCCTGCCACCGGCACCGCCATCCAAGGCACGGCCCACGACACCACCACCTGCGAACACCCGGCCTGACCGCCGCCCGCACGCGGCATCAGACCCACCGCCCACACTCTCGGCCGCACCTCATCCGACGACCGGAACACCCATCCAACCCCACCGCCGCGACCCGCCCCACACCGACCGATTCCGCCACCCACCCTGTCCACCCGCCGTAGGCGCGTTCACCGCACCGTGAGCCGCCCTCACCGCACGCGCCCTCACCACCCCGCACGCCTCCACCCCGCACGCCTCCACCCCGCACGCCTCCACCCCGGCGCGACCGCCCACCCCGCACGCCTCCACCCCGGCGCGACCGCCCACACCGTAGGCACCTTCACGCCGCGTGGTTACCCCACGCCATCGGAGCCTCCGCTGCGCGTGGCCATCCACACTGCGACTGCGTTCACGCCGTCAGCCGGTTCACCCCGCATGACCGTCCACACCGCAGGCATGCTCACCGTATGAGCGGCCCAAGCCACAGACGCCTTCACCCCGCACGGCCGATCACCCGGCGAACCCGCTGGCCCCGCACGGTCGATTGCCTGCCGAACTTGCTGGCCCCGCACGGCCGATCACCCGGCGAACCCGCTGGCCCCGCACCGCGATCGCCCGGCGACCTCGTTGGCCCCACACGGCCATTCGCCCGTGAACCCGCCAGTAAGCCCCGCGCGGCCAGTCACTCCGTGGACCCCTGGCCCACATGGCCGTCCGCCCCTGCGAACCACCTGCGCGCCCCGGAGAGCCCGCCCCGTGAAGCCGTTCGCCCAAATACGCGCCCACCGCACGATTCGCTCATCGATGGTCACCGAAGACACCGATCCATCGCCGGCCGCCGAGAGCGGAAGCCATGGTGCCCGTGCGCCGTGACGGCGGCCGGCCACGTGCGGGTCAGCGGGCGTCACCCTGGAGGCGCTCAGCCACGTGCGGCGGGTGGCGCCGCCCGTGCTCTGCCGTAAAAGATGGGGTTTTGAAGCACAGAACAGCCGTGCCGGGCGCCCAGAGGGACGCCCGGCGGAGCGAGGCGGGACGGTGGGACCGGCTCGGTGGGACCGGCTCAGACCTTGGCGGTGGCGGGCCAGCTCATGCGGATGTTCGTGCCCTTCGGGCTGGGGAAGATCTCGACGTCGTCGGCCAAGCCCTCGATGACCGCAAGGCCGAAGCCCGACATGAACGAGTCAGAAAGCATGCCCAGGTCGAGGGGCTGCTCCTGCTTGATCTCATCGCTGGGGGCGTGGTCGCTGACCGTGACTTCGAAACGCCCGGAGTCGTCACGCAGCTCGATGCGGATGGGCTCGCCCGGACAGTGGACGCGGTGCGCCTCGACTGCCCGGGAGCAGGCCTCACCCACAGCGAGCCTGACCTCGTCCAGCAGGGACTCCTCCACGCCGGTGCGGCGAGCGATCGCCGTCGCCACCAGCCGCGCGGTCCGCACGTGGGCGGGAAGAGCGCTGAACGTCAGCTCGACGGTAGCCATGCTACTTGTCTTTGCCGTGAGCTTCCTTGGCCTCGTCGACCGAAGCGTAAATCCCGAAGACCTTGGTCAGACCGGTGATCCGGAAGATCTTCAGGATGCGCTCCTGCGTGCAGACCAGCTCGAGCGAGCCGTCATGCGCACGAACCCGCTTGAGCCCCCCGACCAGGACGCCAAGGCCCGTGGAGTCGAGGAAGTCCACCTTCTCCATGTTGACGAGCAGGTGGAAGTTGCCCTTGTTCACCAGGTCGATGAGGAGCTCACGCAATCTCGGCGCCGTGTAGACATCGATCTCACCCTCGACCTCCACGATGGTGAGTCGGTCTTCGGTGCGGTGATCCAACTTCAGATCCACAGATCCTCCAGCGCCTCGCCTGCGAAAGTACTCTCTTGGGACTGGCAATCTGGAGCGTGGCCCCAGATCGTCCGACCCTGACGCGCGGCATTCAACCACGCGTCTGGCTTGTGTCTATACGAAATCACGATTCCCGGCGACTTTGCCCACCGATGCAAGACTGGAAACAGTGACTTCCTCCGCATCCTCCCCACAACAGGCGGGTCCACTCCTCCACCACCTGCTTGGTGTTCCCGCACGTCATGAGCGTGTCACCCATGTGGAGCATGTTCCAGCACGTCAGGCGGGTCAAGCCGAATGGCCCAAATGGACGCCAGAAGTGCTTGTTACGCGCTTGGCGAACCGCGGGGTGACAGGACTCTGGCCACACCAGTACGAGGCCGCCGACCTGGCATTCCGTGGCCGAAACGTGATCATCTCAACGGGTACGGCGTCCGGGAAGTCGCTGGCGTACCTCACTCCCGCCGTCGCCTCCTGCCTCGACGGCGGCACGATCCTGTACCTGACCCCGACCAAGGCCCTGGCCGCCGACCAGCTGCGCAGCCTGCGCGAGCTGCGCATCACCCAGCTCCGCGCGGCCTGCTTCGACGGCGACACGCCGTTCGAGGAACGTACGTGGGTGCGCCAGCACGCCAACTACGTCCTGACGAATCCGGACATGCTGCACCGCAGCGTCCTCCCCCGCCACGCCCAATGGTCGTCGTTCTTCCGCCGGTTGCGCATGGTCGTCGTCGACGAGTGCCACGGCTACCGCGGCGTCTTCGGCTCCCACGTCGCCCAGATCCTGCGCCGCCTGCGCCGCGTCTGCGCCCGTTACGGCTCGCGCCCCACGTTCCTGCTCGCGTCGGCGACGGCGAGCGAGCCCGGAGCGTTCGCAATGAGGCTGACGGGGCTTGAGATGGACGAGGTGACTACGGACGCCTCGCCCAAGGGTTCCACCACCATCGCGCTGTGGGAGCCGCCCCTGACCGAGCTACGGGGCGAGGGAGGGGCTCCTGTGCGACGGACGGCCACAGCGGAGGCGGCGGACCTGCTGGCGGACCTCGTCCTGGCCGAGGTACGCACGCTCGCCTTCGTCCGTTCCCGCCGCGGCGCCGAAACGGTCGCCCTCACGGCCCGCGCCAAACTCGCCGACGTTGCCTTCTCCCTCTCAACCCACCACCCCCGACCCCCCACCCCCACCGACCACCGGCCGAACACGACGGAGCCAACCGCTCCGGCCGACCACCAGCCGAACACGGTGAAGCCAACCGCTCCGGCCGACCACCGGCCAAGCGCGGCCGAACCGACCGACACCGCTCAGCCGAACACAGCCGAACCTCCCGACTCCACCCACCCCACCCCGGTGGGACTGACCCCCACCACCAACCATCAGCCGAGCGCAGCCGACCCGACAGGCCCCATCGTCCGCCCCGCCACGCCGGAACCATCCGGCACCCCCAGCGAGCTCGCCACGGCAAACCCGACGGTCGCCACGGCAAACCCGGCGCGCGCACCAGCGGACCCTGCAGCCGGCACCTCAGCGCACGGGGGCAGGGCAAACCAGCCGGCCCCGGAAAGCTCCCTCACCTGGGCACTCCCAGACGCCCCGCCCAAACCGGACTGGACCGACCTCCCGAACAAGATCGCCGCCTACCGCGCCGGATACCTCGCCGAAGACCGCAGGCTCCTGGAGAAGGCCCTCCGCTCGGGCACGATCATGGGCCTGGCCACCACCAACGCCCTCGAACTCGGCGTGGACGTCTCAGGCCTCGACGCCGTGTTGATCGCGGGCTGGCCCGGCACCCGCGCCTCCCTCTGGCAACAGGCCGGCCGGGCCGGCCGCGACGGCCAGGACGCGCTCGCCGTGCTGATCGCCAGGGACGACCCCTTGGACACCTATCTCGTCCACCACCCCCAGGCGCTGTTCGGCCAGCCCGTGGAGGCGATCGTCCTCGACCCGGACAACCCGTACGTCCTGGGCCCTCACCTCTGCGCCGCAGCCGCCGAGATCCCGCTGACGGACGACGACCTGCCCGTCTTCGGCACCACCACCTCAACGGTCCTCGACGACCTGGTCTCCGAGGGGCTGCTCAGGAGGCGCCCCGCGGGCTGGTTCTGGACCAAGCGGGAGCGGGCCACCGACCTCGCCGACATCCGAGGCGGCGGAGGCGCCCCCATCCAGGTCGTGGAGTCATCCACCGGGCGCCTCCTCGGCAGCGTGGACGAACCGTCCGCGCACACCACGGTGCACACGGGCGCGGTCTACATCCATCAGGGTGAGACCTTCCTCGTGGAACTCCTCGACCTGGAGGCCGGCGTCGCCCTGGTGTCCAGCGCGACCCCGGACTTCACGACGTTCGCTCGCGACATCACCGACATTTCCATCCTCGCCACCCAGCGCTCCCACCCCCTCGGCCCCGGCACGCTCCACTTCGGCGAGGTGGAGGTGACCCGGCAAGTGGTCTCGTACCTCAAGAGACGCCTCCAATCAGGCGAGATGCTCGGCGACGAGCCCCTGGACCTGCCACCCCGCACCCTCCGCACCCGCGCTGTCTGGTGGACGCTCCCCGCATCGGCAGTGGCGCCGCTCGCCGAGGCGGGCATCGACCTCGGCGGCGCCGCCCACGCCGCCGAACACGCCTCCATCGGCCTGCTCCCGCTGTTCGCCACCTGCGACCGCTGGGACATCGGCGGCGTCTCCACCGAACTGCACGCCGACACGGGCCTGCTCACCGTCTTCGTGTACGACGGCCATGAGGGCGGGGCGGGTTTCGCCGAACGCGGCTACTCCCGTGCTGCCGACTGGCTGACCGCCACACGCGAAGCCATAACCTCCTGCGAATGCGAACGAGGCTGCCCCTCCTGCATTCAGTCCCCAAAATGCGGCAACGGCAACGAGCCTTTGGACAAACGAGGCGCCGTCCGCCTCCTCAACACTCTGCTGTCCCCTCAGTAAAAGCGCCGCGACACCCTCACAGGAACCTCCACCGAGCCCTCAACCCCCGGCTCCACCTGCACTTGCGCACGCCAACCCCAGACTCCGAGCCTGGGTGGCCGACGAGCCGAATCAACTAGTCGATTCAGCTTTCACCGTCTCTATGCCGAGGGCCCGCGTAAGCGCGTTGCTCGCCCTCACCCTTTTCGTCATCTTCGCCGGACCAGAAATCGGCTGCCCCCGGCTGCGGGCGCTCCCAGAAGCCGCTGTCCTCCATTGACCGGGGAGACGGCGGCAGGTAATCGTCCCAGCGATCCTCCATCCGTACTGCCGGCCGGACAGGGGCCGCGTCGGACTCGGGGACATCTGTGACCGCGGAACTGGGCAAGGTGATGCGGACGGGCCCTTGGCGTGCTTCAGGGACGTCTCGCACCTCCTCCACCTCGAACGCGGCGGCGGCCTCCCCACGCTTCCGATCGAGGGCGGGCGGCGACGGCTCCGGAGTCGCCCCGCCGGAAGGCTCACCAGCCCCCGCCTGCTGCGCCCGAGACTGATCGGGAACCCGGGTCTTGGCGACGGCCAGGATCACGGCAGGTCGCCGCCGGGGCGGGGCCGTGGCGACCGAAGCGCTTTCGTTCGCATGCGTGACCTGAACCCCACCGGCCGCCGCCGCGCCCACACCCGTGGCCGCTGTGGCCGTACCGGATGTGGAGCTCTCACCCGTGGCGAGCGCCCGCCGCCTTGCCCACGCACCCGCATGGGCGCCGAACAGCAGCAGGAGGATGCCCGCCGCGACGTAGAGGCCGTACTGGCCGAGGTTCCCGATCGATGACTCGCCCGACTGCGCCTTCACGTCGGGCTGGACGGGAGCGGTGTCCGCGCCGTTCTTCGCGTCGGACGGGCGCAGACCACCCGTTGCGTCGGTCGTCGGGATCGGCAGGTTCCCGTTCGGGTCGGCGTCGGGTATTGCCGGCAGCTTGGCGGTCGTCCGCTTGTGTGTCGTCGGCCTGGTCGTCGGCAGGGTCTGCCTCTTGGCGGGCAGTGTGGGGAGAGGATCGACGTTCTTGGTGGTCTTCGGGGTACGGGCGCCGGTGGTCTTCTTCTTCGTGGGCGTGGGCGTCGGCGCGGCGGGGAAGGCGACGTACGCGGCGGCCGAATTGCCCGACCCGATCGATCCGCCGTCGCCGTCTCCCCTGAACGCCTTGACCGTGAACCCCACCTTCTGGCCTTTCGCCTTGGTCGGCACGGCGAGCACCGCCTGGCATGTGGACCCGGCGCACGCACTGTCGGCGGGCAACCTTCCCACGATGCCGGACTGGCTGTTGGAGACCTCGTACGACTGCAGGTCGGGCTCTGAACCCTTGCTCCAGGTCAGTCGGACCTTGGCGCTGCCCTGCCGGGTCGCGTTCACGTTGCCCGGCGCCTCGGGAGGCCGCCGCAACTTGAACGTGTTGCTCGCGTAGCTGCTCCCCGTGAGCTCTCCCTTGAGGGTCACGGTGAAGGTGCCGTTCGGAGCGTTACCGGCGTCGAACGTGCCGGAGATCGTCTGGTTCGCACCCCCTCCGGCGACCTTCCGGCTGGGCGTGGAGGGCCCTTCGACGTAGAGGCCCACGTTCAGCTGGATCACGCCCGTACGCGCGGAAACCGTCACGGACGAACTCGAAAGCACCTGGCCGTCAGCGGGCGAGGTGATCTGCCCGGACGTGTCGGCCCGCCAGGTCGCCGCGGCGGCCTGAGCGGTCCCGCCGACCGCGATGGTGCCGGCCACGATCATCCCCGCGGCCACCACTCTGCCGACTACCGTCACGACGCTTCCCTCCATCGAGAGCCTCGCGCCGCCTGACCGCCCTGGGGCGTTCACGCGACGACCGGAAGTGCAGTCCGCCCGGCCGATACGGTCACCGACCGTCCCCGAACCCGCACCCTAGCGACTTAGCTCCGGCTCTCCCAGCCGCCCTGTCACATACGGCATGGACCGAGGGTAAGCGGAACCTTACGGTACATATACAACTCTTGGACACCACGTCTAAGAAGTCGTGACTTGATTGCGACCTATCCCCGCAAGCCCCATCGGCCCCACCGTTTTCGGCCAACCCATTCGATTCATCCGCCACGTTTCACACCAACCGAAATGTCGCCATTCACCACATTCACGCCATAGCAGCCATGCCACCCATTCACCCCAGAAACGCACCTACATCGACTACGCCCATGGACGCAAAGACCACAGCGCAAAGCAGGGCAACCCACCTGAGGCGAAGACCACCTCTCAGGCCAGCACCACCCCCGCCAGCCCTTTCCAACACCAGCCCGAGGGTTGGCGTAGAGCTGGCAACGAAGCTTCGAGTGAAGCTCATGTAGAGCGGCAGTGAGGTTGCGGAGGTGGCGGAGGTGGCGGAGGGGGTTGGTGCGGAACTGACAGCGAGGCTTGGGCGAGGGCGGCAGCAGAGGTTGACGCGGAGCTGACAGCGAGGCTTGGGGCGGGGACGGCAGCAGAGGTTGGGGCGGGGGTGACAGCGAGGCTTGGGGCGGGGGTGACGTGGAGGTTGGGGCGGGGGTGACGTGGAGGTGGCAGTCCGCGCTGTGGTTGGTGTCGGCGGAAGTCGGCGATGTGGAGCCGGATGGTGTTGGCGGGGAGCTGCTGATCCGGGACGGGGTAGGGCAAGCCTCACTGCCGCCCTCCACAACAGCCACCCCAAGCCTCACTGCCAGCTACGGCCAACACTCATCCCAAGCCCCACTGCCAGCTATGGCGGCCAACGCCCATCCCAACCTCACCATCAACTTCGCGCCGGCACTGCCCCCTCCTTCGCCACCTACTTCCCGCCCAAAATCGACCGCGTCCCTGATTCACCAGACCTCCCAACCCGCATCGCCCCACTCCTCACCGGCAACTACGGACTAACACCGCCCCACCGTTATGACCGCTTCCCCAGCCCGGCACTTGCCCCGCCCCTGACCACCTGCTCGTCAGCCCCATCCCAGCCCCCGCGACCAGTTCCCCAGTAACGCCGACTCCCTTTCACCACCTAACTCCCAGCCAACGTCGACCGTCCTCCCCACCTACCCCTCCGCCCACCTCAGCCCGCCCCACCATCTGCCCCTCGGCTTCGACGCCTCCAATCGGTTTGTCGATCTACACTTCAGGGCCGTGGCCGGAAACAAGCGCGGTGGATCCTTCTATGACGCGGCTCAAGTCGCCGCGCGGTATCTAGGTCATCGGCATAGTGGTGTGTCGAGCCCCAACCATGTGATGGAGGAACCGGCGTTCCTGGAGGAGCTTGGTGAGGTCACGGGGCTCCGGGTGTTGGATCTCGGGTGCGGGGATGCAGCTATCGGACAAGTCGTGTTGGATGCCGGCTGTCGCAGTTACCTGGGCCTGGACGGCTCGGCCGCGATGGTCGAGGCTGGCAATGCGGCGTTATGCGGAACAGCCGGCCGCGTCGAAATGGTCGATATCGAGGACTTCTCCGCTCCGCCGTCTTCGTTCGATCTGATTGTTTCGCGATTGGCCTTTCACTATGTCGAGGATATCGAACCGGTGCTGGCCTCCTGCCTTGAGTGCCTCTCACCTGGTGGACGCATCATCTTCACCGTCGTTCATCCGGTTCTGACCTCGCACGACCCTGGCGTTCGAGGGAAGCGGACTTCTTGGGTTGTGGATGACTACTTTCTCCAAGGGCCGCGCGAAAGGGAATGGATGGGCGGCACTGTCACCTGGTTTCACCGCACTATAGAAGACTATGTTTCCTTGCTGACCAAGTCAGGATTTTCCTTGACTTCTCTGCGCGAGTGCGCGCCCTACGAGGACCGCTTCAACGGTGATGCTGATGAGTTGGCACGTCGGCGTCGCGTTCCCCTGTTTCTACTGCTTGCTGCTATGCGTGTTTGATGGTCGAGCTGCACGGCTCGGGCATGGCCAGGGGGTTGTTCATGCCGGTCCGGCGCGAGATCTGGCCGTCAGCGTACGGGGGCCTAATATCGGTAGTGAGATCGGCAGCAAGGTCCAGACGTCGGCGATTTCGTCTGTGATTTCGCATCGAATCAGCTCCACGCCATTCTGCTTGGCCAGGGTGGCGGCTCGGACGCAGGCGGCTTCCGGGTTGGTTATCGCCAGCTTGGCTGCCGCAAGGGCGCTCAGGTCGGCGGCGCTGTTTACACGATGGCGTGCCACGCGCACCGAGCCCACCATGGCGAACGCCGTGGCCACCGCCATGAGGAGGCCCATGAGAGCTACACCCCAGAGTGTGGCTGAGCCCTTTTCCTTGGGATTGATGGGGACTTCCTCTCCTGCGGGGCTAGATTGCCGGTGGTCACGGGAGATATCCGAGTTCGGTGTCAGCGGTGGCTGTAGCGGATATTTGCACTGCGGGCAATGACTGGGCCCATGGTGGTCGTACTTCTATGGCGATCTGAACTTTTGTCGTTTCTGTGTCGCGGGTTACGGCTACCTGAGCTTCTTGGCGGATAGCCGTTCGGGCTCGGGCCATGACCTGGTCGAGGGGTTCGCCCCTGGCTGCGGCTCGTGCTGCGGCGCGGGCCGCGTCCACGCATTCGAGCTGGGCGCTGACAGCCTGGATGGCCCACAGCGCGGCTGCGAGCACGAC
The DNA here is from genome assembly GCF_044460125.1 of Nonomuraea sp. NPDC050153. Lineage (NCBI taxonomy): Bacteria > Bacillati > Actinomycetota > Actinomycetes > Streptosporangiales > Streptosporangiaceae > Nonomuraea > Nonomuraea sp. NPDC050153. The sequence goes on from NZ_JBITJQ010000028.1 coordinate 176,502, forward strand.
CATGAGCGCGGGCAGCACCGCGGCGGTCTCGGCCGTGACCGAGCCCCGCGATGCCGACCGCTTCCTACCCAGGGAGGTCCGCACTTGGCGGAGGGTCATCCGGTGGCAGTGTTGAGTGCTCGATCGATGAGTGCCTTCAGCATTTCCTGGACTTCTGGGCTGCTCACCACCTTGAACAAGAGCGCAGCGAATGCACAGGCCGCAATCGTGCCTACTGCGTATTCGGCTGTGGACATGCCGCGCTCCCGGTTGACCGTCGCGTAATGAAGCCATCTGTTGGCTCGCGCCGGGACGGGGCTCGTGGTGGGCCCGGATGGGGCCGGCTTGGGTGATCCGCTTTGCGTGCTCGCGATGATCGTCAGCGGCCTCAGGGCTTCTGCCGGCGGCTTGGTCGAGGCTTCCTTTGACGACTTGATGGTCTTGGTAGCGGCTTCTGCGGTGGCGTTGAGGGCTGGCGGGGCGCTTCGGGTGATGCGGGTGCGGCTGAGCGAGAACTTACCGACTGTTTCGTTGCTTGACGTGGCGTGACTGGCGTCTGGGGCGGCTTTGATGTCGTCTGGCGTGGTGGCGGGACTGTGCATCGTGCCTCCAGGTGGTGCTCGGAGCCGGGATCTTGTCCGGCGGGAGTCCTTAGGTTGGCCGAAGCCGGGTTCCGGACGCTGGACCGAACGACGTTCTGTGGATGAGCGAGTTCCGCTGGCCCAGCGTTGTGGATGAAGCGTCTCGAAGCCATCGGGCCCTTAGAGCCTGCTGACGAAGGCTTAAGTGCTCGTGGGCACTGGCCCGTACAAGGCTGGTCCGATCTTGTGGATGTAGCCCTGGTGGGACCATTGGGAT
>NZ_JBITJQ010000029.1:0-166990 GCF_044460125.1 Nonomuraea sp. NPDC050153
AAGTTAAGCTTCTCTGCGCCGATGGTACTGCACTCGGGAGGGTGTGGGAGAGTAGGTCGCCGCCGGACAATCTTTGGAGAAGGGCCTCACGCTTGGGCGTGGGGCCTTTCTTGTTTTGTGAGGGGGTTCGACGCCGTGTGCGTCGGGCCCCCTTTTTGTTGTGTCGGCAGGCCTGGGTTGCGCTGTGCGGTGCTGTCCAGCGCGGTCAGCCGACGGCACCCGCGTACCTTGTATCGGCACCTGCCACCTACGTCGACGTCTGGGTGCTGCGCATTTGTAAGTGTGCTGTTCCGCTCATCCTTGTGGCTGTGCATCGTTCCGCAATTCGAGCATCTTCGCCTTGGATAAGAGGCAGACATCGACTGCTCCGGCAAGGCGGCGACAGGGTTTGATTTCAATTGACTCCGAGCCCGTCGAGCCGATCTCTGGCGGCGTTCAGAATGACCTTGATGGCGTCTACGCCGACCACCCCGGATACGCGCTGAGGGCAAGGTCCAGCAGGCGAGCTCCCGGAGTGAGGCGGGCAGAGCAGCCGGCGAATCGAGCTTGTCGTCCGTCAAGAGGAGCGGGACTCGGATCATTTTGTGGAAGCGTGGTGACATAGCGAGCACTCTCGCTGACCGAGCGTTTGTGGTCCCGTCAATATGTGGCTTGCGTCCGGGCTCATGGACGTACTGCGGCTTGCTAGGCTGGGAGGAACCGGGCCACCCCCACGGGTGGCCTTCGTCGCGTAAGGCCCGAGGGCGGCGACCAGCCACGGTGGACCGTCGTTGTGAGTCCGCTGGGTGAGCCAACGAAATGGACCAGAAGTGAACAGAGAAAACGGATCGGACGGCGGACAGCGCGGGCGCGGCGACTCCGGGGACAGGCGCTCCAGCGGAGACAGAGGGAGCGGCGGATACGGCTCTCGCGGACGAGACTCCGGCGGCGACCGTCCGTTCCGTTCCGAGGACAGGTCGCGCTCCTACGATCGTGGAGACAGAACGCCGCGACGCGACGGCGGCTACCGGGATGATCGCGGTCCGCGTCGCGAGGGTGACGAGCGTCGTCCGTTCCGGGACCGGGATGATCGTGGTCCCCGCCGTGAGGGCGGCTACGGCGATCGGCGTGAGGGCGGTTTCCGCGACGACCGAGGGCCTCGTCGCGAGGGTGGATTCCGTGAGGACCGCGGCCCGCGCCGGGAAGGCGGCTTCCGTGACGACCGCGGCCCACGCCGCGAGGGTGGCTTCCGTGAGGACCGGGGGCCGCGTCGTGAGGGCGGTTTCGGTGACGATCGGGGTCCGCGCCGCGAAGGCGGCGGATATCGGGACGATCGCGGTCCACGCCGTGACGGTGGCTTCCGGGACAGCCGCGGCCCCCGGCGTGAAGGTGACGATCGTGGACCCCGTGGTGACGATCGTCGTACTTACCGGGACCGGGACGATCGCGGTCCGCGTCGCGAGGGTGACGAGCGTCGTCCGTTCCGGGACCGGGATGATCGTGGTCCCCGCCGTGAGGGCGGCTACGGCGATCGGCGCGAAGGCAGGTACGGCGACCGCCGTGAGAGTGGTTTCCGTGAGGATCGGGGTCCGCGCCGTGAGGGCGGTTTCCGTGACGACCGAGGACCTCGTCGTGAGGGCGGGTTCCGTGAGGACCGCGGCCCGCGCCGGGAAGGCGGCTTCGGCGGGGCCCGGTCCGGCGACCGCCGTGAGGGTGGTTTCCGTGAGGATCGGGGCCCGCGCCGTGAGGGCGGTTTCCGCGACGATCGCGGTCCGCGTCGTGAGGGTGACGAGCGTCGTCCGTTCCGGGATCGGGATGATCGTGGTCCCCGCCGTGAGGGCGGCTACGGCGATCGGCGTGAGGGTGGCTACGGTCCCCGCCGCGAAGGTTCGCGTCCGTTCTCGCGGGACGATCGCGCTCCGCGCCGCGAGGGCGGGTTCGGCGACCGCCGTGAGGGTGGTTTCCGTGAGGATCGGGGTCCGCGCCGCGAGGGCGGGTTCGGCGACCGCCGTGAGGGCGGGTTCCGTGAGGACCGGGGCCCGCGTCGTGAGGGCGGATTCGGTGGCAGGCGCGAGGGCGACCGTGGCCCACGTGGCGGTGGTGACCGTCGTGAAGGGGGCTATGGTCCCCGCCGCGAAGGTTCGCGCCCGTTCTCGCGGGACGACCGCGACGAGCGTCCCGGGTCTTCGGGCACTCGCGCCAGGTACGGCAGGTCCGACCGCGAGGCCGAGGCCCCGCGCGAGAAGCTGCCCGAGATCGCGCCCGACATCACCGCGGACGAGCTCGACAAGGAAGTCCGTGAGGAGCTGCGCTCCCTTCCCGGTGATCTCGCCGAGTTGGTGGGCCGGCACCTGGTCGCCGCCGAGCGGGCGCTCGAGGACGACGACCCCGACCGGGCGCACGAGCACACGAAGGTGGCACGGCGGTTCGCGGCCAGGATCGGCGTCGTACGGGAGGCGGCCGGCATCGTCGCCTACCGCGCGGGACACTTCTCCGAGGCGCTGAGCGATCTGCGCGCTGCCAGGAGGATGACGGGATCTGACGCGTACCTGCCGGTCATGGCCGACTGCGAGCGCGGTCTCGGCCGTCCGGAGCGCGCGCTCGACCTCGTACGTTCGCCGGAGGCCGAACGCCTCGACCGAGCCGGACGCATCGAGCTGACCATCGTCGAGTCCGGCGCTCGACGCGACCTGGGCCAGCACGACGCCGCCGTGATCACCCTGCAGCGCCTCCCCGAGCTGCGAGACCCGCAGCCCAGGCCGTGGTCGGCGCGGCTGGCGTTCGCATACGCGGACGCTCTGGCCGATTCCGGGCACCAGGAGGCGGCCACGGACTGGTTCGGGCGAGCGCTGGCGTTCGACGAGGACGGGGAGACCGACGCCGCCGAACGCTACGCCGAGCTGACCGGGTCCGTCATCGAGGACGTCGAGGAAGAATTCGACTACGAGGACGACTTCGACGACGCTGGCGCGGCCGAAGCAGCTGAGGCGGCCGAGGACGTGGACGACGCGACCGCCCTGGCGGAAGCGGGTGACCTCCTGGACTCCCCGGAGAACGTAGCGGACGAGGCGCGGACCGACGCCGACGACGTACCGGAAACGGCTCCAGTCGAGGAGAAGCCGCAGGAGGCGGTCCCGGCCGACGTTCTGGAGGATCAGCCGCAGGGCGCGACCTTCGGGGACGTTCTGGACGCGGAGCCGCAGGGCGTGACCTCAGCGGACGCATCGGATCAGGAGCCGCGAGAAGAGGCCGCCCCGGCCTCGGCGGACGCATCAGATCGGGAGTCGGGAGAAGCGCTCCCGGCCTCGGCGGACGTACAGGGTCAGGAGTCGCGAGAGGCGGCCCCGACGGCGGACGCGTCGGACCGTGGACCGCAAGCAGCCCCGGCCGAAGCGCCCGAGCAGCCCGGTCCCGCCGACACTCCGGAAGGCACTGACGAGCAGCGGACCGCTCCGGAGGCGGCGAAGCAGGCAGAGGCGCCGGGCATCACCCCGGCGTTCATCGAGCCCAATTTCGGCGACACGCTCATCGACGAGTCCGACGAACCCGCCTCGGACTCCAAGCGCAAGTCCGACGACTGACACCACGCGTCCCCGCTGTACCCGGACCGCTACCGTCACCACAAGACGGTCAAACGGTCCGATACGGCGGGGACGCGCAGGTGGCCGCCGGCGAACACCCGTGCCTGCTGATCGCCGAGGATCCCGCACGGATGATCGTGAGGATCTCTCACCCGATTTACGGCAAGCAGGCCGAGCACGCGTATGCCATGTTGGAACCGGCTCACATCTGTCGACCCGGCGTCCGCACGCGTTTGACCGCGTGAAGCCGCGCAATCGTGTGGCGGCGAGAATCCTGAACATCTCCGATAGCAAGAAGTGCCGCACGCGTCTGATGGCGAGCCCCTCAGCTCGCGTACGGAACGGAGGGCCAAGCCCACGTTTAGGGACGCAGCGGAACACCCGAAGTTCCGCGCCCGTCCAGCCGTGAGGAATCCTGCACTTGTTGATGAGCGAGGAGCCATGTGCACGCGGGATTGCAGGGACTTGACGCCGACGAGTCCCGCGCACCCACAGCGGCTGAGTCACGCGCATGTACAGCGATTGAGTCCAGCGCGTGTACAGCAGCGCGGAGTACCCGCACGCGCATGGGGCCGAGAAGCCCGGCACCCGTACGACTTCGGGGCGTGCTTGACGATCAGGCGACGGAGGCATCCGCCCGCCCCCGTCACCCCGGACCTCCCGGAGCAGGCGATTACGGTGAGACGCGGTTGAGCCAGTGGAGGATGCCCGCCACATTCGACGGAGCACCACTCAACAGCTCGAACTGCTCAGCCGTCCCATCGTCCCCGTCACCAGCCTCCAACGCGCGATAGCGATCCTTGGTGCGATCCCTCACCATGGCGACAGCATGGTCTAGATCCAACCCCTCAGAGTGAGCCTGTCGTGTCAGATCAACCCAGACGCGGAGCTCGTCCGCAGACCGCTCCAAGGTCTCCTGTACCGCATCGACCGGCCCATAGTGGCTGAACAGCAACCGCTGCGGCCCAAGCGCCCCGAACAACGCGATCGAGTCGAGCGCCGTCTGCAGGTCGAAGTCCGGCGGCGGCGTGGCCGGACGGAGATCACCCGTCTCGGGAAGGTAGACGCCCGCCGCGTCGCCGACGTACAGGTCGCCGGTGGCGGAGTCGATCAGGCCCACGTGGTGTTTCGCGTGGCCGGGTGAGTAGTGGCTGTTCAGCGTGCGTCCGTTGCCCAGGTCGATGGCTCCGGTGTCGCCGAGGGCCACGATGCGTTCGGCCTCGGTGGGAGACAGTTCGCCGAAAAGCGTGTCGAGTTTGTCACCCCACACCATCCGCGCACTGGCCATCAACCGCGACGGATCAGCCAGATGGTGGGCGCCCTTCTCGTGTACGACAATCTGCGCGGACGGGAAGAACTTGGCGATGTCCCCCACGCCACCCGCGTGGTCCAGGTGAATGTGCGTTACCACGACGGTGGCCAGGTCCTCTGGGCCGACACCGAGTGAAGCGAGCGCGTCGCGCACCACAGGAGCCGAGGTCGAAGTGCCGGTCTCCACGAGACACGGCCGATCTCCCAGAATCAGATAGCCGGCCGTGATACCCGTGTATCCAGCCATTTTGGTGTCGATTTCGTAGACGTCGCCGCCCAACGCGGTGATGTTTTCCACAGGAACTCCCGAGCCTCCAGCCACTGTCCCCAGAACGGCATTCCAGCCGATCCGGCCTCCCTCTCATCGTAGATAGTGATCTCCACCAGAGCACCGATAGGAGGACGACAGTGGATCGCAACGAAGTCTTGCTGGTAGGCCGGCTGTCGGCGGGGGTCGAGGAGCACTCCTTGCCCAGCGGCGACACCGTGGCGAAGTGGCGCATCATCGTGCGCCGCCGCCGTAATCGACGCGGAGCCGCCCTGACGGACAGCATCCCGTGCGTCACCTTCGACCCGGAGACGGCAACAGTAGTCCGCGGCCTCAAACCCCGCGACTACATGGAGGTGACAGGGTCCTTCCGCTGTCGGGTCTTCGGCCCGTCCGCGGCCAAGATCTGGCGGTACGAGGTGGAGGTCAGCTCCGCCAGACCGTACGAAGCCGACATTCCCCTCCCCAACGACCTCCCGGACGACCCCACCCACAGCCCCAACGGAAGCCTCGCCGCCCTGATCCCCCGCCAAGTGGTCTACCTCGCCCCAGCAAGCTGACCCACCCGCCACGCCACGGCCACCGAGAACCGAGCGCGATGCCGAAATCCAACGAGCCTCGCCCGGCCGCAAACTACGTCCCGGCGCGGGGCGGCGGGCTCACTGCCACGGGCGTAGGTTCCTTGAGGTCTGCTGGCCCGTGGACGGTGTCGTCGTGTTGGGGCGGTGGGTTGGCTGGCGCGGGCGTGTTCCGTGAGGTCTGCCTGGCTGCGGATGGCCCTCCTCATGCCGGGCGGTGGGCCGGCCGCCGTGGGCGCGTTCCCCTGAGGTCTGCCCGGCCATGGACGGCGTCCCCGTGCTGGAGCGGCGGGTCGGCCGCCGCAGACGTAGGTTTCCTTGGCCGGGTGCGGCGTACGCCTCGCGTGGCCAGCGGTAGTGCCGGCAGCCATTGAGTGGAGTCGTTCGACCCAGGAGTTATCCGGTTGGTGGATGGCCGTGCTGGCGGGTCGCAATTGGGAGGAGACGGTTGCGTCAGTCGATGGCGAACGTACGGAGGACCAGGCCGGTCCTGGGTTTCGGGCCGAAGGAGGTGGACTTGCGGGGGACTCGTTCGCCGCCTGCCGCGACAGCCAGGACGTCACCGACCGCGAGCGGCTTGAGGAGCACCGCAGTGCCGCCGGTGCGGATGGCCAGTCGCACTGCGGCGTCCGTGTTGTGGTGGACGATTCGTACGGCCTGCTCGTCGTCGCGCATGCCCCACACCTTGGGCAGGACGAACTCCGACAGGACGGAGGTGTTGAGGGAGTTCCAGCGGTCGGAGTGGTCGGGTGGCATGGCGCGGGCGAGCTGTACCGGGTCGGGGTCGGTGAGCAGGTGTATGCCAGCCTCACCGGCAAGCAGGAAGGCCGGCTCTGGAGCCTTCTCCAGCGCGGCCAGACCCTGCGCCAAGTCGTCGAAGTCATGCACTTGCCACGCGGCCCTGGCCTTGGCGGCCGCCTCGGCGAGGGGGAGGCCGGGGATGACGCGGTGGATGGCCTGCAGATTGGGCGGATATGCGGTGGAGTCGACGAGCAGGGCCAGCCCGAAGTCCCATGGCCCGACCAAGGGTTCTGGCATTGAAGGTCTGCCGCTGGAGCGCTCAGATCCGGGCTCGCTGGAGACATCGGGGGCGCCGACGGTGTCGGAGACACGGTGGACACCGGGAGCCGGCGGTTTCTCCTCAACATCAATGTGCTTGGCGGAAGGGGATGACTGTGCCGCTGAAGGGATGACGGGATGAGGTGGCTGAGCCGCTGACTCGACGGGAGAGGGAGATGACGGGGCTTCGGACGGGATGTGGAGTTGCCCCGGTGCGGTGGTGGGTTGCTGGGCTTCTGGGGCGATGACTGGTCGCGCGGTGGTGGGGGCTGACGGCTCGGGTCGAGGGGAGGTGGTGGGGGCTGACGGCTCGGGCTGCGGTGAGGTGGTGGGAGTCGACGGCTCGGGCTGAGGGGAGATGGCGGGGGCTGACGGTCCGGGTCGAGGGGAGGTAGTGGGGGCTGACGGCTCAGGTCGAGGGGAGATAGCGGGGAATGACGGCTCGGGTTGGCGGGAGCGGTGGGTGGCGTGCTCCTGGCGTTGGAGCACGCGGTACGTCGCGTACCGGTGGTGGCCGTCGGCGATCAGGGCCTGGCGGTCGTGGAGATCGGCGTTTATCGCGTCGATCTCTGACGTGTCCGTGATGGCCCACAGGCGGTGTGTGAGGCCGTCCTCGGTGTGGGCGGTCACGAGGGGATGTCGCGTTGAGGCCACCTCGTCCACCAGGCGTGTGGCCGCGCCGTTGTCGCCGTTGTAGAGGAGGAAGATGGGTTCGAGGTTGGCCTTGGTCGTGCTCATGAGGGCGAGCCGGTCGGCGATGGGGCCTGGCATGACGTCCTCGTGGGGGAGGATGATGCGCTGTCCCGGATCGACCAGGCCCACGTCGCCGATCAAGCCGCGTTGCAGGATGTTCGGTCCGCTCTGCTCGTACACATAGAGCGCCGGAACCTCGTCCGGCACCAGGACACCCGCGTCCAGCCAGGCCCTCAGCGTGTCCCGTGCCCCGGCGTAGCGGGTTGTGAGCCCGGCGTCGGACGGGGTGGCAGGAGGGGGCGCTTGCTGTTGGGCGGTGGCCGGTTCGCCGTCGGCCGGGGGATGGTGGGCCGCGGTGCGGGCGCGGGGTGCATGGTCTGATTCCTGTTGCCGATGGGGGTTTGGTGGTTGCTCCGAGGAATCGCCGCGAGGGGAGCGGGGAAGGATGAGGCGGACGACGTTGTTCGGATGGGAGTCCAGGAGGGCGTCCACGTCGGCGTCGGAGATCAGGTCGTATGGTGGGGAGGTCACCTTGGCGGGATCTTCGACGGCGAAACGTACCCCTCGGAAGGGTCGCAGCACCAGCCCGTCCGGCATCGGCAGTTCAGGAATCCCCATACCGGGCATGCTCCCATAAATGCTTGTGCCTTCCGGAAGTCGCCCCATGGTTGCAGCCCGTGCCCGTTCCGCAGCAGGGCGAAGCGGGCCGTCGTTCAGCGATGAAGGAGTCCTCACGCATGGCCCACGACGGAAACGTTCAGAACGAGAATTCAGGTGCTCCCGGGGGCGGTGTTTACGACTGGTATCAGCGTGGGGTGAGGTTGCTCAAAGAGGGCAGTCCGGCTGCCGCTGCCGCGTTGCTGGAGCGTGCCGCCGCGGTTGAGCCTGAATCGCGCAGCATTCTGGAGGCGTTGGCTCGGGCGCAGTTCAATTCGCGGCAGTACGCGGAGGCTGCCGCTAGTTTTCGGCAGATCGTGAATGCTAATCCGGCAGAGGATTATGCCTACTTTGGGTTGGGGCTGTCGTTGTGGCGGACCGGGGATGTGGAGGGGGCGCAGGAGCCCCTGGCCATAGCGGTGGCCATGCGGCCGGATGAGCGGCATTATGTGTCGGCTTTGAAGAGTGTTCGCGCTACCTTGCGGGCTCGTCGCGAAATGTAATCGGAGAGCGTGGGGTGGTGGCGGCCGCTCCGGTCTCCGGCAGTCTTCCTCTTTGGATCTCTGAACGTGTGTCGTTGTGGCGTGGGTGCGTCCGTTGAGCCACGTCTTGCGTCGTTCCGTTTGAGGTTGGGTGTTGACCGACCGGAGCCTTACGCGCGGTTCGGCCTGCTAATGCATGGTTGGGCGGCGCTTTTGTCGTGCTCGTGGTCTCATGCGGCATTGGGTGGTCGGGCAAGGTTATGGCGCTGCGAGGGGTGGCGTTGAGTGGTCTCGTGCGAGGGCACGGGTGAAGGCTGCTTCGGCTTCATGGGTGGGGTTCGTGGTTGTGGAACACCTGACTCGGGATGCGGACCGCTGGCGTCCAGGGGGTGTCGGTGTTGATGACAACCAGAGCAGTGGCGGTGGGGAGCTTCGGCGGGGTGAAGGGCGGATGTGATGGGGAGTTGCGGGCGCTGCTGGCCGTGGAGGGGTGATGCGGTGAGCGTGTGGGCGTGTTGGGGGTCAGGACTGCTGGTGGCGTGAGGGCTTGCTTGGTGAGGATCTGGATGTGATGACGGTCTGGGTGTCGTGATGATCCAGGTGTGGGTGTGGGTGTGGGTGTGGGTGTGGGTGTGGGTGTGGGTGTGGGTGTGGGTGTGGGTGTGGGTGTGGCGGGGGCTGGGCGTTGAGGGGCTGGGTGTGGTGAGGGGCTGTGGGTGTGGCGTGGGGCTGGTGTGGCTTGGGGCTGGGTGTGGTGAGGGTGTGAGTTTGGGGGAAGCTGGGCGTGTTGGTGGTGTCAGGGATTGACGCGGTGAGATGTGGGTGTGGTGGGGAGTCGGGGGTGTTGGTTGTGCCGGGCTCTGATGCGGTGAGGGTGATCGGGGCTCCGGGTTGTGTCGGTGGCGGAAGGCCCTTGGTGCGTTGTGGGAGTGGGTGCCGTTGAAGGGTTGGGTGGGTGAGGGGTTGTCGGGTCGGGTCGGGGAGATGGGGCGCGGAAATGGTTGGCCTTGTGAGGGTGAGTGTGGGGGCAGCGCTAAAGTCGCACGCGGCGTGAGAGACAAAAGGGAGAGGCGCTGTGCTGATCGACGGCTATGACACCTTGCTGCTCGACCTCGACGGTGTGGTCTACCTGGGCAGTCATGCGGTGCCGGGGGCACCGGAGGCGTTGGAGGAGGCTCAGCGGCGTGGCGTGCGGTTGGCCTATGTGACCAACAACGCTTCTCGTACGCCTGCTGCCATCGCCGCTCACCTGCGTGAGCTCGGGGCGCCGGCCTCGGCCGACGACGTGGTGACCTCTGCTCAGGCCGCTGCCCGGCTGGTCGCTGAACGGGTGCCGCCTGGGTCGAACGTGCTCGTCGTCGGTGGGTCCGGGTTGCGGCTGGCCGTACGGGCTCGGGGGCTTCGGCCGGTTTCGACCGCCGCCGAGTCGCCTGTCGCCGTGGTGCAGGGGATCGCGCCCGGTCTGTCGTACGGGCTGCTGTCGGAAGGGGCGTTGGCGGTACGGCAGGGGGCGTTGTTCGTGGCGTCCAACGGGGACAGCACGATGCCCACGGGGCGGGGGGAGTTGCCGGGGAACGGGGCGATGGTTCGGGTGATCGCAGCGGCTACCGGGGTTGAGCCGGTTTATGCGGGTAAGCCTGATCCGCCGTTGCATCGGGAGTCCATGATCCGTACGGGGGCGCGGCGGCCGCTGGTCGTGGGGGATCGGTTGGACACCGATATCGAGGGAGCTTCCAATGCGGGGGTTGAGAGCCTGCTGGTTCTGACCGGGGTGGCGGCGGCTGTCGATGTGCTGACGGCGGAGCCGCGTCATCGGCCCACCTATGTGGGTGAGGATCTGCGTTCGTTGCTGGAGGCGTATCCCGAGGTGCGGGATGGGGCTTGCGGGGGCTGGCGGGCACGGTGGCAGGACGGCGTGCTGCGGCTCGATGGTGAGGGGAACCGGATCGATGGGCTGCGGGCCGCCTGCGACGCGGCCTGGGCAGGGGCCGGCGAGGGGCGGGTCGAGGAGGATGCCGTGAAGCCCGTGCTGGATCGGTTGGGTTGAGGTTCGCCGCGGCTAGGTCCCCGTTGCGGCCGCGTCGGTCGCGTTGAGTTCGACGCGTCGGTCTCGTGGACGGGGTGCTTGTCGGCCTTCGTGGGCGTTGTGGGCTGGCCTTGTGGTGGGTGTGGGCGTCGGTCGCGCTGAGCGCTGTGCGTCGGTCGCGCTGAGTGTTGTGCGTCGGTCTCGTGGAGGGGGTCCTCGCCGGTCTCCATGGGAGATGCACGGGAACCCTGCCGAGCGTTACGTGTCGGTCTCGTGGAACGTTGCGGGCTGGTCTGGGTGGGGGATGGTGGGTTTGTTGGGGGCGGGTTGGCGTGATGGTTGGGGTTCTTGTTGGAGGGCCGTGATCGTCGATCTTGCCTTGTTTCTCCGTCAGGGAGGATCGCCTGCTGGTCGTGGTCGGTGATCGTCGGCTGGTTGGGTTGGGTGCGGGGGCGGGGCGGTGGGTGGTGAGCCGTCCTTGAAGGGCGGCTGGTGTTTGTGGGTTCGGGGGATGGTGGTCGGGGGGTGGGTATGGCCTCGGAGCTGTTCGGTGGGTCTGGCCGTGAACGGGTTGGGTGGGTCTGGCCGTGAACAGGTTCGGTGGGTTTGGCCTTGAAGGGGTCAGGTGGGTGGGGTGGGTTCGTTAGAGGAGTCTGCGGAGGCGTAGGAGGTCGCCGAAGCTGGCGTCGATCTTCACCCGGCCTCCGAGCAGTGCGCGGCCGAGGTCCAGTTCGCCGTCCACCAGGGCGATCAGGTCGTCGCTCGCGATCGTGAGCTTGACGTCCGCCGGCTTGCCGCCCGCCGGTGGACGTTCGGTGAACGGGTCGAGCCCCCCGTAGTGCAGTCGGCCGTAGAAGGTCACGTCGAGGTCGGGAACCCGGCAGCTGACCGTCCGCTCGACCACGTGTTTGGCACGATCCTGCTCGTCGATCTCGTCGAACTGGGCGACGAGCTTGGCCAGTGCCGCCCGGCACTCCTCGACGCTTGCCATGATGCGCATCCTTTCATTTCCCTTTGCGGACGGTAGCGTTCCACATCAGTAGCACCCCCGTATGAGCTTCAACGCGTGACACGCCTGCCAAGGTCCCGGGCGCTCGCGGGAGGCGTTACCGTCGAGTCATGAGTGAGCTGCCGGAGGAGACCGGCGACGAGCGGGTCGATGCCATCGTGGCCGGTCTGGGCCACCTTGGCGAGCTGCCGGTGAGTGAGCACGTGCAGGTCTTCGACGAGGCGTTCTCCGGGCTCGAGTCCACGCTGGCCACCGCAGTGGAAGAGCAGTGAGCCGACGCCTCCGCCTGGACAGCGAGCTGGTGCGCCGCGGCCTGGCCAGGTCGCGCGAGCAGGCGGCCCAGCTCATCGAGGCCGGCCGGGTCAGCGTCGGGGGCCAGGCGGCGCGCAAGCCCGCCACCCAGGTCGAGACCGCCTCCGCGATCGTGGTCGCCGAGTCGGAGGACGGGCCCGACTATGTTTCGCGAGGAGCGCACAAACTGCTCGGGGCGCTGGAGGCGTTCGAGAGCCTGAGGGTGGAGGGCCGGCGCTGCCTCGACGCGGGCGCCTCCACCGGCGGGTTCACCGACGTGCTGCTGCGCCGCGGCGCCGCCCACGTGCTCGCCGTGGACGTGGGCTACGGCCAGCTGGCCTGGTCGCTGCGTACCGACGAGCGGGTGACGGTGATGGAGCGCGTCAACGTACGCGACCTGACCCCCGAGATGGTCGGCGAGCCGCCCACGCTGGTCGTGGGCGACCTGTCGTTCATCTCGCTGCGGCTGGTGCTGCCCGCTCTGGCCTCGGTCGCCGCGCCGCGGGCCGATTTCGTGATGCTGGTAAAACCGCAGTTCGAGGTGGGCAAGGACCTCGTCGGGGCGGGTGGCGTCGTGCGCGATCCCGAGTTGCGCAGGCGTTCGGTGAGCGATGCCGCCGCCAAGGCCCAGGAGCTGGGGCTGACGGTGCGCGGTGTGACCGCCAGCCCGCTGCCGGGACCATCGGGAAATGTCGAATATCTGCTCTGGCTGGGCAAAGGGGAGGGCGAGCCGGCTGTCGCCGACCTCGAAGCCGAGATCCAGCGTGCCGTCGCGGAAGGGCCGCAATGAAACGGACCGTGCTGGTCGCCGTACACACCGGGCGTGACGCCGCAGTGGAGAGCGCTCGCCTGGTCATCAACCGGCTGGTGGATGCCGGTATCAACGTCAGGGTTCTGGAGTCCGAGTACGCCGAGATCGGTTGCGGCGGAGTGGAGGCGGTGCCCGGAGACCCGGGCGCGGTCAAGGACGCCGAGGTCATGATCGTGCTCGGCGGTGACGGCACGCTGCTGCGTGCGGCCGAGCTGACCAAGCCGGCAGGCACGCCGCTGCTGGGGGTCAATCTCGGACATGTCGGGTTCCTGGCTGAGGCGGAGGTGGCCGACCTGGCCGAGGCCGTCGACAGCGTCGTGGCGGGCCGCTACGACGTCGAGGAGCGCATGACGATCGATGTTCTCGCCCGGCAGAACGGGCGGGTGATCGCCGACACGTGGGCGCTCAACGAGGTGACCGTCGAGAAGCAGGAGCGCATGCTCGAAGTGGTCGCCGAGATCGACGGCCGCCCTCTGTCGCGGTGGGGGTGCGACGGTGTGATCTGCGCCACGCCGACGGGCTCGACCGCCTATGCTTTCTCGGCGGGCGGACCCGTCGTCTGGCCGGAGGTGGAGGCGCTGCTCATGGTGCCCATCAGCGCGCACGCGCTGTTCGCCAGGCCGCTGGTGGTCTCGCCGCGTTCCACGCTGGCCGTCGAGATCCTGCCCGACACGCCGGGCGGGGTCCTGTGGTGCGACGGGCGGCGCCGCTTCGAGTTGCCGTCGGGCTCGCGGGTCGAGGTGCGCAGAGGCGCCGAGCCCGTACGCCTGGCGCGGCTGCACGGCGTGGAGAACAGCGGCGCGCCCTTCACCGACAGGTTGGTCGCCAAGTTCGAGCTACCTGTTCAGGGCTGGCGCGGAAGGGTGCGACCCTGAGTCAATGGAGGCGGGACCGCGTAGGATCGCCTGGGCACACGTTGGCACACGTGTTCGGAGACTACGCGGGTGACCATCAGACACGGCAGTGAACGGGAGTGGGCAGTGCGACCAAGGGTCGAGGAGGTCCGCATCCAGGGGCTCGGCGTCATCGACGAGGCCGTCCTCGAGCTTTCGCCAGGTTTCAACGTGGTCACCGGTGAGACCGGGGCGGGCAAGACGATGGTCGTGACCGGGCTCGGGCTGCTGTTCGGCGGCCGGGCCGACCCCTCGCGCATCCGCCCGGGGGCCGACCGGGCGAGCGTCGAGGGCACGCTGGTCATCCAGTCGGGCGGCCGGGTCTCCCAGCAGGTCGAGGACATCGGCGGCGAGGTCGAGGACGGCGAGCTGATCATCTCGCGCACCGTCTCGGCCGAGGGCCGGTCCAGGGCCTGGCTCGGCGGCCGCACGGTGCCCGTCGGCACGCTGACCTATCTCGCCGACGACCTGGTGGCCGTGCACGGGCAGATGGACCAGCAGCGGCTGCTCCAGCCGGCCAGGCAGCGCGCGGCGCTCGACCGCTATGCCGGCAACGATCTGGTCAAGCCGCTGCGGGCCTACTCGCAGGCGTACAAACGGCACAAGCAGGTCGGTGCGCTGCTCGAGGAGCTGACCACCAGGGCCAGGGAGCGGGAGCAGGAGGCCGACCGGCTGCGCTTCGGCCTGGAGGAGATCGAGAAGGTCGACCCCAAGCCGGGCGAGGACACCGACCTGCGCGGCGAGGAGGAGCGGCTCTCGCACGCCGACGCGCTGCGCAGCGCCGCCACCACCGCGCACACCGCGCTGCTCGGCGACCCCATGGAGGCGGCGGGAGGCCCGCACGACGTGGTCTCGCTGCTCGGCGAGGCCCGTACGGCCGTGGAGGCCGTACGCGACTTCGACCCGCAGCTCGCCTCCGTGGCCGACCGGCTGGCCGAGGCCGGATACCTGATCTCCGACGTGGCCACCGACCTGGCGGCCTACGCGGAGTCGATCGATTCCGATCCGGCGCGGCTGGCCGCGGTGCAGGAGCGCCGGTCCGTGCTGTCCGGGCTGATCCGGAAATACGCTGAAGACAGCGCCGGTGTCCTGGCCTGGGCGCAGCAGGCCGCCACGCGGCTGGCCGAGCTGGAGGGCGACGACGAGCGCATCGAGGAGCTGAGCCGCGAGCACGAGGAGCTGACCGCACGGCTCACCGACCTGGCCGCCGAGCTCACCAGGGTGCGCCAATCCGCCGCCGAGCGGTTCGGCGGGGCCGTGACCGAGGAGCTGACGGCGCTGGCCATGCCCCACGCCAGGGTCGTGGTGCAGCTCAGCCAGAGCGAGGAGTTCGGCCCCGAGGGGCGCGACGAGGTGGAGCTCCGGATGGCCGCCCATCCCGCCGCGCCGCCGCTGCCGCTCGGCAAGGGCGCCTCCGGCGGCGAGCTGAGCCGGGTCATGCTCTCGATCGAGGTGGTGTTCGCGGGGGCGGACCCGGTGCCGACGTTCGTGTTCGACGAGGTGGACGCGGGTGTCGGCGGCAAGGCCGCGGTCGAGATCGGGCGCCGGCTGGCCAGGCTGGCCCGCACCGCGCAGGTCATCGTGGTCACCCACCTGCCGCAGGTCGCCGCGTTCGCCGACCAGCATCTGGTGGTCGAGAAGGCGAGCGACGGCAGCGTCGTGCGCAGCGGCGTGGTCACGCTCGACCACGAGGGCCGGGTACGCGAGCTTTCCCGCATGCTGGCGGGCCTGGAGGACTCCGAACTGGGCCGGGCCCACGCCGAAGAACTCCTCGGTCTGGCCGCGGCAGACAGGTGATCCTGGGTGACATAGCGGACACGCCGCGTAATGCGTGGCCTCTGCGCTGTTTCGCTCTGGCAGGATGGTCTTGATGAAGGTTCCGGGAAGCAGGATGCCGGGCCTCCGCGGCCGGAAGGTTGGAGACCTTCCCGGTGTAACGGCAGTGGCGAGAATCGACCGGCGTACCAAGAGGCTGACAAAGCGCCTCCAGCCCGGGGAAATTGCGATTATCGACCACGTTGACGTTGACCGGGTCAGCGCGGAGGCGCTCGTTGCGTGCGGTGCCGCGGCGGTGGTGAACGTCGCCTGCGGCATCAGCGGTCGCTACCCCAACCTGGGGCCACAGATTTTGCTCGAAGCGGGCGTGCCGTTCGTCGACAACGTCAATCAGGAGCTGTTCGAGCGCGTCAAGGACGGCGACGTCGTACGCGTCAACGACGGCGTGGTCTACCTCGACGACGACATCGTCGGCAAGGGCGAGGAGCAGACCGTCGAGGCCGTCGAGTCGGCCATGGCGGAGGCCCGCGCCGGTATGGCCGTGCAGATCGAGGCTTTCGCCGTCAACACCATGGAGTACGTTCGCGGTGAGGGCAAGCTTCTCATCGACGGAGTCGGCGTGCCTGAGATCCGCACCCCCATGGAGGGCAGGCATGTCCTCATCGTGGTGCGCGGATATCACTACAAGGAAGACATCGCCACCCTCCGCCCCTACATCCGCGAATACCGTCCCGTCCTCGTCGGCGTCGACGGCGGGGCCGACGCGCTCATGGACGCCGGCTATCTGCCCGACGTGATCGTGGGCGACTTCGACTCCGTCTCCACCAAGGCCCTGACCTGCGGCGCCGAGCTCGTCGTACACGCCTACCGCGACGGCAGGGCGCCCGGCCTGGAGCGCGTGCACCAGCTCGGCCGCGAGGCGGTGATCTTCCCCGCCACCGGCACCAGCGAGGACATCGCGATGCTCCTGGCCGACGACAAGGGCGCCGAGCTGATCGTCGCCGTGGGCACCCATGGCACGCTGGAGGAGTTCCTCGACAAGGGGCGCCCCGGCATGGCCAGCACCTTCCTCACGCGGCTGATCATCGGCAGCAAGCTCATCGACGCCAAGGGCGTGAGCAGGCTCTACCGCAGCCGCATCTCCACCCCGCAGCTGCTCCTCCTCGTGATCACGGCGTTGATCACGATGAGCGTCGCACTCTTCCTCTCGCCGATCGGCCAGACCTGGCTGAACGGTCTGCAAGATGCCTGGAACGCGTTCATCTTCTGGCTGGTCGGACTCTTCTCGTGATCGATTTTCGCTATCACCTCGTCTCCATCGTCGCGATCTTCCTGGCGCTCGCGGTGGGGATCGTGCTGGGCACCACGCTGCTGCAGGAGCCCGCGGTCAAGTCGGCGCAGGAGGTGGCCGCCCAGCTCACCAAGTCGAAGGAGGAGCTGCGGACGCAGCTCGACACGCTCCAGGGCCGCGAGTCCGGCAACGACGCGCTCATCACCGCCCTGACGCCGGACCTCGTGGCCGGCGACCTGACGGGCCAGCGGGTGCTCCTCGTCGAGACGCCCGGCTCCAGCACCACTGTCCGCGAGGCCGCGCAGCAGGTGCTCACGCAGGCGGGCGCGGAGATCACCGGGCGGGTCACGCTGACGGAGAAGCTTCTCGACCCGAAGGGCACCGGCGTCCTGGACGGCCTGGTCAACCAGCTCAAACCGGCCAACATGATCTTCCCGGCCACGGCCACGTCCTGGGACCGGGCCGCGATGCTGCTGTCGGCCGCCTTCGTCACCCCCGACCAGGCCCAGGCCAACACCCCCAACCCCGCCACCGCCGACGTCGTCAGCTCCTTCGAGACCGGCGGGCTGCTCAGCATCGACGGCGACCCGGTCAAGCGGGCCACGCTCGCCGTCATGATCGCGCCGGAGAAGCCGTACGAGGGCGAGAGCGCCGAGGTCCAGGCGGGCGCGCTCGTCTCCGTGGCGGGCGGGCTCGACCTGGCGGGCAAGGGCATGGTGCTGGCCGGGGCCGTCGCGACCCCCGCCGCGCCCGGCGACCCGATCGGCGCCCTGCGCGACGACAGCGACGTCTCCAAGCGGGTCAGCTCGGTCGATACCGCCGACATGCCCGCGGGCCGGGTCGCGATCGTCTACTCTCTGCGGGAGCAGCTGAACGGCCGCGCCGGCCAGTACGGCATCGGCAAGGGCGCCTCCGCGATGCTGCCCACGGTGACGACCGCCACTCCGTCCCCCTCCACCCAGTCAGGGAGCTGACATGCCTGCCACCCGGGGCCGTGGCCTCCTCTACGCGATCGCCGGTGCCGCGATCGGCGCCGTGGCGGCGCGCGTCGCGTACGCCGCGTTCACCCGCGGCCGGCCGGCCGACCTGAGCGGCCGCTGGACGCGCAAGAACCATCGCGGCGAGCCCATCACGCTGCTGGAGGGCCCCGCGTTCGTGGCGGGGGCGAGCACGGCGGCCGCGCTCACGCCGGGACTGCCGGGCCGCCTGCGCCTGGCCGCGCTCGTCGCGGGCGCGGGCAGCGGCGCGCTCGGCGCCTACGACGACCTGTACGGCACCACGTCGTCCAAGGGCTTCAAAGGCCACCTGACGGCGCTCGCCCGGGGCGAGGTCACCAGCGGCGCCGTCAAGATCCTCGGCATCGGCGCGACCGGGCTCGGCGCCGCCGCCCTCGTCTCGCAGGGGCCGGTCGACACCCTGGTCAACGGCGCCGCCATCGCCGGCGCAGCGAACCTCGCCAACCTCTTCGACCTGCGCCCCGGCCGGGCCGTCAAGGTGGGCCTGCTGACCGGCGGGCCGCTGCTGGCCGCCTCCCTCTTCCGCGACTCGCCCGCCGCGGCGGCACTGGCCGCCGTGCCGCTGGGGGCCGCCGCGGCGCTGCTGCCGGAGGATCTGGGCGAGCGCGCCATGCTCGGCGACGCCGGGGCCAACTCCCTGGGCGCGCTGCTCGGGCTCGCCGCCGTCACCAAGCTGGGCCGTCCGGGCCGTTACGTCCTGCTGGGCACCGTGGTGGCGCTGACCGCCGCCGCGGAGAAGGTCAGCTTCACCAAGGTCATCGCCGGTAACCCCGTGCTCAACCGCCTCGACATGCTCGGCCGCCGTCCGGTCGACCCTGTGTGACCGCTCGTTTGTCGGTACGACCTGCCAGGATGTTCTGCGTCGGCGCGATCGGACGCGGGGCTGGGGAGGCCGGGTGGCAGTGGTGACGGCGCGAGGGGTCGCGGGCGGCGCCATGCTCATCGGGGCCATCACGGTGCTGGCCCGCGTCGCCGGGTTCGCCAAGCAGTACGCCTTCGCGCAGACGGTGGGCACCAACTGCCTCGCGACCGCCTACATGACCGCCAACCAGATCCCCAACATCGTGTTCGAGGTCGTCGTCGGCGGGGCGCTGGCCGGGATGGTCGTCCCGGTGCTGGCGGGCGCGGCCGCCCGGGCCCCGGATGACGAGCGGGTGGCGCGGATCAGCTCGGCGCTGCTGACGTGGGTGGTCGTCGTGCTCATCCCGCCGGCCGTGCTCACCGCGCTGTTCGCCGGGCCGGTCATCGGGCTGTTCTTCGGCGCTGGCCTCGAAGGGTGCGACATCGGAGCGGTCACGGCGGTCGCCACCCGGATGCTGGTCGTCTTCGCGCCCCAGATCCCCCTTTACGGTGTCGCCGTCGTGCTCTACGGCGTGCTGCAGGCGCACAGGCGTTTCGCCGGGCCCGCGGTCGCGCCCCTGGTGTCCAGCATCGTGGTCATCGTGGCCTATCTGCTGTTCGTGCCGCTCAGCGGCGGCGACAGCGATCCCGGGACGCTGCCGGGCCCGGCCGAGCTGGCGCTGTCGCTGGGGACCAGCCTGGGGGTGCTGTCCCTGGTGCTGGCCGTGATCGGGCCCACGGCCCGGCTGGGGCTGAGGTGGCGGCCCACGTTGCGGTTCCCCGACGGGGTGGCCGGGCAGGTGCGCCGGCTCGCCCTCGCCGGGATCGCCGCGCTCCTCGCCCAGCAGGTCGCCATGATCGTGGTGGTGCTGCTGGCGAACAACGCGATCGGCAGCGGGGCCATCGCCGTCTACAACTACGCGTGGGCGATCTACCTGGTGCCGTACGCGGTGCTGGCCGTGCCCATCGCCACGAGCGCGTTCCCCCGGCTGTCCGCGCAGGCCGGCGAGCCGGCGGCGTTCGCCGAGCTGGCGGCGCGCACCACGCGGGCGGTGGTGCTGGTGTCCGGGCTGGCGGCCGGGGTGCTGGCCGCCGCCTCGTGGCCGGGCGCCGTGGTGTTCCTCGGGTTCAAGACCGACGTGCTCCCGCCCGAGCTGGCCCACGCCATCGCGCTGTTCGCGCCGGGCCTGGTGGGATACGGGCTCATGGCGCACCTGAGCCGGGTCCTCTACGCGGCCGGCCGCGGCCGGGCGGTCGCCACCGGGACCGTGACGGCGTGGGTGGTGGCGACGGTCGCGCAGACGGGTTTCGCGCTGGTGCTGCCCGGACCCTGGAAGATCGGCGGCCTGGCGCTCGGCGTGAGCGTGGGCATGAGCGTGGGCGGCGCGCTGCTGCTCGGGTCCGTGGTCCGCGCCCGCGGGAGCGCCGCGGTGGCGGGCCTGGCCCGGGCCGTGGCCGCGGCGGCCGCAGGTGGTTTCCTGGGTTACCTGGCGGGGGCCGGCGCGGTGGAGCTGGTCGGGGCGAGCGGCATCTGGCCCAACGTGTGGGCCACCGTCCTGGCCGCCGTCGTCGCGCTGGTGGTGGGGGCCGTGGTCGTGGCCCTGGTCGATCGGGCCGACGCCGACGCCGTGGCCGGGCTGCTGCGCCGGGGCGGATCGGGCTGAGCGTGCCGCTCCACGGCCCGGCGGCCGGGAGCGGCGAGAAAGGAGCGGGTCGTGCGGGTGGCTTTCGTGCTGGGCACCACGTCCGGCGGCACCGGGCGGTATGTCCGGATGCTGGTCGAGGGGCTGGTGCGGCGCGGGCACCGGGTGGTCGTCATCGGGCCGCCCAGCGTCGAGGAGCAGTTCTCCTACGCCCGCGCCGGGGCGCGGTTCTCGGCGGTGGCCGTCTCGGACCGGCCGCACCCCGCGAACGACCTGCGCACGGCGCTGGCCATCAGGCGGCTGACCCGGGACGCCGACATCGTGCACGCCCACGGACTGCGGGCCGGGGCGCTGGCCGCCCTCGGGAAGACGGGCGGGCCGCGGCTGGTGGTCACCCTCCACAACGCGCTGACCGCCGGAGGATTCGTCGGGCTCGTCTACGGGGTGCTGGAGCGCATCGTGGCGCGTCGGGCCGATCACGTGCTCGTCGTCTCGCCGGACCTCGGCGCGGGCATGGCCCGGCTCGGCGCGCGTGACGTACGGGCCGCCGTGGTGCCCGCGCCCAGGCTCCGGCCGGCGGGGCGAACCCCGAGGGAGGTCAGGGACGAACTGGACGCGGGAGACCGGCCGGTGCTGCTGACGATCGCCCGGCTGGCCCAGCAGAAGGGGCTTGAGACGTTGCTCGACGTCGCCGCCGGGCCGTGGCCGTCCGAGCAGCCGCTGTTCGTGGTCGCGGGGGAGGGGCCGCTGCGCGGGGAGCTGCAGAGCAGGATCGAGGCCGAGCGGCTGCCCGTGGTGCTGCTGGGGAACCGGGACGACGTGCCCGACCTGCTCGGCGCCGCCGTCGCGCTGGTGATGCCGAGCCGGTGGGAGGGCCAGCCGCTGACCCTGCGCGAAGCACTCATGTCGGGGACTCCGGCAATCGCCTCAGATGTGGGTGGGATTCCAGAAATTTTGGGAGATGCTGGGATCTTGGTCCGGGCCGGGGACGTCGATGGGTTTCGCGGGGCCGTACAGGCGCTTGTAGCGCCGGGAGCTGCGGAAACGCTCTCCGCGGTGGCCGCGCGGAGGGGGCGGGAGATGCCCGGGGACGACGACGCCGTCGAGAGCGTGCTGGCAGTTTACGAAGGTCGAGATCCAAAGGATGATTAGGCCGCGCCGAACGGTTCTCATATACTGCCTGGGTTAGGGAGGGGAGTATCCCTTCGCGACAGCCTCGTCATCACGGTGCAGCCCCGCTCCACGGGGCCCCCGGGGCTGCCGGTCCGCGGTTGTGAGCGGGCGGGAGAGACCTCCGGCAATGAGTCGTGCATGCCGGAAGGTCTTGAAGTGACTGTACCCGTGTGGGCCTGGATCGCCGTGATCGGCGGTCTCCTTGTCGTCCTCGCCATCGACTTGTGGATCGTCGACCGTGGGGAAGCCCGCGAGTTCTCCATGCGGCAGGCCGGCTACTGGGTGACGTTCTATGTCGCCCTCGCCGTTGTGTTCGGGGTGCTTCTGTGGGCCTCGGTCGGAGGAGACAGGGCCGGTGAGTTCTTCGCCGGCTATATCACTGAATACAGCTTGAGTGTCGATAATCTGTTCATCTTCTTCATCATCATGAGCAGGTTCGCCGTCCCCCGGGAGTACCAGCACAAGGTGCTGCTCGTGGGCATCCTGCTCGCGCTGGTGATGCGCGGCGTCTTCATCGCGCTCGGGGCCGCGGCGCTGGAGCGCTTCAGCTGGCTCTTCTACGTGTTCGGCGCCTTCCTCGTCTACACCGCGATCAACCTCGTCCGGCAGCACCTCAAGGGCGAGGAAGAGGAGTTCAACGAGAACGTCGTGCTGAGGTGGGTGCGCAGGGCCTTCCCCACCACCGACGGGTACGTCGGCTCCAAGGTCACCGTCAAGATCGACGGCAGGCGCATGGTGACCCCGATGCTCATCGTGATGGTCGCGATCGGGAGCACCGACCTGCTGTTCGCGCTCGACTCGATTCCGGCGATCTTCGGGCTCACCAAGGACCCCTTCATCGTCTTCACGGCCAACGCCTTCGCCCTGATGGGGCTGCGCCAGCTCTACTTCCTGCTGGGCGGGCTGCTGCAGCGACTGGTCTACATCAGCTACGGTTTGGCGTTCATCCTGGGGTTCATCGGGGTTAAGCTGATATTGGAGGCGTTGCACGCCAGCCATGTCTCCTGGGCGCCAGAAATTCCCATCTGGGTGTCGCTCTCGGTCATCGGAGCCACCATGGTCATCACCACCGTGGCGAGCCTGGTCAAAGCCCGCATCGACGCGCGCGAGGGCGAGGAAACGCACCCGGAGCAGGTCTAGCGAAAAGGGCTTCGAGGCGCTTTGCTTGTGTAGTTGTGCCGTGTAATAGTTGCTAGTTCTGTAACATCACGGCAAAGCGCCCAATCCAGTCACCATCAAAGGTTGTACGTGTCAGACGATTCTGCCAAGTCGAGCCGCGTCAGGCTCGCACGCGGGGTCTCCCCGTGGCTCCTCCCGACGGTGGCCGCGGCGGCCGCCACCGCGCTGCTGACGCGCCGAGACAGGCGCTGGGCGCTCGCGGCAGTGCCGCTCGGCGCGCTCACCGGCGGCATGCTCTGGTTCTTCCGCGACCCTGACCGCACTCCTGGCGCGGGACGCGTCCTGTCGCCCGCCGACGGCGTGGTGCAGAGCATCGACCCGTGGCCGGACGGCCGCACCAGGGTCGCGATCTTCATGAGCCCGCTGAACGTCCACGTCAATCGGGCCCCTCTTGCGGGAAATGTCACCTCCGTGCAGCATGTGGCAGGTGGGTTCCTGCCGGCGTTCAACAAGGACAGCGATCAGAACGAGCGCGTGGTGTGGCATTTCGAGACCACGCTGGGTGACATCGAGATGGTGCAGATCGCAGGTGCGGTGGCGCGCAGGATCGTGCCGTACCTGAGCACCGGCGCGAAGGTCGCGCAGGCCGAGCGGATCGGGCTCATCAGGTTCGGTTCGCGCGTCGACATCTACCTTCCCGAAGGGATTTCTCCCGCGGTGTCCGTGGGTGAGAAGATGGTTGCGGGGGTGACCAGAATTGACCGCGGCTGACGCCGGCAGCTGGCAGGCGGATGAGGAAGAACCTCGTGGTCCCGTCGGCAAGGCGTTCCGCCTGTCCGCCGCGGACTCCCTCTCGCTGGGCAACGCTGTCTGCGGATTCCTCGCGGTCTGCGTCCTGGCATATTCCGCGATCCAGCAGCTCAAGGTCGCCGGCGGTCATTTCACGCCCGTTCCGAGCTACTTCGCCACCGCCATCGTGCTGCTGCTCATCGGCGCGACGTGCGACCTGTTCGACGGCCTCGTCGCCCGGCGCTTCCGCGCCTCCGCGATGGGGGCCGAGCTCGACAACCTGGCCGACGTCATCAGCTTCGGGTTCGCGCCCGCGTTCATGGTCGTGATCTGGGGCGGGTTCACCGACCAGGTGCCGTTCCCGATGGTGGTCGCGGCGGCGGCGGCCGTGCTGGTGGCCGGGGTCGTACGCCTGGCCAGGTTCGCCTGCGTCAAGACCAAGAGCGGCGATTTCATGGGCCTGCCCATCCCTATGGGCGCCATGACCGTGATCTCCATCGTGCTGCTGTTCCAGCCGAGCGTCTGGTCCCTGCTGGCCGTGCTCGCCGTGGCGTGGCTGATGGTCAGCCGGATCGAATACCCCAAGCCGAAGGGGCAGCTCCTGGCGGGCGTCCTGGGGTGGATCATGGTGAACGTGGCGTTCCTGACCTTCTGGGTGGCCTGGCCCGAGGGCGGCGACATGCCGATCAAGATCGGCGCGAGCATGCAGATCGCGCTCGTGGCGGCGATCCCCCTGCGCGTGCTGGTCTACAAGCGCGAGCAGCGCCGCGAAGCCGAACGTATTAACAACTGACAGGGATTTTTCGTCTTACTTCGGCTTTGATGGAGCCATGTCGGCTACGCCGCGCGAGCACACGCGCACGTACTTCCTCGGCAAGCTGGCCACAGAGCTGGAGCAGCGCGGGCTGACGGCCACGCTCCGGCCCTACCCGCCCGCGTTGCGGATCAGCGATCCCGACACGGCGCTGCTGGCGGAGACCGTCGACTGCGTGCCGATGTCCGAGGGATGGTTCTATCGGTGGTCGTGGGGCGAGCTCGTCGGGCTGGTCGACGATCCCGCCCTCGCGGCCGACCGCATCGTCCACGTCCTGGGCGCCCGGCAGTAGCTCCATCTTGCCGGGGCGGTCGTCCATGCGCGGGGAGCGCATTTTCGGCGGGCGGGTCGGGTCGGGGCTGTGTTCTCTTGATGCGTTCTCTTGACGCGGCCATGGCCGGGCTGACCACGGAGCCGGCCCAGGATGCGCGTCGTCACGGCGAGCAGCCCGTGAGCCTTCACGACCGGCCATGACGGGCGGCCACCCACGTCGGCGCGTGCGGCCCACCGTGCGCAGCCGTAAAGAATGGGTTTTCAGGTGGCGCGCGGCCGTGACCAGCCGCAGGGGATCACCAGCCGCGGGCCTTCCACTCCGGGAGGGCGGGACGCTCGGTGCCGAGAGTGGTGTCCTTGCCGTGGCCCGGGTAGACCCAGGTCCCGTCGGGGAGACGGTCGAAGACGCGCTCCACCACGTCGTTGTAGAGCTGGGTGAAGCGCTGCGGGTCCTTCTGCGTGTTGCCGACGCCGCCCGGGAACAGCGAGTCGCCCGTGAACAGGTGCTGCCCCGCCTCGCCGCCGTCGTACAGCAGGGCGATCGAGCCCGGCGTGTGGCCGCGCAGGTGGATGATCTCCAGAGTGACGGCGCCGACGGTGATGGTGTCGCCGTGCTCGACCGTGCGGCCCGCGGGCACGGGGAGAGCGGGCGCGTCGAGCGGGTGGGCGACCACCTGGGCCCCGGTCACCTTGGCCACCTGCTCCAGCGCCTGCCAGTGGTCGCCGTGCTGGTGGGTCGTGACGATCGAGCCGACGGGCCGGTCGGAGATCAGGGCCAGCAGCCGATCGGCGTCGGCGGCCGCGTCGATCAGCAGCCCGTCGCCGGTCTCCGCGCAACGCAGCAGGTACGCGTTGTTGTCGAACGGGCCGACGGCGAGCTTGAAGATCGTGAGCCCGGGCAGTTCGCGCACGTCGGCGGGGCCGCCGACCTGGACGTCACCTGTGTAGGTCATGGGTGGTCCTTCGGGGGTGTCGTGGGCAGATCAGCGGAGGGGCCGGCATCGTCAGCCACGGCGGTGCCTCCGGAAGGCCTGCGCCCTCGGGCGTGAACGGCTGCCCCACTGGCAACAGCCTAACCCCCTCACCGCTCGACCGGCCGGTCAGCCAGGCCGGCATGTCGGCCGCGGGGGCGGGCCATGGGTGTTTGAGCACGATCTTGCTCATCGTGCGGTCGGCAGGCGCGGAGTTCGCGTAGGACGAACGGCTCCGGTCGGGCCATGGCCGTGCTCGGTGGCACAGGTCCACGTGGTGGGGGCTGATTTCGCGGAAGAAGCGAGGTATTGGGCGGGGTTCCAGGGCGGGCGCATGCCCTCTACCAGGGCCGACCAGCGCTTGTGCGGTGGGGGGTGGCCAGGCGGGCGGCGCTTTCCGCGAGATCGGCCAGGTGCGGGACGGTGGGACGGGCGGTGGAGCGGCTGTGCGGGGTGGTGGAGCGGGCGACGGCGGAGTGGCGGGATGGGCGGCGGTAGAGCGGGCGGCGGTGGACCTCGTGGGGCAGGTGGAGACGGAGCGGTGGAGCAGGCGGTGATGGAGCGGGTGGCGGCGGAGTGGTGGGACGGGTGGCGGCGTACCGGGTGGCGGCGGGGCGGGCGATGAGGGCGGGGGATGGCGGGGTGGTGGGACTGGTGTGACGGAGTGGCGGGGCGGGTGGCGGTGGAGAGGTGAAGCGGGCGGTGGTGGGGCGAGCACGTGTCCTCTGCGCCGGTCGGGCAGGAGGGAGGGTGCGGCGAGAGCGGCGTCGGACTGCGGCACGGCAGAGGACAGCTCGTGGCCGGCGCCGGCTCGTGCCCAGCAGGAGGCTGGTGGTCGGCAGGAGGCTGGTGGCCGAGGTCGGTTCCGCCTGGGGCGCGAGTAGGGCGGTTGTGTCTGGATATTTCATGAGTTGGGGGCCTGGGCTGGAGCTCGGCATAAAGGTGCAGGTCAGCTGGTTGAATGCGGAAGGGCTCCTGCGAGGGTGGGAGATGGCCGTAACCTGTGAGGGACGGATTTTCGGGGGCCGGGCAACGGTCCGCCGAAATTGTCGGAGCCCCCGTCTACCATCCCCCGTGGACCTATCCGCCTTTTGACCTCCGGGATCGCCGTGGCAGACCGCCTGATCGTGCGTGGTGCACGAGAACACAACCTCAAGGACGTCTCGCTCGACCTGCCGCGAGACTCACTGATCGTCTTCACCGGCCTGTCCGGCTCTGGGAAGTCGAGCCTGGCCTTCGACACGATCTTCGCTGAGGGGCAGCGGCGCTACGTCGAGTCGCTGTCGGCGTACGCCCGCCAGTTCCTCGGCCAGATGGACAAGCCCGACGTGGACTTCATCGAGGGCCTGTCGCCCGCGGTGTCGATCGACCAGAAGGCCACCAGCAAGAACCCGCGCTCGACCGTCGGCACGATCACCGAGGTCTACGACTATCTGAGGCTGCTGTGGGCGCGCATCGGCAAGCCGCACTGCCCGGTGTGCGCGCGGCCGATCGCCAGGCAGACGCCCGAGCAGATCGTCGACCGGGTGATGGACCTGGAGGAGGGCACCCGCTTCCAGGTGCTCGCCCCCGTCATCAGGGGCCGTAAGGGCGAATACGCCGAGCTGTTCCGCGAGCTGCAGACCAAGGGTTTCGCCAGGGCGAGGGTCGACGGCACGGTCGTGCGGCTGGAGGAGCCGCCGACGCTGAAGAAGTACGAGAAGCACGACATCGAGGTCATCGTCGACCGCCTCTCGGTCAAGGAGTCCGCGCGGCGCAGGCTCAACGACTCGGTCGAGACCGCGCTGCAGCTGTCCGGCGGCACGATCACGCTCGAGTTCGTCGATCTGCCCGAGGACGACCCCAACCGGGAGCGCTTCTACTCCGAGCACCTCTACTGCCCCTACGACGACCTGTCGTTCGAGGAGCTGGAGCCGCGCTCGTTCTCGTTCAACTCCCCGTTCGGCGCCTGCCCCGAGTGCACGGGCCTGGGCACGAAGATGGAGGTCGACCCCGATCTGGTGGTGCCCGACCCCGAGCGCACGCTCGGCGACGGCGCGCTTCACCCCTGGTCCGGCGGTCACACGAGCGAATACTTCGTCAGGCTGATCGAGGCGCTCGGCCACACTGTCGGGTTCACGCTCGACACGCCGTGGGAGAAGCTGCCGAAGAAGGCGCAGAAGTCGCTGCTGTACGGCCACGACGAGCAGGTCCACGTACGCTACAGCAACCGCTACGGCCGCCAGCGCTCCTACTACACCGCCTACGACGGTGTCATCCCGTGGGTGCAGCGGCGGCACGCCGAGGCGGAGAGCGACTCGACCCGCGAGCGGTTCGAGGGCTACATGCGCGAGATCCCGTGCCCGGCCTGCAAGGGCGCCAGGCTCAAGCCGGTCACTCTGGCCGTCACCGTCGCCGACAAGTCGATCGCCGAGGTCGCGGCCATGTCGATCGGCGAGTGCGCGAAGTTCCTGGCCGCGCTCAAGCTGTCCGACCGCGACATGCAGATCGCCGAGCGGGTGGTCAAGGAGATCAACGCCCGCATGGGCTTCCTGCTCGACGTCGGCCTCGACTACCTGACCATGGACCGCGCCGCCGCCACCCTGGCGGGCGGCGAGGCCCAGCGCATCAGGCTGGCCACGCAGATCGGCTCCGGCCTGGTCGGCGTCCTGTACGTGCTCGACGAACCGTCCATCGGGCTCCACCAGCGCGACAACATGCGGCTGCTCGACACGCTCATCAGGCTGCGCGACATGGGCAACACGCTGATCGTGGTCGAGCACGACGAGGACACGATCGCGGCGGCCGACTGGGTGGTCGACATCGGCCCCGGCGCGGGCGAGCACGGCGGCCAGGTCGTCGTGTCCGGCACCGTCCAGGACCTCCTGAGCAGCGAGGAGTCGCTGACCGGCCAGTACCTGTCCGGGCGCAAGAGCATCGCGATCCCCGCCAAGCGCCGCAAGCGCGACAGGAAGCGGCAGATCACGGTCAAGGGGGCGCGCGAGCACAACCTCAAGGGCGTCGACATCGACTTCCCGCTGGGCGTGTTCACGGCGGTCACGGGCGTGTCGGGGTCCGGGAAGTCGACGCTGGTCAACGACATCCTCTACAACGCGCTGGCCAAGGAGCTCAACGGCGCGCGCACGGTGCCGGGGCGGCACTCCCGGATCAACGGCATGGACCACGTCGACAAGGTCGTCCACGTCGACCAGTCGCCGATCGGGCGCACGCCGCGCTCCAACCCGGCCACGTACACGGGCGTGTTCGACCACATCCGCAAGCTGTTCGCGGCCACCACCGAGGCCAAGGTGCGCGGCTACCAGCCCGGGCGCTTCAGCTTCAACGTCAAGGGTGGGCGCTGCGAGGCGTGCGCGGGTGACGGCACCATCAAGATCGAGATGAACTTCCTGCCGGACGTCTACGTCCCCTGCGAGGTCTGCCACGGCGCCCGCTACAACAGGGAGACGCTGGAGGTTCACTACAAGGGCAAGACGATCTCCGAGGTGCTCGACATGCCGATCGAGGAGGCCCTGGGCTTCTTCGACGCGATCCCGGCGATCAAGCGCCACCTGCAGACGCTCAACGACGTGGGCCTGGGCTACGTGCGGCTCGGACAGCCGGCGACCACGCTGTCCGGCGGTGAGGCGCAGCGGGTCAAGCTCGCCTCGGAGCTGCAGCGCCGGCAGACGGGGCGGACGATCTACGTGCTGGACGAGCCGACGACCGGGCTGCACTTCGAGGACATCCGGCGGCTGCTGGGAGTGCTCGGGCGGCTGGTCGACGGCGGCAACACGGTGATCGTGATCGAGCACAACCTCGATGTGATCAAGACCGCTGACTGGATCATCGACATGGGGCCCGAGGGCGGGTCCCGCGGCGGCACGCTGGTCGCCAGCGGGACGCCTGAGGAGGTGGCGCTGGTGGACGAGAGCCACACGGGCCGCTTCCTGCGGAAGATCCTCGCCTTCTGAGCCGCTGGGCCGCTGAGCTCCTGAGCCTTTGCCCCGCACGGGGGTTGTCCTCGTGCGGGGGTGGCTTCTTCTGCGGGGTGGTTGTCCTCGTGCGGAGCGGGCGTCTCTGCGGCTGCTACTTCCGCGGGTGGGGGGTGGTGCCGAGCGGCGTGCGCGTTTTCAGGCCGCTTGGTGCTGACCTGCGCGGGCGGCTCGGGCGCGGCGTTTGGCGGCGTCGCCGCGTTCCAGCCACCACTCGGCGAACAGCAGCGGCAGCACCCAGCCCAGCCACGCGCTCATCGCGCTCACCGTGCTCGCCAGCAGGGTCTCGTCGCCGTGGAAGGTCGTCTCCAGCTCGGGCATCAGGGCGATGGTGAACACGACGCCCCAGAGGCGGTTCGTGATGATGGACAGGGTCAGGGCGAAGCTGCGGACCATCCACCGGCGGTGGTCGACGAACCTGCGCTGCCTGGCCATCCGCCACCCCGCCAGCGTGCAGGCCACCCAGAGGAACGCGAGCACGACGCCGCTGGCGGCCGTGACCGGGCCGAAGTACGGCGTGGTCACGGAGACGATCAAGCCCAGCACGCCGCTGGGCAGGCAACCGGCGAAGACGTACACGCGGCCGATCCGGCGGTGCGCGCGCGGATAACGCTGGCGGAACCAGGGCCAGATCTGCAGGCAGCACGTGATCATCGCGATCGAGCCGAAGATCACGTGCAGGGAGAGCACCGCGAAGTGCGGTGGGAAGTAGTCGGGGGCGGGCACGCGGGATCGGGCCGGGTTCATGGACAGGTACGGCGGCAGGGAGAACGCGACGAACGCGATCGTCACCACGGCCAGAGGGGCCACCCACGGACGCCGCCACCAGCGTGGCTTGGCAGGGGGTGCGGTCGGGCGTTCTGTCGTGAGAGTCATAGGGGCAGGGTGGGTCCCCGCGCTGACCGTCGGCCTACCACCCGCTGACCGCCGATCGCACTCGGCCGTCTGCCTATCGTTTGCCTGCTTACCGCTGGTCGCACGGGCTGTCTCCTGACCGCCGGTCGCAGCTGCTGATCGATGGTCGCGCCGGTCGCCTGCGAGTCTCGGCTCGGCTACCGTCCTGTCGCTGGCCGGGGGCTGGCCGGGGGCTGGGGCCTGGGGGCTGGGGGCGCCGAACTGCCTGTCGGCGCCGGTGGTTAGGGAACTGCTGAGGCGCTTGCCGGTGCTGATGGCTCGGGATGGTCGAGTTGCTCTCCGGTGCCCAGGGGTGTGGGTGTCCAGGGGTGCGGGCGTCCAAAGGGGTGCGGGCGTTCAGGAGTGTGGGCGTCCAGGGGCGGGTGAGGAGGGGTGCGGATGCAGAGGTGCTGGCATACGTCCGGCGTGCTGGCAGCGGGAGTGCGCTGTCGACACCCGCTCGCTCGCCAGGGGCCGGAGTACGCCGACTCGCCTGACCGGAATGTCGGTGGTCGGAGGGTGTCGAGTTGCGCGACCGAGGTGTCGGTGGTCGGAGGGTGGCGAGTCGCCTGGCCGGAGTGTCGGTGGTCGAAATGTTCGACCTGCCCGCCCAGCGTGCTGGTGGGCGGAGTGTGTTGTCGGCGCTCGTCCGCGTACTGATGGCCGGGGGGTGTCCGTCCGGGCAGCTGCCCCGTGTGCCGGCCGGGTGTGTGCCCGGCATCCGCGCAGCGTGCCGGGGACTGGGCGGGCTTGCGCGTCCGGTAGAGGGGGTCGTGGGGGCGCTACCCGGAGACTGGACCGAGGGGGGTCGCCAATAAGGTTGAGTGATGGTAGCGGCCTGACCTGCAGGGGGTCAGCGGCGACGCGGAGGGTCGGCAATTCATGACGGTTACGGAGCGGGGCGCAGCCATGCCTGAAACGGGGCCTGAGACGGGGTTCGGGCGGCGCGAGATGCTGGGGGCGGCCGGGGTCGCGGCGTGCGCGCTGGCGTTGGCGGGGTGTGGTGGAGCAGGTGCCAAGGCCCAGCCGAGCCTCAAGGGCAAGGTCATCGCCAAGACCGCCGACGTGCCCGTGGGCGGGGGCAAGTTGATCGAGGACCTGCAGGTCGTGGTGACCCAGCCCACGCAGGGCGTCTACATGGCGTTCAGTTCGATCTGCACGCACAAGGGCTGCGCGGTCAGCACCCCCAAGGACAACGTCATCAGGTGCGCCTGCCACGGCAGCGAGTTCGCCGCCGACAGCGGCAAGGCCACCAAGGGGCCCGCGACCGCACCGCTGACCTCGTACAAGGTCAGGGCCGAGGGCGACGGCATCGTGGTCGCCTGAAGTGGCGGTCCGAACACGTACTTATGCGTAGAGAACCGGATTTGGCTCGGGCAGGCTGAACCGGCGCGAGGGCGCTGGCCGTACCTGAAGTGAAAGCCAATCTGGGAGGAACACACCATGACGGAAACGACTCGCCGGGCGATGGTGCTCGGCGCCGGCGGCGCCGGGCTCGCGGCGGTTCTGACGGCGTGTGCGAGCTATGGTTCGCCGACGATCGAGGCGACCGAGGAGCCGGCGGGGGATGCTGCCGAGGAGCCCACGGAGGAGTCGTCCCCGAAGAAGAAGAAGGCCGCGAGCGGCGGAGGCAAGGCGCTGGCCGACACCGCTGACATCCCCGAGGGCGGTGGGAAGGTCTTCGAGAACGAGAAGATCGTGGTCACCCAGCCGACGGCCGGGGAGTTCAAGGCGTTCACGGCGGTGTGCACCCATGCGGGCTGCACGGTCGCCACTGTCTCGAACAAGACGATCAACTGCCCGTGTCACGGCAGCAAGTTCAGCATCAGCGACGGCTCCGTCAAGGACGGGCCCGCGGGCGAGCCGCTTGAGGAGAAGAAGATCACCGTGGATGGTGACAAGATCAAGCTCGCGTAGATCACGTCTCATGAATTTCTCACCTAGGTGCGGTTGGGTGAGCGCATGGGAGAGGAAATTCAGAGTCGCCGTGCAGTGTTCGCGAGCGTGGGAGCGGGCGGTCTGGCCCTCGCGCTCACCGCATGCGGCGGCGGCACCGATACCGCACAGTCCGCCGGCACCGGCTCCGAGTCGAGTGCCCCGCAGTCCAGCGCGCCCCAGGCCGGTGGTGCGCTGGCCAAGACCGCCGACATCCCCGTCGGCGGTGGGGCGATCTTCAAAGACCAGAAGATCGTGGTGACACAGCCCACTTCGGGCGAGTTCAAGGCGTTCAGCGCCGTGTGCACGCACAGCGGGTGCACGGTCGGCAGCGTCTCGGACGGGGTGATCGTCTGTCCGTGTCACAACAGCAAGTTCGCCATCGCGGACGGCTCGGTCGCGAACGGACCGGCCGACAAGCCGCTGCCCGCGCAGCAGATCAAGGTCGAGGGCGACCAGATCACGCTCGCGTAGGCGGGCCCCTTTGAGGGAGGCCCGCCGCGCCTGGGGGAAAGGCGCGGCGGGCAACCTTGTCGGTGGGGACTACTAGTCTTTGAACGTGGCGAGATCAGCGGGCAGCCCCTTGAGTTTCCGGCCCAAGCCGGGTTCCATCCCCGATTCCCCCGGGGTCTACCGGTTCAGGGACGCGCACGGCCGGGTGATCTACGTCGGCAAGGCCAAGAGCCTTCGCCAGCGGCTCAATTCGTACTTCGCCGACTTCTCGGCGCTGCATCCGCGGACCCAGACGATGCTGACCACGGCCGCCGACGTCGACTGGACCGTCGTCGGCACCGAGGTCGAGGCGCTGCAGCTCGAATACTCCTGGATCAAGGAGTTCGACCCGCGCTTCAACGTGAAATACCGCGACGACAAGTCGTACCCGTACCTCGCGGTCACCATGGGCGAGGACTTCCCGCGCGTGCAGGTCATGCGCGGGGCCAAGCGCAAGGGCACGCGTTACTTCGGCCCCTATTCGCACGCGTGGGCCATCCGCGAGACCGTCGACCTGCTGCTGCGGGTCTTCCCGGTGCGCACGTGCAGCGCGGGGGTGTTCAAGCGGGCCGGCCAGATCGGCCGCCCGTGCCTGCTCGGCTACATCGACAAGTGCTCGGCGCCGTGCGTCGGCCGGGTCACCCCGGAGGAGCACCGCGAGCTGGCCGAGGACTTCTGCGACTTCATGGCGGGCAACACCGGCCGCTTCATCAAGCGCCTTGAGAAGGAGATGCGCGAGGCCGCCTCCGAGCAGGAGTACGAGCGCGCCGCGCGGCTGCGCGACGACATCCAGGCGTTGCAGCGGGCGCTGGAGAAGCAGGCCGTCGTGCTCGGCGAGAGTACCGACGCCGACGTGATCGCGCTGGCCGAGGATCCGCTCGAAGCCGCCGTACAGGTCTTCTACGTGCGTGCCGGCCGCATCCGCGGCCAGCGCGGCTGGGTGGTCGACAAGGTCGAGGAGACCTCCCCGGGCGAGCTGGTCGAGCAGTTCCTGCTGCAGATGTACGCCGAGGCGAGCCCCGACTCGATGCCGCGCGAGGTGCTCGTGCCCGCGCTGCCGCCCGACAGCGACGCGGTCGCCGAGCTGCTGACCGAGCAGCGCCGCGCTCGCGTCGAGGTGCGCGTGCCGCAGCGCGGCGACAAGAAGTCGCTGATGGAGACCGTCGAGCGCAACGCCAAGGAGTCGCTGGCGCAGCACAAGATCCGCCGCGCCAGCGATCTGACCACCCGCAGCAAGGCGCTGCAGGAGATCGCCGACGCGCTCGACCTCGACCAGGCGCCGCTGCGCGTCGAGTGCTACGACGTCTCCCACCTGCAGGGCGAGAACGTCGTGGCGTCCATGGTCGTCTTCGAGGACGGATTGGCGCGCAAGAGCGAATACCGGCGGTTCGCCGTCAAGAGCAAGGAGGGCGACGTCGCCTCGATCTACGAGGTGATCACGCGTCGCTTCCGCCGCTACCTGGAGGAGCGCTCGGCCACCGGCGAACTGGCCGCCGACGACGACAGCGGCCACGGCCCCATCGACCCCGAGACCGGCAAACCGCGCAAGTTCGCCTACCCGCCCAACCTGGTGGTCGTCGACGGCGCGGGTCCTCAGGCGGCCGCCGCGCAGCGGGCGCTCGACGAGCTCGGCATCGACGACGTGTCCGTGTGCGGGCTGGCCAAGCGGCTGGAGGAGGTGTGGCTGCCCGGCGATGACCAGCCGGTGATCATGCCTCGTTCAAGTGAGGGTCTCTACCTGCTGCAACGCGTGCGGGACGAGGCACACAGGTTCGCCATCACCTACCATCGTTCCAAGAGGTCCAAGACGGTGAAGGAGAGCGCGCTCGACAGCGTGCCCGGCCTCGGGCCGGCGCGCAGGCAGGCGCTGCTCAAACACTTCGGCTCCGTGAAAAAGCTACGCGAGGCCACTGCCGCGGAGATCTGCGAGGTTCCCGGCATCGGCCAGTCCATCGCCGAGGTCATCGTGTCGACACTGAAGGGAGAGTCACCATGATCTCGCCAGCATGTCACGGCGTGTCCGGGTGCCTCCGCTATGGTGGTGCGCCCAGGCAGGGCGTGCGGGACGGAGAGAGGCAATGAGCACCGAGCCGGCGTTCGTCATCGTCACCGGCATGTCCGGGGCGGGGCGCAGCACAGCCGCCAAAGCGCTCGAGGACCTGGGCTGGTTCGTCATCGACAACCTGCCGCCCGGGCTGCTGTTCGCGATGGCGGAGGAGGCGGGCAAGGTCAAGCTGGCCGCCGACAAGGTGGCGGCCGTCGTCGACGTGCGCAGCCTGGCCTTCACCACCGACCTCAACGCGGCCATCGAGGAGCTCGAGGGGCGCGGCGTGCGGGTGCGGGTGGTGTTCCTGGAGGCCAGCGACGAGGAGCTGGTGCGCAGGTTCGAGAACGTCCGCAGGCCGCATCCTCTCCAGGGCGAGGGGCGCCTGGTCGACGGGATCACCCGGGAGCGGGGGATCCTGCGGGAGGTCAGGGCCAACGCCGACCTGGTGATCGACACCTCGTCGCACAACGTCCACGACCTGCGCAACAAGATCGTCGCCTACTTCGGCGGCGAGGACCGGCCGGGGCTGCGGCTCAACATCGTGTCCTTCGGGTTCAAGTACGGGCTGCCGGTGGACGCCGATCTGGTGGTCGACTGCCGGTTCCTGCCCAACCCGCACTGGGTGCCGGACCTGCGGCCCATGAACGGGCTCGACGCGCCCGTGCGCGACTACGTCCTCGGGCAGCCCGGGGCCAAGGAGTTCCTCGACGCGTACGAGGAGGTCCTGCAGGTGGTCGCGGCCGGGTACGCGCGTGAGGGCAAGAGCTACGCGACGCTCGCGGTGGGGTGCACGGGCGGCAAGCACCGCAGCGTGGCCATGGCCGAACAGGTCGGCGCCCGCCTGCGCGACCGCGGGATGGAGGTCCAGGTGAGCCATCGGGATGTGGGGCGGGAGTGACCGATGAAGGCTTCGGAGCAGCAGGTTCGCCGCGCCCGGCGGAGGGTGAGCTTCCTGGCCCTGTGACCCGGTTCGAATCGGATGTCCCGCCTGGGCCGTCTTCGGTGGGTTCGGGTTCTGCGGGGGCCGGTGTGAGTGACGTGCCCGGCCCGACTTCGGCCGGTCAGGGGTCTGAGGGATCTGGCGTGAGGCGTGGTGAGGGTCCAGGTTCTGAGGGGCCTGGTTCTGAGGGGCTCGGTGTGGAGCGTGCCGAGGGGCCCGGTGTCGGCGGTGGTGAGGGTCCAGGGTCCGAAGGGTCCGGCGTGGGGCGTGCTGAGGGTCCAGGGTCCGAAGGGTCCGGCGTGCGTGCTGAGGTCGTGGAGGACGGTGCCGGTGACGGTGCGGGCGACGTGTGCCCGGTGCGGCTCGCGCGGCCGGCCGAAGGGAACCCCGTGCCGGAGCGTGCGACGTACTCGAGGACGTTCTCGGGGTTCGGGCCGCACGTCGTGGCCCTGGGCGGCGGGCACGGGCTTTATGCTTCCCTGTCGGCATTACGGATGGTGACCGACCGGTTGACCGCTGTGGTGACCGTCGCTGACGACGGCGGGTCCAGCGGGCGGCTGCGGCGTGAGCTCGGCGTGTTGCCCCCCGGCGACCTGCGGATGGCGCTGGCCGCGCTGTGCGGCGACGACGAGTGGGGCAGCACCTGGAGCGAGGTCGTGCAGCACCGCTTCCGCAGTGAGGGCGAGCTGCACGGTCACGCGGTGGGCAACCTGCTCATCGTGGCCCTGTGGGAGCTGCTCGGCGACCCCGTGGCCGGGCTCGACTGGGTCGGGCGGCTGCTGGGCGCGCACGGCCGGGTGCTGCCGATGGCGTCGGTGCCGCTCGACATCGTGGCCGAGGTGGAGCTCGACGGCGTCAGGTCGACCGTGCGCGGGCAGGTGGCGTGCGCGCTGACGCCCGGACGGGTGCAGGCGATCTCCCTCGTGCCCGAGGACCCGCCCGCTCGCCCCGAGGCGGTCGAGGCAGTGCTGGAGGCCGACTGGCTGGTGTTCGGGCCGGGGTCGTGGTTCACCAGCGTGCTGCCGCATCTCAAGGTGCCCGAGCTGGCCAGGGCCCTGCACGCGACCAAGGCCAGACGGCTCGTCACGCTCAACCTGGCGCCACAGCCTGGTGAGACGGACGACTTCTCCCCCCAGCAACACCTGGAGGTGCTCAGGCAGCACGCCCCCGACCTGTCGATCGACGTCGTGCTCGCCGACACCGGGGTGGTGGACGATCCCGGCGCGCTGGAGAAGGCCGCGGCGGCGCTCGGCGCACGGCTCGTGATGGCCGGTGTGGCCACCGCGGACGGCTCGCCGAGGCATGACCCACGACGTCTTGCCTCCGTCCTGGACGAGATTTTCCTCCAGAAGCGTTGATCCTGGTCGGCGTGGCGCCAAGGTGCGAGAGACTGCTTGGAGCCGGTCTGAATGGGGGAGAGGACTAACGCATGGCCATGACAGGTGTGGTGAAAGACGAACTGAGCCGCCTGCCGGTGCTGAAGCCGTGCTGCCGCAAGGCGGAGGTTTCCACGCTGCTGCGGTTCGCCAGCGGTCTGCACCTGGTGGGCGGGCGGATCGTGATCGAGGCCGAGCTCGACACGAACGCCACCGCACGGCGACTGATCAAGGACATCGGTGAGGTGTTCGGGCACAAGGCCGAGGTGCTCGTGCTCGCGCCCGCCGGCCTGCGCAAGGGGTCGCGCTACGTCGTGCGGGTCTATCGCGACGGCGAGGCGCTTGCCCGTCAGACGGGCCTCATCGACAACCACGGTCGTCCGGTGCGCGGGCTGCCCCGCCAGGTGGTGGCGGGGGCCGCCTGCGACGCCGAGGCCGCCTGGCGCGGCGCGTTCCTGGCGCACGGCTCCCTCACCGAGCCGGGGCGGTCGATGTCGCTCGAGGTCACCTGCCCGGGGCCGGAGGCGGCGCTCGCCCTGGTGGGCTCGGCGCGGCGGCTCAAGATCCACGCCAAGGCGCGTGAGGTGCGCGGGGTGGACCGCGTGGTGGTGCGCGACGGCGACGCCATCAGCGCGCTGCTCACCCGGCTGGGGGCGCACGACAGCGTGCTGGCCTGGGAGGAGCGCCGGATGCGCCGCGAGGTCCGGGCCACCGCCAACCGGCTGGCCAACTTCGACGACGCCAACCTGCGGCGGTCGGCGCGGGCCGCGGTGGCGGCGGGGGCGCGGGTGCAGCGCGCGTTGGAGATCCTCGGGGACGAGGCGCCCGACCACCTGGTGGTGGCGGGGCGGCTGCGGGTGGAGCACAAGCAGGCGTCTCTGGAGGAGCTGGGGCAGATCGCCGACCCGCCGCTGACCAAGGACGCCATCGCGGGGCGCATCCGGCGGCTGCTGGCCATGGCCGACAAGCGCGCCTCCGACCTGGGCATCCCGAACACGGAGGCCAACCTCACCGTCGACATGCTCGCCCCGTGACGGGTCGCTGCGGCTGCGCGTGATGGGCCGCGCGCTCGTGTCGATGGCTTGGCCCTGCGGTTGTGCTGGTCTGAAAGCCCATCTTTTACGGCTGCGCACGGTGGGCCGCACGCGCCGACGTGGGTGGCCGTCTGTCATGGCCGGTCGTGAAGGCTCACGGGCCGCTCGCCGTGACGACGCGCGTTCTGGGCGGGCTCCAGGGCCGGCTTGACCGGGGTGCGCTCGTCGGTTCGCTGGGCGGTCGGGCCGCACGGGCGGTCAGGGTTGCACGGGCACCTGGGGCGGATGGGCGTCAGGGGCGGACGGGTGTCAGGGTGCGCAGGTGCCAGAGGCGCACATGCGTCAGGGGGTACACGAGCCTGCGGGGTGCATGGGTCTGAGGTGCGCACGAGTCCGAGGTGCGTACGGGCCTGCGGGGTGCACGAGCCTGCGGGGTGCACAGGCGTGAGAGGCGCGCGGGCTTGAGGGGTGCGCGGGCGTCACCATGGCACGGGTGCCGGCCGTTGGGGTGGTGTTGGAGGGGTGCCCCGTGGGCGGCGTGGGGAGTGGGTGCCGGTGCTGACGCGGGGTGCGGGATGGGGTGCTGCTCCTGAGGATGGGTCTGTCAGTCCTTGGTGGGGTTGCGGGGGGTGAACAGGTCTGTGGTCGGCTTCGGGGTGGGGGCCTGGGCGGGTTCGAAGGGGGCGCGGTACTCCGGTTCCGGCGACTCCGCCTCCGCCTCGGCGGCCTGGGCGCGCTGGGCGCGGCGGACCCGGACCACGCGCAGGGTCAGCAGGAACAGCGCGGCGAGGGCGGCCACGGCGATGTAGAGCCAGGCCGCCCACGACACCGAGAGCGGATCCCGGTAGAGCGAGGGCGCGTAGGGGAGGCCGGCGGTGAAGTTGTCGAGCGTGACGTCCGACAGGTCGGCGGGGCCGCGCTCGGCGGGCGGGGTGCGCAGGGTGGAGCCGATCATGATCGACGAGCCGACGATCTGGCCCGCGGCCATGGCGCCGCCCGCGTACAGG
Organism: Nonomuraea sp. NPDC050153; assembly: GCF_044460125.1. Classification (NCBI taxonomy): domain Bacteria; kingdom Bacillati; phylum Actinomycetota; class Actinomycetes; order Streptosporangiales; family Streptosporangiaceae; genus Nonomuraea; species Nonomuraea sp. NPDC050153. The sequence continues at coordinate 39,040 of NZ_JBITJQ010000029.1, forward strand.
GCCGCCGTGGGGATCAGGAGGATGCTGCGGGGTCGTACGGCGCCCATCGCGAGGGCGACGATCAGAGCGACCACGAGAGACGACGCCAGCGACAGCGGATGGCCGTTGCCGAAGCCGATCACGGCGGCCGGCAGGCGGGTCTGGAACAGCACGGCCGCCCCCAGCACTGCTGCGCTGACCAGCGCCGATAGCAGGCCTACAATGAGTCCGGGCAGCAGGCCGGACCGCTTGTGTGACATCTCAGCCCCCAGAGAATGCACGAATTTACATCGATGAGTCGGGCACTTTACTCGAACCTCACAAAACGTGCCTCCGGAACGCTGATTCACAGGCGGGGACCTGCAGTGGTCTAAACCAATTTAGGTCCGATAGTGTTCGTGGTTGAGGTTTCAGCCCGCCATCTGGTTTCGAGGAGATCGGTTCCCGTGAGCATCCGCGTAGGCGTCAACGGCTTCGGCCGCATCGGTCGCAACTTCTGGCGCGCTGTCGCCGCCAGCGGCAAGGACATCGAGATCGTCGCGGTCAACGACCTGACCGCCACCGCGACGCTCGCCCACCTGCTGAAGTACGACAGCATCCTGGGCCGCCTGCCTTACGAGGTGAAGGCCACGAGCGACGAGATCACGGTCGACGGCAAGGCGATCAAGGTCTTCGCGGAGCGCGACCCGGGCAAGCTGCCCTGGGGCGACCTCGGTGTGGACGTGGTCGTGGAGTCGACGGGGCTGTTCACCGATGCCACGAAGGCCAAGGTGCACGCCGAGAACGGCGCGAAGAAGGTCATCATCTCCGCTCCGGCGAAGAACGAGGACGTCACGATCGTGATGGGCGTCAACGACAAGAGCTACGACCCGTCCAGCCACACGATCATCTCCAACGCCTCCTGCACGACCAACTGCCTGGCGCCGATGGCCAAGGTCCTCCACGACACCTTCACCATCGAGAAGGGTCTGATGACCACCATCCACGCCTACACGCAGGACCAGAACCTCCAGGACGGCCCGCACAGCGACCTGCGCCGCGCCCGCGCCGCCGCGCTCAACGTGGTGCCCACCTCCACCGGCGCCGCCAAGGCCATCGGCCTGGTGCTGCCCGAGCTCAAGGGCAAGCTCGACGGCTTCGCCATGCGCGTGCCGATCCCCACCGGCTCGGCCACCGACCTCACCGTCGACGTCAGCCGCGAGGTCACCGTCGATGAGGTCAACGCCGCGGTCAAGGCCGCCGCCGAGGGCCCGCTCAAGGGCATCCTCAGCTACACCGAGGACGAGATCGTCTCCTCCGACATCGTCACCGACCCGGCTTCCTGCATCTTCGACGCCGGTCTGACCAAGGTCATCGGCAACCAGGTCAAGGTCGTCGGCTGGTACGACAACGAGTGGGGCTACTCCAACCGCCTCGCCGACCTGATCGAGCTGGTCGGCCGCGACCTCTGAGCCGCCGAGTCACTGAGCCGCCGCACCCCTGGGGGAGCGCCGTTCGCCCGGCCCCGCCAGGGAGGCGACGACCCGGAGTGACCGCGCGTGCCTCCGATGGAACGGGGCCGTGACCGCGCGGCGGCAGGAAGGCGGCCGAGCCATCTCCACGGAGTGGCGGCCGTGAACGCGCGGCGGCACGAAGGCGGCCGAGCCGCCTCCACGGGAGTGGCGGCACGAAGGCGACCGAGCCCGCCTCCACGGAGTGGAGGCCACGAATAGGGAGCATGAGCATGCGCACGCTCGAGGATCTCGACGTGAAGGGGCGGCGCGTGCTCGTGCGCGCCGACCTCAACGTCCCCCTCGACGGGGAGACGATCACCGACGACGGCCGCATCCGGGCGTCGGTGCCGACGATCAGGACGCTGGTGGAACGGGGCGCCAAGGTCGTCGTCTGCGCCCACCTGGGCAGGCCCAAGGGCAAGGCCGACCCGAAATACTCGCTCAGGCCGGTGGCGAGGCGGCTGGGCGAGCTGCTGGGCCAGGAGGTGGCGTTCGCGACCGACGTGGTCGGCGACAGCGCCCATGGCACGGTTGAAACGCTCCAGGGCGGCGAGGTCGCGCTGCTGGAGAACCTGCGCTACGAGCCGGGCGAGGAGTCCAAGGACGACGCCGAGCGGGCCGCGTTCGCCGAGAAGCTGGCGGGGCTGGCCGAGCTCTACGTGGGCGACGGGTTCGGCGCGGTGCACCGCAAGCACGCCAGCGTCTACGACGTGCCCAAGCTGCTGCCGCACGCGGCGGGCGGGCTGGTCGTGGCCGAGGTCGAGGTGCTGAAGAAGCTGACCGAGAGCCCCGAGCGGCCCTATGTGGTGGTGCTGGGCGGCGCCAAGGTCTCCGACAAGCTCGGCGTCATCGCCAACCTGCTGGCCAAGGTCGACCGGCTGCTGATCGGCGGCGGCATGGCGTACACGTTCCTCAAGGCCCAGGGCTACGAGGTCGGCAAGTCGCTGCTCCAGGAGGACCAGCTCGACCAGGTGCGCGGCTTCCTCGTCACGGCCGCCGAGCGCGGCGTCGAGCTCGTGCTGCCCGTCGACGTGCTGGCGGCGGTCACGTTCGGGCCGGACGCGGAGCACGACGTGGTCGAGGCCACCGCGATCCCGGCCGACCGGGAGGGGCTCGACATCGGGCCCAGGACGCGCGAGCTGTTCGCCTCGAAGCTGGCCGACGCCAGGACCGTCTTCTGGAACGGGCCCATGGGCGTGTTCGAGTTCGACGCGTTCTCCGGCGGCACCAGGGCGGTGGCCGAGGCGCTGGTCACCCGTACCGGCGACGAGGGCGCCCTCACCGTGGTGGGCGGCGGCGACTCGGCGGCGGCCGTACGGAAGCTGGAACTCCCCGAGGACGGTTTCTCCCACATCTCCACCGGTGGCGGGGCCAGCCTCGAATATCTTGAGGGCAAGACCCTCCCCGGACTCGCGGCCCTGGAGGACTGAGCACTCATGAGCACGCGCAAGCCGCTCATCGCCGGCAACTGGAAGATGAACCTCAACCACCTCGAGGCCATCGCACTGGTCCAGAAGCTGGCCTTCGCACTCAACGACAAGGACTTCGACAAGGCCGAGGTCGCCGTCCTGCCGCCGTTCACCGACCTGCGCAGCGTGCAGACGCTGGTCGACGGCGACAAGCTCAGGATCGTGTACGGCGCCCAGGACGTGTCGCAGCACGAAGCCGGCGCCTACACCGGCGAGATCTCGGGCGCCATGCTGGCCAAGCTCGGCTGCACCTACGTGGCCATCGGCCACTCGGAGCGGCGGCAGTACCACCGCGAGGACGACGACCTGGTCAACGCCAAGGTGCAGGCCGCCTACCGGCACTCGCTCACCCCGATCCTGTGCGTCGGGGAGGGCCTGTCGGTGCGTCAAGAGGGTGGCCACATCGCGCACAGTCTTGGACAACTCGACGGCGCGCTGCGCAAAATCACCGCCGAGCAGGCAAAATCGATAGTGGTGGCCTACGAGCCGGTGTGGGCGATCGGCACCGGCGAGGTGGCCACCCCGGAGGACGCCCAGGAGGTCTGTGGCGCGCTGCGAGTCAGACTTGCGGAGCTCTACGACACCGAAGTGGCCTCTGGGATCCGTATCCTTTACGGAGGCTCGGTCAAGTCAGGCAATATCGCGGGGATCATGGCTCAACCCGATGTCGACGGCGCGCTCGTGGGCGGTGCCAGCATCGACGCCGGGGAGTTCGCGAAGATCTGCCGTTTCTCCGAAATGCCAGGCTAACTGAGCCGTTCTGGGGGTGCGACTTGACAACAGGCCGTACCCTCAGAAGGCAAGTCTGAATCGTCACGCGTAACAAAGCATTGAAGGAACAGGCATACCGTGGAACTCGGAATCTCTATCGCACTCATCCTGGCGAGCGGTCTCATGATCCTGCTCGTGCTGCTCCACAAGGGCAAGGGTGGCGGCCTGTCTGACATGTTCGGCGGCGGTTTCTCGTCGAACTTCGGTGGTTCCTCGGTGGTGGAGCGCAACCTCGATCGGCTGACGATCATCACCGGCACGATCTGGTTCGTCTGCATCATCGCTCTCGGCCTTCTCATGAAGCCCTGAGCAAACAAGTTAACGCGTGACAGTGATTCTCCCCCCGTGCCTGCGCGCGGGGCGATCGAGCGAGGAGTTCATCCGTGGGTAGTGGCAACGCGATCCGTGGCAGCCGAGTCGGCGCCGGCCCTATGGGGGAGGCCGAGCGCGGCGAGGCAGCTCCGAGAGTGCGGGTCTCGTTCTGGTGCGCCAACATGCACGAGACGCGCCCCAGTTTCGCCAGTGACGCGGCGGTCCCGGAGCATTGGGACTGCCCCCGTTGCGGCCTCCCTGCCGGACAGGACGAGTCGGCCCCGCCTGCCCCACCGAAGAACGAGCCGTACAAGACGCATCTTGCCTATGTGAAGGAGCGCAGGAGCGACAAGGACGGCAAGGCGATCCTCGAGGAGGCACTGGAGCGCCTGAGGAACAACAAGTCCCCCTGGTAGTGGCTGGGTTCGGCGAAAGGGTCTCGGGTCGCCGAGGCCCTTTCGCCGTTTCCGCGACCGCTCGGCGGAGCTCGTGGACTCAGCTTCCGTGGACTCAGCTTCCGTGAACGGGGTCGCCGTCCACGAACGTCAGGCGCGCCCGCGCCGTCCAGATCTCGCCCGGCGGGAGCTCGAACGGGTCGCGGTCCAGGACCACCAGGTCGGCCGGGCGGCCCGGCTCGACGGCCCCGGCGGGGGAGCGGTTGATCCAGGCCGAGCCCGCCGTGTAGGCGGTCATGGCGGTGGCCAGGTCGATGCGCTGGCCGGGCAGGAACGGGGTCTGCGCGGTCGGGTAGCCGGCGTGGACCGAGCCGCCGGGCTCCGTGCGGTTCACCGCGACGTGCATGCCCTGCAGCGGGTCGGCGTTCGAGACCGGCCAGTCGCTGCCCGCGCAGAAGCGGGTACCGTGCGCCAGCAGGTCCGCGAACGGATACTGCCACGACGAGCGCGGCTCCCCGAGGTACGGCAGCGTCAGCTCGTCCATCTGGGCGTGGTGCGTGGCCCACAGCGGCTGCAGGTTGGCCGTGACGCCGAGGGCGGCGAAGCGCGGCACGTCCGACGGCTCGATGATCTGCAGGTGGGCGATGTGGTGGCGGTTGCCGGGGTCCGTGCCCTCGAAGCTGTCCAGGGCCTCGCGCACGGCCCGCTCGCCGATGGCGTGGAAGTGCACCTGGAAGCCGAGCCGGTCCAGCTCGGCGACGTACTCCTTGAGTTTGTACGGGTCCACGTACGACAGTCCCGTGCCCCCGCACAGGCAGTACGGCTCCAGGGTGGCGGCCGTGAAGTTCTCCGTGATGCCGTCCTGCATGATCTTGATCGAGGTGGCCGTGAAGCGGTCGAGGCCCTCGGCGGAGGCACGGCGTTCGACCAGCTCCTCGATCTGGTCGAGGCCGCGCGTCCTGTCCCACCACAGGGCGCCCACCACGCGCGCCCTGAGCCTGCCTGAGCGGGCCGCGGCCAGGTAGGTGGGCAGTTGGTCCTGGGAGCCGGCGTAGGAGCCCACGATGGCGTCCTGCCAGCCGGTGATGCCCAGCGAGAACAGGTGCTTCTGCGCGTCCTCCAGCGCGTCGTCCAGGTCCTGGGCGGTCGGGCGCGGGGTGAGCAGGCCGACGAGGTCCATCGCGCCCTCGTGCAGCACCCCGGTGGGCTCGCCCGCGGCGTCGCGCTCAATGCGGCCGTCGGCGGGGTCCGGCGTGTCCTTCGTGATGCCGGCCAGCCGGAGGGCCCGCGTGTTGACCCAGGCGGCGTGGTGGTCGCGCTGGATGAGGTACGCGGGGCGGTCGAGGAAGTCGAGCTGGTCGCGGTGGGGGAGGCCGCCGGGGAACGCCGACATGTCCCACCCGCCGCCATCGATCCACTCTTTAGACGGATTTTTCGCCGCATAGTCGGCTATCAGGGCTATGTACGCGTCAAGGCCGAAATCTTCTGACAAGTCGCACTTTGCGCGTTCGAGGCCCGCCTGGACCGGGTGCATGTGCGCGTCCGTGAAGCCTGGCACCAGCAGGCCGCCATCCAGATCCACCGTCTCGTGGGACGGCGCCCGGCGGGCGAGCTCGCCCTCCGGCCCCACCGCCGCGATCACGCCGTCGCGCACCAGCACGGCCTCGCCTCGCACGCCGCCCGGGGTGAAGACGCGGCCTCCTCGGAAGAGGATGTTCATGGGCTTCCTTTCTGTGGTGGATCCGGCTCGCGCGCACCGAGCCCGCCGTACATCTTCCCGCCCGGCCCGGTGACCTGCGACAAGCGGGGGTGGGTACCCCCCATATGGTGAAAAATCGCCTCATCTCGTGATGAAGTACGCGATGAAACACATCGTTAGCGGTTGCGTAACAGCTGCCAGGCATCCTCAAAGCCATGGGATTCTTGCGCATCCGTACCACGGTGGACGAGCGACCCGGCCGGCTGGCCTCACTGGCCGCGGCCCTGGCGGACAGGGGCGGCAACATCCTCGGCCTCAGCGTGCAGTCCGACGCGGACGGCACGGTCGACGAGTTCGTCGCCGACATCCCCGCAGGCCCCGAGACGGTGCGCGAGGCGCTGGAGGCGGCCGGCGGCCGCCGCGTCCAGGTGGTCCCCGCCACCGCCCATGAGCTGACCGACGAGCCCACCAGGGCGCTGCTGCTGGCCTCCAGGCTGCGTTCGATGCCGTGGCGGCTGCCCGAGCTCCTGGCCGAGCTGCTGCGCGCCGACGACGCCAGGTGGATCTATGGTGAAGCGGTGAGTGATCTTCCCGACCCGACCCAGCTCGTCGTCCCCGTGGCCCCCAGGCGGGCGGTGCGGCTGCGCCGCTCGGAGCTGCCGTTCACGCTGACCGAGGCGGCCAGGGCGGCCTCCTTCGCCAGGCTCGCCCAGCCCGCCGAGGAGGCGAGCGCCGCCGAGCGCGCGATCAAGCTGTCCGACGGCGTGGAGGTCACGGTCCGGCCGCTCACCTCGATCTACCGCGAGGCCGTGCGCGACCTGCACGACAGGTGCTCGCCCGAGTCGCGCAGGTTCCGCTACTTCACCTCGATGCCCGCGCTGCCGGCGCGCACGTTCGACCGGTTGTGTGACAGGAGCAAGGGGCATTCGCTGGTGGCCGGGCACGACGGGCAGGTCGTGGCGATGGCCAACCTCATGTTCACCCCTGACCCGGGCATCGCGGAGATGGCCTTCCTGGTCGAGGACCGCTGGCAGGGGCTCGGTCTGGGCGCGGCGATGGCGAAGATGCTCGTGCGCAGCGCCCGCGACCTGGGCTACGCCGAGGTCAAGGCCACCCTGCTGTCCGACAACGCCAGGATGCGCAGGCTGCTGATCTCCCTGGGCGCCACGCTCGGCTACACCGAGGACCCCGGGGTCATGGAGGGCAGGCTGCCGGTCGGCACGATGGTCTCAGCCTAGGCCCTCCTCGCTCGGCGGCTCCTCTTCCTGCGGCTTGCCGGCCTGCTGGTCGGCCTGCTTGTCGGCCTGCGGCCGGATGCCCAGGTGGCGTTCGATGCGCTCCAGGCTCTCCTCGATGCGGGTGAGCCGCTCGCCCAGCACTGAGCCGCCGGCGAAGTACATCTCGGCAGGCCGCTCCTTGGAGGCGCGGCCCACGCGGTCGAGCAGGCGCTGCCGTACGTCCGCCAGGTCCGCGCCAGCGTCCACGAGCGCCTGGGCGGCCAGCCCCTCGCCCTCCCTGATCAGCCCGAGCAGGATGTGCTCGGTGCCGATGTAGTTGTGGCGCAGCTGCAGGGCCTCGCGCAGCGACAGCTCCAGGACCTTCTTGGCGCGCGGCGTGAAGGGGATGTGCCCGCTGGGCGACTTGCCGCCGTGGCCCACCTCGCGCTCGACGAAGGCGCGTACGTGGTCGAGCTCCACGCCGCAGCCGTCGAGCACCAGCGAAGCCAGCCCCTCGCCCTCGTGGATCAGCCCGAGCAGGATGTGTTCCGTGCCGATGTAGTTGTGGCTCATCATCCGCGCCTCCTCCTGGGCGAGGACGACGACCCGTCGCGCGCGGTCGGTGAAGCGTTCGAACACGGGGGCCTCCGTTCGACTGCCACTGCCTCCACTATGCGCTACAAACCAGCGGATGTGGGGTATTTGTCCTGTGTGGATCTTGACGAGGTCGCCGGCCGGCTTTATGCGCTGCCGCCGTCCGAGTTCACCGCCGCGCGCACGGCCGAGGCCCGCGCGGCCAAGGACGCGGGCGAGGCGGGGCTCGCCCGCGAGATAACCGGACTCCGCAAGCCCACGGTGTCCGCCTGGGCCGTGAACCGGGTGGCCCGCGAGCACCCCGACGAGCTGGCCGAGCTGCTCGACGTGGGCGAGCGGCTGCGCGCGGCCTGGCAGGAGCAGGACGCCGACGCGCTGGCCGAGCTGACCAGGCGCCGGGCCGGCGTCATGGGCAGGGTGGGCAGGCTCGTCAGGCAGGCCGGCGGCCTGTCGCCCGCGGCGGCGGCCGAGGTGGACCAGACGCTGGAGTCCGCCATCGTGGACGCCGACGCCGCCGGGCAGGTGCGCGGCGGCCGCCTGGTCAAGCCGCTCAGCTACAGCGGCTTCGCCCCCGCCCCCGTCCCGCGCGGGCGGCCCGTCAGGCGGGCGCCCCCCGAGGACGAGGCGAGGAAGCGCGCGGAGGCGGAGGCCAGGAGGGCCGAGGAACGCCAGGAGGCCGAGGCCGCGCACGAGGAGTGGCAGGCGGCGCTGGAATCCGCCGTGCGGGAGCGCGACGAGCGCGCCGGGCGGGTGGCGGAGCTGGAGCGGAGGCTGGCCAAGGCCCGCAAGAGGCTCACCGAGAGCGAGCAGCGGCTGGAGGTCGCCCGGCGCGAGGAGCGCCACGCGCGCCGGAGACTGGGCTAAGGTGGTGTACGAAACGGTTCCGTACACTAGCGCTTTGCACACCTGAACCCACCGTGAGCCGACCTGAGGAGTGGCGATGAGCGCCTGGACCCCCGACTCCATCCCTGACCTGACCGGCAGGACCGCCATCGTGACCGGCGCCAACAGCGGCATCGGCCGGCCCACCGCCCTGGAGCTGGCCAGGCACGGCGCCCGCGTCGTCGTCGCCGCGCGCTCGCCCGAGAAGGGCAGGGCGACCGTCGAGGACATCCTGCGGGCGGTGCCCGGCGGCCAGGTCGAGTACGGCCGGCTCGATCTCGCGGACCTGGCCTCGGTCAGGCGCTTCGCCGAGGGCGTCGACCAGCTCGACCTGCTGGTCAACAACGCGGGCATCGGCCTGATCCCCCGGCAGGAGACCAAGGACGGCTTCGAGATGCAGTTCGGCACCAACCACCTGGGCCATTTCGCGCTCACGGGCCTGCTGCTGCCGCTCCTGCTGGCCGCCCCCGCCGCCCGCGTGGTGAACGTCGCGAGCGACGCGCACGCCATGGGCAGGATCGACTTCGACAATCTCGGGCTGGAGCGCGGATACAGCCGCTTCGGCGCGTACGGGCGCTCCAAGCTCGCCAACCTGCTCTTCACCCTGGAGCTCCAGCGACGCGCTGAGAGGGCCGGTGCGGGCCTCATCAGCGTCGCCACCCACCCTGGCACCACGGCCACGAACATCGTCAAGCTCGGGCCGCTACAGCCCCTCATGGGCGTGTTCTTCAAGTCGGCGGCGGCCGGGGCGGTGCCCTCGCTCTACGCCGCGACCTCGCCAGACGTCCGCGGCGGCGAGTTCATCGGCCCCAAGCTCAAGCGCCTCACGCCGTCGGAGAGGGCCCGGTCGGAAGCCGACGCCATACGGCTCTGGGACGTGTCCATGGAGCTGACGGGCGTACGATTCGATGAAATCGCCTACAGCTGAAGGACGTGTGCGTGGCTCCACTCGACCCTGACCGTGACAGGGCCATTCTCGACGCCACGATGGAGCTGCTGTCGGAGGTCGGCTACGACCGGATGTCGGTCGACCAGATCGCCAAGCGGGCCAGGGCGAGCAAGGCCACCATCTACCGGCGCTGGGCGGGCAAGCCCGAGCTGGTGGTCGACGTCATCTGCCGGCGATTCGACATGGACGCGCCCGCGGGCGAGGACACCGGGTCGCTCCGCGGCGACCTGGTCTCCATCTTCCGCGGGCTGTGCCAGACGGTGGAGCGCAAGCACACGCTCGTCATCGGCCTGTCCTCGACGCTGGTGTCCAACCAGGAGCTGGCGCGCACGCTGCGCGCGCACATGCCGACGAAGGACCTCGACGACGTGCGGGCCCTGCTGGAGCGGGCCGCCGAGCGCGGGGAGCTGGCCGGGCCCGTCGACGCAGGGCGGCTCTTCACGCTCGCCGAGGCGCTGGTCTGGCATCGGATGATCTTCGCAGGGCCGCCGTTCGGGCCGGAGTTCGTGGCCGAGTCGGTCGACGGGGTGCTGGTGCCGCTGGTGACCGCCTGGTCAAAGGGCTGACCTGGCGGCGTGCGCCAGGTAGGCGCACACGGGGAAGCCCTCCCGCTCGTACGGGGCCGCCAGCCGGGTGTAGCAGGCCCTGATCCGCTCGACGGTCTCCCGCGGCTGCTTCGCGATCATCGCGAAGCGGGGCCCGCCCGCCTGCACGATGTCGTCCCACCAGACGGCGGGGTCGACCCGATGGCGCCAGCGCACCGGCTCGACGGCCGCCGCCTCGAAGCCCGCCGCCTCCAGCAGCTCGGTGAAGCGCCGCGGCGTGTCGTTGCCGGTGAACGGCCGGGCCGGAGGCTCGTAGGGGACCCCGGCGTCGGCGATGGCGTCGGCGAAGACGTTCGTGGCGGTCATCTCATCGGATTTCCACCAGGTCAGGGCGATGGTGCCGCCCGGGCGCAGCACGCGGTGGAGCTCCTTGAGCGCCCCGGCCGTGTCAGGCACATGATTGATGACGAAATTTCCGGCTATGGCGTCAAATTCCTCGTCATCGAAAGGCAGATCGGGAAGCGCGGCTCGGCGGATCGTCGCGTACGGGTGGCGGCGGGCGGTCAGCCGCAACATGCCGGGATCGGCGTCCACGGCCGTGACCTGGGCGCCCAACGCGAGCGCCGCCGAGGTGACCACGCCGGTGCCGCAGCCGACGTCAAGCAGGCGGGGCGCGCACGCCCGGTCGAGGAGGGGGCCGACGGTGTGGGAGCTCAGCTGGGCGAAGCCGCGATCGTACGCTTCGGCGTTGGTCACGAACCCCACCCTATCCCGGCCCTCAAACCTGACATTCTTGTGTGAGATTTCCCGATGAAGGCTATTTTTTCGGGAAATATGGCTCGTATGGTCGTCGCCATGACCATCGACGGCTTCATCGACGCGCTCCCCAAGGTCGAGCTCCACGTGCACCTGATCGGCTCGGCCTCGGTCCCCACCGTGCTCGAACTCGCCCGCCGCCACCCCGGCAGCACGGTCCCCACCAGCGAGGAGGAGTTGCGCCGCTTCTACACCTTCCGCGACTTCCCGCACTTCGCCCAGGTGTACCGGGCCGTCAACGCGCTCGTCAGGGAGCCGGAGGACGTGGCGACCCTCGTCCTCGGCCTGGCGCGCGACCTGGCCCCGCAGGGCGCCCGCTACGTGGAACTCCAGGTGACCCCGTACGCCCACCACCTGGTCGGCATGCCCATGCGCGAGGTGACGGAGGCCCTTGACCTGGCCGCGGCCCGTTCGCTGGCGGATCACGGGGTGGAGATGGCCTACATCTTCGACATCCCCGGCGAGTACGGCGAGGAGGCCGCCAAGGTGACGGTGGAGCACGCGCTCCAGGAACCTCCCGCCGCGCTGGTAGGTTTCGGGATCGGCGGCATCGAGCAGGAGCGTCCGAAATATCGTGACGCGTACAGATCCGCGTTCTCGGCCGCCCGCGCGGCCGGCCTGCACAGCGTCCCGCACGGCGGCGAGATGTCCGGCCCCGAGACGATATGGGAGGTCATCGAGGGCTACGGCGCCGAACGCATCGGCCACGGCATCAACTGCCTCGCCGACCCGCGCCTGGTCGCCTACCTGCGCGACACCCAGCTCCCGCTGGACGTCTGCCCGACCTCGAACGTCTGCACCGGCCAGGTCGCCGACCTCGCCGGGCACCCGCTGCCGAGGATGCTGGAGGAGGGCCTGTACGTGACGCTGAACAGCGACGACCCGCCCATGTTCGCCACGACGCTGGCCGAGGAGTACCGGGCCGCCGCACGGGCCTTCGGCTTCGGCAAGGCGGAGCTGGCCCAGCTGGCCAGGAACGGCGTCCGGGCGTCGTACCTGAGCGAGGAGCGCAAGCGGGCGCTGATCGAGGAGATCGACGAGCTCGCCCGGTAGGAACGCCACAGGGCGGGGACCACGCGGTCCCCGCCCCGTGTCTCGGAATCAGGGTGCCCTGGAATCAGGGGGACGAGATGCGCCCCAGCTCCGGCGGGATCTTGCCGGCCGCCGCCCGGTCCAGCAGGAACAGCGTCCGCGCCCGCCCTCTGGCGCCCGAGGCGGGCACCTGGACGTGCCCCGACTCCGACAGCGCCAGCCGCACGGCCCCGGACTTCTCCTCACCGGCCGCCACCACCCAGACCTCGCGCGAGGACTGGATGGCGGGCAGCGTCAGCGAGATGCGGGTCGGCGGCGGTTTCGGCGCGCCGTGGACGGCCACCACCGGGCGCGTGTCGTACAGCGCGGGCATGCCCGGGAACAGCGACGCCACGTGCGAGTCCGGGCCCATGCCGAGCAGCATCACGTCGAAGCCGGGCACGGGGCCGTGATCCTCCGGCCTGGCCGCCCTGCGCAGCTCGGCCGCGTAGGACTCGGCCGACTCCTCGGCCGTCAGCCCCGCGTCGGGGCCGAGCATGACGTGGACCCGCTCCGGGCTGACGTCGACGTGGTCGAGCAGCGCCTGCCGGGCGCCGGTCTCGTTGCGCTCCTTGTCGCCGGTGGGCAGGAAGCGCTCGTCACCCCACCAGATGTCCAGCCGGCGCCAGTCGACGGCGTCGCGGGCGGGGGTCGCGGCGATCGCCGCCAGCGTGGCGATGCCGACCGTGCCGCCCGTGAGCACGATCGAGGCCGACCCCTTGGCCGACTGCACGTCGACCAACCGGGTGATGATCCGCGCCGCCACGGCCTTGGCCAGGACGTCGGCGTCGCGGTGGACGACCACGCTGGGAACGCTCACAGATACCAGTTTCTCAGCCACTGCGGTCCAAGTCATCCCTTGTACGTGCGTGCGAACCGCTTGACCGCGGCCTCGTAGGTCTCGTCGGGGTCGAGCCTGCGCAGCTCCTCCGCCATCAGCTCCGCGGTCTGGCGCCGGGCCAGGGCCACGTTCCTGTCGGGCTGACCCGGCCGCGAGAGCGTGGCCAGGCGGGCGTCGTGCCTCGCCACGGTCAGCTCGCCCTCGTTGAGCTGCAGGCGCACGGCCGTCAGCCCGGGGCCGGCGGAGTCGGCGACCTTGATCGGGGCTCCGAGCCGCTCCGACAGCCAGGCGGCCAGCAGCGGCGCGCTCGGGTTGCCGGGGGAGGCCTCCACCACGCCCTTGCGGACCCTGCCCACCGGCTGGTCGAACGCGGCCGCCAGCAGGCTGCGCCACGGCGTCAGCCGGGCCCAGGCCAGGTCGGTGTCGCCGCGGGCGTACCCCTTGGCCCTGGTCACCAGCGACTTGACGCCGCCGTCGTCGAAGCCCCTGGCGTCGGTGATCCGGCGCTGCGCGAGGGCGCCGACCGCGTCCTTGGACGGGGCGTCGGGCGCCGCGCCCGGCCACCACACCACGACCGGGGTGTCGGGCAGCAGCAGCGGGCTGACCACGGAGTCGGCGTGCTGGGTCAGCTCGCCGTACAGGCGCAGGACCACGACCTCGCCCGGCGTGGACTCGCCGATGCGCAGCTCGGCGTCCAGCCTGATCGGCTCGTCGGGCTCGCGGTTGATCACGACGATGATGCGCGACGGGTGCTCGCGGGCGGCGTCGGTGGCCGCGCGCAGCGCGTCGTACTGGTGGCGCTCCTCGCAGACCACCACGAGCGTCAGCACCATGCCGATGGCGGGCGCGCCCATCTGGTGGCGCAGATGCGTGAACTGCGCCGAGATCTTCCCCGCCGTCGTGTCCGACAGCATGAAGGTCGTCACGAGCCCTCCTTCGTCGGACTCGCGACGACTGTCGTGCCGTGTCCGATTGTTCTCTCGCTACGCTCGATCACTAGAGTCTCCTCCAGACGCGGCCGTCGCGGGCCATCATCGCGTCGGCCGACGGCGGGCCCCACGAGCCGGACTCGTAAGGCTCGGGCTGGCCCTGCGTGGCCCAGAACTCCTCGATCGGGTCGAGGATCTTCCACGACAGCTCGACCTCCCGCTGGTGCGGGAAGAGCGGCGGGTCGCCGATCATCACGTCGAGCAGCAGCCGCTCGTACGCCTCCGGCGACGACTCCAGGAACGACTCGCCGTAGGCGAAGTCCATGGAGACGTCGCGCACCTCCATGGCGGTCCCCGGCACCTTCGAGCCGAACCGCACGGTGATGCCCTCGTCCGGCTGGACCCGCACCACCAGCGCGTTCTGGCCCAGGATCTCGGTGTCGTCCTTGCTGAACGGCAGGTGCGGCGCCCGCTGGAACACCACGGCCACCTCCGTCACCCGGCGGCCCAGCCGCTTGCCGGTGCGCAGGTAGAACGGCACGCCCGCCCACCGCCGGTTGGCGATCTCCAGCTTGACGGCCGCGTACGTCTCGGTCGTGGACTCGGGCGAGATGCCGTCCTCCTGCAGGTAGCCGACCACCTTCTCGCCGCCCTGCCAGCCGGCGGAGTACTGGCCGCGCGCCGTGTTCAGCGCCAGGTTGGCCGGCAGCCGCACGGCCTTGAGCACCTTCTCCTTCTCCCGCCGCAGCGCCGAGGCGTCGAACGAGGTCGGGTCCTCCATGGCGACCAGCGCGAGGAGCTGGAGCAGGTGGTTCTGGATCACGTCGCGGGCCGCGCCGATGCCGTCGTAGTAGCCGGCCCGCCCGCCGATGCCGATGTCCTCGGCCATCGTGATCTGCACGTGGTCGACGAAGCCGCGGTTCCAGATGGGCTCGTAGAGGTTGTTGGCGAACCGCAGCGCCATGATGTTCTGGACGGTCTCCTTGCCCAGGTAGTGGTCGATCCGGAAGATCGAGCTCTCCGGGAAGGCCGAGTTGGTGATCTCGTTCAGCTCGTGGGCCGACTTGAGGTCGTGCCCGAACGGCTTCTCGATGACCACGCGGCGCCACGACCCCTCGGGGGCGTCGGCCAGCCCGGTGCGCTTGAGCTGCTCCACCACCACGGGGAAGAACTTCGGCGGCACCGACAGGTAGAACGCGTAGTTTCCGCCCGTGCCCCGGGTCTCGTCGATCTCCGCCAGCGCCATGGCCAGCGCGTCGAACGCCCCGTCGTCGGAGAACTCACCTGGCACGAAATGGATGCCCTCGCGGATCTGCTTCCAGACCTCCTCGCGGAAGGGCGTCCTGGCGTGCGCCTTGACGGCTTCGTGCGTCAGCTGGGCGAAATCCTGGTCCTTCCAATCGCGCCGGGCGAAGCCGACCAGCGAGAAGCCGGGCGGCAGCAGCCCCCGGTTGCCCAGGTCGTAGATCGCCGGCAACAGCTTGCGCTTGGCCAGGTCACCCGTCACGCCGAACAACACCATCACGCACGGTCCCGCAACCCGCGGCAGCCGCTTGTCGCGCGGATCGCGCAGCGGGTTGGCGGCGGCCACCTCCTCGGTGGTGGCGGTGCCCGCGGCTGTGGTGGCCACAGTGGCCGCCATCGGGTTGTCGACAGCGGCGGCCTCCTCCACGGGTGCTGCCGGGTCAGTCATCTCAAGCCTCCTGTGCTGCTGCGAGCAAACGCGCGACACCCGCCGCGCGATCGGTCAAATGCAGGCGTACGGCGGGCCGTCCGCGGGTCTCCAGCGCCCCCAGGTCGCCGAGCGCCTGGGCCAGCTGGAGCCGCCCCAGCGTGTACGGCCGGCCGGGGACCGGCACGTCCTCGGCCACCGCCCCGGTGATCTGCAGGAACACCCCGTTCTGCGGCCCGCCCTTGTGGTATTGCCCCGTCGAGTGCAGGAAGCGCGGCCCCCACCCGAACGTCACCGGCCGGTCGGTACGCAGCGCGAGCAGCGCCCGCAGCGTCGCCGGATCGGCCATCATCCAGGCGTCGGTCATCTGCTCGAAGTCGGCCCCGTCGGGCACCGGGGCGTCGAACGCCGCCATCCGGTCCAGAAAGGCCGTGATCGACAGATAGCCGCCCGCCGGGATCACGTGCAGCAGTTCGGCGAACACCCCGGGCAGGTCCTTGGCCCTGACCGCGCCGTACACCTCGACGGGCCCGTCCACGAACGCGGGCGCCCCGGCCGGCAGGTCCGGCAGGGCCAGCAGCGCCGCGGTGTTCTCCTTCGACTCGGCCACGTTCGGCTGGTCGAACGGGTTGATCTCCAGGAGCAGCCCCGCGACGGCGGTGGCGTACTCCCAGACCAGGAACTGCGCGCCCAGCGGCCCGTCCACGCGCACGTCCCCGACGTCGCTCTCGATGGCGACGACCAGCTCGTCGCCGCTCCTGTGCGGGTCGGCCCCCACGACGGGCAGGATCCCCCTGCCCGCCTTGCCGGTGGACTCGGCCACGAGCTGCTCGATCCAGTCGGGCAGCCCGGTGATGGCCGAGAGCTGGTCCTCCAGCAGCAGCTTGTCGCGCCCGGCCAGCGCCGCGCCGCCGAGCGCGGCCCCCAGGTCGAGCCCGGGGTTGCCGGTGTCGCGTGACAGCAGCGGCAGCACCTCCGCGGCCTCGTCCAGCAGCCGCGCCACGTCGGCGCCCGCCAGCGCGCTGGGCACCAGCCCGAACGCCGACAGCGCCGAGAAGCGGCCGCCGACGTCCGGCTGGGCGAGCACGAGGTCGTAACCGGCCGCCACCGCCCGCTTCTCCAGCGGCGAGCCCGGGTCGGTGACGACCACGACGCGGCCGGCGGGCGCCAGGCCGGCGTCCGCGAACAGCCGCTCGTAGATCCGCAGCAGGGAGTCGGTCTCCACGGTCGAGCCGCTCTTGCCGGACACGACCACCACCGTGGCGTCGAGCTGCTCGGTCAGCGCGCGCCGCACCTGCCCCGGGTCGGTCGTGTCCAGCACGGTGAGCGGCACGTCGGCGGTGGCGCAGATGACCTCCGCCGCCAGCGACGAGCCGCCCATCCCGGCCAGCACCACGTTCGTCAGGCCCGCGGCGCGGGCCCGCTCCACGAGCCCGCCCAGCACGGGCAGCAGCTCGGGAGAGTAGCGGGGCAGGGTCAGCCAGCCGAGCCTGACCGCCGCCTCCGCCTCGGCGTCCTCACCCCACAGCGTGGGGTCGCCGGCGGCGAGCCGCGCGGGCACGCCGTCGGCGACGAGGCGCCCCGCGACGGAGGAAGCGGCCGAGGCCACCCCCTCCTCGCGGTAGGACACCTCCATCACGGAACCAGGTTCTTGGTGACGCTCTCGAGCAGCTCGTTCCAGGACGCCTCGAACTTCTCGACGCCCTCGTCCTCCAGCACCTTCACCACGTCGTCGTAGTCGATGCCGGCCTCCTTGAGCGCGGCCATGGTGTTCCAGGCCTGCTCGTAGAAGGGGCGCACCGTGTCGCCGGTGACGTTGGCGTGGTCGGCCGTGGCGTCGAGCGTCTTCTCCGGCATCGTGTTGACGGTGCCGGGGGCGACGAGCTGGTCGACGTACATGGTGTCGGAGTACTCGGGGTTCTTGACGCCGGTCGAGGCCCACAGCGGCCGCTGCGGACGGGCGCCCGCCGCGCGCAGGCGCTGCCAGCGCTCGGAGTTCATCACTTCCTCGTACGCCGCGTAGGCCAGGCGCGCGTTGGCGATGCCCGCCTTGCCCTTCAGCTCCGGCTTGCCCAGCTTGTCGAGCCGCTTGTCGATCTCGGTGTCGACGCGGCTGACGAAGAACGAGGCCACCGACTCGATCGAGGCCAGGTTGAGGCCCTTGGCCTGCGCCGCCTCGAGGCCGGCGAGCCAGGCGTCCATGACCGCGCGGTAACGCTCCAGGGAGAAGATCAGCGTGACGTTGACGCTGATGCCCTCCGAGATCGCCTGCGTGATCGCGGGCAGCCCCTCGACCGTGGCCGGGATCTTGATGAACAGGTTGGGCCTGTCGACCATCCACCACAGCGCACGGGCCTCGGCGACCGTCTTCTCGGTCTCGCGGGCCAGGCGCGGGTCCACCTCGAGCGACACGCGGCCGTCCACGCCGTCCGAGGCGTCGAAGACGGGACGCAGCACGTCGGCGGCCCAGCGGATGTCGTACGTGGTGATGGCGCGCACGGCCTCGCCCACGTCCACGCCGCGTACGGCGAGGTCGTGGAGCTGGGCGGCGTACGCGTCGCCCTTGCTGAGCGCGTTGGCGAAGATCGTCGGGTTGGAGGTCACCCCGACGACGTTCTTCTCGCGGATCAGCTGCTCCAGGTTGCCGGTGCGCAGGCGCTCACGGCTGATGTCGTCGAGCCAGATGGCAACGCCCTGGCCGGACAGCTTCTTGAGGATCTCGCTCATCTTTTCTTCAGTTTCCCGTCGTCTCGCCCTTTTCCTGACCAAGCTTGGCCAGGCTCGCATGTGCCGCCGCCGCGACGCGTTCGGCCGTCAGCCCGAACAACTCGTACAAAGTCTTGTACGGGGCGGAGGCACCGAAGTGTTCGAGACCGACCACTTCGCCGCATTCGCCGACGAACTCGTGCCAGCCGAGCGCGATGCCGGCCTCGACCGCGACCCGAGCCCGGTTCGACGAAGGCAGAACCGTCTGCCTATATGCGATGTCCTGCCCCTTGAACCATTCGACACACGGCATCGACACGACCCGCGTCGGGATGCCCTTGCCCTCCAGCAGCTCGCGGCCCTCCAGCGCGATCTCCACCTCGCTGCCGGTGGCGATGAGGATGACCTTGGGCTGGCCGTCGGAGGCCTCGCGCAGGACGTAGCCGCCGCGCGCCACGCCCTCGGCGCTGGTGCCCTCGAAGACCGGCAGGTTCTGCCTGGTCAGGGCCAGAGCGGCGGGCCGGTCGGTGTGCTTGAGCACGGCCTTCCAGGCGTACGCGGTCTCGTTGGCGTCGGCCGGGCGCACCACGTCGAGGCCGGGGATCGCGCGCAGCGCCCACAGGTGCTCGATCGGCTGGTGGGTGGGGCCGTCCTCGCCGAGGCCGATGGAGTCGTGCGTCCACACGTACGTGACCGGCAGCTTCATCAGCGCGGCCAGGCGCACCGACGGGCGCATGTAGTCGGAGAAGACCAGGAAGGTGCCGCCGTACGGGCGGGTGCCGCCGTGCAGGGCGATGCCGTTGAGAATGGCGCCCATGGCGTGCTCGCGGATGCCGAAGTGCAGCGTGCGGCCGTAGCGGTTGCCGGGGAACTCCTTGGTCTGGAACTCCTCGGGGATGAAGGACGGCTCGCCCTTCATCGTGGTGTTGTTCGACTCAGCCAGGTCGGCCGAGCCGCCCCACAGCTCCGGCAGCACCGGCGCCAGCGCGCTGAGCACCTCGCCGGAGGCCTTGCGGGTCGAGATCGACGCGCCCGCCTCGAACGACGGCAGCGCCTTGGCCCAGCCGTTGGGCAGTTCGCGCTGGGAGATGCGGTCGAACTCCGCGGCCCGCTCGGGGTTGGCCAGCCGCCACTCGGCGTAGCCCTTCTCCCACTCGGCGTGCTCGGTGCGGCCGCGCCGGGCGATGCCGCGGGCGTGCTCGAGCACCGCGGCCGGGACGTCGAACGTCTTGGCCGGGTCCATGCCGAGGACTTCCTTGGTGGCGGCGACCTCCGCCTCGCCCAGGGCCGAGCCGTGGATCTTGCCGGTGTTCTTCTTGTTCGGGGCCGGCCAGCCGATGATCGTGCGCAGCCGGATGAACGACGGCCGGTCGGTCTCCGCCTTGGCGGCCTGCAGCGCGTCGTAGAGCGCCTGGACGTCCTCGGCGTACTCGCCGCTCTCGGTCCAGTCGACGCTCTCGGTGTGCCAGCCGTAGGCCTCGTAGCGCTTGACCACGTCCTCGGACTTGGCGATCAGCGTGTCGTCCTCGATGGAGATGTGGTTGTCGTCCCACACCACGATGAGGTTGCCCAGCTTCTGGTGCCCGGCGAGGGAGCTGGCCTCGTGGCTGATGCCCTCCTCGATGTCGCCGTCGCTGACGAAGCACCAGATGTGGTGGTCGAACGGCGAGTTGCCGGCCTCGGCGTCGGGGTCGAACAGGCCGCGCTCGCGGCGGGCTGCCATCGCCATGCCGACCGCGTTGCCCAGGCCCTGGCCGAGCGGGCCCGTCGTGGTCTCCACGCCCGCGGTGTGCCCGTACTCGGGGTGACCGGGCGTCAGGCTGTCCCACTGGCGCAGCCGGCGCAGGTCGTCGAGCGTCAGGCCGTAGCCGGACAGATAGAGCTGGATGTAGAGCGTCAGGCTCGAGTGGCCGCACGACAGCACGAAACGGTCGCGGCCGGCCCACTTGGGATCGGTCGGGTCGTGGCGCATCACACGCTGGAACAGCAGGTATGCGGCGGGAGCCAGGCTCATGGCGGTGCCGGGGTGACCCGAGCCCGCCTTCTCCACTGCGTCCATGGCCAGGGCTCGAACGACGTCGACCGCCTGCTTGTCCAGGTCGGTCCATTCGAGGGCTGGCACGAGTTCGGTGCTCAAGTGCTCGATCTCCGGAATCTAGTTGTCATTGATTGGCTATCCCGCCCACACGGGACCCTAACCGAGTGGAGCTGGCGATCGATTCCCATTCCACCCGCACGCGTCCATGTGCGGCGCAAGCCCCCCATTGGCCGGACCGGCCGTCCCTGCGACTACAGTTTGTTTGTTCGCAGGGGCGTCACGGCGCCCACCCATGGATCCGCTCTAATCAGAGGTTACGCGTTGACTCCGCACAGGCTGGAAGCGCCTTGACGGTGCTGACCAACAGGCAGGCGACGGCCCGATCTCCGCAGGTGGAGGGGCCGCGCTCGATCGGCATGATCGTCAAGGCCTACATCGCGCTCACCAAGCCGCGGATCATCGAGCTGCTGCTGATCACGACGTTGCCGGTGATGTTCCTGGCGGCCGGCGGCCTGCCGCCGCTGTGGACGTCGATCTCGGTCATGGTGTTCGGCACCCTATCGGCGGGCAGCGCCAACGCGCTCAACTGCTACGTGGATCGCGACATCGACCAGAAGATGCGCCGCACCCGCCGCCGGCCGCTGGCCCGGCATCAGGTGTCGCCGCGCGGCGCGCTGGTCTTCGGGATCACGCTCGGCGTGCTGTCCCTGGTGGGCCTCTGGGTGACCACCAACTGGCTGGCCGCCATGCTGTCCACCGGGGCGATCCTGTTCTACGTGCTCGTCTACTCGATGATCCTGAAGCGCCGCACGGCCCAGAACATCGTGTGGGGCGGCATCGCGGGCTGCATGCCGGTGATGATCGGCTGGGCGGGCATCACCGAGCGGCTCGACTGGGCGCCGCTGGTGCTGTTCGGGGTGGTGTTCTTCTGGACTCCGCCGCACACCTGGACGCTGGCCATGCGCTACAAGGAGGACTACGCGGCGGCCAAGGTGCCCATGCTGCCCGTCGTGGCCACCGAGCGGCGGGTGATCCTGGAGTCGATCGCCTACACGTGGGCGACCGTGCTGTGCTCGCTGGCGCTGTGGCCGGTGGCTGGCACCACGCTGTTCTACCCGATCGTGGCGGCCCTCCTCGGCGCCATGTGTCTGTGGGAGGTCCACCGCCTGCTGGCCCGGCTCAACGCCGGCAAGAGCGGCGTCGACCTGCGTCCCATGCGCTTCTTCCACTGGTCCAACGCCTACCTGGCGCTGCTGTTCCTGGCCGTGGCCATCGACCCGCTGCTGGCCTGAGCGCCGCGCTGACCCGTGTCCGGAGGGTGAGGCTGTCTTGACCGGCACGGACCCCGGCCCTCTGATCCGTTAAAGTCACCGTATGGCGACCCGTGATCCACGCTGGGTGTTGAAGGACCGCCCGTCGTTCGCGTTGATCATCGGGCTCGTCCTCACCGGCGTATGCGCTCTGGTCTCGTTCTCCTTCGACGTGATCAACGGCGCTCCCGTGCAGTTCTTCATCGCGCTCGCGCTGGCGCTCGCGCCGGTGCCGCTGCTGCTGGCGGCCGTGCTGGCGCTCGACCGGATGGAGCCGGAGCCGCGCAGCAACCTGGTCTTCGCCTTCGCGTGGGGCGCGGGCGTCGCGGTGCTGGTCGCCGGTCTGATCAACTACCTCAACCTGCACTACATCATCGACACCGCCAAGCTGTCGGAGGCCAGCGCCCGCAACGTCGCGGCCACCTTCGGCGCGCCCGTGGTGGAGGAGACGATGAAGGGGCTGGTGCTGCTCGGGCTGCTCAGGTTCCGCCGGGCCGAGCTCGACGGGCCCACCGACGGCGTCATCTACGCCAGCATGGTCGGGCTCGGCTTCGCCATGAGCGAGAACGTCAGCTACTACCTCTCCGCGCTGTCCAACTCCGGCTTCAAGGGGCTGGCGGTCACCGTCGTGCTGCGCGGAGTCCTGTCGCCGCTGGCCCACCCGCTGTTCAGCTCCATGATCGGCGTCGCCGTCGCCTACGCCGCCCGGCGCGGCGGCCCCGAGCGGGTCTTCTACATCCTGGCGGGCTGGGCCGGCGCGATGATCCTGCACGGCCTGTGGAACGGCCTGGCCTCCTACGGCGGCTTCCCCGGGCTCGTGGTGGCCTACCTGGCGCTGCTGGCCGTGCTGATCGTGCTCATCGGCGTGGTGTTCAAGGACCGGCGGCGCATCGTGGCCCTCATCCAGCGCTACCTGCCGCCGTATGAGCCGACCAAGCTGGTCACCCAGGCCGACATCTACATGCTGTCGACCTTCCCCAGGAGGCGCCAGGCCCGGCAGTGGGCCAAGGCCCACGGCGGCAAGCGCGGGCTGCGCGCCATGCGCGACTACCAGCTGGCCGCCACCGAGCTGGGGCTGCTGCACGAGCGGGCGGCCCGCCACATGGTCGACGACCAGAACTTCCACGAGGAGCAGCGGGCATTGCTGGAGTGCATGAGCACGGCCCGGGCGGACTTCCCGGTGCCGACGGCGCACGCCAGGTCGGTCGCGCGGGGCACCCCGCCGCCCGGCTACGCCCCCGGCGCGCCCGGCTGACCCAGGATGTTCGTCAGGGAGACCTCGCGCGGGCCGGGGAAGACCGGGTCGGAGTGGAGCACCATCGCGTCGGCGAACGCCTTGGCGGTGGCGAGCAGCTCGCGGGTGGCGAGGGCGTACGTGGTCGGGGCGAAGTCCCTGGTCGAGTCGTCACCCACCCCGAACGCCTCCAGGCCCGCCGTCCGGCACAGCGTCACGGCCCTGGGCAGGTGGAACTCCTGCGTCACGACCGTCACCTGCCGCGCCCCGAACACCTTGCGCGCCCGCACGCACGAGTCCCACGTGTCGAACCCCGCGTAGTCCAGCACGATCACCCGGTCCGGCACGCCCCTGCGGAGCAGGTAGTCGCGCATGGCCGTCGGCTCGTCGTACTCCTTGCGGCTGTTGTCGCCCGACAGCAGCAGCGCCCGCACCTTGCCCGACCGGTAGAGCTCGGCGGCGATGTCGAGCCGGTGGGCCAGCATCGGCGTGGGCTGCGTGCCGTACAGGCCGGCGCCCAGCACCAGCGCGGCCTGCGCCGTGGGCACGTGCCCGAGCCAGCCGTCCCCCACGGCCGTCACCCGGTGGGGCGAGCTGCCGAGCCAGGCCCACGTCATCGGCGCCAGGGAGAGCACGCTGACCAGCACCAGCGCTTGGTAGGCGCGCCGCAGGGCCTTCCGAGTGGGGCGGACTTTCAGTGACAAATCACACCCGCCAGGGGGTGGGGGAGTGGCGGACGCATCTCCCCATACCCTGGCATATCTCCTCAGACGGCGGCGGGTGCTCCGGCGGCTTCGGCGGGGGAGTGGTCGGCGGCGCCGGCGGGGCCGGTCTGCGGGGAGCGGGTGCGCAGCGAGGTGACCACCCTGAGGGCGGCGATCCAGACCAGCGTGGAGCCGAGCACGTGCAGCAGGACCAGCGCGGCGGGCACCGCCAGGAAGTACTGCGTGTAGCCGATCACGCCCTGGCCCAGCTCCACCACGAGCAACGTCAGCGCCGCCCGTTTGGCGGCCCGCTGCGAGTGGCTCACGTGCAGCGCGAACAGCAGCGCGAACGTCAGGCCCACGACGATGTAGGCGACGTCGGCGTGCAGCCGGGCCACCGCCTCGATGTCGAGGTCGAAGCGCGAGGCCATCTCGTCGCCGGAGTGCGGGCCCGTGCCGCTCACCACGACCCCGGCCACCAGCAGCGCGAACACGGCCGCGAGCAGCGCGTAGCCGAGCCTGCGGATGTCGCGGTGGGTCACCCGTCGCGCGGGGCCGTCGCCCTCGCCCGCGCGCGCGTACAGCATCCAGCAGGCGGCGATCAGGCCGGTGGAGATGAGGAAGTGCATGCCCACCGTGAACGGGTTGAGCATCGTGCTGACCACCAGGCCGCCCCACAGCGCCTGGGCCAGGACGCCCGCCGGCTGCAGCAGCGCCAGCCCCACCAGCGAACGCCGGCGCGGCGCCAGCCTGAGGGCCGAGAGCACGCACGCCACCGCGACCGCCAGCACCAGGAACGTCAGCAGCCGGTTGCCGAACTCCACCAGCATGTTGAGCATCGACACCTCGGGGTGCGCGGCCGGGATGAAGCTGTCCGGCGTGCACTTGGGCCAGGTCGGGCAGCCCAGCCCCGAACCGGTCACGCGCACGCCCGCGCCCGTCACCGCGATGCCCGCGTTGACCACCACGGACGCCATCGCCCAGGCCCGCATCGACTCCGTCGTGGGCGCCCAGAAGGAGAACAGGCGGCGCACGTAGGGGTTGGGGTGGTCCGTGGGTAGCTTCACGCCATCGATGGTACGGGCCTGACCACTCGGTCCCACCACCGGTCACCCCGCCCCCGGCCACGCACAACGCCCGGCGGCGCCGCCCGGGACGCGCCGCGTGGGGGTGGCGGCGTCCGGCGGCCCTCCTCGGAGGGACTCCGGCCGGGTGGGCGGTGAGGTGGTGATATGCCGTCAGCGGGTAGCGCCGTATTCAGGAGGGTGTGGCGCTGCCGTCCGTGGAAAGCCCCTTCTCAAGCGAAGGGGGTATGTGACATATTACAGCCCTGGAGGTGATGGATGTCCGACGTCATCGTGGTCGGCGCGGGAGTCGTGGGCGCGGCATGCGCCTACTACGCCGCGCGCGCCGGTCTCGACGTGACCGTGGTCGACCGTGGCCCCGTGGCGGGCGGCACGACCGGCTCGGGCGAGGGCAACGTGCTGGTGTCCGACAAGGAGCCGGGCCCCGAGCTGGAGCTGGCCCTGCTGTCCAACCGGCTGTGGCGCTCGCTGGCCGGGCTGGGCGGGTTCGAGTTCGAGCCCAAGGGCGGCCTGGTGGTCGCCGAGACCGGGGAGGTCCAGCGGCAGCTGACCGAGCTGGCCGCCAAGCAGGACGTGGAGCACACCCTGGTGCCCGGCGAGTCGCTGCGCGACTACGAGCCGCACCTGGCCGGCGGCCTGGCCGGCGGGGTCTACTACCCCGGTGACGCCCAGGTGCAGCCCATGCTGGCCGCCGCGCACCTGCTCAGGCACGGCGCGGAGAGCTTCGGCCACGGGACGCTCCGCCTGCGCCTCGGCGCGGAGGTGACCGGGTTCGTCCGGCGCGGGGACCGGATCGCGGGCGTGCGGACCTCCCAGGGCGACGTCCTCGGCGGCGCGGTGATCAACGCGGCGGGCACCTGGGGCGGCCAGGTGGCCGCGCTGGCGGGCGTCGACCTGCCGATCCTGCCCAGGCGCGGGTTCATCCTCGTGACGGAGCCGCTGCCCGAGCCCTTGATCAGGCACAAGGTCTACACCGCCGCCTACGTCACGAACGTGGCCAGCGACTCGGCCGGCCTGGAGACGTCGGCCGTCGTGGAGGGCACGCCCGCGGGCACCGTGCTCATCGGGGCCAGCAGGGAGCGGGTCGGGTTCGACCGGACCATGTCGGTGCCGGTGCTCACCCGCCTGGCCGAGCAGGCCGTCGCGTTGTTCCCCGCGCTGCGCGAGGTGCGGGCCATCAGGTCGTACTGCGGGTTCCGGCCGTACTGCCCGGACCACCTGCCCGTCATCGGCGCCGACCCGCGCGCTCCCGGGCTGTATCACGCCTGCGGGCACGAGGGAGCGGGCATCGGGCTCGCCCCGGCCACCGGTCACCTGCTCGCGCAGGTGCTCACCGGCTCCCCGACCGACCTGGACCTGCGGCCCTTCCGGCCGGATCGCTTCGCGGAGGAGTCCTCTTGACGTTCCACATCACGATCGACGGGCGCCCGGTGCCCGTGGTGCCCGGGCAGACGATCGGGGCGGCGCTGCACGCGGCCGGGGTGCGGTCGTGGCGCAGCACCCGCTTCGGCGGGCGGCCCCGCGGGCTGTTCTGCGGGATCGGGGTCTGCTTCGACTGCCTGATCTCGGTCAACGGGCGGGCTCCCGAGCGGGCCTGCCTGCTGGAGGCCGCGCCCGGTGACGAGGTGACGACGTCGTGACGTACGACCTGGCAGTGATCGGCGGCGGGCCCGCGGGAGTGGCCGGCGCGCTCACGGCGGCGCTGGCCGGACTGCGGGTGGCGCTCCTGGACTCCTCCGTACGGCTGGGCGGCCAGTACTTCCGCCACGCCGCAGAGCCCGGGCCCGCTCCCGGGCTGGACCGGTTCCTGCGGCAGGCGCGGGCCCTGGACGCCCGCGCCGACGTGCTGCTGGGCCACCAGGTGTGGAGCGTCACCCGCGAGCCGGACGGCGACCTCGTCGTGTACTCGGTCGCGCGAGGCGCCGGCTCCCAGGACCGGCAGGTCCTGAAGGCCCGGCGGCTGCTGATCGCCACCGGCGCGCACGACCGGCCGCTGCCGTTCCCCGGGTGGGACCTGCCCGGCGTCCTGACCGCCGGCGGCGCGCAGGCGCTGCTCAAGGGCGACGGCGTCGTGGCGGGCAGGCGGATCGTCGTCTCCGGCACCGGCCCGTTCCTGCTGCCCGTGGCCACGGGCCTGGCCGGGGCGGGGGCGCGGGTGCTCGGGGTGTTCGAGGCCAACGGCGGGCTCGGGCTGGCCCGGTATCCGCTGCTGGCCCTGGGCAAGGCCGGGGAGGCCGCCGGGTACGCCGCGAGCCTGGCCAGGCACCGCGTGCCGTACCGGACGCGCCGGGCGGTGGTCGCGGCGCACGGGGAGCGCGAGGTGGAGGCCGTGACCGTGGCCCGCCTCGACCAGGCATGGAACGTTCTCGCCACCCGCGTCGTCGAGTGCGACACGGTGGCCGTCGGATACGGGTTCGTGCCGCAGATCGAGCTGGGCACCCAGCTCGGCTGCGCCACCCGCGACGACGTGGACGGCACCCCCGTGCTCGACGTGGACGCCGCCCAGCGCACCTCCGTCCCCGGAGTCTGGGCCGCCGGGGAGCCCACGGGCGTGGGCGGCTGGCTGCTGTCCGAGACGGAGGGCCGCATCGCGGGCCGCGCCGTCGTGGCCGACGCGGGCACGCCGCAGCCCGTGCCCGGGGCCCTGTTGCGGCGCCGGGAGCGCGGGCGGGCCTTCGGGGAGGCGCTGCAGCGCGCGTACCCCGTCATGCCCGGCTGGCAGGGCTGGCTGCGCGACGACACGCTGGTGTGCCGCTGCGAGGAGGTGCCGCTGGCCCGCGTACGCGAGGCGCGCGACCTCGGCGCCACCGACGCGCGCTCGATCAAGCTGCTGGCCAGGCCCGGCATGGGCTGGTGCCAGGGCCGCATCTGCGGCTACGCCGTCTCCTGCCTGGCCGGGGAGCCGCCGCGGCCGCCCCGCCGCCCCATCGCCCAGCCCGTCACCCTCGGCACCCTGGCCGACCTTCCTGACGTTTCCGAAATTTCCGACGTTCCCCCCGCCCACTGACCTGACATGGAGGACTTCCCGATGGACAACCGCACCAAAGCCTGGCACGGCATCATGGTGGCCACCGCGCTGCCCCTGCGCGACGATCTCTCCGTCGACTTCGACGGCTACGCCGAGCACTGCCGCTGGCTGGTCGAGAACGACTGCGACGGCATCGCGGCCAACGGTTCGCTGGGCGAGTACCAGACGCTCACCGCGGAGGAGCGGACCAGGGTGATCGAGACCGCCGTCCAGGCCGTGGGCGGGCGCAACGTGATGGCCGGAGTGGGCGCGTACGGCGCCGCGGAGTCGCGCCGCTGGGCCGAGCAGGCGGGCGAGGCGGGCTGCGGCTCGGTGCTGCTGCTGCCCCCGAACTCCTACCGCGCCGACGAGCGGGCCGTCGTCGAGCACTACCGCGAGGTCGCCAAGGCGGGCCTGCCGGTCGTGGCCTACAACAACCCCTACGACACCAAGGTGGACCTGACTCCCGCGCTGCTGGCCAGGCTGCACGAGGAGGGGCTGATCGTGGCGGTCAAGGAGTTCAGCGGGGACGTGCGGCGCGCGTACGAACTGGCCGAGCTGGCACCCGAGCTGGACCTGCTGATCGGCTCCGACGACGTGCTGCTCGAACTCGCCGTGGCCGGGGCGGTGGGCTGGATCGCCGGCTACCCCAACGCGCTGCCCGCCTCCAACGCCGCGCTCTACCGCGCCGCCGTCGCCGGCGACCTGGAGACCGCGCTGCCTCTCTACCGGACGCTGCACCCCCTGCTGCGCTGGGACTCCAAGACGGAGTTCGTCCAGGCCATCAAGCTGTCCATGGACATCGCGGGCCGCCGCGGCGGGCCGTGCAGGCAGCCCAGGCAGCCGCTGACGGACGAGCAGGCCGCTATCGTGCGATCGGCGACCGAGAAGGCACTGGCAGAAGGGCTGCGATGAGGACAAAACGCGTTTTCCACGCCGTCGACTCCCACACCGAGGGCATGCCCACCCGCGTCATCACGGGTGGGATCGGCGTGATCCCGGGCGCGAGCATGGCCGAGCGACGCGTCTACTTCCGCGACAACCTCGACCACATCCGCACCCTGCTGATGACCGAGCCGCGCGGCCACTCCGCCATGAGCGGCGCCATCCTGCAGCCGCCCACCAGGCCGGACGCGGACTACGGCGTGCTGTTCATCGAGGTGTCGGGGCTGCTGCCGATGTGCGGCCACGGCACCATCGGCGTGGCCACCGTGCTCGTCGAGACCGGCATGGTCGAGGTCGTCGAGCCGGTCACCACCGTGCGCCTGGAGGTGCCGGCGGGGCTCGTCGAGGTGGACGTGGCCGTCGAGGACGGCCAGGCCATGTCGGTGACGCTGCGCAACGTGCCCTCCTACAGCGACCGGCTCGACGCCGTCGTGAAGGTGCCGGGGTTCGGGGAGATCCCGTACGACCTCGCGTACGGCGGCAACTTCTACGCCGTCGTCGACCTCGGCTCCTACGGCCTGCCCTTCGACCGCAAGGCCAAGAACGAGATCATCGCCGCCGGTCTGGCCACCATGGAGGCGATCAACGCGGCCGACGAGCCCGTGCACCGGGAGGACGAGCGCATCCGCGGCTGCCACCACGTCTACTTCACCGCGCCCGGCTCGGACGCGCACCACTCGCGGCACGCCATGGCCATCCACCCGGGCTGGTTCGACCGCTCGCCCTGCGGCACCGGCACCAGCGCCCGGATGGCGCAGCTGCACGCCAGGGGCGAGCTGCCGCTCGGCCAGGACTTCGTGAACGAGTCCTTCATCGGGACCCGGTTCATCGGGCGGCTGCTGGAGGAGACCACGGTGGGTGGCGGGCCGGCCGTCCTCCCCTCGATCACCGGCCGGGCCTGGGTCACCGGCACCGCCCAGTACTTCCTGGACCCGCGCGACCCGTTCCCCGCCGGGTTCGAGCTGTGAGCGGGCGCGACGATCGCGGCTCCGCCCTGGCCGGGACCACGATCACCACGGTCGACTACCACACGGGCGGCGAGCCGTTCAGGATCGTGACCGGCGGCGTGCCGGAGATTCCCGGAGCGGACGTGCTGTCGCGCCGGTCCACCGCGGCCGCCGAGCCCCGCTTCGACGACGTGCGGCGGCTGCTGTGCCAGGAGCCGCGCGGGCACGCCGACATGTACGGGTGCTTCCTCGTCCCGCCTGACGACCCCGGGGCCGCGTTCGGGGCGCTGTTCTGGCACAAGGACGGGTTCTCCACCGCCTGCGGCCACGGCACCATCGCGCTCGGCGCCTACGCCGTGAACGAGGGGCTGGTGGCCGCCGACCCCGACGGGGAGACCGACGTGGTGATCGACGTGCCGTCCGGGCGGGTCACGGCCCGGGTGCGCTGCTCGGGCGGCAAGGTGACCGGGGTGACGTTCGTCAGCGTGCCGTCGTTCGTGCTGGCGCGGGACGTGGCCGTCGCCAGAACAAAAGTCGATATTTCGTACGGTGGCGCGATTTATGCGTCGCTGCCCGCCGGGGCGGTGGGCCTGTCCGTCGAGCCTGCCTGCCTGACGGCGCTCATCGGCCACGCCCGCCGCATCAAGGCCGAGCTGGCGGACCACCCGGCCTCCCGGCACCCGACCGACGACCGGCTGTCCGGCGTCTACGGCGTGATCTTCTACGACGAGCTGCCGGACGAGGACGGGGCGGCGCACCAGCGGAACGTGACGGTGTTCGCCGACGGGGAGGTGGACCGCTCGCCCTGCGGGTCGGGCACGGCGGCGCGGATGGCGCTGCTGCACGACTCGGGGCTGCGCGCGCCCCTGATCCATGACGGCGTCGTCGGGAGCACCTTCCTGGCGCGCGTGGCCGCGGTGCTCGACGAGGGGGTCGTGCCGGAGATCGAGGGCATGGCGTACCGCACCGGGCGGCACGTCTTCGAGCTCGATCCCGACGATCCGATGGGTGTGGGGTTCACGCTGCGATGACCGGACTGCCATATCTCGACGCCGCCACGATGGAGCGGCTGGTGCCGATGGGGCGCGCCGTACGGATCCTGGAGGGCGCCCTTCGCGCCGGGCTCGACCCCGAGGCCACGCCGCAGCGGCCGATCGTGGACCTGCCGGCCGGGCAGCTCCTGCTCATGCCCGCCGCGGCCGGGCGGTACGCGGGGGTGAAGGCCGTCACCATCGCGCCCGGCAACCCCGATCGCGACCTGCCCCGGATCCAGGGGACGTACCTGCTGTTCGACGGCGACACCCTGACCCCGCTCGCGGCCCTGGACGGGATCGCGCTCACCTCCCTGCGCACCCCCGCCGTCTCGGCGCTCGCCGTCAGCCACCTGGCCGGCGGGGACGCCCGCCGACTGGTGGTGTTCGGGAGCGGGCCGCAGGCGTGGGGGCACGTGCTCGCGCTGCGGGAGGTGCGGCCCCTTGAGGACGTGACGGTGGTCGGGCGCGACCGGGACCGCGCGGAGGCGCTGGCCGCCCGCTGCCGGATGCTCGGGCTGACCGCCCGCGCCGTCCGGCAGTCCGATTCGGCGCAGGCGCTGGCCGGGGCCGACATCGTCGCGTGCTGCACGACAGCGAGAGAACCGCTGTTCCCGGGTAAGCTCGCCCGCGACGGCGTCACCGTCGTCGCGGTCGGGTCGCACGAGCCCGGCGCCCGCGAGCTCGACGGCGACCTCGTCGCCCGCGCCACCGTGGTCGTCGAGGCCAGGGCGGCCGCCCTGGAGGAGGCGGGGGATGTGCTCATCCCGATCCGCGAGGGTACGATCTCCGCTGGTCATCTCGCGGGCAACCTCGCCGACCTCGTCGCGGGGCGCGTGGTCGCCGGCACGGGGCCGCGCGTGTTCAAGAGCACGGGCATGGCCTGGGAGGACCTCGTGGTCGCGGCCGCCGCTTACGAGGCGTGGTGTTAGGAAGGGATGGGCGGATGGCTGCCGAGGACCGGCTTGACCTGCCGATGGTGGGGGAGCGGCAGAGCCTGCGCGAGCAGGTCGCGCACGCGCTGCGTGCCGCGCTGATCACCGGCGAGATGCGGCCGGGCGTGGTCTACTCCGCGCCGGTGCTGGCCGCCCAGTTCGGCGTCTCGGCCACGCCCGTGCGCGAGGCCATGCTCGACCTCGCCAAGGAGGGCCTGGTCGAGGCGGTGCGCAACAAGGGCTTCCGGGTGACCGAGCTGTCCGACCGCGACCTCGACGAGCTCACCGAGATCCGCCACCTCATCGAGGTGCCCACCGTGGCCAGGCTGGCCGGCAGCGCCAGGGCCGAGGAGTTCGAGCGGCTCAGGCCCATCGGCGAGGAGATCGTCTCGGCCGCCGAACGCGGCGACCTGCTCGCGTACGTGGACGCCGACCTGCGCTTCCACGTCGAGCTGCTGACCCTGGCGGGCAACGCCCACCTGGTCGAGGTGGTGCGCGACCTGCGTAACAGGGCCAGGCTCTACGGCCTGTCCCAGCTCAGGGAGCGCGACGTGCTGGGCGAGTCGGCCAGGGAGCACCTCGCGCTGCTGGACGCGCTCAAGAGCGGCGACCGCCAGGCCGTCGAACACCTCATGGCGGAGCACATCGGTCACGTCCGGGGGATCTGGGCCGAGCACTGAGCGAGCCGCCCGTGGGCGGCTCGTCCGTTTTTAGCGCGGTAAGTTCTGACATTCGGGGATCGCGGGCACCTTGATAGCGGTACGCTCGATTTCGGGCCGGAAGAGCGACGCCTAGAGCGTCCGCCGGCGGCCCCGTCGTCCAGGTCCCCAGCGGACCGGCCACCACCGATTCCGGTGGATGGCGCATGCCTGGTCAAGCGGACACCCGCACTCCGCTGACCTTCCATGGGCTCGGCATACCCCGCCCACCGAGAGCCGAGCCCCCCGCCGCGCGCCCGAGACCCCATCCCACGGGCGCGCGGCGGCCCGCCATCGCCCTGCTTAAGTCCCGGGCCGGTCCCGGGTCAGGACTTGCGCCGCCGGGTCGAGCCCAGGCTGGCGGCCACGATGCAGACGATCGCCGCCCACTGCTGCGCGTGCAGGACCTCGCCCAGCAGCAGCACCCCGATCAGCGCCGCCACGGCCGGCTCCAGGCTCATGAGGATCCCGAACACCTGCTTGGGCATCCGCCGCAGCGCCTGGAGTTCGAGCGAGTACGGGATCACCGAGGACAGCAGGCCCACGCCGAGCCCGATCAGCAGCAGCTCCGGCTGCAGCAGGTCCGCCCCGCCCGTCACGACGCCGACGGGGGCGACCACCACGGCCGACACGATCATCGCGAACGACAGCCCGCTCGTGCCGGGGAAGCGCCGCCCGGCCGCCGCCGACAGCAGGATGTACCCGGCCCAGCCGACCGCCGCCAGCATCGCGAACCCGATGCCGAGCCAGCTCACCGACGCCGACTGCCCCCAGGGCGCGAGCAGCACCACGCCCGCTCCCGCCAGGCCGATCCACAGCAGGTCGATCCTGCGCCGCGAGGCCGCCACGGCCACCCCCAGCGGCCCCAGGAACTCGATGGCCACCGCGATCCCCATCGGCAACCGCGACAGGGCCTCGTAGAACGTCAGGTTCATGAGCGCGAGCGTCACCCCGAACCCGATCCCCACCGCCCAGTCGCGCCAGGACAGGCCCTTCAGCCGGGGCCGGACGAGCGCTCCCATGATCAGCGCCCCGGCCGCGATGCGCAGGAACACCACCGCGCTCGGTGGCAGCGCCGCGAACAGCTCCTTCGCGAAACCGGCGCCCAGCTGCACCGAGACGATGGCCAGCAGCACGAGGCCGGACGGGGGGATGGAGTCGGCGGCGGAGCGGCGAGCCTGGGGCGCAGAGCGGTAGCCTGCGTAACCAGCGGAGCCCCGTGTGAGCGCGACCATGGACACGGTGCGCAGGGGGTTTCCCGGTTTGGGCAGGCCGGACCCGCGATCGAAGGGATCGTCGAGGGCGAACGCGGTCACAGGACTCCTCACGGGATGCGGGGGGTTGACGGTCAGAGCGTACCTGTGGCCTGTGACATGACCCCACATAGGGTGTTCTGGGCGACTATTGGATCATTGATCGTATGAAGTCCCCCACGAGCCTCGCCCGGCCGCCGCTGGCCCTGTCCGCGGCCTCGTTCGTCAGCAGCTTCGACCGCTTCGCCGTGAGCCCCATGCTCGTGCTGATCGCGGTGGACCTGGAGGTCCCGCTGTCCGCCGCCGTCGCGGCCGCCAGCGGCTACTACCTCGCCTACGGGCTGACGCAGCCGCTGTGGGGGCTGCTGTCGGACCGGTTCGGCCGGGTGCGGGTCATGCGCGGGGCGCTGTTCGGCGCGGCGCTGGCGGGGCTGGCCTCGGCGCTGATGCCGGTCCTCGGGGCGCTGGTGGCGGCCAGGATCGTGGCGGGGGCCTGCTTCGGCGCGGTGATCCCGACCGGGCTGACGTACGTGGGCGACACCGTGCGGCCGTCGATCCGCCAGCGGGCGCTGACCGACCTGATGGGCGCCGCCGCCCTCGGCACGGCTCTGGCCACCGGGCTGAGCGGGGTGCTGGCGGGCCTGGTGGACTGGCGGGTGGCGTTCACCGTGCCCGCCGCCTGCGCCCTGGTCTGCGCGCTCGCGCTGCGCTCGCTGCCGGAGCCGCCCCGCGACCTCCCGCACGGCCCGGCGGCCGGTGTGGGCCGGTACCTGGGCGCGGTGCTCGGGCACGGCTGGGCGCTGCTGGTGTTCGGGCTCGCGTTCGTCGAGGGCGCGATCATGCTCGGCGCGATGCCGTTCCTGGCCACCGCGCTGGAGCACGCGGGGTACGCCGCCGCCGTGGCCGGGCTGGCCATCACCGCGTACGGGCTGGGCCTGTGGGCGTTCTCGAAGCTCGTCAAGCGGCTGTCGGGGAGCTGGCCCGCTCCCGCGCTGATGACGGTGGGCGGGGCGCAGCTCTGCGCCGGGTTCGCGATCGTCTCCGTGCACGTCGACCTGGCCACCGTGGCGGTCACGGCGCTGCTGCTCGGCGGCGGCTGGTCCTTCCTGCACTCCTCGCTGCAGACGTGGGCCACCTCGGTGGTGCCCGAGGCGAGGGGGACGACGATCGCCTTCTTCGCCTCCGCGCTCTTCGTGGGCAGCGCGGTCGCGTCGTGGGCGGCGGGCCCGCTGGCCGACCACGGCCGCTACGCCCTGCTGTTCGGCCTGGCGGCCGCCGCGGCGATCCCGCTGACGGCCACGGCCGCCCTCACCAGGCGCCGCTACGGGACGCTGCACGCCGAGCGCCCCCGGGGCGCGTGAGCCGTCACTCCCAGCGGAACGTGCGCGAGACCAGACCCAGCGACAGCACCGCCCACACGGCCAGCACGGCCAGCGGGCCCAGGGGCAGCGCGGCCCCTTGGGCGAGGACCGCGCGCAGGCCGCCGGTCAGGGCCGAGATGGGCAGCAGCTCCAGGACCTGGCGCATGCCCTCGGGGAACTTCGACAGCGGGAAGATCACCCCACCGGCCCCCAGCAGCACCAGGTAGACGAGGTTGGCGGCGGCCAGGGTGGCCTCCGCGCGCAGCGTGCCGGCCATGAGCAGCCCCAGCCCGCTGAACGCCGCCGTGCCCAGCACGATGAGCAGCGCCGCGCTCAGGAACGACCCGTGCGGCCGCCACCCCAGCGCCAGGCCGACGCACACGATCACCGCGGCCTGGATGACCTCCACGGCCACCACGGCGGCCGTCTTGGCGAGCATGAGCCCGGCCCGGGACAGCGGGGTCGCGCCCAGCCGCTTCAGCACGCCGTAGCGGCGCTCGAAGCCGGTCGCGATGGCCTGGCCGGTGAAGGCCGTGGACATGACGGCCAGCGCCAGCACGCCGGGCGCCAGGAAGTCGATGCGCCTGCCGCTCCCGACGTCGATCAGCGGCGCCAGCGAGAACCCGGCCAGCAGCAGCACCGGGATGATCAAGGTGAGCAGCAGCTGCTCGCCGTTGCGCAGCATCGCCCGGATCTCCGCGCCCGTCTGGGCCAGGACCATGCGCGGGAACGGCGCCGCCCCGGGCGCGGGCGTGAAGTCCAGCGCGGTCCGCCCTGCGGGCGCGCGGTCGGACGCGGTCATCGCAGCTCCCTGCCCGTCAGCTCAAGGAAGACGTCCTCCAGCGTGCGGCGCTCGATGCGGAGGTCGTCGGCCGTGACGCCCTCGGCCGCGCACCAGGCCGTCACCGTGGCCAGCAGCTCGGGACCCACCAGTCCCTCGATGATGTAGTGCCCGGCGGGCGACTCCTTGGCCGCGCTGCCCGCCGGGAGCGCGTTGAGCAGCTCCTCCAGCGCCAGCCCCGGCCGGGCGCGGAAGCGCAGCTGCCGCTCCGCCCCCGTCAGCGAGGCCGGGCTGCCCTCGGCCACCACCCGCCCCTTGTCGATGATCACCACGTGGTCGGCCAGTCGTTCGGCCTCGTCCATGTGGTGCGTGGTCAGCACCACCGACACGCCCGCCCCGCGCAGCTCGCCCACCATCTCCCAGCAGGCGTGCCGGGCCTGCGGGTCGAGCCCGGCCGTCGGCTCGTCGAGGAAGACCAGCTCGGGCCGCCCGATGACGGCCGCGGCCAGCGACAGCCGCTGCTGCTGCCCGCCCGACATCCGCCGGTACGGGGTGCGCACGTGATCGGCCAGCCCCAGCCGCGCCAGCAGCGCGCCGGCGTCGAGGGGCCGGGCGTAGAAGCGGGAGACCAGGCGCAGCCACTCGCCGCAGCGCATCGCGGGCGGGACGCCGCCCGACTGCAGCATGACCCCCACCCGCGGCCGCAGCTCGGGCTGCGTGGGCGGCCGGCCGAGCACGCGGACGGTGCCCGCGTCGGCCTTGCGGAACCCCTCGCAGATCTCGACCGTGGACGTCTTGCCCGCGCCGTTGGGCCCGAGCACGGCGGTCACCGCGCCGCGCTCGGCGCGCAGCGTGAGGCCGTCGACGGCGGTGATGCCGCCGTAGCGTTTGACCAGGCCGATGATCTCGACGGCTGGGGACTCCATGGCCACGAGTTTAGGGACTGGCGCGGGCGGTTCGGGCCGCAGGTGGGGTTGGCCGGATTTGGACATGTCTTGACCCGGCCATTTCCCAGTAAGGCGCCATCTGAGGTGAAAGTCTGACGACGAGCTCCATGTCAGAGGAGGGCGCAATGTCGCAACGCAGCGGATACGACCCAGGAATCCCGTGCTGGGTGGACCTGTCCAGCACCGATGTCGAAGCTTCCGCCCGGTTCTACGGCGAGGTCTTCGGCTGGCAGGCCGACATGATCGACGACCCCGAGGCCGGCGGCTACGGCATGTTCCTCCACCAGGGCAAACACGTCGCCGGGCTGGGGCCGGTCATGGGCGCGGAGTCGCCCTCGTTCTGGAACATGTTCGTGGCCACCGACGACGCCGCCGCGCTCGCCGAG
This sequence comes from Nonomuraea sp. NPDC050153, assembly GCF_044460125.1. Lineage (NCBI taxonomy): Bacteria > Bacillati > Actinomycetota > Actinomycetes > Streptosporangiales > Streptosporangiaceae > Nonomuraea > Nonomuraea sp. NPDC050153. The sequence continues at coordinate 76,042 of NZ_JBITJQ010000029.1, forward strand.
CGGGTCAGGAAAGCCGGCGGCACCGTGACCATGGACCCGATGGCGGTCTTCGACGAAGGCGTCATGACGGTCTTCCAGGCCCCGGACAGCTCGTACGCGGCCGCCTGGCAGGCGGGCAACCACCGCGGCGCCGAGCTGGTCAACGAGCCCGTCTCGTTCTGCTGGAACGAGCTGGTCACGCGCGACCCGCAGGCCGCCGAGGGCTTCTACGCCGCCGTCTTCGGCTGGACGCCGAACCTGCAGGAGATGGAGGGGATCAAGTACACCGAGTGGCACCGGGGCGAGCGGGCCATCGCGGGCATGGTCGAGATGTTCTCCGACTACCCCGCCGCGACGCCGTCGTTCTGGATGACGTACTTCGCGGTCGCCGACCTCGAAGCCACCATGGCCGCGGCCGAGGGCGCGGGCGCGACCGTGCTGGTGCGGGCGATGGAGGCGCCGCCCGGCCGGTTCTCGATGCTCACCGACCCCCAGGGCGCGGCGTTCTCGATCATTGAGCTTCACGAAATCGCATGAAATATCTGATGACCGGGAATTTGGAGGACCGGATGGTGGTTTGATCTCTCGGCCCTCGTGGGCCACCGGCCCAAGAGGGAGAGGGGATCACGCATGTCCGTGGCGGCCGAAGCCACGTCCACGTCCACCATCGCCGTGGGGCAGAGGAGGGGCAGCCGCGGATTGCTGCTGGTGATCCTGGGAGCCCTGTCCGCCATCGGACCCCTGTCCATCGACATGTACCTCCCCGCGCTGCCCGCCATCACCTCCGAGATGCTCAGCGCTCCAGCCCAGGTCCAGCTCACCCTCACCGCCTGCCTCATCGGCGTGTCCATCGGCCAGGTGATCGCCGGGCCGGTCAGCGACGTGCGCGGCAGGAGGATGCCGCTGATCGTGGGCGTGGCCGGGTTCATGACGGCCTCGCTGCTGTGCGCCTTCGCGCCGTCGGTGCCCATGCTCATCGCCTTCCGCCTGCTGCAGGGCGTGCTCGGCGGCGCGGCCCTGGTGATCGTGCGGGCGGTCGTCCGCGACCTGTACGACGGCGCCGCCATCGCCCGCATCTTCGCCACCCTCATGCTGGTCAGCGGCCTGGCGCCGATCCTGGCGCCCATCGCCGGCGCGCAGCTGCTGGCGTTCACCTCGTGGCGCGGCGTGTTCGTGGCGCTCAGCGTCGCCGGGGTGGTGCTGCTGCTGGCCGTCCTGGGCGGCGTGCGCGAGACGCTGCCCGCGGCCGAGCGCGAGAGCGGCGGGCTCAAGCACACCGTCGGCACGTTCGGCAGGCTCCTGCGCGACCGGGCGTTCATGGGCACCGCGCTCACCGCGGGGCTGGCGTTCGCCGCCATGTTCGGCTACATCTCCGGCTCGCCGTTCGTGCTCCAGGAGGTGTACGGCGCCACGCCCCAGCAGTACTCGCTCATCTTCGGCATCAACGCCTTCGGCCTGACCGCCATGGCCCAGCTCGGCGGCCGGCTGTCGGGACGGGTGCCGCCGGTGACCCTGGTGGTCACCGGGCTCGCGATCGGGCTGACCGGCGCCTCGCTGCTGCTGGCCGCCGCGCTGGCCGGGCTCGGCCTGTGGGGCATCGTGGGCGGGCTGTTCGTCATCATGCTCGGCCAGGGCCTGGTCATGCCGGCCACCGGAGCGCTGGCCCTGGCCAGCCAGCCCGCGCAGGTCGCGGGCAGCGCCTCGGCCCTGCTCGGCGTGCTGCAGTTCGCGCTGGGCGCCCTCGCGGCCCCGCTGGTCGGCCTGGCGGGCGAGGGCAGCGCCGTGCCGATGGCCTGCGTGATGCTGGGCCTCATCCTTTGCTCAAGCTTGACTTTCGCCTTCCTGAGAAAGAGTTAGGTAAGCCTACCCTGCGTGAGAAATTCCATTCCCGGGCTGCTCAGATCCGTTTGTGAACTGGGAAGGAATTACGGCACACTGATGTTGTGAAAAACGTGCCAGGGATAGAGCCAGGAAGCGAGCGGAGCACCCGTGCCCGCGTCGCCAGGCTGATCCTTGAGCACGGTCCCGTCGCGGCCGCCGCGCTGGGCGAGCGGCTGGGGCTCACCCCCGCCGCCGTCCGCCGTCACCTGGACGCGCTGCTGGCCGACGGGATGATAGAGCCTCGCACGGTCGGGCCGCGCGGGCAGCGCGGGCGCGGACGCCCCGCCAAGCTGTTCGCGATCACCGACGCGGGGCGCAGTGCTTTCGAGCACGCCTATGACGACCTCGCCGGGAGCGCGCTGCGCTTCCTGGCCGAGCGCATGGGAGAGGAAGCGGTGGCCGACTTCGCCCGCCTGCAGGTCTCGAGCCTGCTCAAGCGGTTGGAGCCGGTCATGCGGACGGTGCCGGCGGACCAGCGCGTGCAAGTGCTGGCGCAGGCGCTGTCGGCGGAGGGGTACGCCGCCTCGGCCAGCAAGGCCAAGTCGGGCGGCGACCAGCTCTGCCAGCACCACTGCCCGGTGGCCCACGCGGCTGCGGAGTTCCCGCAGCTCTGCGAGGCCGAGACGGAGGCGTTCGCGCAGCTGCTCGGCACCCCGGTGCAGCGCCTGGCCACGATCGCCCACGGCGACGGGGTCTGCACGACACATGTGAGCCCACAGTCGCTGGGTGAATCCGCACATAGAGACAAAAGCAAGGAGACCGGAAGGTGACTGTCACCGACCGCCCGGAGCTGGAAGGCCTCGGGAATTACAAGTTCGGCTGGGCCGACCCGGATGCCGCCGGGGCGGCGGCCAAGCGCGGCCTGTCCGAGGAGGTCGTCCGCAACATCTCCGCTCTCAAGAACGAGCCGGAGTGGATGCTCGACCTTCGCCTGAAGGGCCTCCGCCTGTTCGACCGCAAGCCGCTGCCCACCTGGGGCTCCGACCTCACCGGCATCGACTTCGACAACATCAAGTACTTCGTGCGCTCCACCGAGAAGCAGGCCGCTTCCTGGGACGAGCTGCCCGCCGACATCAAGAACACCTACGACAAGCTCGGCATCCCCGAGGCGGAGAAGCAGCGCCTCATCGCCGGTGTCGCCGCCCAGTACGAGTCCGAGGTCGTCTACCACAAGATCCGTGAGGACCTTGAGGAGAAGGGCGTCATCTTCCTCGACACCGACACGGGCCTGAAGGAGCACCCGGAGATCTTCCAGGAATACTTCGGCTCGGTCATCCCGGTGGGCGACAACAAGTTCGCCGCCCTCAACAGCGCCGTGTGGTCCGGTGGCTCGTTCATCTACGTGCCGCCGAACATCGAGGTCGAGATCCCGCTGCAGGCCTACTTCCGGATCAACACCGAGAACATGGGCCAGTTCGAGCGGACCCTGATCATCGTGGACGAGAACAGCTACGTCCATTACGTCGAGGGCTGCACCGCGCCGATCTACTCCTCCGACTCGCTGCACAGCGCGGTCGTCGAGATCATCGTGAAGAAGAACGCCCGCTGCCGTTACACGACCATCCAGAACTGGTCGAACAACGTCTACAACCTGGTCACCAAGCGCGCCGTGGCGTACGAGGGCGCGACCATGGAGTGGATCGACGGCAACATCGGCTCCAAGGTCACGATGAAGTACCCGGCCGTCTACCTGATGGGCGAGCACGCCAAGGGCGAGACGCTGAGCGTCGCGTTCGCGGGCGAGGGCCAGCACCAGGACGCCGGCTCCAAGATGGTGCACCTGGCGCCCCACACCAGCTCCAGCGTCATCTCCAAGTCGGTGGCGCGCGGCGGCGGCCGCACCTCCTACCGCGGTCTCGTGCAGATCGAGGAGGGCGCCCACGGCAGCGCCAGCACCGTCAAGTGCGACGCCCTGCTGGTCGACCAGATCAGCCGCTCCGACACCTACCCCTACGTCGACGTCCGCGAGGACGACGTCAAGATGGGTCACGAGGCCACGGTCTCCAAGGTCAGCGAGGACCAGCTCTTCTACCTCATGAGCCGCGGGCTCGACGAGGACGAGGCGATGGCGATGATCGTGCGCGGCTTCGTGGAGCCGATCGCGCGCGAGCTGCCCATGGAATACGCGCTCGAGCTCAACCGGCTGATCGAGCTGCAGATGGAAGGAGCCGTCGGCTGATGGGCCTGAACGAGAAGCCCCTGTCGACCCTGCACGAGAAGGCGTCCTACGAGCTGGGCGACTTCGAGGTCCCGACCGGGCGCGAGGAGGCCTGGCGCTTCACGCCGCTCTCGCGCCTGAAGGGCCTGCACAACGGCAAGGCCGACGCCGTCGGTCACGTCCGGGTCGACGTCGAGGCGGCGCCCGAGGTCATCGTCGAGACGGTCGGCCGCGACGACGCCCGCGTCGGCAAGTCGTTCATGCCGACCGACCGGGTCAGCGCCCAGGCGTGGACCAGCTTCGAGAAGGCCACCGTGGTCACGGTGCCGCGCGAGGCCGTCACCTCCAAGCCGACCGTGCTGACGCTGACCGGTTCGGGCGACGGCGCCGCGTACGGCCACATCGTGGTCAAGGTGGAGCCGCTGGCCGAGGCCGTGATCGTGCTCGACCACAAGGGCAGCGCGGTCTACGCCGACAACATCGAGTTCGTCGTCGGCGACGGCGCCTCGCTCAGGGTCGTCAGCCTGCAGGACTGGGACGACGACGCGGTCCACGTCTCCCATCACCACGCCCAGCTGGCCAAGGACGCGACGTTCCGCAGCTTCGTGGTGACGCTCGGCGGCGACCTCGTACGCCTGTCGCCCAACGTCTCCTACACCGCTCCCGGCGGCGACGCCGACATGTCGGGCGTCTACTTCGTGGACGCCGGGCAGCACCTGGAGCACCGCCTGCTGGTCGACCACTCGCAGCCCAACTGCAAGAGCAACGTCGACTACCGCGGCGCCCTGCAGGGCGAGGACGCGCACGCCGTCTGGATCGGCGACGTGATCATCCGCGTCGAGGCCGAGGGCACCGACACCTACGAGCTCAACCGCAACCTCATCCTGACCGACGGCGCCCGCGCCGACTCGGTGCCCAACCTGGAGATCCTCACCGGCGAGGTCGCCGGGGCGGGGCACGCCTCCGCCTCCGGCCGGCTCGACGACGAGCACATCTTCTACCTCCAGGCCCGTGGCATCCCCTTCGACGAGGCCCGCCGCCTGGTCATCAGGGGCTTCCTCGGCCAGCTCGTCGAGAAGATCGAGGTCGAGGAGATCCGCGAGCGCGTGCTGAGCGCGCTGGAGGCGGAGCTCGCGCGATGAGTTCGTTCGAGAAGGTCTGCAAGCTCGACGACATCCCCGACGGGGGAGTAATCGGGGTGGAGGTCGACGAGACGCCGGTGGCGCTCGTGCGCAAGGGCGGCGAGGTGTTCGCCCTGCACGACGTCTGCTCCCACGCCGAGGTGAAGCTCAGCGAGGGCGAGGTCTACGACGGCACTCTGGAGTGCTGGCTGCACGGCTCGTGCTTCGACGTGCGCTCCGGCAAGCCCACCGGCCCGCCCGCCACCCAGCCCGTGAACGTCTACACAGTCAAGATCGACGGCGATGACGTGCTCGTCTCGCTCTCGAAGGAGTCATAACAACCATGTCCACCCTTGAGATCCGCGACCTCCACGTCGCCGTCGAGGACAAGGAAATCCTGCGCGGCGTCAACCTGGTCGTCAACTCCGGCGAGACCCACGCCATCATGGGCCCCAACGGCTCGGGCAAGTCGACGCTCGCCTACGCGATCGCCGGCCACCCCAAATACACGATCACCGGCGGCCAGGTGCTGCTCGACGGCGTGGACCTGCTGGAGCTGTCGGTCGACGAGCGGGCCCGCGCGGGCCTGTTCCTGGCCATGCAGTACCCGGTCGAGGTCCCCGGCGTGTCGGTCTCGAACTTCCTGCGCTCGGCCGTCACCGCGGTCCGCGGCGAGGCGCCCAAGCTGCGCGAGTTCGCCAAGGACCTCAAGGGCGGCATGGACGCGCTGTCCATCGACGCCGCGTTCGCCCAGCGCAACCTCAACGAGGGCTTCTCCGGCGGCGAGAAGAAGCGCCACGAGATCCTCCAGCTCGAGCTGCTCAAGCCGAAGATCGCGGTGCTCGACGAGACCGACTCCGGCCTCGACGTCGACGCGCTGCGCGTGGTGTCGGAGGGCATCAACCGCTTCCGCGCCTCCGGCGACACCGGCGTGCTGCTGATCACGCACTACACCCGCATCCTGCGGTACGTGAAGCCGGACTTCGTCCACGTCTTCGCGGGCGGCCGGATCGTCGAGGAGGGCGGCCCGGAGCTGGCCGAGAAGCTCGAGGCCGAGGGCTACGAGCAGTACACGAAGGCATCTGCATGACTCAGATCAGCTTTGACGTGGAGAAGGTCAGGAAGGATTTCCCGATCTTCTCCCGCGAGCTGCCCGACGGGCGTCCGCTCGTCTATCTCGACTCGGGCAACTCCTCCCAGAAGCCCAATCAGGTCATCGAGACCATGCGTGACCACTTCGCGCTGCACTACAGCAACGTCGGACGGGCCATGCACGTGCTCGGCGCCGAATCGACCGACGCCTACGAGAGCGCCCGCGACAGAGTCGCCGCGTTCGTCGGGGCGCCGTCGCGCGACGAGGTGATCTTCACCAAGAACGCCTCCGAGGCGCTCAACCTCGTCGCGTACGCCTTCGGCAACCCCATCAACACCGATCCGCGCTTCACGCTCGGGGCCGGCGACGAGATCGTCATCTCCGAGATGGAGCACCACTCCAACATCGTGCCGTGGCAGCTGCTCGCGCAGCGCACCGGCGCGACGCTGAAGTGGTTCGGCGTCACCGACGAAGGACGGCTCGACTACGACCCGTCCGTGATCACCGAGCGGACGAAGATCGTCTCGATCGCCCACCAGTCCAACGTGCTCGGCACCGTCAACCCGGTCGTCGAGGTGGCCCGGCGGGCGCACGAGGTCGGTGCGCTGATCATGCTGGACGCGTCGCAGTCCGTGCCGCACCACCCGGTGAACGTCGCCGGGCTGGAGGCCGACTTCGTGGCCTTCACCGGACACAAGATGGTCGGCCCGTCGGGCATCGGCGTGCTGTGGGGGAAGGCCGAGCTGCTCGACGCCATGCCCCCGTTCCTGGGCGGCGGCGAGATGATCGAGGCGGTCTGGATGGACCACTCGACGTACGCGCCGGTGCCGCACAAGTTCGAGGCCGGCACGCCGCCGATCGTCGAGGCCATCGGGCTGGGCGCGGCCGTCGACTACCTCACCGAGGTCGGGATGGCGGCCATCGAGGCGCACGAGCGCACGCTGACGGCCTACGCGCTCGACGCCCTGCGCGAGGTGCCCACCCTGCGGCTCATCGGGCCCGACTCGCTGGAGCAGCGGGGCGGCACGGTGTCGTTCACGCTGGGGGGCATCCACCCGCACGACGTCGGGCAGATCCTCGACGACCAGTTCGGCGTCGCCGTACGCGTCGGTCACCATTGCGCGCGCCCCCTGCACCTGCGCTTCGGAATACCGGCGACCACGCGGGCGTCGTTCTACCTGTACAACACCACGGGCGAGATCGACGCCCTGGTCCGCGGCCTCCATCACGTTCAGAAGGTGTTCGCATAGCCATGATCGGCGAGTCGATGTACCAGGAGTTGATCCTGGAGCACTACAAGCACCCGCAGGGGCGGGGGCTGCGCGAGCCGTACGACGCCGAGGTTCACCACGTGAACCCGACGTGCGGCGACGAGATCACGCTCAGGGTGAAGGTGGGCGACGGCGGCAAGGTCCTGGACGTCTCCTACGACGGACAGGGCTGTTCGATCAGCCAGGCCGCCGCCTCGGTGCTGCACGAGCTCGCCACCGGCTCGACGGTCGAGGAGACGCTCTCCGTGGTCGACGAGTTCACCAGGCTCATGCAGGGCAGGGGCCAGGTCGAGGCCGACGAGGAAGTGCTCGGCGACGCGGTCGCGTTCGCGGGCGTGGCCAAATTCCCGGCGCGCGTCAAGTGCGCGCTGCTGTCGTGGATGGCCTATAAGGATGCGGTAGTGAGGAGTGCCCGATGAGTAAGCCTGTGGAGACTCCGACCGATTTCGACGGCGAGACGACCGTCGAAGAGGTCATGGAGGCGCTCAAGGACGTCGTGGACCCCGAGCTCGGCATCAACGTGGTCGACCTGGGCCTCATCTACGGGCTCAACCTCGACCCGGCCGACGGCGCGCGGCCCGTGGCCACCATCGACATGACGCTGACCAGCGCGGCCTGTCCGCTGACCGACGTCATCGAGGACCAGGCCCACTCGGCGCTCGACGGCATGGTGTCCGACGTGAAGATCAACTGGGTCTGGCTGCCGCCGTGGGGCCCGGACAAGATCACCGACGAGGGGCGCGAGCAGCTCCGTATGCTAGGATTTAATGTCTGATCTTTTTGCTGTTACGGCTGACGTTCACTCGTCAGCCGTTTCAGCGTGCCATAGAGGGTTGCGGAAAGTCCGGGCCCGTCCGGGGAATTTCAGATAACATCCCGGCGTTGGTAACAAACGCACCTGACGTCTCATCGCGCGTCTCGCATCGCCTGCGGCCGGTGCCCGGTGTGTTACCCCCTTAAATGATTTGACCCGCCCGTACGGCGGGTGACCAGAACCCCTGTGCGGCGTGCGCCGCACGTCCCGGCTCGTCCTTTCGCAGAAGTGACGTGCCACTTCGACGGAAAGGCACGACTTTCGTGACCATGCTTGACGCTGTCATGCCCGCATTCGACGAGAACGCCGGTCCGGCGGACTCCGCCCCGGAGAGAGACGCCGAGGCGCGGCCGTCCGAGTTCGAGCTCCTGGGCCTGCCCAAGCCGCTCATCACCGGGCTGGCCAAGCAGGGCATCGACAGCCCGTTCCCCATCCAGAGCGCGACCATTCCCGACGTGCTCGCCGGCAACGACGTGCTCGGCCGCGGCCAGACCGGCTCCGGCAAGACGCTCGCGTTCGGCCTGCCCACCATGGCCCGCATCGCCGGTGTGAAGCCGGCCCCCGGCCACCCGCGCGCGATGATCCTCGTGCCCACCCGCGAGCTCGCCCTCCAGGTGCATGACGCCCTGGAGCCGCTGGGCCGCGGCCTGGGGCTGCGGATGAAGGTCGTCGTCGGCGGCATGTCCATGGGCAAGCAGATCGAGGCGCTGCGGCGCGGCGTCGACGTCGTCATCGCCACGCCCGGCCGGCTCGGCGACCTCATCCGGCAGGGCGAGTGCTCGCTCGCCGACGTCGAGGTCAGCGTCCTGGACGAGGCCGACCACATGTGCGACCTCGGCTTCTTCCCCGTCGTCACCGACCTGCTCGCGCAGACCCCGACCGACGGGCAGCGGCTGCTGTTCTCCGCCACGCTCGACGGCGACGTCGACAAGCTGGTGCAGCGCTTCCTCAAGAACCCGATCACCCACTCCGTGGCGCCCGCGACCTCGCCGGTCGACACCATGGAGCACCACGTGATGCAGGTCACGCGTGACGAGAAGTTCGACGTCATCGCCGAGATCGCCAACCGCGAGGGCCGTACGATCGTCTTCGTCCGCACCCAGCACGGCGTCGACCGGCTCTGCAAGCAGTTGGCCAGGGTCGGCGTCAAGTCGGGCGGCCTGCACGGCGGCAAGCGCCAGAACCAGCGCACCCGCATCCTCGCCGAGTTCCGCGAGGGCGCCATCAACGTGCTCGTCTGCACCGACGTCGCGGCGCGCGGCATCCACGTCGACAACATCAGCCTGGTGCTGCACGTGGACCCGCCGCAGGACCACAAGAGCTACCTGCACCGGGGCGGGCGCACCGCCCGCGCCGGCGAGAAGGGCACCGTGGTCACGCTGGTGCTGCCCAGCGAGCGCCGCTCCACCGACGCGCTCACCCGGCGGGCCGGCATCCACCCGTTCCGCCTGAAGGCCACGCCCGGCCACCCGCGGGTGGCCGAGGTGACCGGTGCCCGCACGCCGAGCGGCGAGGCCATCCCGGTCTGGGAGCCGGACGTCCGCAAGCCTCTGCGTCCTCGCCGTGAGGGCGGTGGCCAGGGCGGCGAGCGCCGCAACGGCCGTCGCCAGCGCCGCGACTTCGACGGCGACCGCCGCCCCCGGCGGCACGAGGACGGCGAGCGGTCCTTCGGCTCGGGTGAGGACCGTCGTCCGCGCCGCCACGAGGACGGCGAGCGCTCCTTCAACTCGGGCGAGGACCGCCGTCCGCGGCGGCACGCCGACGGTGAGCGGCCGTTCGGGCGCTCGCAGGAGCCGCGTACCTTCGGGGACGACCGGCGCCGTGACGGCGGGCCGCGCGGCGGCTACCGCTCCGACGACCGGCCGTTGCGCCAGGACGACCGCGGTGGCCAGCGCGGTGGCGGCTACCGCTCCGAGGACCGCGGCGGGCGTTACGCCTCCGACCGCAGCCGCCCGTTCTCGGCCGACCGCGACCGCGGCTACCGCTCCGACGAGCGCGCCCCGCGCGACGGCTACCGCTCCGGCGGTGGCCGCTCTGACGAGCGCGGCGGCAACGGCGGCGGCTACCGCCGCAACTCGGGCCGCCGCTTCGAGCGCTGACCCGGTTCTTCATCGCTGACCCGCCCGTCGCGTCCCGCAAGGGATGCGGCGGGCGGTGTCATTTGCGTAGAGTCGCGTTTGCGACATATATGAACCGGTAAATCCCGAGGGGCGGCCGATGAAGCGACCCACGATCGACGACATCGCGCGCAGGGCCGGCGTCTCGAAAGGGGCCGTGTCGTTCGCGCTGAACGGCCGTCCCGGCGTCTCCAGCCAGACGCGCCGCCGCATCCAGGCCATCGCCGCCGAGCTGGGCTGGCAGCCCAACAGCCTGGCGCGGGCCCTGTTCGACGGCAGGCCCGACGTGCTGGGCCTGGTCGTGGACCGCCCGGCGCGCACGCTGGGGCTGGAGCCGTTCTTCATGCAGCTGATCTCCGGCATCGAGGCCACGCTGTCGGCGGCGTCCGTCGGGCTGCTGCTGCAGATGACCGAGGACCACGAGGCCGAGATCTCGATCTACCGGAAATGGTGGGCCCAGCACCGCGTCGCCGGGGTGTTCGTCGTGGACCTGCGGGCCGAGGACGCCCGGATCGCCGTGCTGGAGGAGCTGCGGCTGCCCGCCGTGGTCATCGGCGGCCCAGGCGGGACCGGGCGGCTGCCCGCCGTCTGGATCGACGACGGCGGCGCGCTCTCCACCGTGATCGAGCACCTGGCCGGGCTGGGGCACCGCAGGATCGCCAGGGTCGCGGGCCCCGAGGAGCTCATGCACACCCGGGTCAGGACCGCCGCCATGCGGGCGACCGCCGCCGGGCTGGGCGTCGAGAGCGTCACCGTGTACGCCGACTACAGCGGCGAGAGCGGCGAGCGCGCCACGCTCGACCTCCTGCGCGGGCCCGGCAGGCCGACCGCCATCGTCTACGACAACGACGTGATGGCGGTCGCGGGCACCGCCGCCGCCCGTGAGGCCGGGATCTCGGTGCCCGGCGAGCTGTCCGTCGTGGCCTGGGACGACTCCGCCCTGTGCCTGCTGGCCCGGCCGCACCTGACGGCGGTCAGCAGGGACATCGCCGCCTACGGCGCCCACGCCGCCCGGGCCCTGCTCGACCTGGTCCAGGGCCGCGAGGTGGCCGACACGCGACAGGCCAACCCGCGCATGGTCAGCAGGGGCAGCACCGCCCCGGTCCGTGCGCACATCCCATGAACCCGTTCAGTCACCATAAGAAAGATTGAAACTAAACGGGTTTAGTGATGCGATGACAATTCCCCGCTGCTCGAGCCCGGAGGGTTGATGAGCCCGTTCCGCCCCCTTCATGAAGCCTGGACCGTCCGCTCCGCGAGCGGCGACGTGCGGGCCCCGGCCCCGGCCCCGGTGTCGGCCCCGGTGCCGGCGACGGTCCCCGGCTGCGTGCACACCGACCTGCTCGCCGCGGGGCTGATCCCCGATCCCTACCTCGACGACAACGAGACCCGCCTGGCCTGGATCGGGCGCACCGAGTGGCGTTACGAGACGGAGTTCTCGTGGGACGGCACCGGGCACGAGCACGTCGACCTCGTGTGCCAGGGGCTCGACACGGTGGCCGCCGTCGAGCTCAACGGCGTGCCGGTGGGCGAGTCCGCGAACATGCACCGCTCGTACCGCTTCGACGTCCGCCATGCGCTGCGGGCCGGGAGCAACCGGCTGACGGTCACGTTCGGGTCGGCGCTCGAATACGCCGAGCGGCTGCGGGAGGAGCTCGGCGACCGGCCGGGCGCCTACACCCAGCCCTACAACTTCATCAGGAAGATGGCCTGCAACTTCGGCTGGGACTGGGGCCCGACGCTGGTCACGGCGGGCATCTGGCGGCCGATCGGGCTGCACGAGTGGAGCGGGGCCAGGATCGCCGAGGTCCGGCCGCTGGTCACCGTCGAGGACGGGACGGCCAGGGTGGACGTCCACGTCCGGGTCGAGAAGACGGGCGCCGCCGAGGTGACCGCGGCGATCAAGGGAGTGACGGCCCGCGCCGTGATCCCCGGGGACCGCGACGAGGCCGTGCTCACGCTGGAGGTGCCCGACCCTGAGCTGTGGTGGCCGAGAGGGTACGGCGGGCAGCCGCTGTACGAGCTCGAGGTGACCGCCGGCGAGGACGTGTGGCGCCGCGAGATCGGGCTGCGCGAGGTGCGGCTGGCTACCGGCGACGGGGCCTTCACCCTGGCCGTCAACGGGGTCGAGGTGTTCGTCAGAGGGGTGAACTGGATCCCCGACGACTGCTTCCCCAGCCGGGTCGACCGCGACCGCTACGCCGCCCGGCTCGCCCAGGCCTGCGAGACGAACGTCAACCTCATCCGCGTGTGGGGCGGCGGCCTGTACGAGAGCGAGGACTTCTACGACCTGTGCGACCGGCTCGGGCTGATGGTCTGGCAGGACTTCCCGTTCGCCTGCGCCGCCTATCCCGAGGAGGACCCGATCGGGGCCGAGGTGGAGGCGGAGGCGCGCGAGCAGGTCGCCAGGCTGAGCCCGCACCCGAGCCTGGTCCTGTGGTGCGGCAACAACGAGAACATCGAGGGCTACGCCGACTGGGGCTGGCAGGAGCGGCTCCAGGGGCGCAGCTGGGGCGGCGGCTTCTACCTGGAGACGCTGCCGCGCGTCGTGGCCGAGCTGGACCCGACCCGCCCGTACTGGCCGGGCAGCCCCTACTCGGGCTCCATGGACCTGCCGCCCAACGACCCGGCCCGCGGCACCATGCACATCTGGGACGTGTGGAACGAGCGCGACTACACCGTCTACCGCGACTACCGGCCCCGCATGGCCGCCGAGTTCGGCTTCCAGGGGCCCGCCGCGTACGCCACGATCCGCCGGGCGATCAGCGACGAGCCGCTGCTGCCCGGCTCCCGGGGCCTGCTGCACCACCAGAAGGCCGTCGACGGCAACCTCAAGCTGGCCGCCGGGCTCAAGCCGCACTTCCCGGTCCCCGAGAGCTTCGACGACTGGCACTACCTCACCCAGGTCAACCAGGCCCGCGCCATCCAGCTCGGGGTGGAGCACTTCAGGGCCCTGTGGCCGCACTGCGCGGGCAGCGTGGTGTGGCAGCTCAACGACTGCTGGCCGGTCACCTCCTGGTCGGCCGTGGACGGGGACGGCCGGCGCAAGCCGCTGTTCCACGCGCTGCGCCGGGCGTACGCCGACCGGCTGCTGACCGTGCAGCCGCGCGACGGCGGCCTGGCGCTGGTCGCCGTCAACGACACCGCGCTGCCGTGGCGGGCGCGGGCGCGGGCCGTACGGCACGGCTTCGACGGCGCCGCGCTCGCGGCGCAGGACCTTGAGCTGGACGTGCCGCCGCGGGCGGTCGTCACCCTGCCGCTGGCCGCTCCCGTCGCCGGACCGGGCGAGGCGGCGAGCGAGCTGATCGCCGCCGCGATCACCGAACCGGGCGGGGGCGACCTGGAGGTGGACCGGGCGTTGTGGTTCTTCGCGCCCGACCGGGACCTGCGCCTGCCCGCGCCGCGCTACGACACGGCGGCCGAGGCCGTCCCCGGCGGGCTCCGGCTGACGGTCACCGCGCGAACGCTCCTGCGTGACCTGGCCGTCTTCCCCGACCGGCTGGACCCGGACGCGCGGGCCGACGACCAGCTCGTCACGCTGCTGCCGGGCGAGCGGGCCGAGTTCCTGATCAGTACGGCGGGTCTGGACGAGCGGGCCCTGGTCCGCGCGCCGGTGCTGCGCTGCGTCAACGATGTGGTGGTGCGACGATGAGGCGTTACGGCTTCAACCTGCAGTGGATGTTCTGGAAGGACCCCGGGGTGAAGCCCGCGCCCGTCGACGAACGGGCGCTGGACGCGATCATCGCATGGGGCTTCGACTTCGTGCGCATGCCGTGCGACTACCGCTTCTGGACCGACGGGCTCGACTACGCCCACCCCGACGAGCGCGTCCTGGAGGTGCTGGACACCTACCTCGACGCCTGCCGCGAGCGCGGCCTGCACCTCTCGCTCAACCTCCACCGCGCCCCCGGCTACGTGATCACCGGCTGGGAGAGCGAGCACCACAACCTCTGGGCCGACCGTGCGGCGCAGGACGGCTTCACCGCCGTCTGGGCGGGTTTCGCCCGCCGCTACCGGGGCGTGCCGGCCGACGAGCTCTCCTTCGACCTCGTCAACGAGCCGCCCGCCGTGGGGGAGCGGGGGTTCACCAGGGCGGCGCACGAGACGGTGATCCGCCGCGTGGCGGCGGAGATCCGGCGGGCCGACCCGGACCGGCCGATCGTGATCGACGGGCTGGGCGGCGGCCACCTGGCCATGCCGGAGCTGGCCGACCTCGGCGCCGTGCACAGCACCCGCGGCTACGCCCCGATGAGCGTCAGCCACTACCGGGCCGAGTGGTGGCCCGGCTCAAAGGGCCTGCCCGAGCCCGTCTACCCCGGCGACTACCAGGGGCGGCACTGGGATCGGGCCGCGCTGCGCGACTTCTACGCCCCGTGGCGGGAGGTGGCGGCGCAGGGCGTGCCCGTTCACGTGGGCGAGTTCGGCTGCTACGACCGCACGCCGAACGACGTCGCGCTGCGCTGGCTGTCCGACGTGCTCGGCGTGTTCGCCTCGTTCGGTTGGGGATACGCGTTGTGGGAGTTCCAGGGGCCGTTCGGGGTGATCGGGCACCGGCGGCCCGGTGCGCGCTTCGAGCAGCTCGACGGGTTCCCGGTGGACCGGGACCTCCTGGAGCTGCTCCAGGCGCACCGGGTCAGCCCTTGAGGCCGCTGAGGGCGATGCCGCGGGTGAAGTACTTCTGGAAGATCACGAAGAAGACGATCGTCGGGACCGACGCGAGCAGCCCGCCCGCCATGATCGCGCCCTGGTGATCCGGCCCCACGTAGTAGGAGTTGAGCCGGGCCAGGGCGACGGGTATGTTCGCCATCTCGTCGCTCTGGACGATGATGAGCGGCCAGAGGAAGTTGTTCCACTCCGCGAGCACGATGAAGATCGACATCGCGGCGAGCGCCGGCCGCAGCAGCGGCAGCACGATCTTCCACCAGATCCGCCATTCCCCGGCGCCGTCCACCCTGGCCGCCTGGATCAGCTCGTTCGGCAGCGACTGCAGGAACTGCACCAGGAAGAACAGCACGAACGCCTTGGCCAGCGCCGGGACGATGTAGGCGGCGTAGTTGTCCAGCCAGCCCAGGTTCCGCATGATCACGTAGTTCGGGATCAGCGTCGTCTGCCAGGGCACCATCATCGAGGCGATGATCAGCAGGAAGATCGTCCGGCGGCCCTTGATGTCGTGCTTGGAGATCACGTACGCGGCCAGCGAGCAGATCAGCAGCGACCCGACGGTGATGGCGGTGGTGATGACGAGGCTGTTGAGCATGAACCGCCAGAATCCCAGGTCCACCTGGTAGCGCTGGAAGATGCCCGCCAGGTGGCCGGGGTTGATCCCCTTCGGAGTCCACTCCGTGTCGTAGAAGTTGGCCACCGTGGGGGACTGCGGCACGAACGACGGCGGCGTCCTGGCCAGTTCCCTCGGCGGCTTGAACACCGTGATGAGCAGCCAGTAGAACGGCGCGATCATCGTCAGCGCCAGCAGGTAGAACGGCAGGCGCAGAAGATGCCCGTTGATCTTCGCGCGCCGGCTGCCGCCTGCCGGGGCCGCGTGCCGGGACGGCTGCGGCGCGGGGGCGATCGTGTCCATCGGGGCGACGGCCATCACAGCTCCTTCATGGCGCGGCCCACGCGCAGGTTGATGAGGCTCAGCACGAAGATGACCAGGAAGAGCACCCAGGCGATCGCCGAGGCGTAGCCCAGCCTGAAGTGGGTGAATCCCTGGTCGTAGAGGTAGGGGACGATCATCAGGCCCGAGTCGAGCACACCGCCGATGGTGTTGGCGCCCGTCGAGAAGACGATGTAGACGGCCTCGAACACCTGGAAGGCGCCGATCAGGCCGGTCACGACCACGTACGTGGTGACGGGGCGCAGCAGCGGCAGCGTGATGTGGCGGAACCGGTGCCAGGTCGAGGC
This sequence comes from Nonomuraea sp. NPDC050153, assembly GCF_044460125.1. Lineage (NCBI taxonomy): Bacteria > Bacillati > Actinomycetota > Actinomycetes > Streptosporangiales > Streptosporangiaceae > Nonomuraea > Nonomuraea sp. NPDC050153. Next base: position 92,380 of record NZ_JBITJQ010000029.1, read on the forward strand.
GCCGTCGATCTTGGCCGCCTCGTAGTACTCCTCGGGGATCGAGCCGAGGCCGGCCACGTACAGCACCATGCCATAGCCCATGCCGCCCCACACCGACATCACGACCAGGATGGGGATCGTCAGCCCCGGCGTGGCCAGCCAGGCGACCGCATTGCCGCCGAACCAGCCCACGATCGTGTTGGCCAGGCCCACGTCGCTGGGGTACAGGACCCACTTCCACATCAGCATGAGCGCGATGGAGGAGGTCACCGAGGGCAGGAAGAACACCGTGCGCATGATCCGGTGCAGCCAGCCGGTGCCGTTGAAGGCCAGGGCGAGGCCGAGCGACAGCAGCGTGCCGAACACGACCGAGGCCACCACGTACAGGGCCGTGTTGCCCAGCGCGTGGCGGAACCTGCCGTCCGACGCCAGCTGCCGGAAGTTCTCCAGGCCGGTGAACGCGGCCGGATTGATCCCGTCGAACTTGGTGAAGCTCAGGTAGAGGGAGTTGGCCAGCGGCCAGATCAGAAAGCCCGCGAACAGCGCGAGGAAGGGCAGCAGCATCGCGTACGAGGTGCCGTAGCGGCGCAGCCTGCTGCGCAGGGGGATGGGGGAGGCCATGTCAGACTCCTGGGTCAGACTCCGGATCGGACTCCTGGATCGGGGCCGGGACCGGGCCGGATCATCAGCCCGCGCCGGTCCCGGCGGGCGGCTAGCCGGCGTTGCGCTCCATGACCTTGGCGGCCTCCGCCAGCGCGGTCTTGGCGTCTGACTTGCCCAGGATGACCGACTGGAGCTGCTTGGTCACGTCCGGCGCGCTCTCGTCCCAGCCCGGGCAGCCCGGCGCGGCCTTGCCCGTCCTGATCGACGCCTCGAACACCTGAGCCTGCTCGGGAGCGAACACCGAGCCGTTCACGATCTTGTCGGCGCGTGGCGAGATGTAGGAGATGTTCCGCTTCCTGGCCTCGTCCGAGATCGCCGCGACGGCTTCGTCGCTGTACATGAACTTGACGAAGTCCGCGCCGGTCTCCACGTACTTGCTGAAGGAGGTCACGCCGATCGCCCGGCCGCCGATGAACGCGGTCGGCCCGGCGGGTCCCGCCGGGATCGTGGTCATCGCCCACTTGCCCTTCAGCTTCGGCTTGTTGATGTCGATGCCCTTGGCGATCCAGTTGCCCGCCACCACCATCGCGGTGCCGGTGTCGAGCGCGTCGGAGCCCTCGACGGTGGCGGTGGGCGCGCCGTGCTTCTTGTAGAGGTCGGCCCAGTACGTCAGCGCCTGCTCGGCCTGCGGGGTGTTGAGCGAGGGCTTGCAGTCCGCGGTGTAGAACGAGCCGCCCGCCTGGTAGAGGTAGTTGAAGTAGCCGATCCAGTCCAGGTTGCCCCAGTCCTGGCTGTAGGGCTTCTTCACGCCGGCGGCCTTGAGCTTGTCGATGGCCGCGGTGAGCTCCTCCCAGGTCTTGGGCGGCTCGACCTTGGCCTTCTCCAGCAGGTCGGTGCGGTAGTAGAGGGCGAGCGTCGACATGTCCAGCGGCACGCCGTACACGGAGCCGTCGGGGGAGATGGCCGACTCCCACTGGGCCGGCAGCGCCTGCGCCTTGAGCGAGTCGGCGCCGTACTTGCGCAGGTCCACCATGGCGCCCCTGGTGCCGAACTGGATGGTCCAGGTCATGCCGCCCGAGATGACGTCGGGGCCGTTGCGGCTGGTGGCCGCCGCCAGCAACTTGGCGTACGCGTCGCTCCACGACAGGGTCTGCACCTTGACCGTCACGTTCGGGTGCTTCTGGTGGTAAAGGTCGGCCGCCTTCTGGAAGGTCGCGGTCTCGTCATCTCCGCCCGTGGACCAGAAGGACAGGGTCGCGGGGGCGTTCTGGTCTGCCTGCTTGGTCTCCGTCTGGCCACTCGTGGCGCAGGCCGCGCTGAGGACCGTCAACAGGACCGCGCTGCACGCTGCCATCGTTCGTCGCATGGGGCTGTCCGATCTATCGGTCGGATGGGCACCGGGACTCCCCGCGAAAGGGCGTGCGGATGTGCGAGGGCATCCCCACGACTGGCGCCCAAAATCAATGGTGTAGGGATCTCACCACTTAAACGGGTAAGTTACAATAGCCAGCCTCAGAGGTTGCTGAAATGTTTCCCCTTATGGCGGCGCTGACCTGTGGCTACATGGCCCGTGAAACGGTTCGGTCACGGCCCGCGGGAGCGGTGCTCCCCCTGGGCAGCAGGCGGGCCGGCGGCCCCTCCAGGCTCCCCGTCTCCCCGCTTCCGATCAGGCGCAGCAGGGTCTGGGCGGCGTGCGCGCCGCAGGCGGGGATGTCGCGCGTCACCGCAGTCAGCGCCGGCCGCACCACCTGGGAGAGCGGCGAGTCGTCCCAGCCCACGATCGACAGCTCGGCGGGGACGTCCAGGCGCATCTCCTGGGCGACCGACAGCCCCGCCACCGCCATGATGTCGTTGTCGTAGACGATCGCGGTGGGCCTGGACCGGGAGCTCAGCAGCCGCCGCGTCGCGCGGGCGCCCTGCTCGCCGGTGTAGTCGGTGTGGACGACCGGGTGCTCGGCCACCTCCGACCCGGCGCAGATCTCCGCGAACGCCTCGTCCCTGATCCTGGTGTGCAGCAGCGCCGGCAGCCCGGCCACCCGGGCGATGCGCCGGTGGCCGAGGGCCGCGAGATACTCGATCACCTCGCGCAGCACGGCCACCTCGTCCGACCACACCGCGGGCAGCGAGCCGGCGCCCGACGGGTGCCCGGTCACCACCGCCGGCATCCCCAGCCGCTCGACCACCGGCACCCGGGGGTCGTCGGCGTGCAGGTCGACCAGGATCGCGCCGTCCACCCGGCCCTCGCCCCACCAGCGCCGGTAGACCGCGATCTCGGTCTCGTGGTCGGGCACCACCTGCAGCATCAGCGCGCACGAGCTGGCCGCCAGCTCGCCCTCGATGCCGCTGATCAGCTCCATGAAGAACGGCTCCACGCCGAGGAAGCGGGCCGGGCGGCACAGGACCAGGCCGATGGCGTCGGCCCTGGCGCCGCTGAGCGAGCGCGCGGCCACGTTGGGCCGCCAGCCGATCTCCTGGGCGATCGCCTGGATGCGGGCCCTGGTCTCGGCGGAGACACCGGGCTGGCCGTTCAGCGCGTACGAGACGGCCCCCTTGGACACGCCGGCCCGTCTGGCGATGTCGGCGATCGTTGGCCTCTTCACCCCGTGCTCCTCTCCCTGAAACTTTCACTGAACCGTATCAGCGATAACTACGGCGTTCCTGGCATCATGCGCCCGCCGTCCGTGACCGGATGATCGCGCCCACGCGATCGCCGTTACGGTGAGGGCACCCAGGCATGTCCTCCAGGAGCGCCGATGTTCGTCGACATGCCACTCGCCCAGCTACGCGAATACAGGCTCCTCGTCCCGCGCCAGGCCGCCGGGCCGGTGCCGTGCGTGGTCGAGCACCAGGGCTAGGCGGCGGGCGGGGGCTGCCGATCGACTGGCTGCTCTGGCCCGGCGTCGGCTACGCGGTCTTCGTCATGGACAGCCGGGGCCAGGGCGCACCCCCTGGTGGAAGCGGTCGCGGTCGGCGGCGCCGGCCAGGTGTGGCCCCCGGGTGGCGCGCCGGTGGCCATTTGGCGAGGCCGTCTCGCGTGGCGGACGCGGGGCGGCGTCACCCTCTCGCGCAGACTAGGCTTGACGAGCACGTCAGCCAACCCACGAGAGAGACCATGAAGACCTTCGAAGAGCTGTTCGCCGAGCTGTCCGAGAAGGCCAGGACCCGGCCCGAGGGCTCGGGCACCGTGGCCGCCCTCGACGCCGGCGTCCATGCCATCGGCAAGAAGGTCGTCGAGGAGGCCGCCGAGAGCTGGATGGCCGCCGAGCACGAGTCAGACGACAGGGCCGCCGAAGAGATCTCCCAGCTTCTCTACCACGTGCAGGTGCTCATGATCGCCAAGGGCATCGGCCTCGACCAGGTCTACAAGCATCTCTAGGGCGCCCGGCGCCCGCCACCCAGCCCCTGGAGAAGCAACAGCGAGACAGATCGAGGATCCGAACATGCTGCGTCTGGCAGTACCCAACAAGGGCTCGCTCAGCGAGGCGGCCCAGAACATGCTCAAGGAGGCCGGCTACCGGTCCCGCAGGGACAGCAAGGAGCTCGTCGTCGTCGACGAGGCCAACGGCTGCGAGCTGTTCTTCCTGCGACCCCGCGACATCGCCGTCTACGTCGGCGAAGGCACGCTCGACGTCGGCATCACCGGCCGCGACATGCTGGTCGACTCCGGCGCGCCGGTCGAGGAGGTCATGCCGCTCGGCTTCGGCGCCTCCACCTTCCGCCTGGCCGCCATGGCCGGCACGATGACCTCGACCGCCGACCTCAACGGCCGCCGCATCGCCACCTCCTACGCCGGCCTGCTCGACAAGTACCTCTCCGACCAGGGCGTCGACGCCCGCGTGATCAAGCTCGACGGCGCCGTCGAGACCGCCATCCGGCTCGGCGTGGCCGACGCGGTGGCCGACGTCGTGGAGACCGGCACCACGCTGCGCAACGTCGGCCTGGAGGTGTTCGGCGAGCCGATCATGCGCTCGGAGGCGGTGCTGATCAAGCAGCAGAGCGCGCCCGACACGCCCGCCGTCGAGCAGCTCGTCCGCCGTATCCAGGGCGTCGTGCACGCCCGCGACTTCGTCATGATGGACTACGACATCCGGGCCGAGCGCATCGAGGATGCCATCGCGCTCACGCCCGGCATGGAGGGCCCCACGGTCTCCCCGCTGCACCGCGAGGGCTGGGTGGCCGTCCGCGTCATGGTCCGCCGCCAGGGCCACCAGCTGGTGATGGACCAGCTGTGGGACATCGGCGCGCGGGCGATCCTGGTCACCGACATCTACGCCTGCCGCGTGTGACGTCCGGCCCGGCGTTGGCCTGACAAATGTCACGGCCAACGCCGGAGGGAACGCACTAACCGCCCGGGAAGCCCGGCCATAGCGTTCTTCTCATGAACGCCATCGTGTTCGACCAGGTCAGCAAGCGCTACGGGGACGTGCTTGCCGTCGACGATCTCTCCCTCGCCATCGAGCCCGGCAAGACCGTGGCGCTGCTCGGCCCCAACGGCGCCGGCAAATCCACCTCCATCAACCTGCTGCTCGGCCTGCTCAAGCCCAGCGCGGGCACCGTGACCGTGCACGGCCGCACCCCCGACGAGGCCGTCAGGGCCGGCGAGATGGGCGCCATGCTCCAGAACGGCGCGCTCATCCCCGAGCTGTCCGTCAAGGAGCTCATCGACCTCGTACGCCGCCTCTACCCGAACCCGCTCGCCCTGGACGAGATCCTCAAGCTGGCCGACCTGTCCGAGCTCGCGGGCCGGCGGGCGAACAAGCTGTCCGGCGGCCAGTCGCAGCGCGTCAGGTTCGCCCTGGCCATCGCGGGGGCGCCCAAGATCCTGCTGCTCGACGAGCCGACCGCGGCCATGGACGTGGAATCGAGGCTGCGGTTCTGGGACAGCATGCACGACTACGCCTCCGGCGGCAGGACCGTGCTGTTCGCCACCCACTACCTGGAGGAGGCCGACGAGCACTCCGACCGCGTGATCGTCATCGCCAGAGGCAAGCTGGCCGCCGACGGCACCGCCGCCGAGATCAAGGCCGGGGCCGGCGGCCACACCGTCAGCTTCGCCCTGCGCGAGCAGCCCGCGGCCGGGCTCGACCGGCTGCCCGGGGTGACCGCCGTGGAGGTCGCCCGCGGCGTCGCCACCCTGCACACCTCCGACACCGACGCCACCCTCGCCGCGCTCTACCGGAACACCGCCCTCGACGTGCGCGAGCTGAAGCTCTCCGGCGCCGACCTCGAAGCCGCCTTCCTCGCCCTCACCCGGGAGTCCTGATGCTCTACTACGCCAAGACCGAGGCCCTGAGGATGCTGCGCAACCGGCGCTACCTGATCTTCGTGGTCGCCTTCCCCGTCGTGCTCTACCTCATCAACGCCAACATCTACGGCAACCAGACCGACGCGGGCGGCGTGAAGTACAGCGTCATCCTGATGGTGTCGATGGCCGCCTACGGGGCGCTGGCCTCGTCCATGATGAGCTCGGCCGTCCCGTGGGCCACCGAGCGGCAGTCCGGCTGGCTGCGCCAGCTCCAGATCACCCCGCTGCCGAGCTGGGCCATCATCGTGACCAAGCTCGCCGCCACGATGGTCCTCGTGCTCCCATCGCTGGTGCTGGTGAGCCTGGCCGCCGTGGTGCAGCAGCACGTGTCGCTGTCGCTCGGCACATGGGCGGAGCTGCTGCTCGCGCTCTGGCTCGGCGTGCTGCCGTTCGTCGCCCTGGGCCTGGCCATCGGGTCCGTGCTCTCCGCCGACGCCGCCCAGCCGGCCGCGATGATCTGTATGTTCGTGCTGGCGATCGCCGGCGGGCTGTGGTTCCCGCCCGAGGTGCTCGGCGACACCCTGCGCACGGTCGCGGACGTCACCCCGTCGTTCCACTACGCCAGGCTCGGCCAGAGCCTCGTCGCCGGTCACGGCCTGCCCATGACGGACGTCCTGGTCGTGGCCGGCTGGGGGATCGTGCTGGGGGCCGCCGCCGTCTTCCTCTACCGGCGGGCTACCGTACGGTCATGAGCTTCGCGGAGAAGATCACCTTCGGGGACGCCGAGGGCCGGCCGTCGCGCAGGCGGCGGCTGATCGGCATCTCCGTGGGCCTGGTCTACCTGGTCTTCCCCATCACCGACATCCTCGGCGGCACCCTGACGGGGGCCCGGGCGGTGTGGGCGGGGGTGCTGCTCTTCGCCTTCCTCGCGTCCTTCATCGCGACGGTCGTGGCCAACAAGAGCATGTTCGAGCAGAGCCCGCTGACCTACCCGCTGCTCGGGGTGACCAGCGTGCTGGGCGTGGTGGGCGCCACCGTCTTCGGCGGCTCCTGGCTGAGCCTGCCGGTCTACACCGTCGTGCTGTACGGGTTCACGCTGCCGCCTGTGTGGGCCGTCTTCGCCGTCGTCGCCAACCTGGCCGTCGTCGTCGGCGCCGGCCTGGTCAACCACGACGGCGCCGACACGATCATCGTGCTGGGCCTGCAGGTGGTGACGCTCGGCGTGCTGTTCATCAGCGTGCGCAACACCAGGGCGCTGACCGTCAAGCTGCGCCTGGCCCAGGACGAGATGGCCCGGCTGGCGGCCACGGAGGAGCGGCTGCGCATCGCCCGCGACCTGCACGACCTGCTCGGGCACAGCCTGTCGCTGATCGTGCTCAAGAGCGAGCTGGCCGGGCGGCTGTCCGAGGACGCGCCGCACGTGCACAAGGAGATCTCCGACATCGAGACCGTCGCCAGGAAGGCGCTGGTGGAGGTGCGCGAGGCCGTCACCGGCTACCGCCGGCGCAGCCTGCCCGAGGAGCTCGACAACGCCAGGGCCGTGTTACGGGCGGCGGGCGTGGCGGCCGAGGTGCGGATCTCGGGCACGCCGCTGCCCGGGATGCTCGACGGGCTGTTCGGCTGGTCCGTACGCGAGGGCACCACCAACGTCGTGCGCCACTCGCGGGCCACCCGGTGCGAGATCAAGGTGACGTTCGACGGCGGACACGCCACCCTGGAGATCATGGACAACGGAACGGGCGGCGAGGGGCCGTACGAGATGGGCAGCGGGCTGCGCGGCCTCAACGAACGGGTGGCCGGCGCGGGTGGCACCGTCGAGGCGGGCCCCGCCCCGGGCGGCGGACACCGGCTGCGGGTGCTGGTGCCGACGGAGGCGTGCGCGTGATCCGCGTGATGCTGGCGGAGGACCAGGGCATGATACGCGGCGCGCTGGCGTCCCTGCTGGGCCTGGAGCCCGACATCGAGGTGGCCGGCGAGGCCGCCGACGGGGAGGAGGCGCTCGCGGTCGCCGTCAAGGTCCGGCCCGACATCGCGCTGCTGGACATCGAGATGCCCGGCATGGACGGGCTCGCGGCCTGCGCGAGGATCACCCAGCAGGTGCCCGGGTGCCGGGTGATGATCCTGACCACGTTCGGGCGGCCCGGTTACCTGCGTACCGCCATGGAGGCGGGGGCCTCGGCGTTCCTGGTGAAGGACAGCCCGGCCAGGGAGCTGGCGGCGGCCATCCGGCGGGTGCACGCGGGGGAACGGGTGATCGACCCCGGGCTCGCGGCGGCGGCCCTCAGCGCCGGGCCGAACCCGCTGTCGGCGCGGGAGCGGGACGTGCTGGAGGCGGCGGTGGACGGCTCCACGATCGGCGACATCGCCGGCAAGCTCCACCTGTCGGAGGGGACCGTGCGCAACTACCTGTCCTCGGCCATCCAGAAGACCCACGCCCGCAACCGCATCGAGGCGGTGCAGCGCGCCAAGGCCCAGGGCTGGCTCTAGTTAGGTGAGCCCGGCCACCGCCTTGACCGCCTGGTCCACCTGCTCGGGGGTGGTCACGATGCTGGTGCCGAACCGCAGCAGCGGCGGATCGTACGGCGTCACGCTCGCGACCACCTTGCTCGCGTGCAGCCGGTCGACGGCCTCCATGGGCGCCATCCCCTCGATCGAGCAGCACACGAGGCCCGCCGACAGCTCGGGCGCCCGCGGCGTGGCCAGCGTGACGCGCGGGATCCCGGCCAGCCCGTCCTTGAGGCGGGTGGCCAGCTCCTGCGTGCGCCGCTGGACCCGGTCCTTGCCGATCGCCGTCATGAAGGCGAACGCCTGCGGCATCGCCCACCGGTGCTCGAACGCCTTGAAACCGCCCGGCGTGACCAGCTCCGCCGTGCTCGCCCCCGGAGACCCGCCGCCCTGCCACGCCTGGAACGACGCCCCGCTGAAGCTGGCGATGATCGGGGAGAGCGCGTCCCAGGCCCTGCCCCACACGATGCCGGTGCCGCGCGGCCCGAACAGCCACTTGTGCGTGCCGCTGGCCAGGAAGTCGCAGCCCAGGTCGCCGGGGCCGTCGGCCATCGCGCCGAACCCGTGCACGCCGTCCACGCACAACAGCGCCCTGTCGTGCTCGGCGCGGCCCTTGTTCGCCTCGGCGAGCATGTCGGCGATGGCGCGGACGGGCACGCGCACGCCGGTGCTCGAATGCACCCAGGTGAGCGCGACCACCCTGGTACGCGGGCCGAGGCCGGCCTTGACCGCCGCCACCATCCGGCCGGCGTCCGCGCGGGCCGGGTCGTCGTACAGCCTGACCTTGCGCACCTTCGCGCCCGTGCGCTCGGCCAGCAGCCGCAGCCCCTCATGGGTGGCGAGGAAGTCGTGCTCGGTGGTCAGCACGTCCTGGCCGGAGCGCAGCCTGAGGCCGGAGTAGAGCAGGGCCAGGCCCATGGTGGTGCTGTCGGTCAGCGCGATCTCCTCCGCCCTGGCGCCCAGGTAGCGGGCCGCCGCCTCGCGTACCGTCCGGTCGGGCGACTGGGCACCGGGCGGCGTGTACTCGGGGTCGGCGTCCAGGGCGTCGCGGTGCTTCGCGATCACCTCCCGTACCTGGGCCGGGGCGGGCGCCAGCACGAACGCCGCGAACTGTCCGTAGGCCGGGTCCAGCGCGAACTGGGCCCGCACGGACGCCCAGTCGCCGGGGTCGAACTTCGGCTTCACCGCAGGCGTACTGGTTGTGCACGCGCTCGTCAGCCCCGCCAGCATCCCCGCTCCGAGCAGGGTTCTCCTGTCCACCCGCATGGCTACTTCCTATCCAGGCGGCGGCGTTCCCTCACCTGATCGCGCTGACCTGCCTGATGAGGTCGGAGACGCGCACGATGCCGAGGCAGCGGTTCATCTCGTCGGTGACCACCAGATCGTCGTAGACGCGGGCCGAGTCCCGGCCCGCCGCCTGCATGGCCGCGATAGCCGGGGTGGTCCGCGGCACCGTACGGGGCGGGTCGGCCAGCCGCTGCGCCGGCTTCGAACCGTGCAGCGCGTGCCCGTAGCGGGCCGCGAACGACAGCAGGAACCGGCTGCGGTCGAGGCTGCCCTTGGGCCGCTGGAACTCGTCCACCAGGATCACGCTGGTGATCGTCGGCTCCTGCCCGAACGCCGCCACCGCGTCCTCCGCCTTGGCCTCCGCGGGCAGCGTCACCGCCGGGATCAGCAGTTCCTGGACGCGCGGGCCGAGCATGACGGAGGCCGGCTCGTCGGTGACGGGGAGCGGCACCCGTATCTTGCCGTCGGGGCCGGGTGCGAGCAGCGGGCCGTGCGCCAGCCGCACGCCGAGCCCGCGGGCCACCGCGGCCTGCGGCTCGCGCTCGACGCCGGGGGCCAGCACGTGGGCGCCGATGCCGCGGGCCAGCGTCACCACCGACCGCACCACCGCGGTCGCGCGATGGTCGCCCGGGACGCGGGTGACCGTCTCGGGGTCGAGGGCCAGCAGGTACGGGCTCGCGTCCGCGATCAGTGCCAGGGCCGCGCCACTGGTCCCCACGTCGGCGAAGCCGAGAAGGTAGCCGATCGTGCGCAGGCTGTCGAGCCCGACCTTGAGCAGCGGCCGGTCCTGTTCCTGGCACGGTCCAGTGAGCAGCACGATCGCCTCACGGGGATGCCTGCCCGCCCTTCGGAGCGCCTCGTGCAGGGGCGCCAGGGCACCCGCGCCCGCCAGAACGACCCTGACAGGCAGCTCCAGCACCATCGGCAGGGGGGCCGCCTTGAGCGTGCCCGCGGAGTCGACGACGGCCGGGTGGGCGATGGCTGCCCCGGTGTCGAGATCCACTATGGGGCTGGTGAGCAGGGAGGACACGTACGAATGGTGGTGGAGTCACGGGCGTGGCTGAAGGCCCAGGCAGCAAAATTTACCGACATTTCGTTTTCCATCCGGGGAGCGGCGGCTTGGCCGCGGGGAATCTCATTCGGTTAGCCTTCCGGCATGGGTGCGCGTCCGGCGAGGGGTGGCGGCCGGTGGGTCACGGTGCCGCCGGAGCGGCTGCATCCGTGGATCGACGGGTTCGCGGGGCGTCACGGGCCCTTCACGGCGTCCGGTGACGAGCGGGTGGTGCGGCTGCTCGCCGACGACGGGGCCCTGGCCGAGCTGCACGTGCCGTTCCCGCCCATGACGCCGCCGGGGCCGCCGCACGTCACCCGGCTCGTCGTCCACGCCCGGGCGGCGCGGCAGGTGGGGGTGTTCCTGGTGCGGCTCGGGGGGTACGCGGCGGGGGTCTTCTCCGGGTCTTCGCTGGTGGCGTCCAAGGTGGGGTCGCGGCTGGTGCAGGGGCGTACGGCGGCGGGCGGGTGGTCGCAGCATCGCTTCGCCAGGCGGCGGAGCAACCAGGCGGCGCAGGCGTTCGACGACGCGGTGGAGACGGCGGTGCGGGTGCTGACGCCGTACCTGGGGGAGTTGGACGGGGTGGTGCTGGGCGGGGATCGCCGGGCCGTGGACGCCCTGCGGGGGGATCGGCGGCTGGCGTCGCTGCTGGCGCTGGAGACCGAGCCGTTCCTGGTGGTGCCGGACCCCCGGCTGGCGGTGCTCCGGGACACGCCGGCGTCGTTCCGCGCGACCCGCATCAGGATCATCGACCCACCCTGACCTGCGCCCTTGCTCGCGCTCTGTATCGCGCCCGAGCCCCGCGCCCACGCGTCCATCTCCCGCCCCGTGCCCCCAGCCCCGCGGTGCGCCATCGGGCCGGCGCTGCGATCACGGGAGATGGTGGCGTGGGTGCGGTCAGGGGGTGAAGGCGGGCTTGTGGTCGGTGAGGAAGGTGGACAGGGGACGGGGCCGGTGGCCCGTGAGGTCCTCGACCGTCGTCGTGGTCGTGGACCAGCGGCCGTCCCCGGTCGAGGCCATCAGCTCGGCCAGGTCGCCGGCCAGCGGTTGAGGGATGCCCTGGCGTTCGAGGTGGGCGGCCATCTCGGGAACGGGCAGGTCCACGTAGCGGATCGGGCGGCCGAGGACGGCGCTGATCTCCTCGGCGATCTGGTCGTGCGACAGTGACTCCGGGCCCGTGAGCACGTGGTCGGCGTCCGGTCCGACCGGGCGGGTGAGGAGGGCGGCGGCCACTTCCGCGATGTCCCTCGTGTCGATGTAGTTGACCGGCCTGGGCCCGTACGAGCCGTAGAAGCGTCCGTCGCGCACCTCGCGCGGCAGGTTCTGCATGAAGCCGGTCGGTTGCAGGATCGACCAGGGCAGGCCCGACCTCCTGAGGTGGGCGTCGACCTCGCCGTGCATCCCGCCGCCCAGTTTCGCGCCCGGCGTGGCGCCCCGTACGGACACCGTCACCACCTGGGCCACGCCCGCGCGGGCGGCCAGGTCGATCACGGCGCGGTGGGCGTCGGCGAAGCCGGGCCAGAGCGAGCTGTTCAGGAACAGCCGGTCGCCCGGTGACAGCAGCGCGCCGATCGTCCCGGGCTCGTCGAAGTCGGCGAGGGCGTGGTCGCAGCCCAGGTCGTCGGCGAGTCCGCGGACGACGGCGAGGACGTCGTGACCGCGCAGGCGCTCGACGAGCGCCCGGCCGATGGAGCCGGTGGCACCGGTTACCACGATCATTGCTGGCCTCCCTAAGCGGACGATGAGATTCCGGTTGCCCGGACGCTACACTAACCGGAATCGAATCGTCCACTTGGGGGTCGTACGTGCGCGCAGACGCCAGGCGGAACCTGGACAAGATCGTCGAGGCGGCGGCCGAGATCATGGCCGAGCGCGGCGTGGACGCGCCCATGGAGGCCGTCGCCAAGCGGGCCGGAGTCGGCGTCGGCACGCTCTACCGGCGCTTCCCCGACCGCAACGCGCTGATCGCGGCCGTCGGTGACCACTACGTGCACACGATGGCGGACGCGCTCGACCTCGCCGCGTCGAGCGCCTCCGACGCCTGGAGCGCGATCTGGGACTTCGTCACCTGGGCGGCGGAGCCGGGCCGTGCCGCGCTGGCCACCGCGCTGGCCGTGCTGCCCGATGAGGTGATCACGGGCCGGGAGGAGTTCGCGCGGGCGCGGGCGAGGTGGGTGGAGCGGTTCGACGCGCTCGTACGCCGGGCGCAGGCCGAGGGCTCGATGCGCACGGACGTCGGCGTGGACGACCTGATCCACCTGCTGAACGTCTTCGCCTGCCACCCCGGCCGGCTGCCCGAGCCGGTGGCGTCCAGGCCGGTCCGATACCTGCACCTGATGCTCGACGGGATGAAGACCGGCGCGGCCACGCCGTCCGCTCACGTGGCCCCGTGACCGGTTTGAGAGTTTGAGACGATTCAAAAGAATCTTGAATGCCGCTATGATGCGAGAAGTTCACGGTGACCGCCATCGGCGGTTCATCCGTTGTCTCTGCGCCCACGGCGTACCGCGTCCAGCGGATCGCCGCAGGCGGCGGTAGCGCGCAGCTACGGTGGGCCGCGTCACGGCGGGCCGCCGCAGGCTGCGGTTTGTGCACCTTCGGTGGGCCGCGTCCGGCGGACCACTGCCAAGTAGCGGATTATGCAGTTCAAGCAGCACGGCCTCGTGAGGATCGATGGCGACCAGGAACATCAAGGAGGTCGCGCAGCTGGCGCGCGTCTCGGTGGGCACGGTGAGCAATGTGCTCAACCGCCCGGAGATCGTGTCCCCCGCCACACGCGAACGCGTCTTCGAAGCGATCAAGAAACTGGGCTTCGTCCGTAATGAAGTGGCCCGCCACCTGCGAGTGGGCCGCAGCCGTACGGTCGGCCTCGTCGTGCTCGACGTGTCCAACCCGTTCTTCGTGGACGTGGCCCAGGGTGCCGAGTCGGTGGCCGACGGCCACGATTCGATGGTGGTGCTCTGCAACAGCGCCGGCGACCCCGGCCGCGAGCGCCGCCACCTCGACCAGCTCGAACAGCAGCGGGTCATGGGCATACTGATCACCCCCGTGGAGATGGAGAGCCCCTGGCTGGAGGAGCTGGCCGCCCGGGGCACGCCCGTGGTGCTGGTCGACAGCCCCGCGACCGGCCTGCAGTGCTCGGTGGCGGTCGACGACCGGCTCGGCGGGCAGATCGCCGGCGCCCACCTGATCGAGCGGGGGCATCGGCGGATCCTGTTCGTCGGGGGACCGACGTCCATAAGACAGGTGGCCGACCGGCACGCGGGCATCAGCAGCGCCGTCGCCGCGGCCGACGGCGCGGTCGAGCTGCTCACCTCCATCTCTCCCACGCTGACCGTCGCCGAGGGCCGGGCCGTCGGGGAGCGCATCGCCGCGCTGCCCGCCGACGAGCGGCCGACGGCGGCGTTCTGCGCGAACGACATGATGGCGCTGGGCTTCTTACAGGCGATGGCCACGCACGGACTACGCGTGCCCGAGGACCTGGCCATCATCGGGTACGACGACATCGACTTCGCCGCGGCGGCCGCGGTGCCGCTGTCGTCGATCCGGCAGCCGCGTGAGCTGCTCGGACGTACGGCGATCGACCTGCTGCTGGAGGAGGTCGCCGAGCCGGAGCAGCATCGGCATCGGCAGGTCATCTTCCAGCCGGACCTGGTGGTCCGGGAGTCGAGCGCGCTGGACCGCAGCGCCTGACCTCCATTCCCCCCCGCGCCGGAGCCCCGTGAACCGATTCATCGGCGGCTGCGCGCCGCGTGCCCGTGGGGTCCGTCCGGCATGGGCGGCACAGTCGCCACGTGCCCGGCGTGACCTGCGGCGGGCTGTGACAACCGGAAGGAGCCCTCTTGACCGAGCTCTACACAAACCCCCTGGCCACCCCCGATGACCTGGCAGGCTTCCGCCTGGAGGGGGACGGCGCCACCTCGTTCCCCCAGGGACGCCTGCGCCTGGAGAGCCTCAGACCGCCCTCGGACGGCCAGGCGGCCAACCTGGTCCTGTGGTGTCCCGAGGAGTTCCCCGCCGACGTGCGGATCGAGTGGGACTTCTGGCCCGTGCGGGAGCCCGGCCTGGCCATCATGTTCTTCCATGCCCGCGGCAGGACCGGCGAGGACCTGTTCGACCCGGGCCTGGCCACGCGCACCGGCCCCTATGACCAGTATCACCACGGCGACATCGACGCCTACCACGTCTCCTATTTCCGCCGCATGTGGGCCTCGGAGCGCGCCCTGCACACCTGCAACCTGCGCAAGAGCCACGGCTTCCACCTGGTCGCGCAGGGCCCCGACCCGCTCCCCGCGGTGCTGGACGCCGAGGGCCCGTACGCGATCCGCCTCGAGATCAAGGCCGGGACGATCACGTTCTCGGTCAACGATTTGGTCTCGTTCCGATGGGCGGACGACGGCTCGATCGGCGGTCCCGCCCTGGCCGGAGGCAAGATCGGGTTTCGGCAGATGGCGCCGCTGATCGGAGAGTACGCAAATCTCCGGGTGTCTCGTCATTGACTTTGAGTCGATTCAACACTAATTTCGCACCAACCCGCCGTTCACTGGCTTGTAACGGGGCAGGAATCGCGGTGCAACAACCCCACCCCCGTATCCGTGCACATGCCACGAGAGGTGGTGCCGGATGAACCATCCCGCCATGTCTATCAGGATTCAAGCTGCCTGCTCAGAGCTCATCTGGGCGGTCCAGCTGAACCTGATGTGGATCGTCTTCACGCTCGCTGGAGGCGTGATCGGCGGGCTGGGGCCCGCCACCGTCGCCGCGTACACGCTGGCTCGGCGGCGGGCTCGCAATGAATCGTTTCATGCCTGGGCCGAATTCTGGACCGTCTACCGACGGGAGTTCGTCCGGGGCTCGCTGCTGGTCCTGCCCGTGGCGGCGCTGGCCACCGTCCTGGTCGGCAACTATCTTTACCTCTCCGCTCTCGGGCCCAGCATGGGAGCGTTGCGGATCGCGACCTTCGTGGCGCTCATCGCACTTGCGGGTGTGGGGGCGTACGTGGGGCCGTTGTACACGCACTATGACCTGCCGCTTCGGGCCTACTGGCCCAAGGCGGCGCAGCTAGCGCTCCTGCGTCCGGCTTCGTCCGTGCTGCTGCTGCTAGCGCTCTCAGCCATCGCCTACGCGACCTCGGCGGCGCCCATCCTCGCGCCGGTGATCAGCTTCGGCGCGTGGATCTATCTCAACACGTGGCTCTGCCAGCGCTTCTTCGAGGAGAACGAGGCGCGCCTGCATTCGAAAGGGAACTCATGAGCGCATCCCGTCGTCGCCGGCTTCTCGCCGGTGTGTTAACGCTCACGGCTGCACTCACCGCCTCGGCCTGCTCAGGCGGTGACGCGCCCGCCAGCGATCCGAACACGCTGACCATCATGACCAAGCTGTTCGGCGCCGCGCCCGACCCGAAGGGAGAGATGCAGCAGGCGGTCGAGAAGTTCCTCGGCAAGAAGCTCCAGATCACCTGGGTTCCCAACGCCGAGTACGCCGACAAGGTCAACGTCACGCTGGCTTCGGGCAACGTGCCGCAGCTCATGGTCGTGGACCCGCACGGCCCGGCGTTCGTCAAGGCCGCGCAGGCCGGGGCGTTCTGGGACCTGACCGACAAGCTGGACAAGTACCCGAACCTGAAGCCGACGGACGAGCGCCGCGTGCTCAACGCCTCCATCAACGGCAAGTCCTACTCCATCCCCCGGATGCGGCCCATGCTGCGTTCGGCAGTCATGATCCGCAAGGACTGGCTGGAGAAGCTCGACCTGAAGCTGCCCGAGACCGTCGACGACCTCTACACCATCGCCAAGGCGTTCGCCGAGAAGGACCCCGACGGCAACGGCAAGAAGGACACCTACGGCCTGATCATCCCGAAGTGGCCGGGCAAGTACGCCAGCTCCAGTCCCTATGACACGCTGGAGACCTGGTTCGGCGCCCCGAACGGCTGGGGCGAGCGCGACGGCAAGCTGGTCCCCGGCTTCGACACCCCCGAGTTCCTCGAGGCCAACAAGTTCCTGAAGAAGATGATCGACGAGGGCCTGGTCAACCCGGACTTCGCCAGCTACGACACGGCCAAGTGGGACGATCCGTTCTTCCAGGGCAAGGGCGGCATCATCATCGACGTGAACGTCCGCTCCAGGGCGCTGCTCGACAAGTTCAGGGACGACGGCGACAAGGACTACGGTGACAAGGTCGCCATGGTCGGCAACCTCAAGCGCTCCGACGGCAAGAAGTTCTCCCTGCCGTTCACCGGCTACAACGACGCCATCGCGATCTCCAAGCAGAACGTGCGGACCGAGCAGGACCTCGACAACCTGCTGAAGGTCCTGGACAAGCTGGGGACGAAGGAGGGCCAGGTCCTGGTCCAGAACGGCATCGAGGGGCGCAACTTCAAGGCCGAGGGCGACACCGCCGCGCTGATCAACGAGACCGACCCCGCGGTCCGGGTCGTCCAGGACAACGTCGACCAGGCCTTCACCCAGCTCGGCTTCAAGGGCGACACGACGTACGGCGGCCTCGCCTACGCGCGCACGCCGTCCGGCCAGCCGTACAAGGACATCATCAAGCTGGGCCTCGACCTGATGAACGAGGACCTCAAGACGGCCGTGTTCAACCCGGCGCTGCCCGTGGTCTCACCCACGGCCGTCGCCAAGGGCGCGCAGCTCGACGACATCATCCCCGACGCCCGGATCAAGTACCTGTCGGGTGAGATGACCGAAGAGCAGCTGAAGGGCGAGATCAAGCGCTGGTACGACGCCGGCGGCACGCAGGTCGCCACCGAGATCAACGACCTGGTCTCCAAGCTCGGCACCAACTGATCCGCCTGAGGGGCCCGGGCCGTCGTGCCCGGGCCCCTCACATGAAAGGAGGCCGTTGTGGCCACCGACCTGGCGCCGCCTCCCGCGAGGGCGGCGAGCAAGCCCGGCCGACGCCGGAGGCCGGGATTGGGCGCGTCCCTGGCGCGATACCGCTGGCTCTACCTGATGCTCCTTCCGGGCGTCGTCTACTTCGCGATCTTCAAGTACCTGCCGATGTACGGCATCACCATCGCCTTCCAGGACTTCCTGCCGTTCCTCGGCTACTCCGGCAGTCCCTGGGTGGGCTTCCAGCACTTCCAGGATCTGTTCACCGGGCCGGACTTCGGCCGGCTGATGTTCAACACGCTGTTCCTGGCGCTCCTGACCGTGGTCTTCATCTTCCCCGCGCCGATCGTCGTCGCGCTGCTGCTGAACGAGTTGCGGATCAACGTGCTCAAGCGTTCGGTCCAGTCGGTGATGTACATCCCGCACTTCCTGTCCTGGACGATCGTCGCGTCGCTGACGTATCTGCTGTTCTCGGCCGACTACGGGGTGCTCTCCGGATGGCTGCGCGACATACTCGGCGACACCGCGAAGATCGACTACGTGGCGCAGGAGGAGTGGTTCCGGCCGCTGATCATCCTGCAGCAGATGTGGAAGCTGACCGGCTGGGGCACGATCATCTACCTGGCCGCGCTGGCCGGTGTGGACCCGCAGTTGTACGAGGCCGCACGCATGGACGGCGCCGGCCGCTTCCGCCAGCTCTGGCACGTCACGCTGCCCGCGATCCGCCCCACGATCGTCGTCATGGCCATCCTCACCTCGGGCAACCTGCTCGACACGGGCTTCGAGCAGATCTGGCTCATGACCACCTCGCTGAACCGCTCGGTGGCGGACGTGTTCGACACCTACGTCTACTACACCGGTATCACCCAGGGCGCCATCAGCTACTCCACCGCCGTCGGCCTGTTCAAGGGCGTCGTCGGCTGCATCCTGATCTTCGGCTCCAACTGGCTGGCCAAGCGCCTCGGCCAGCGTGGACTGCTCTAGGGGGCCCTGGATATGAACAGCATGAAGCACAAGAAGCTGAACACGGAATACAGCACCGTGGCCAGCCGGGTGTTCGACGTGATCAACGTCGCCGTGCTCATCGGCCTGGCGCTGGTCACGGTGCTGCCGCTGCTGTACGTGCTGGCGGGGTCCTTCGCGAGCGAGTCGGAGATCGCCGCGCGGCCGTTCTTCCTGTGGCCGGAGAAGTTCATCACGGACACGTACACGTTCATCTTCTCCACCCCCACCTTCATCCGCGCCCTGCTCACGACCATCGTCGTGACGGCGGTCGGCACGGTGGTGCAGCTGGTGCTGACATTCACCATGGCGTATCCGCTGGCCAAGCGGTACCTGCCGGGCCGGACGCTGGTGCTCAACCTGGTGATCTTCACGCTGGTCTTCTCCGGCGGCATGATCCCCACCTACCTGGTGGTGCGCGACATGGGGCTGCTGGACAGCTACTGGGCGCTGATCCTGCCGCTGGCGATCAACCCGTTCTACCTGATCATCGTGAAGAGCTTCTTCCAGGAGCTGCCGCAGGCGCTGGAGGAGGCGGCGCGCATTGACGGCTGCAACGAGATGGGCGTCTTCTTCAAGATCGTCCTGCCGCTGTCGAAGCCGATCATCGCGACGTTCTCGTTGTTCTACGCGGTGAGCATCTGGAACGACTACATGTCGCCGCTGCTGTACATCAGCGATCCCAGCAAATGGACGCTGCAGATCCTGGTGCGCCAGCTGACCAGCGCTGACCAGGCCGACGCGCTGGCGAACATGGACAGGACGTTCGTGCCGCCGGAGCAGGGCCTGAAGTTCGCGGTCGTGGTGATCGCGACGCTGCCGATCCTGCTCTTCTACCCGTTCCTGCAGAAGCACTTCGCGAAGGGTGTCCTGATCGGGGGCGTCAAGGAGTGAGCCGCGCCATCCTGCTGGCCGGTGACTCGACGGTCGCCTCGTGCCCGGCCTGGGAGGCGCCCATGTCCGGGTGGGGGGCGCAGCTCGGCGCGTACGCGGGCGAGCCCGTGCGCAACTTCGCCAAGGGCGGCGCCACCACCGCCAGTCATCAGGCGGAAGGGCTGTGGGCGGCGCTGCTGCGGGAGGTCGTGCCCGGAGACCTGGTGGTGATCCAGTTCGGGCACAACGACCAGAAGGATCCCGCGATCCCGTACCAGGACAACCTGCGCGCCTTCGTCGAGGAGGCACGCGGGGCGGGCGCGACGGCGGTGCTGTGCACGCCGGTGCAGCGGCGCAGGTTCGAAGGCGGGCGGCTGGTGCCGACGCACGGGGACTACCCCGACCGGGTGCGGGCGCTGGCCGCCGCCGAGGGCGTGCCGCTGATCGACCTGACCGCCGCCACCACCGAGCTGTACGAGCGGTACGGCCCCGACGGCTCCAGAAGCCTGTTCACGCACTTCAAACCGGGGGAGCACCCGCTCTACCCCGACGGGGTGGCGGACGACACCCACTTCAGCTTCCGCGGCGCCGACGAGGTGGCCGCGATCGTCGCCGAACGACTGAGGGAGATCCGATGACGGCACTGCGCTGGCTGGACCGACCGGGGGAGCAGGGGGTGACCTGGGGGGTTCCGTGGCCGCGCGGCGCGGTCGAGCCAGGCGCGCCGTTCGCGCTGGCCGACCCGGAGGGCCGCGAGGTGCCCGTGCAGACCTGGGTGACCGCCACCTGGCCCGACGGCTCGGTCAAGTGGTCAGCCCACGCGATCGGCGCGCGGCCCGCGGAGCTGTCGTACCGGATCGAGCCCGGGCGCGAGCCCGCCGCGGCGGCCGCCCCCGTCACCGTCGCCCGCGAGGGCGGCGTGCTGACCGTGAGCACCGGCGTGGTCACCTGGACGATCGAGGAGTCCGGCGGCACGCTGGCCCGCTCGATCTCGCGCGGGAGCCGCGAGATCGCCAGGGACGTGCGCCTGGTCAGCCTCCGCCAGAGCGAGCCCACGCCCGACGAGGGCGGCCCGGTGGCCCGTTCGGAGACCACGGGGCAGGTCGAGAAGGTCACGGTCGAGCAGGACGGGCCCGTGCGCGCGGTCGTCCGGCTGGAGGGCAGGCACGGCGACTGGCTGCCGTTCACCGTGCGCCTGTACTTCCACGCGGGCGCCGAGCAGGCGCGGATCATGCACACGTTCGTCTGGGACGGCGACCCCGAGCGCGACTTCCTGGCCGGGCTCGGCCTGCGCGCCGACGTGGTCATGCGGGACGAGCCGCACGACCGGCACGTTCGCCTGGCCGGCAGCGGCGGCTTCCTCACCGAGGCGGTGCGCGGGCTGACCGGGCTGCGCCGCGACCCCGGCGAGTCCGTACGGCGGGCGCAGGTCGAGGGCAGGCCGGCCGGCGAGATCGCCCCCGAGGTCGCCAACCGGTTGCACCTCATCCCCACCTGGAACGACTACACGCTCGACCAGAGCTCCGCCGACGGCTTCACCCTGCGCAAGCGCACCGCCGAGGGCCACTCCTGGGTGACGATCCCCTCGGGCACCCGCTCGGCCGGCTACGGCTACGTCGGCGGCACCGGCGGCGGCCTGGGCTTCGGGCTGCGCGACTTCTGGCGCCTGCACCCCACCCGCCTCGACGTCAGGAACGCGGCCACCGACCTGGCCACCGTGACCGCCTGGCTGTGGTCGCCGTCCGCCCCGGCCATGGACCTGCGCTTCTACCACGACGGCATGGGCCAGGACACCTTCGCCGAGCAGCTGGAGGGCCTGGAGGTCACCTACGAGGACTACGAGCCCGGCTTCGGCGACGCCCACGGCGTGGCGCGCACGCACGAGCTGGTCCTGCGCGCCTACGAGGCCACGCCGTCCGCGCAGGACCTGTCCCGGCACGCGACCGCCATGAACCAGCCGGGCCTGCTGGCCGTGACCCCCGAGCGGATGCGCGAGGCGGGCGTCTTCGGCGTCTGGGAGCTGCCCGACCGCTCGACGCCCGCCCACGCCGAGATCGAGGACCGGCTGGACTTCCTGTTCGACCTGTACGTGCGCGAGCGCGAGCAGCGCAGGTGGTACGGGTTCTGGGACTACGGCGACGTGATGCACACCTACGACCCGGACCGCCACACCTGGCGCTACGACGTGGGCGGCTACGCCTGGGACAACTCCGAGCTCTCGCCCGACCTGTGGCTGTGGCTGCAGTATCTGCGCACGGGCCGGCCGGACGTCTTCCGCTTCGCGGAGTCGATGACCCGCCACACCGGCGACGTCGACGTCTACCACGCGGGCCGCTGGAAGGGCCTGGGCAGCAGGCACAACGTGCAGCACTGGGGGTGCAGCTGCAAGCAGCTGCGCATCTCCAACGCCGCCTACCGGCGCTTCTACTACTACCTGACCGCCGACGAGCGCACGGGCGACCTGATGGACGAGCTGAGCGTCCCCGAGGAGACGTTCACCGTCATCGATCCCCAGCGCAAGGTGCGCGAGGACGTCTACACGCCGGACCCGTCGGCGCTGTCGGTCGGCCTCGGCACCGACTGGGGATCGCTCGCGGCCGCGTGGCTGACCCGGTGGGAGCGGCACGGCGACGAGCGGGCCAGAGACCGGTTGCTGGGCACGATGGCCGACATCGGCGCGCTGCCGAACGGCTTCCTGACCGGCGAGGGGCGGCTGGACCTGGCGACCGGGCGCTTCGACACCGCCCGGGACAAGATCTCCGTGTCGCACCTGTCGTCGCTGTTCGGGCTGCCGGAGATGTGCGCGGAGCTGATCGCGCTCGACCTGGACGTGCCCGGGTTCGAGCAGGCGTGGCTGCGGTACTGCCGGCTCTACCTCGCGCCGCCCGAGCAGCAGGAGGCGGAGGTGGGGGAGCGGCTGAGCGGGATCTCGCTGATCCAGGCGCACAGCAGGCTCACCGCGTACGCGGCCGCCCGCACGGGCGACGCCGGCCTGGCCGCCTGGGCGTGGCGCAAGTTCTCCCTGGACGAGGGGGACCAGCTCAACAGCAACCCGATGCAGCGGGAGAAGGACTGGCGCCTGACTCAGGTGGACGGGCCGCACGTGCTGTCCCCGGTGCGCGAGGCGCCCTTCGTGAGCACCAACGGCGCCGCCCAGTACGGCCTGGCCGCCATCCACAACCTCGCCCTGATCGGGGAGCACCTGAAGGAGTCGTAACTGAACCGTATGGCGTACGGTACGCTGTGCGGAGCCCTGGAAATGTCGGGACGGCGCTGTACGCTGTCCCGGCTTTCCCTATTTGGCAATAAATCCGACGTTGGAAGGGTTCCGTGGTTTCCAGCCGCCAGGTCAGCGCCGACCAGCACCGCGATCACACCGCCGCCGACAGCCACGACCTCATCCAGGTCCGCGGCGCGCGCGAGAACAACCTCAAGGGCGTCTCCCTCGACGTCCCCAAGCGCCGCCTGACCGTCTTCACCGGGGTGTCCGGCTCCGGCAAGTCCTCGCTCGTCTTCGACACGATCGCCGCCGAGTCGCGCCGGCTGATCGACGAGACGTACGCGACGTTCATCCAGTCCTTCATGCCGAGCCTGTCCCGCCCCGACGTGGACGCGCTGCGCAACCTGAGCGCGGCCATCATCGTCGACCAGGAGCGGATGGGCGCCAACGCCCGTTCCACCGTGGGCACGGCCACCGACGCCCACACCATGCTGCGGATCATGTTCAGCCGCGTCGGCGAGCCCTATGTCGGCGGGGCCGGCGCCTTCAGCTTCAACCTGGCCGAGGGCATGTGCCCCGAGTGCGAGGGGCTGGGCAAGGCGTCCACCCTCGACATCGACGCGCTGGTCGACCGCGAGCTGTCGCTCGACGAAGGAGCGATCAAGGTCCCCGGCTACGCGGTGGACACCTGGCAGTGGCAGGTCATCGCCGGGTCCGGGCTGTTCGACCCGGCCGTCAAGCTGGCGGACTTCACTCCCGAGCAGTGGGAGGACTTCCTGCACAAGCCCGCCACCAAGCTCAAGTACGGCTCCAGCAACTTCACCTACGAGGGCCTGGCGAGCAAGGTCAGGCGCAGCCTGCTGGGCAAGGACCGCGAGTCGATGCAGCCCTCGGCGCGGGCGTTCGCGGACCGGGCGCTCAAGCTCACCGTCTGCCCGTCCTGCGGCGGCTGCCGGCTCAACGAGGCCGCCAGGTCCGCCCGGATCGCCGGCCGCAACATCGCCGAGTGCGCCGCCATGCAGATCAACGACCTGGCCGACTTCGTCCGCGGCATCGACAACCCCGCCGTCGGCCCCGTGCTGGACGGGCTGCGCTCGACGCTCGAATCCCTCGTCGAGATCGGCCTCGGCTACCTGAGCCTCGACCGCGAGTCCTCCACGCTGTCCGGCGGCGAGGCCCAGCGGGTCAAGATGGTGCGCCACCTCAACTCCAGCCTCACCGACGTCACGTACGTCTTCGACGAGCCCACGGCCGGGCTGCACCCGCACGACATCCAGCGCATGAACAACCTGCTGATCCAGCTCCGCGACAAGGGCAACACGGTGCTCGTCGTCGAGCACAAGCCGGAGACGATCGCCATCGCCGACCACGTGGTGGACCTCGGCCCCGGCGCGGGCACGGCGGGCGGGAGCCTGTGCTACGACGGCGACCTCGACGGGCTGCGCGCCTCCGGCACGCTGACCGGCCGCTACCTCGACCACCGGGTGCGGCTGCGCGAGGACGTCCGCAAGCCGACCGGCTTCCTGCCCGTCGCGGGCGCCACGCTGCACAACCTCAAGGACGTCAGCGTGGAGATCCCGCTCGGCGTGCTGACCGTGGTCACCGGCGTGGCCGGGTCGGGCAAGAGCTCCCTCATCCACGGGTACGTCGCCGGCGGAGACGGCGTGGTCGTGGCCGACCAGTCGCCGATCCGCGGCTCGCGCCGCAGCAACCCGGCCACCTACACCGGGCTGCTCGACCCGATCCGCACCGCGTTCGCCAAGGCCAACGGCGTCAAGCCCGGCCTGTTCAGCGCCAACTCCGAGGGCGCCTGCCCGGCCTGCAAGGGCATCGGCCTGATCTACACCGACCTGGCCATGATGGCCGGTGTGGCGTCGGTGTGCGAGAAGTGCGAGGGCCGGCGGTTCACGCAGGAGGTGCTGACGTACACGCTGCGCGGCAGGAACATCGGCGAGGTGCTCGACATGCCGGTGGCCGAGGCCCGCGACTTCCTGACCGAGCGGCAGGCCCGCACGATCCTCGACCGCCTGGTGGCCGTCGGGCTCGGCTACGTGGGCCTGGGCCAGCCGCTCACCACGCTGTCGGGCGGCGAGCGGCAGCGGCTCAAGCTGGCCATCAACATGGCCAAAACCGGCACCACGTACGTGCTGGACGAGCCCACCACGGGCCTGCACCTGGCGGACGTGGACCAGCTCCTGGGCCTGCTCGACCGCCTGGTGGAGGACGGCAACACGGTCATCGTGATCGAGCACCACCAGGCCGTGATGGCGCACGCCGACTGGATCATCGACCTGGGCCCTGGGGCCGGCCACGACGGCGGCCAGGTCGTCTTCTCCGGCACCCCCGGCGAACTGGTCGCCGACGGCACCTCGCTCACCGCGATCCACCTGCGGGACTACGTCTCCAGGCCGTGACCGCGTCCGCTCCTGGACCCGCCGGGCCCTCAGACGGCCAGGCGGGCCAGGACGCGGGCGAACTCCGGCGGCGGCGCCACCACGAGCCTCGTCTGCCCCTGCTGGGTGACGATGTCGGCCCTGATGTGCGTCAGCCGCCCCTCGTTCCACCAGTACACCTGCGAGCTGAGCCCGTCCGTGCGCGCCGCGTGCACCCGCAGCCGCTCGATGGCGCGCACGACGCCGATCCCGTCCACCGGGTGCACGATCAGCGTGTACGGGTCGGGCAGCACCACGAGCACCCCGTCGGAGGGCACGGGGAGGTATTCGCCGAGCCACCGCAGGTGCGTGGCGGCCGCCGGGGTCATGGCGGTCAGCCGCGTCACCGGCGTGCCGGACAGCAGGATGCTCTCCACCTCCAGCCGCCCCTCGCGGCGGACGTTGGCGACGGCCAGGTCGAGCGCCTTCGCGGTGGCCACGGGCCAGCATCCGGCCTGCTCGGGCCGCACGGGGCGGGAGCCCGCGAACAGCAGCTCCACCAGGTCGGCGTTGAGGTGGCGGCCCACCACGCGGGTCAGGTCGTGCACCGCGTCCACGGCGTCCACGCGGGTCCGCAGCAGCGGCCGGGCCTGCTCCAGGTCGCACACGTCCAGCCGCTCGCCGGCGGTGGCCACGGCGTGCGCGAGGTGCTCGGAGACCAGCATGGGCCAGTCCTCCCTGGCCCGGCGGCCCGCCTCGCGGCGCAGCCCGGTGAGCCGGACGACCAGCTCCATGTCGCCCCTGAGCGTCACGGAGCCGCCGTCCCGGGCGAACTCGAAGGAGTATCCGAGGGATTCCGCGACGAGCGAGAGCAGCGAGTCGAGATCGACGTCCTCAACCGGCCGGCGCGGGGGCCGACGGTCACGCTTGAACAAGCTCACGCGCCGTGTCCCTTTCTGTCGGATTTGTCCCTCCTACCTTGCCTGTCCCTCATCACTGACGATGCCCGCTAGGGAGCACGATTCGGTATCGATAACCCCAAGTCTCCCCAGCCACAGGCTCATCTGTGGCGTCCCGTGGCCCACCGGAAGCCCCGCCAGTACGGGCACCCCGAGCCTCCCGAGCCGGTCCTGGAGCACCGGGTACGGGTCGCCGCAGTCGACCCACGAGCCGAGCGCGATCCCGCGCACCCCGTCGAACGCCCCCGCCTGCAGGAGCTGGGTGAGCATGCGGTCGATCCGGTACGGCTCCTCCCCGATGTCCTCCAGGAAGGCGAGCCTGCCCGCGAACGACGGCTGCCACCGGGTGCCGCACATCGAGGCCAGCAGCGACAGGTTGCCCCCGGCGAGCACGCCCTCGGCCCGCCCCGGCGCCAGCACCCGGTCGCCACGGACGGGCTGGGCCGCCCCGAACAGCGCCGCCTGCAGGCTCTCCCACGTGCGCGGCTCGGGCCGCTTCTCGTCGGCCAGCAGGTCGCAGGCCGGCATCGGCCCGTGCAGCGTGGGCACGCCCAGCTCGATGGCGAACGCGTTGTGCAGCGCCGTGATGTCGCTCGACCCCAGCAGCACCTTGGGGCCGGCCATCCGCATGGCGTTCCAGTCGAGCAGGTCGAGGAGCCGGCCGGCGCCGTACCCGCCCCGGCAGCAGAACACCCCGGAGACGGCCGGGTCGCACCAGGCCGACTGCAGGTCGGCGGCCCGGGCGGCATCGCTGCCCGCCAGGTAGTCGAGCGGCTGGCGGTCGAGCGCGTGCGCGCCCACCAGCACCTTCAGCCCGAGGCCCTCCAGTCGTTCCACGCCCCGCCTGAGCAGCACCGCGTTCGGCGGCCCCGAAGGCGAGACGACCGCGACGGTGTCACCAGGTCGCATGGAGCAACTCCTCGTTTGGCTCGTACACGTGGCAAACGGTGTCACACTTACCTCTCGTATGCGACTTCCGCCCCACATCCTCGTGGTCAACGGCATCAAGGTCCGCCGGCCGGTCTTCCTGATCGGAGCGCCGCATTCCGGTACGGACCTGCTGGCCCGCGCCCTGAAACGATCTCCCGGCTTCCACGTGACGATGGGCCGCGCGAGCGTGGCGCACGTGGTGTATGCCTTCGCCCGCAAGCCGTCCATCGGGCAGACCTCCGGCGCCGTACGCGTCATGCGCGACGCGCTCGCCGAGTCGTGGCAGGTGCTGCCGCGCTCGTGCGGCCAGTGCGCCGAGTCGTGCCGCGAGGCGGGCGGCGTCACAGGGACCGGTCCCTGCGTGGCGGCCGGCGACATCACCAGGTTCGGCGACGGCAGCCCCGATCTGCTCTACAGCGCGCCCGTGCTGCTCCAGGCGTTCCCCGACGCGCGGTTCGTGCAGCTCATCCGCGACGGCAGGGACGTGGTGGCCGGCATGCTCGACGATCCGGCGTGCCTGGCCTGGTTCAAGCCGGCGATGTTGTCGGAGCAGACCGAGTTCCCCAACGCGTTCCTCGGCGTCAACAAGGACGAGCACCTCGAACGGTGGAAGGGCATGTCGGCGGCGGGCAAGAGCGCCCTGCGCTGGCGCAGCGCCGTGCGCATGAGCGCCGAGCTGCGCAGGACGCTGCCCGAGGAGCAGCTCCTGACGCTGCGCTACGAGGACCTGCTGGCCAAGCCGGCCCCCTCGGTCGCCACGCTCGCGGAGTTCCTCGAGACGCGGGTGTCGAAGGTCGTCCTGTACGACACCGGTGTCCCCAAGGTCGGCGCCTGGCGCGCCAAGCTCAGGGGGCACGACCTGGAGCTGGTGGAGAAGGTGGCCAGGGAGGAGCTCAATCGCCTGGGCTATCTGAAGAAGTGAACTGGGTGCGGTAGAGCTCCGCGTAGAGCCCGCCGCGGGCCAGCAGCTCCTCGTGCCGTCCGCGCTCGGCGATGCGGCCCTCGTGGATCACCAGGATCTCGTCGGCCTCCCTGATCGTCGAGAGCCGGTGCGCGATCACCAGCGAGGTGCGGCCCTCCAGCGCCCTCTTCAGCGCCACCTGCACGGCCGCCTCGGACTCCGAGTCGAGGTGGGCGGTGGCCTCGTCGAGCACGACCACGCGCGGCGCCTTGAGCAGCAGCCGGGCCAGCGCGAGGCGCTGCTTCTCGCCGCCCGACAGCCGGTGGCCGCGGTCGCCCACGACGGTCTCGAGCCGCTCGGGCAGGCCCTCCACGAGGTCGCCGATCTGCGCGGCCCTGAGAGCCTCCCAGATCTCCTCGTCGCTCGCCTCCGGCCTGGCATAGCGGAGGTTGGCCCCGATCGTGTCATGGAAGAGATGAGCGTCCTGCATGACCACTCCGACAGTGTCGCGCAGGGAGTCGAGGGTGGCGTCGCGCACGTCGAGCCCGTTGACGCGGACCGCGCCCTCGTTGACGTCGTACAGGCGGGACACCAGTGACGTGATGGTCGTCTTGCCCGCGCCCGAGTGGCCGACGAGGGCGACCAGCCGGCCCGGCGCGGCCGTGAACGAGATGCCCTTGAGCACGGGGTAGGAGGGGCCGGTGTCCTGCCTGGCGACCGACTCCAGCGAGGCCAGCGAGACCTCCTCGGCGGCCGGGTAGCGGAAGCGCACGTCGTCGAACTCGATCGTCACCGGCCCGTCGGGGACCGGCTCGGCGCCGGGCCGCTCGGCCACCATGGGCTTGAGGTCGAGGATCTCGAAGACCCGGTCGAAGCTCACGAGCGCGGTCATCACGTCGACGTGCACGTTCGACAGGGACGTGAGGGGGCCGTACAGGCGCATGAGGAGGGCCGTCAGGGCGACCAGCGTGCCCAGCTCGAAGACGCCGGACACCGCCAGGACGCCGCCGATGCCGTACACCAGGGCGGTGGCCAGCGCGGCGACCAGCCCGAGCGCGACCCTGAAGACGGTGCCGTACATGCCGACCGTCACGCCCACGTCGCGCACCCGGGCGGCGCGGCGGCCGAACACCTCCGCGTCGTCCTCCGGGCGGCCGTAGAGCTTGGCCACCATGGCGCCCGCCACGTTGAACCGCTCGGTGGTCACGGAGCTCATCTCGGCGTCGAGCTGCATCTGCTCGCGGGTCAGCGCCGACATGCGCCGCCCGACGAACTTGGCGGGCACGACGAAGATCGGCAGCAGCACCAGCGCGACCAGCGTCACCTGCCACGACAGCGCCAGCATCGCGCCCAGCACCAGGACCAGGCTGACCACGTTGGAGACCACGGACGACAGCGTGCTCGTCAGCGCCCGCTGCGCGCCGATCACGTCGGTGTTGAGCCTGCTGACCAGCGCGCCGGTCTGGGCCCGCATGAAGAACGCCACCGGCATGCGCTGCACGTGGTCGAACACCTCGGTGCGCAGGTCGTAGATCAGCCCTTCGCCGATGCGCGCCGAGAACCACCGCTGCACCAGCGTCAGCCCGGCATCGACCAGCGCCAGCGCGGCGATCGTCACCGCCAGCCCGACCACGACGCCCGGCCGCCTGGCCAGGATGCCGTCGTCGATGATCGCCTTCATCAGCAGCGGGTTGGCGATCACGATGACCGCGCCCGCCACGACGAGCAGCAGGAACGCGGCAATGTGCGTCCTGTAGGGCCCGGCGTAGCGCGCGATGCGCCGCACGGTGCCGGGCCGCAGCCGCTGCTTGGCCACCGAGCCGTCGCGCCGCAGGGACGCCATCACGTTGGGGCCGAAGCCCCCTCCCATCATCGCCATACGGGGGATCCCTCCTCCTCCAGGGGAGAGAGCACCGCCACCGCGCCCGGCGATTCCCCCGTCCGCTCACCGCGAAACCCACGGGCACCGCCGCCCTTCCAACCTACTGCCCACCCGCGCCACCTCAGGAAACGGGCACGACCAGGCCGTCGCCCCGGCTCGCGTGGCACCGGCCGGGCGCTCCTCCCCAGCGGGACGGATGTGACGGCGGTGGCGAGCGGCTGTTTGCGGCGCGCTGAAGGCAACCCCGCGTGCCCATACCCCCGGAGGGACGGATGTGACGGCGGTGGTGAGCGGCGGCTCAGGTGAAGAGGGATTTGATGCGGGCCGCCTGTTCGAGCCGCTCGGCCGCACACTGCTCCTCCAGGGAGCGGCCCTGCGCCCCCTGGAGGAGTCGCTTCGTCGCGATCGCCGCGTCCCGGTTGACGGCCAGCAGCTGCGCGACCTTGTCTCGTACGGCTTGATCCAGGTCGCCCCCGGCGACCACTTTCTCCGCGAGGCCGATGCGCATGGCCTCGTCCGCGTGCACGGTCCTGGCGGTCAGGCAGATGTCGATCGCCTTGGCCAGGCCCACCAGCTCGACCAGGGGCTTGGTCCCCGTCAGGTCGGGCACCAGACCCAGTGCGGGCTCTTTCATGCAGAAGGAAACATCATCGGCCACGATCCGCAGATCGCAGGAGAGCGCGAGTTGGAACCCCGCGCCAATCGCGTGCCCCTGCACTGCGGCGATGGAAACGATCTCCGGGCGGCGCAGCCACAGGAACCCCGCCTGTGCCTGCCTCATGCGCTGCTCGAAGGTTACGTCGTCGCTCTTGGCCGCCGAGCTGAACGAGCCCTGTCCGGGCACCCCCTCAGGTGTGAACATTCGCAGGTCGATCCCTGCCGAGAAGGACGGTCCCTCACCTTTCACGACGACTACGCGCACCTGCTCGGGCAGGCTTTCGCCGATCCGAGCCAGCGCCGACCATGTCGCGAACGTCTGCGCGTTCCGCTTTTCCGGCCGGTCCAGCGTGATCGTCGCTATCTCACCGTCCACCTCGATGCGAACTCCGTGCTCCGTTGTCACGGAGACCTCGTCCGCGTTCCCCCCGCGCTGTCGCGCCTGCGCTCCCGCCATCGCCCGCTCCCTCCAGTCCTGGTCGCGCGAGGAGTGCGCGCCCAGTGTGCTGACCGTCGCGCCCGAGCCTACAGAACATCGTTCTGGCCCGGGCGCGACGGTATGGCTGACTAGGGACGGGCGGCTGCGGTCGCACGTTCCGAGGCGGCCTCAGCGCTTGGACTTGCCTCGGGTCGCCCCGCCGCGCCCGCGCAGAGTCACGCCGGACTCGCTCAGGATGCGGTGGATGAACCCGTAAGACCGACCGGTCGAAGCGGCCAGGGCGCGGATGCTCTCACCCGCGGCGTAGCGCTTCTTGAGATCGCCGGCCAGTTTTTCCCGGTCGGCCCCGGTGACCCGGGTGCCCTTCTTCAGTGTCTCGGCCACGAGTACCTCCTGTAGTGCCGGACTTCCGCAGCGTTACTCCGCCATGATCAGTCATTTCAGCGGGATCGGCTACCTACTCCACGGGAAAAGATCCGTACCCACTCAAATTAAGATCAGGCAAGTGCCACAAGATCGGAAAATTCGTCGCTCCATGCGTCTTCAGTTCCGTCCGGTAGCAAGATCACCCTATCCGGTGACAGGGCGTCAACGGCACCCTCGTCATGTGTGACTAGGACGATTGCTCCTGAATAGGACCTCAGCGCATTGAGAACCTGCTCGCGGCTGACCGGGTCGAGGTTGTTCGTGGGCTCGTCGAGAAGGAGGACATTGGCGCTCGACAGCACCAGGATCGCCAGTGCCAGCCGGGTCTTCTCGCCGCCGGACAGCACGCCCGCGGGCTTGTCGACGTCGTCGCCGGTGAACAGGAACGAGCCGAGCACCTTGCGCAGCTCGGTGTCGGTGAACTGGCCCCCGGCCGACCGCATGTTCTCCAGCAGGGTGCGGCCGGGGTCGAGGGTCTCGTGCTCCTGGGCGTAGTAGCCGACCTTGAGGCCGTGGCCGGGCCGGATCTCGCCCGTGTCAGGAGTCTCGATGTCACCGAGAATCCGCAGCAACGTGGTCTTGCCGGCACCGTTCAGGCCGAGGATGACGACCCTGTGACCTCGGTCGATGGCCACGCTGACGTCGGTGAAGACCTCCAGCGAGCCGTACGACTTGGACAGCCCCTCGGCCGTGAGCGGGGTGCGCCCGCACGGCTGCGGCTCGGGGAAGCGCAGCCGCGCCACTTTGTCGCTTTTGCGCTCTTCTTCGGTGCCCGACAGCAACCGGTGCGCACGCCGCATCATGTCCTGGGCGGCCTTGGCCTTGGTGGCCTTGGCGCGCATCTTGTCGGCCTGCGCGAGCAGTGCACCTGCTTGTTTCTCGGCGTTGGCGCGCTCGCGCTTCCTGCGCTTCTCGTCGGTCTCGCGCTGGGCGAGGTAGGCCTTCCAGCCGACGTTGTAGTGATCGATCACCGAGCGGTTGGCGTCCAGGTGCAGGACCTTGTTGACCGTAGCTTCAAGAAGACCGACGTCGTGACTGATGATCACCAAGCCGCCTTGATGCGATCGCAAAAAATCACGAAGCCACCCGATTGAGTCGGCATCTAGGTGGTTTGTCGGCTCGTCGAGAAGGAGAGTTTCCGCTCCGCTGAAAAGAATTCGTGCCAATTCCACGCGCCGGCGCTGACCGCCGGAAAGCGTTTGCAACGTCTGCGACAGCACGCGATCGGGCAGTCCGAGGCTGGAGGCGATGGACGCCGCCTCCGATTCGGCCGCGTATCCGCCCAGGACGTGCATCTGGTCCTCGAGCCTGCCGTACTTCCTGACGGCCTTCTCGCGGGTGCGGTCGTCGGCGGAGGACATGCCGAGCTCCGCCTGGCGCAGCTCGCGCAGGACCTCGTCGAGGCCCCGCGCGGACAGGATGCGGTCGCGGGCGAGCACCTCCAGGTCGCCGGTGCGCGGGTCCTGGGGGAGGTAGCCGACGCTGCCGGAGGTGGTGACGGCGCCGGCGGCGGGCAGCCCTTCGCCCGCCAGCACCTTCGTGAGGGTCGTCTTGCCGGCGCCGTTGCGCCCGACGAGCCCGATCTTGTCGCCCGGGTTGACCCGGAACGAGGCCTTTTCAATCAGCAGCCGCGCGCCCGCGCGCAGCTCTATGTCACTGGCGATAATCATGTTGGCGGAACACTCCCGAGCTAGGAAACGGAGGATTGGGCGTGGGACGCCAGATCAATCGGGAGTATGCATACGGATCAGTGTAGGCTGTTCGGACCCACGCGTCGGCAGCTTGGCCCCCACCACGGGCGCGGCGCCTGATCGCGAAGGCTTCCTCTCGCGCTCATCTCGCGTACGCCCTGCCGTCCCCCTCGTGCCAGATCTTGTCGCGTGTGAATACGAAGAGATGGCTCGCGGTCCTGGCCTCGGCGGCGGTGGCGGTAACCGTGTCGGTCGCGGTGGCGGGCGCGCCCGAGACGGCGGTCGCCGACGGGCGGCGCGCGTTCGACCTTCAGGCGCACCGGGGCGGGCTCGGGCTCGTGGTGGAGAGCACCCTGCCCGCGTTCGCGAACGCCCTGGAGCTCGGCGTCAGCACGCTGGAGCTCGACGTGCAGATCACCGAGGACGGCCAGGCGGTCGTCACGCACGACCGGCGGATCAGCGACAGGAAGTGCGGCGACACGGCGCCCGTGACGCCCGGCGACCCCGAGTTCCCCTACGTCGGCAAGTACATCAACACGCTCACCCTCCAGCAGGTCCGGACCATGGACTGCGGGTCGCGGACGCTGGCCGAGTTCCCGGGGCAGCGGGCGGTGCCCGGGGAGCGCATGGCGACGCTGCGCGAGGTGTTCGACCTGGTGCGCCGCTACCGGGCGTGGGGCGTGAAGCTCAACGTCGAGACCAAGGTGGAGGCCGGGGCGCCGAGCGAGACCGCGCCCCGGGAGCAGTTCGCGCAGGTGACGCTGCGGGAGATCCGGCGGGCCGGGATGCTGCGGCAGGTCACCATCCAGAGCTTCGACTGGGGCGCCCTGATGCGGATGCGTGAGCTGGAGCCGCGGCTGCCGCTCGTCGCGCTCACCAACCGCGACTTCCTGCAGACCGGCCGGCCGGGCGCCTCGCCCTGGCTGGGCGGCATCGACATCGACGACTTCGGCGGCGACCCGCTCACGGCGGTCAAGTCGTTCGGGGCGGACGCGTTCTCGCCGGTGCACGGGTTCCCGCAGAACGGCAAGGTCACCGATCCCGGCTACCAGGCGTACGTCACCAAGGACATGGTCGACCAGGCCCACGCCCTCGGCCTCAAGGTGATCCCCTGGACGATCGACGACGCCCCGACGCTGAACAAGCTCATCGACGACGGCGTGGACGGCATCATCACCGACTACCCCGACCGGCTGCGGCAGATCATGGCCGAGCGCGGCTTCAAGCCGCCCAAGCGCTACCGGCTCCGCTGGTCGGAGTAGCTCCGAGAGCGGCACTGCCCGCCCGAGCCCCCGCGGAGCGCTGCCGGGGGCCCGGGCGGAATCTCAGGCCGACAGCGGGTTGACGTGCCGGTGGTGCACCCCGATCACGGGGATCTCGTGCAGGCTGCCCGAGTACAGGAACTGGGTCATGCCGATGAGCAGCCGCCGCACGTCGTCCTGCGGCCGCACGACCAGGCGGATGAACTGGCTCGTCGTGCCCAGCTTGTTGCCGCACTCGCGCACGTACACGCCGTGCTCGGAGAGCAGGTGGTCGCGCAGCCCCACCCCGTCGTACCCGGGCGGCAGCTTGATCAGCAGGAAGTTGCCCTGCGACGCGAACACCGACAGCCCCGGCATGGTGCTGAGCTGCTGGAACATCGCCCGCCTGTCCTGGCCCACCCGCATGAGGCTGTTGTGGTACTCGCCCATGAACTGCCGCATCATGAACACGATGACCTCGGCGAACGAGTTGAGGTTCCACTTGGGCAGCGCGTCGCGCACCCGCCCGGCCAGCGCCGGGTTGGCGACCATGTAGCCGAACCGGATGCCGTGCAGGCCGAAGTTCTTGCCCAGGCTGCGCAGCACGATCACGTTCGGCCGGACCGCCGCCTCCGCCGCCAGCCCCGCGTCCGGCTCGCAGTCCACGAAGTCGCCGAACGACTCGTCCACGATCACCAGGTCGAGGTCGATGAGCTCGTCGAGCAGGTGCAGGACCTCGTGCTTGGGCAGGTAGCCGCCGTCGGGGTTGTTCGGGTTGCAGATCACCGCGACCCGGGAGCCGCGCATGCGGATGAACGAGACATATTCGCTCACGTCGAGGGCGAAGTTGCGGCTTTCCATCAGCGGGAACATGTCCACCCGCTTGCCCGTCTCCAACGGCTGGTCGGTCCAGCGGCCGAAGGTCGGGATGGGCACCGCGAGGCTCTCGCGCACCAGCAGGTGGTCGATCCAGGTGATCAACTCGGTCGATCCGTTGCCCATGGCGACCGTTTTCGGGTGGAGTCCGAGCGTGGCGCAGAGCTCCGCGGTGATCGTGCCCGCGTCGCTCGGATAGAACTTCAGGATCGTCTCCAGGTTTCTCCCCAGATGCTCGAAGATGTCTGGGGTCGGGAAATACGGGTTGCACGGGATGCAGAAGTCAACCGGCGCGCGCTCTCCCGACGAGGCGCGCATCAAAGAAAAATACGACGGGCTGTGCGCCTGTGCCCGCAAGAGGCTGAGCTCCACGACACCTCCATGGACATGTCCGATGTGTGTAGGTACGCGTGGGTGGGGCGACCGGTTCATGATGTTGTGCGAACCGGCCCTCATCAGGTCATGACTCCGCGCGCCGCAGCGTGAGGATCGCGATGTCGTCGCGCGGCGCGGCCCGGGTGAACGCGCGGAGGTCTTCGCCGAGCGCCTGGGCCAGCTGTTCCGGGGGGCCGGGGGCCCACGCCCGCAGGCGTTCCTCCAGCGGGTAGAAGGTGCCTTCGTGCGGGTCGCGGGCCTCGGTGACGCCGTCGGTGCACAGCACCAGCGTCGCGCCGGGCGGGAACGCGAACCGCGCGCACCGCCGCGGCGCAGGGGCGAGCGCGGCCACGCCGAGCGGCACGGACGGCTCCCCGAGGTTCACCTCGCAGGCGTCGCCGCCGTGGATCATGTACGGGGCGATGTGCCCGCAGTCGACCGCCTCGACCTCCAGCCGCCGGCCGATGTCCAGCACCAGGGCGGTGACCAGGCGCTCGGGCTCCCCGGTAGTGGCGGCGAAGGTGTTCTGCCTGACCACGGCGTTCTCCATCGCCTCGACGACCCCGGTCAGCGTCTCCTCCCGGTAGGCCGCCTCCCTGAACGACCCCAGCACGGCCAGCGCGGTCCCGATGGCGGGCAGCCCCTTGCCCTGCACGTCGGCGATGAGCACCCGGGTGCCGTACCGGGAGACGGCGACCTCGTACATGTCGCCGCCCACCAACGTGTCCTCCTCCACCGGCTGGTAGAGGCCGTCGATGACGACGTCGGCGGTGCGCAGCGGCAGCGGGCGCACGATCAGCCGCTGCAGGGCGGCCGCCGCCGAGCGCAGCCGGTGCACCTCCTCCTCGCGCCGCACCCGGTAGGCGCAGCCGAGCACGCTCAGCGCGCCGAACACGGCGGTGAACCCGGCGGCCAGCAGGTTGTCGTCCAGTTCGCCGCCCAGGTATGTGGTGATCCCCCCTGCCGCCAGGACCACCCACACCGACGCGACGACCGTCTGCCGCACGGAACCCAGCCCGGCCACGATCGCCGGGAGGAAGATCAGCAGCGGGAACAGCCGCACCGCCGTGCCCGTCAGGGTGTCGAGCGCGACGACCACCGCGGTGATGACGACGAGCCCGGCGACGAACACCGGTGTCGAGAGATACGGCCCTTCGCGCCGCCCGCCATCCGTCACGTGTCCTTTCATCCCCCGTCATGGAACGGCGTAACGGCGGCTTTCTCGAACAGCCGGAAGAAATCGTGAAATAAACCCATCAGATGGCCCTGTGCAGGGAAGACGGGGGGATGAAAAGCGGAAGTAAACGACTCCGCATCTTATGGCGGGATCTGCTGGTGCCAGTGGCTGATTCGTTGCGGCCTGCTCATTGATTTCTCATCGACGGTTTCATTGACAAGTAAAGATGATCTTGTAAATATCTTGAGTTAAGACGTGCAGGGTGCCAATTCCGCGCGAGAAGGGGTGGCCGTGTGAGCGAGCAGGACTGGACTCTGCTGCCGGCCGTGGCCGTCCGGAGCGCGGGCTTTCCCTGGGAGCTCGTCGGATCCCTGGCCTACCCGCGGGCCGCGGCGGCGGCGGCCGAGGTCGTCCGGCTGGAACGGCGGGCGCTCCGCCTGCTCGCCGACGCCCCGGCCCGCGCCACCCCTGCCGAGGCCCCCCGCCGGGCCCGCGCCGTCCCGGCAGAGACCTCCCACCCGGCCCGCGCCGTCCCGGCAGAGGACCCCCGCCCGGTCCGCAGCGCCGCAGGCGGGGACCCCCGTCCCACGGGCGGGACGGGGAGCGGGCGGCTGCCGCGCGGTCTGCGCAGCCGCCTGCGCGACCTGCGTCCCCTCCCGGACGACACGCCCGCGCCCGCCGGCTGGCTCACGGCCTGGAACGAGGTGACCGGCCCGCTGGAGGAGGCCCGGCTCGCCCTGGCGGGCACGACGTCCGCCGACGCGGCGCTCGCCCGGTCGGCCGCGGCCGAGATCGCGGCCGACGAGCGCTTCCTGGACGCCCTCGTGCGCTCCGCGCCCGGCCTCTACCGCGACCTGCGGCGCGGCACCGCCAGGGGCGGCCGGCTGCGGCGCCTGGTCGGCTCGGTCCTG
Source organism: Nonomuraea sp. NPDC050153 (assembly GCF_044460125.1). Lineage (NCBI taxonomy): Bacteria > Bacillati > Actinomycetota > Actinomycetes > Streptosporangiales > Streptosporangiaceae > Nonomuraea > Nonomuraea sp. NPDC050153. Next base: position 129,830 of record NZ_JBITJQ010000029.1, read on the forward strand.
CAGGAGCTCTGCGCCACGTGCCGCCTCGGGCCGCTCGACCACGGCCGCGTCGAGCCCGCGCCGGTCAGCGGCCACACGTGGTCAGGGCATCGGGCGCGCCCGCAACGGGTGGCGTACCCGGCCGGCTGGGTGAGCGAGTCGCTCCAGCAGCGCGTCCTGGCCGACCCCGCGCTCGTGGCGGGGCTGGTGCCGCGCCGCAGGACGTGGGTGGGCGCCATGCCGGACGCCGTGGCCGACGCGGAGGTGCTCGTCGCGCTGTGCGACGGGCGCCGGACGCTGGCCGAGATCGCCGCGGAGTCGGGGGCGGAGCTGGAGCAGGCCGCCGCGGCGCTGGCGGTGGCGGTGCGCCGCGGGCTGCTGACCCACGACCTCTGCCCGCCGGCCACGGTCGCCGACCCGCTGTCCTGGCTCCGCGAACGCCTCCCCGCCGAGACTCTCCGCCCGGACGCCCATGGTCCGGACGCTCGCCGTTCAGACGCCGACGGCCCGGATGCCGCCCGCCCGGACGTTCCCCGTCCGGGCGGTGACCTGCCGGTGGGCAGGCGTGTACGGGAGATCACCGAGCTGCTCGCCCAGTATCCCGCCGCCTCTCCCGACGTGAAGCTGGCCCTCCAGCGGCGGATCGAGACGCTGGCCGGCAGCGGTCGCCAGGACGGGCGGGCGCACGACGACCGGCCCCGCGACGACCGCGTCATCGTGCACGAGGCCGCCGCGGGCACGCTCCGGGTGACCGTCGGCGAGGGGCTGGCGGCCGACCTGGAAGGCCGCGTGCCCCGGGTGCTCGACCTGCTCGCCGCCGACGCCGAGCTGACCAGGCAGCGCACCAACCGGCTGCTCGCCGGGCGGCTCGGCGCGGGCACGTTCGGGCTGGCCGAGGTGCTGGGGGCCACCGACGACCTGGAGATCCGCTACGGCGACGACCTCGCGGAGCGGATCGCCGCCATCGTGCGCGCCGCGCCGCCCGGCGCCGCCACCGTCGACCTCGCGGGACTGCTGGACGACCCGCTTCCGCCGGCCGCGCCCGTGCTCTGCTCGGCCGACGTCATGGTGGCCGCGCCGTCGCTGGAGGCGTACGAGCCGGGGCTGACCCCGCTGGTCCTCGGCGACCTGCACGACGTCGCGCTGCTCACGCCATGGGCCCAGCGGCTCCACCCCGACGGCGGCGCGCTCCTCGCCGAGCGGGACGCGGCGATCGTGCGGGCGCTCGGCGACCACACCGCGCTCAACGTCATCTCGCGCCGTTCCACCGGCCGGCCGCCGCTGGAGTTCCCCGGGCCGGTGCTGGAGCTGGGCGGCGTGGCGGCCGACGGCGGGCGGCGGCGGATCGGGCTCGACGAGCTTTACGTGCACAGTGACGGGCGCCGCGCCGTCCTGCGGGCCACGGGGGTGGACGGGCCGCTGCTGCTCCACAACGGCGAGCACGACGACACGGCGCTGCACACGGCGCTCGCCCTGCCCAGGGTGCGGCGGCCGGACCTGCGGCACCTCTCCCGGGTGCCCCGGCTGACCTGGGACAACGTGGTCATCTCGCGGCGCGCGTGGCGCGTGGGCCGGGCGTCGTTCGAGGCGCTCGGCCAGGCCACCGGGGATCGCGAGCTGCTGGTCGCGATGGCGCGGCTGCGGGAGACGCACGAGCTGCCCGTGACGTTCTTCGCCGCCTCCCCCCGCGAACGCCGGCCGATCCACGTGGACACCCGCTCGCCCGCGCTCGTCGAGGGGCTGGCCCGCCTGGCTGCCACGGCCGAGCGGCTCACGCTGACGGAGACGCTGCCGGGGCCGGAGGAGTGCTGGCTGCGCGACGGCGGGCTGAGGTTCGCCGCCGAGCTCCGCTGCGTCTACGTGCGCCCGGCCGGCAGCCGGCCGGCGCCCCGGCCGAAACCGGAGGCGGCGGACACCTGCTCCCCGGCGCCGGCCCCGCGCTCGCGGGCGGTCGCCCGGTATCCGGGGCCGGCCGACGTGCGCGCCGACGCGTGCTCGCGGACGGCCGACCCGGTGTCGCCGCGCGCGCGGGCGGCGCACCCGTACCCGTGGCAGGAGGAGTGCCGCTGACGAAGCCGCTCGCCGCGTTGCTCGAACGGGCTGCTCGAACGGGCTGTTTGAACGGGCTGCGGCGGGTGTCCGAGTCGCCCGGGGGCGGCCTATGACGCCGGGCCCGCTGAGGGGGCGCGGTTGCGGGACGCCCCGGACATCCGGCCGGGGAAGCGGGTGCGCCGGGTGGCCGGGGCGTGCTGCCCGCGGGCCGGATCACGGAGGGAGCGCTAAGAGGGAGCGGATCGCCGGCCACGGCACCCTGCTGGTCGTCTCCCACCGGCAGGCCGCGCTCGAACGCGCCGACCAGATCGTCGTGCTCGACCGCGGCCGGGTCGCGGGGCGCGGGCGGCTCGGTGAGCTGCTGGAGAGCTGCCCGGAGATGCGGCGGCTGTGGAGCGCCGAGCGGATCGCCGAGGCCGAGGAACGGACGGGCGATTGACCGGAGGCGGAGGCCCGTCCCCCGGTTCGGGGCCGGGGGACGGGCGGGCGCGGAGATCGGGCACCATGGATGGTGTGACAGTGACACGACTGGCCGAGCTGGTCGCCGGGGGAGGCGTGGCCGTGCTCAGCGGCGCGGGCCTGTCGACCGAGTCCGGCATCCCCGACTACCGGGGGCCGACCGGCCGGGCCCGGCCGGCGGAGCCGATGACCTACCAGCGCTTCACCGGCAGCGCGGAGGCGCGGCAGCGATACTGGGCGCGCAGCCACGTCGGCTGGCGGCAGATCGGCCGCGCCCGGCCCAACGCCGGCCACCGGGCCGTGGCCGAGCTGGAGCGGCGCGGGCTGCTGGCCGGCATCGTCACCCAGAACGTCGACGGCCTGCACCAGGCGGCCGGGGCGCGACGGGTGATCGAGCTGCACGGCGGGCTCGACCGGGTGGTGTGCCTGTCGTGCCGCGAGCGCACGCCCCGCGCCGACCTCGAACGACGGCTGCGGGCCGCCAACCCCGGCTGGGAGGCCGCCGCCGCCGCGATCAACCCCGACGGCGACGCCGTGCTCACCGATGCGCAGGTCGCCGGGTTCCAGGTGGTCGGCTGCACGGCGTGCGGCGGGATGCTCAAGCCCGACGTGGTGTTCTTCGGCGAGAACGTGCCCCGCGCCCGCGTGGACGAGTGCTTCGCCCTGGTCGCGGGCGCGCGCCTGCTGCTGGTGCTGGGGTCGTCGTTGACGGTCAGGTCGGGGCTGCGGTTCGTCACCAAGGCCGCCTCGCTCGGCATCCCCGTCGCCATCGTCAACCAGGGGGCGACCGGCGGCGACGCCGACGCCTCGCTCACCCTGGACGCCCCGCTCGGCCCCACGCTGACCGACCTCACGGCACGGCTGCCCGTCCCGGCACAATAGGGGTCATGCCTCGTACATGTCCGTGCGGCCTGCCCGCCCCCTACCAGGACTGCTGCGGCAGGCTCCACCGGGGCGAGGCGGCGGCCGCCACCGCCGAGCAGCTCATGCGGTCCCGATACAGCGCGTTCGGCGTGGGCGACGCCGCCTACCTGCTGCGCACGTGGCACCCGTCCGCGCGTCCCGCCCGGCTCGACCTGGACAGGAAGACGCGCTGGGTGCGGCTGGAGGTGCTGGAGACGACCGGTGGCAGCGTCGTCCACACCGAGGGCACGGTGCGCTTCCGCGCCCACTACGTCGAGCGCGGCCGTCCGGGGGAGCTGGAGGAGCACAGCAGGTTCGTCCGTGTCGACGGCCGCTGGGTGTACGCGGGCGCGCTGTGACCCCTCACGTGCACCCTCACGTGCCCCCTCACTGGGGCTTGCGCGCGACGCCGCCGACCAGGGTGTGATGGGAGACGCCGGGGCGGGCGAGGTCGTCGGGGTGCGGCCGCCATTCCGGGAGCGGTACGAGCCCGGGCTCCAGCAGCTCCAGGCCGTCGAAACAGGCGAGGATCTCCTCGCGGGCGCGCCACCGGCCCGTGCCCAGGGTCTCGTGGAACAGCTTCTCGGCCGAGTACGCCTGGGCGGACGCCTCGGGGTGGTCCATGCCCGGGTTGTGGAAGTGGGAGACGGCCAGGTGGCTGCCGGCCGGGAGGCGGGCCATCAGGTGGGCGGCGACCCCGGCCGGGTCCTCGTGGTCGGCCAGGTGGTGCAGGACGCCGAACATCAGCAGCCCGACCGGCTCGCCGAAGTCGATGAGACGCCTGGTGTCCGGATCGTCGAGGACCGCGTCCGGGTCCCTGACGTCCGCCTCGACGACCGTGGTCCGGGCGTTCACGGCCAGCAGCGCGCGGGCGTGGACCAGCACGATCGGGTCGTGGTCGACGTAGACGACCCGGCTGCCGGGGGCGGCCGACTGGGCGATCTCGTGCACGTTCTCCTGCGCTGGCAGCCCCGAACCGAGGTCCAGGAACTGGCGCACGCCGGCCTCCGCCGCCAGGAACCTGATCACGCGCCCGAGGAACTCCCGGTTCGCCCGCGCCGCCTCCGGCGCGTCGGGGGCGATCTCCAGCGCCCGCAGTGCCGTCCGGCGGTCCGCCTCGTAGTTGTCCTTGCCGCCGAGCATGAAGTCGTAGACGCGGGAGACGTTGGAGCTGGAGGTGTTCACTCGACGCGGCGCGCGCTTCGGCCAAGGCTCGGCCAAGGGTCGGCTCCTTCGGGTACGCACCGTGGTGCGGAGGTGGCGTATAGCGATCATAGTGCCGCGAGCAGCCAAAATTCCGCAATAGCGGTAAATGCCGGTCAGGAAGTTGGGTCAACACTCCTCAGGCCGACTCGCGGATCACCAGCTCCGTCGGCAGTATCACCGGCTCCACGTGCTCGGCGCCGTCGATGAGCGCGAGCAGCAGGCGGACGGTCTCCTGGGCCACCTCCGCCAGCGGCTGGCGGATCGTCGTCAGCGGCGGGTGCGTCGAGAGGGCCACCGAGGAGTCGTCGAAGCCGCCCACCGCCACGTCGTCCGGCACGCTGCGACCGGCCGCCCGCAGGGCGGCCAGGGCGCCGGCGGCCATCAGGTCGGAGGCCACGAAGACGGCGTCGATGTCGGGCGTGCGGGCCAGCAGCTCGGTCATCGCGCGCTCGCCGCTGGCCCGCGTCCAGTCGCCGTGCGCGATGAGCTTCTTGGTCGCCTTGCGGCCCAGCACGTCGGCGAAGCCTTCGAGGCGCTGGATGCCGCCGGGGGTGTCCATCGGGCCGGTGATCATGGCGATGCGCCTGCGGCCCTGGTTCACGAAGTATTCGGTCATCTGGCGCCCGCCCAGGCGCTCGTCGGCGGCGGCGTACGGGATGACGCTCTCGCGGCCGATGACGGCGCCGCAGGAGACTGCGGGCGGTCCGGACTGCAGGGCGTCGATGAACGGGTCGCCGGCGTGCGTCGAGACCAGCAGCACCCCGTCGGCGTGGCCGCCCCGGACGTAGCGGACCACCCGCTCGCGGTCGCCCTCGTCGCCCGCCAGCATCATCACCAGCGACAGGTCCCGCTCGGCCAGCATCCTGATGGCGACCCGGATGGTCGTGCTGTAGTTGGGGTCCTCGAACAGCTTCTCCTGCGGCTCCGACAGCACCATCGCGATCGACCCGGTGCGCTGGGTGACGAGGCTGCGGGCGGCCCGGTTGACGACGTAGCCGGTCTCCGAGATGGCCCGCTCGATGGCCACGCGCGCCGCCGGGCTCACGTACCTGTCGCCGTTGAGCAGCCGCGACACCGTGCCGCGGGAGACGCCCGCGGCGGCGGCGACGTCGTGGATCGTAGGGCGCTTCATTTCACGGCTCCGGAGGACAGATCGGTCTTCCAGTATCGCTGCATCGTGAGGAAGAGCGCGATCAAGGGGATCAGCGACAGGAAGGCCCCGGTCAGGATCAGGTTGTAGAGGGAGGGCTGGTTCGCCCCGGACGCCAGCAGCGTGAAGAGCCCGACGGTGAGCGGGAACTTGCCGTCGTCGCCGAGCATGATGAACGGCAGCAGGAAGTTGTTCCAGATGGCCACGAACTGGAACAGGAAGATCGTCACCATGCCCGGCGTCATCAGCGGCAGGGCCACCCGGTACATCAGGCGCCACTCCGTGGCCCCGTCGATCCGCCCCGCCTCCAGCAGCGAGTCAGGGATGGCCGCCGCCGCGTAGATGCGGGCCAGATAGATGCTGTACGGGTGCAGGATCTGCGGCAGCAGCACGGCCCAGTAGGTGTCGGCCAGCCCGACCTTGGAGAACAGCAGGTACTGCGGGATCGCCAGCACCACGGCCGGCACGAGGATGCCGCCGATGAGCAGGTTGAAGATGAGGTTCCGGCCGGGGAAGCGGAACTTCGCCAGCGCGTACCCCGAGATCGCCGAGACCGCGGTCGACAGCAGCGCGCCGCCGCCCGCGTACAGCAGCGTGTTGCCCGCCCACAGCCAGAACACCCCGTCCCGGTAGGCGAACAGCTGGGACACGTTGTCGAGGAAGCCGGTGCCGAAGGCCAGCGTCGAGGTGGTGAACAGCTCGCCCGGCGACTTGGTCGCCGCGATCAGCACCCAGAGCACCGGGAACAGGCAGTAGATCGCGCCGAGCAGGAGCAGCCCGGTCGGGGCCACTCCCCACGGCCTGCGCGCGGCGGTCGCGCGGTGTGTCGTGGCCATCAGCCCTCCCCGAAGGCGCGGTTGCGGACCACGCGCAGGAACCCGAACGACAGGACGAGCGAGATCGCCGCGATGACGATCGAGGTGGCGGCGGCCGAGTACAGGTCGCCGGTGACGAACGCGTCGCGGTAGACCTTCATGAGCGGGCTCCACGTGGAGCTGATCGTGTTGGTCAGCGGCCGCAGCGTGGTGGGCTCGGTGAACACCTGGATGGTCGCGATGATCGAGAAGACGGTGGTCAGGATGATCGCCGGGGTGAGGATCGGGATCTTCACCCGCAGGGCGATCTGGAGCTCGGAGGCGCCGTCCAGCCGCGCGGCCTCGTACAGGTCGCGCGGGATCGCCCGGAGCGTGGTGTAGAGCACGAGCATGTTGAAGCCGGTCCCGCCCCACACCGCCACGTTCGCCATGGAGTACGTGACGGTGCTCGCGCCGAGGAAGTCGATGTCCAGGACGTCCCTGATGGGACTGAGCGAGGGCAGGTAGAGGAAGCCCCACAGCAGCGTGGCGGCCACGCCCGGCACCGCGTACGGCAGGAAGATCGCGATCCGGGAGAACCGGGCCAGCCGCACCCGCGCCGAGTCCAGCAGCAGCGCGAACAGCAGGGCCAGCCCGAGCATCACGACCAGCACCAGCGCGCCGTAGCCGAGCACCCGCAGCCAGCCCTGCCACAGCTCGGGGTCGGACAGGGCGGCGGAGAAGTTGTCGAACCCGACGAAGACCTCCTTCCGCGCGCCCCTGCCCAGCCCGAGCCCGGACACCTTGGTACGGCGCATCGCCAGCCAGACGGTGTACCCGATGGGCACCGCGAGGAAGAGCGTGAACAGCACGATCGCGGGGGTCAGGAACAGGTACGGCCACGCCCCCCTCCCGGACTTCTTCATGACGCGATCTGGAATCCGGACTTGCGCATGTCGGCGACGGTCGCGTCCTGCATGGCCTGGATCGCGTCGGAGAACGGCGTCTTGTTCTGCAGCGCCTTGTCGAAGTTGTCCTTGAAGGCGTTGTACGTCACGCCGATGTTCGGGCCGAAGGTGAAGCCGCGCGCGACGGCGGAGACGGCGGCGGCCTGCTGCCAGAAGTCGGGCTGGGTGGAGAAGTAGTCGGGGGCCTGGCCGAGCGCCGACTGGGCCTTGGTGGCGGCCGGGTAGATGGCGGCCTCCTTGACCAGCAGGTCCAGGGCGGCGGGGTCGGTGTTCATCCAGGTGGCGAACTGGGCGGCGGCGGCCCTGTTCGGCGTCTTGGCGGACACGGCCGTGGACGAGCCGCCCCAGAAGCCGCTGAAGTTCTCGCCCGCGTTCCACTGCGGCAGCGGCGCGGCGGCCCACTTGCCCTTGGCCTTGGGCGCGTTGGTGGCCAGCACGCCCGGCGCCCAGACCGCCGACGGCCAGGTCAGCAGCTTGCCGTCGTTGAGCGCCTTGTTCCACTCGGGGGTGAAGAACGGCATGTCGTCGATGACGCCCTCCTTGACCAGGCCGCCCCAGTAGTCGGCGACCTTCTTGGTGGGCTCGTCGGCGACGTTCACCTTCCAGGACTCGCCGCTGATCGACCACCACTGGGCTCCGGCCTGCTGGGCCAGGCCCGTGAACGCTCCCGGATCCTTGCTGGAGAACGTGCCGAGGTACGCCTTCGGGTCCTTCTTGCGCACGGTGCGCGCGGCGTCGGCGTACTCCTGCCAGGTCTTGGGGACCGCGATGCCGTACTTGTCGAACAGGTCCTTGCGGTAGAAGAGCATCATCGGGCCGCTGTCCTGCGGAATCCCGTACACGCCCTCGGTGCCGAGCGTGACCAGGCCCCACAGGCCCTCGGCGAACTCGCCCTTGATCGAGGCGGTCTCGGCCTTGATGTCGGCCACCGCGTCGGCGGCCACGAACGAGGGCAGGTGCTGGTACTCGGCCTGCACCAGGTCCGGCGGGTTGCCGGCCTTGGCCGCGGTGAGGAACTTGGCCGCCGCGTCGTCGCCGCCCGCCTGCTTGCTGACCGTCACCTGGATGTCCGGGTGCGACTGGTTCCAGACAGCGGCGATCTTGTCCATGTTGGGGGCCCAGGTCCAGTACGTCAGCTTGACCGGTCCCTTGGCGGCGGCCGTGGGGCTCTGCGCCGCCTCGGTGCTCTTGGCGGGTTCGCTGGACCCGCAACTCGCGAGAGTGGCCGTGAGCACGACGGCCAGGGCGGCTCCGAGGCGGTTGGCGCGCATGCGTACCTCCAGAAGGTTCTGTGAACGTGCACAGAGTGAAACAGGCGCGAAACGCACGTCAAGGGGTCGTTATGTTCTCGTTAATCAGCCATTATCGGGAGAAGTGAGGGCGGCTGTTCCCGGGAAGGCCGGGTGGGCGCTACTGTGCACGTTCACAGAAGAGCTTCTCTAGGGGGATGGATGTATCCGGAGCGTCCTGCCGGCATCGCCTTTGGCGGCGACTACAGCCCGGAGCAGTGGCCACGCGAGGTCGTGGAGGAGGACGTGGCCCTGATGCGCGAGGCCGGGGTCAACCTGGTCAGCCTGGGCATGTTCTCGTGGGCGCTGATGGAGCCGGCGGAGGGACGCTACGAGTTCGGCTGGCTGGACGAGATCGTCGACCGGCTGCACGAGGCCGGGGTCGCGGTCGACCTGGCCACGCCGACCGCCGCCCCGCCCGCGTGGTTCATCCGGAAATATCCGGATGTGCTGCCGGTGACCAGGGAGGGGACGCGGATCGGGTTCGGTGGCAGGCAGAGCGCCTGCTCCAGCGCCCCCGCCTTCCGCGAGGCGACCGCGCGGCTGGTGCGCGCGCTGGGCGAGCACTACCGCGGGCATCCGGCCGTGGTCATGTGGCACGTGCACAACGAGTACGGGGCGCCGCTCGGCGAGTGCTACTGCGAGCACAGCGTGGCGGCCTGGCGGGACTGGCTCAAGGCCACGTATCGCGATGTCTCCGCGTTGAACGACGCCTGGGGCGCCACGTTCTGGGGCCAGACGTACACCGACTGGGCGGAGATCGACGCCCCCCGCTTCAACCACACGGTCGTCAACCCGGCCCAGCGCCTCGACTACGCCCGCTTCAGCGACGGCCAGCACCGCGAGCACTACGCGCTCCAGCGCGACATCCTGCGCGAGCTCACCCCCGGCGTCCCCGTCACCACGAACTTCGCCGGCACCGTGAACTGCAAGTCCGCCGACCTGTGGCAGTGGGCCCGCGAGCTGGACGTGGTGGCCAACGACCACTACCTCAAGGCCGAGCGGCCGGACAACCACATCGACCTGGCCATGTCCGCCGACCTGGCCCGCTCGGTGGCGGGCGGCGCGCCGTGGATGCTCATGGAGCACTCGGCGGGGGCGGTCAACTGGCAGCCGCGCAACCTCGCCAAGCGTCCCGGCGAGATGCGCCGCAACAGCCTGGCGCACGTGGCCCGCGGCTCCGACAGCGTGCTGTTCTTCCAGTTCAGGGCGTCGCGGTTCGGCGCGGAGAAGTTCCACTCGGGGATGGTGCCGCACGCGGGGACCGACTCCGAGCAGTGGCGCGAGGTGGTCCGGCTGGGCGCAGACCTGCGCGGGCTCGCCGATCTGCGGGGGAGCCGGGTGCGGGCCGAGGTGGCGGTGGTCTGGGACTGGGAGTCGTACTGGGCGCTGGAGCTGGACTGGCGGCCGTCGGTGGACCTGACGTTCAGGGAGCGGATGGACGCCTTCTACGAGGCGCTGTGGCGGGAGCACGTCACGGTCGACTTCGTCCACCCTTCCCCCCATATTTCAGGTGATATTTCGGGATACCGCCTGGTGGTGGTGCCCAGCTCGTACCTGCTGACCGAGGCCTCCGCCAAGAACCTCCACCGGTACGTGGAGGCGGGCGGCAACCTGCTCGTCTCCTACTTCTCCGGCATCGTGGACGAGCACGACGCCATCCACCCTGGCGCCCACCCCGGCGCGCTGCGCGAGCTGCTGGGCCTGTCGATCGAGGAGTTCCACCCGCTGCGCGAGCACGAGACGGTGACGCTGGCGGGCGGCGACCAGGCCCGGATCTGGTCCGAGCGGGTCCGTCCGGCGGGCGCGGTCGCCGTACGGGACTTCGCCACCGGGCCCGACGCCGGACACCCCGCCGTCACCCGCCACGACCTGGGCGCCGGGACCGCGTGGTACCTCGCCACCGCCCCCGGGGGCACCGGCCTGCGCGAGCTGCTCGGCCAGGTGCTCGACCACGCGAACGTGTCCAGGCCGGGCGGCCTGCCCGACACCCTCGAACTGGTGCGCCGGGGCGGCCACGTCTTCCTGATCAACCACGGCGACGAGCCCGTGACGGTCGAGGGGGTGACCGGGACGAGCGTGTTCGACGGCGTACGGCACGACGGTCCGGTCACCGTCGCGCCCGGCGCGGTCACGGTCATCGCCCCCACCCCCTAGGGAGACCCTCGATGAAACGCGTTTTGACCACGCTCCTGTTAGTCCTCGCGTCCCTGACCGTCGCGCACCCGGCCCAGGCGGGCGTTCTGCGCATCAGGGGCGCGGACGTCTCCAGCCTCGCCAAGTCGGAGGCGTACGGCGGCGTCTACCGCGACGCCCGCGGCCACCGGGGCGACGCGCTGCGCATCCTGTCGGAGGCCGGGCTCAACTACATCAGGCTCAAGGTCTGGGTGAACCCGGCCGACGGCTACAACACCAAGGCCCAGGTCCTCGCGGTCGCCAAGCGGGCCAAGGCGCAGGGCATGAAGCTGCTGGTGGACTTCCACTACTCCGACACGTGGGCGGACCCGGGCAAGCAGTTCAAGCCCGCCGCGTGGGAGTCGCTCACGCTCGACCAGCTCACGCAGGCCGTGTACGACCACACGTACGACGTGCTCGCCGCCCTGCGCCGCCAGGGCACCGCGGCGGACATGGTGCAGGTGGGCAACGAGATCAACGGCGGCCTGCTCTGGCCGGACGGCTCCAACTCCGACTGGCCGAACACCGCCCGCCTGCTGAACGCCGGGTACGACGCGGTCAAGCGGGTCTCGCGCTCGACCAAGGTCGTGCTGCACCTGGCCAACGGGGGCGACAACGGGCTCTACCGGTGGTGGTTCGACAACGCCGCCGCTCACGGCATCCGGTACGACGTGATCGGGCTGTCGTACTACGCGTACTGGCACGGGACCCTGGAGACGTTCCAGGCCAACATCAACGACGTGGCCACCCGCTACGGGCGGCCGGTGGTCGTGGTGGAGACGGCGTACCCGTTCACGACGGCGGACGACGACGGCTGGCCGAACATCATCGTCTCGGCGGAGCCGTACCCCGGCTACCAGGCGACCCCGCAGGGCCAGGCCGCGATGCTGGCCAAGGTCGCCGACATCGTCCGCCAGGTCCCGGACGGGCTGGGGCTCGGCCTGTTCACCTGGGAGGCGACCTGGACGGGCGTCAAGGGCAACGGCTGGGACCCGGCGGACCCGTCGTCGGGCAACGGCTGGGAGAACCAGGCCCTGTTCGACTACGCCGACCGCGCCCTGCCCGCCCTGCGCGTCCTCGGCCACGCCTGACCCTCCACCCTGGCCGCGGGCGCGGCCCTCATCGCCGCGCCCGCCCGCCGACCCCGGCGCCGCCGGGCGTGGATGCCGGTCGAGCGGGAACCGCCGAGCCGGCGAGACGTTCGGCCCCGCCAAGCGGCAGCCGCTCGGCGAAGTGCTTCACGTCGATCGCTGGTAGGCGCACAGTAGGAGGATCCGGGAGAAGGAGGCACCTGTGATCCTGCCGACGTCGCTGGTCGGAAGTTACCCCCAGCCGGAGTGGCTGATCGACCGCGCCAGGCTCGCCGGGCGGTTCCCGCCGCGCGTGCGGGCCAGGGAGCTGTGGCGGATCCCGCCCGAGCGCCTCGCCCAGGCCCAGGACGACGCCACCGAGCTGGCGATCCGGGCCCAGGAGCGCGCCGGGCTGGACATCCTCACCGACGGCGAGATGCGCCGCGAGAGCTACTCCAACCACTTCGCCACCGCCCTGGAGGGCGTCGACCTCGACGACCCCGGCACGGCGCTCGACCGCAGCGGCCACCCGAACCCGGTGCCGCGCATCGTCGGCCCGATCCGCCGTCCGGGCCCCGTCCAGGTGGGCGACCTGCGGTTCCTGCGCGCGCACACCGGCCGCCCGGTCAAGATGACGGTGCCGGGGCCGTTCACCATGAGCCAGCAGGCGCAGAACGACCACTACCCGGACGCCGAGGCCGCCGCGATGGACTACGCGGCGGCGGTCAACGCCGAGATCCGCGACCTGTTCGCCGCCGGGGCCGACATCGTGCAGATCGACGAGCCGTACATGCAGGCCAGGCCCGAGGCCGCGCGCGCCTACGGGCTGGCCGCGCTCAACGCCGCCCTCGACGGCGTCACCGGCACGACCGCGGTGCACATCTGCTTCGGGTACGCCGCCATCATCCACGAGCGGCCGGAGGCGTACTCGTTCCTGCCCGAGCTGGCCGGATGCCCGGTGCGGCAGGTGTCGATCGAGACCGCGCAGTCGGGGCTGGACCTCGGCGTGCTGTCCGACCTCAAGGACAAGACGATCATCCTCGGGGTGATCGACCTGTCCACGCCGGAGGTCGAGCCGGTGGAGGTGGTGGCCGGGCGGGTGCGCCGGGCGTTCGGGCACGTGCCGCCCGACCGGGTCGTCATCGCCACCGACTGCGGGATGAAATATCTGCCGCGAGAGTCGGCCGAGGGCAAGATGCGGGCGATGGCCGAAGCCGCCCGCATCTTGCGTCACGAAATATCGGCATAAGTCGGGGGTTGCCAATTAGGATCATGGCTCCACCCATCCGTATCGAGGAGCCGACAGTGCCCGAGAGCGAGCAGGAGCGCGCGCCTCGCGGGATCGACACCACCAAGCCCAGTGTCTCCCGCGTCTATGACTACATGCTCGGCGGCAAGGACAATTACGAGATCGACCGTCAGCTGGCCGCGACCGCGCTGAAGATCGCGCCGGACGCGCCCGAGGCCGCCAGGGCCAACCGGGAGTTCCTGCGGCGCACGGTCCACTTCCTGGCGGCCGAGGCGGGCATCCGCCAGTTCCTGGACATCGGCTCCGGCCTGCCGACGCAGGGCAACGTGCACGAGATCGCCCAGGCGGCGGCCCCGCACGCGCGCGTCGTCTACGTCGACCACGACCCGATCGTGCTCGTCCACGGCCGGGCCCTGCTCGCCGTGGACGCCAGCACCGCGATCGTCGAGGCCGACGTCCGCGAGCCGGAGAGAATCCTCGACGACCCGAAGACGCGCTCGCTGATCGACTTCAGCGAGCCGGTCGGGCTGCTGATGTTCGCGATCCTGCACCACCTGGCCGACCACGAGGACCCGGCCGCCGTCGCCGCCGCGCTCATCGAGCCGCTCGCCCCGGGCAGCCACGTGGTGATCTCGCACTTCCACAACCCGGGCGACGAGCACCCCGAGGTGTCGAAGCAGGCGTACGAGGCGGAGCGGATCTTCAACGAGCACCTCGGCACCGGCCGGTGGCGCACCCGCGAGGAGATCCTCGCCTACTTCGACGGTCTCGAACTGCTGGAGCCCGGCCTGGTGCCGCTGCCCGAGTGGCGCCCGGGCCCCGACGACCGCGCCACGCCGGGCATCACGTACCACACCTTCGTCGGAGGCGTCGCCCGCAAACCCTGACCCCCTGAAGCCAAAGCCTCAGGCGGGCAGCTTGCCGGTGGCGACCACGTCGCGGTACCAGTGGGCGCTGTCCTTCCAGGTGCGCTTGAGCGTGTCCGGGTCCACGCGGACGATGCCGAACCGCTTGGCGTACCCGTGCGCCCACTCGAAGTTGTCCATCAGCGACCACACGAAGTAGCCGCGCACGTCGGCCCCGGCCGCGATGGCCTCGGCCACGGCCGACAGGTGCCGGTGCAGGTAGTCGACGCGCCGCTCGTCCCTGATCCGGCCGTCGGCGTCGACGGCGTCGGCGAAGGCCGCGCCGTTCTCGGTGATCATCGTGGGCGTGGACGGGTAGTCGCGGTGCAGCCGCAGCAGCAGCTCGGTCAGGCCGGTCTCGTCGATGTTCCAGCCCATCTCGGTGTACGGGCCGGGCTGGGGGACGAACTCGACGTCGTCGCACGCGATCCACGGCGACGCGGCCCCGTCCTGGTGCCCGTCGGCGGTCGCCCGCTCGGAGGATCCGTCCCACTGGCGTACCAGCGTCGGGTTGTAGTAGTTGACCCCGAGCACGTCCAGCGGCCGGCACGCGGTGGCCTCGTCGCCGTCGCGCACGAACGACCAGTCGGTCACGGCGGCGGTGTCGGCGATGAGGTCGCGCGGGTAGGCGCCCTCCAGCATGGGGCCGAGGAAGGCCCGGTTGGCCACCGCGTCCACGCGCCGCACCGCGTCGGCGTCGCGCTCGGACTCGCCGCGCACGTGGTGCAGGTTGAGCGTGACCGACATCTGGGCCGTCGGGTCGACGACCGCGCGCAGCGCCTGGACGGCCAGGCCGTGGCCGAGGTTCAGGTGATGGACGGCGGCCAGGGCGGCGGCCGGCTCGGTCCTGGCGGGGGCGTGCACGCCGGAGGCGTAACCCAGGTAGGCCGAGCACCACGGCTCGTTCAGGGTGATCCAGGTGCGGACGCGGTCGCCGAGCGTGCGGCCCATGAGGTCGGCGTACTCGGCGAAGCGGTGGGCGGTGTCGCGGTTGGGCCAGCCGCCCGCGTCCTCCAGCTCCTGCGGCAGGTCCCAGTGGTAGAGGGTGGCGACGGGGGCGATGCCGCGCGCCAGCAGCCCGTCCACCAGCCGCGAGTAGAAGTCGAGCCCGGGCTGGTTCGCGCGCCCGCCCGGCTGCACGCGCGGCCAGGAGATCGAGAACCGGTACGCGCCCACGCCCAGGCCGGCGAGGAGGTCCAGGTCCTCCTCCAGCCGGTGGTAGTGGTCGCAGGCCACGTCACCGGTGTCGCCGTTGGTCACCAGACCGGGTGTGTGGGAGAAGGTGTCCCAGATCGACGGGCCGCGGCCGTCCTCGTTCCAGGCGCCCTCGACCTGGTACGCGGCGGTGGCGGTGCCCCACAGGAAGTTCTCGGGGAAGGCGGTCATGCTGCTCCTCACAAGGTGATCTCGATTTCGTCGGTGCCGGGCTCCGCGGTGACCCGCGGCCCGTCCGAAGTCTGGGGTCCGCCGTGGAGCCGCAGGCTCCACCGGGTGGCCGCGCCCGTCACGCGACGGGCGCTGACGCGGCCGCCCGTGCGTAACACCTCGAAGACGGCGCCGATGCCGCCGTCGGGAGAGGGCACGGTGACGGTGCGGCGGGCGCCGTCGGCCGGCAGGTAGGCGTTCAAGGTGACGCCCTCGGCGTAGTCGTAGTCGGGCCGGTCGTCGCGGGCGCCCGTCGGCAGCACCGCGCCGGGCCGCACCAGCAGCGGCAGGCTGTCGAACCCGTGCCGCTCGGTACGCCACCCCGGCCCGGTGACGGTCGTGCCGTCCAGCAGCCGGGTCCAGGTCCCCTCCGGGACGTAATACGAAATATCACCATCAGCCGACATGACCGGCGCCACCAGCAGGTCGGGCCCGAGCAGGTACTGGGCGTCGAGGTGGTCGCAACCCCGGTCCCCGGGGAACTCCAGGTGCATGGCCCGCATCATCGGCAGCCCCTCGGCCGCGGCCTCGACCGCGGCGCCGTACAGGTAGGGCATCAGCCGCGCCTTCAGCCGCGTGAACGACCGCAGCACCTCGACCGACTCCTCGTCGAACAGCCACGGCACCCGGTACGAGCCGCTGCCGTGCAGCCGGCTGTGCGACGACAGCAGCCCGAACGCCACCCAGCGCTTGAACACGGCCGGATCGGGCCGCCCCTCGAACCCGCCGATGTCGTGGCTCCAGAACCCGAACCCGGCCAGGCCCAGGGACAGCCCGCCCCGCAGCGACTCGGCCATCGCCTCGAACGTCGACTCGCAGTCGCCGCCCCAGTGCACCGGCAGCCGCTGCCCGCCCACCGTGGCCGACCGGGCGAACAGCACGGGCGCGCCCCGCTCGGCCAGCACCCGGTGCACGGTCTCGTTGTAGAGCAGCGTGTAGTAGTTGTGCATGCGCTCGGGGTCGGCGCCGTCGGCGTAGGCGACGTCGGTCGGGATGCGCTCGCCGAAGTCGGTCTTGAACGCGTCCACCCCCATGTCGAGCAGCCCGCGCAGCTTGCCCGCGTACCACTCGCGGGCGGCCGGAGAGGTGAAGTCCACCAGCGCCCGGCCCGCCTGCCAGTGGTCGTCCTGCCAGACGGTCCCGTCCGGCCGGCGCAGCAGGTGCCCGGCCGCGGCCCCCTCGTCGAACAGCGCCGACGCCTGCCCGATGTACGGGTTGATCCACAGGCAGACGCGCAGCCCGCGCTCCTTGAGCCGCCGGACCATGCCCTCAGGGTCGGGGAACACCTCCGGGTCCCACTCGAAGTCGCACCACCGGTAGCGGCGCATCCAGAAGCAGTCGAAATGGAACACGCTCAGCGGCAGGTCCCGCTCGGCCATCCCGTCCACGAACGAGGCCACCGTCGCCTCGTCGTAGTCGGTGGTGAACGAGGTGGACAACCACAGCCCGAACGACCAGGCGGGCGGCAGCGCCGGGCGGCCGGTCAGCGCCGTGTAGCGGCGCAGGATGTCCTTGGGGGTGGGCCCGTGGATGACGAGGTACTCCAGGTCGTGGCCCTCGGCGCTGAACTGGACCCGCGACACCGACTCCGAGCCGACCTCGAACGACACCCGGCCGGGATGGTTGACGAACACGCCGTAGCCGCGGTTGGTGAGGTAGAAGGGGATGTTCTTGTAGGCCAGGTCGCTGCTGGTGCCGCCGTCCTCGTTCCAGATGTCGACGGACTGCCCGTTGCGCACGAGGGGGCCGAAGCGCTCGCCGAGCCCGTACACGAGCTCCCCGGCGCTCAGGCCGAGCTGCTCCACCATGTAGTGCCGGTCGGCGGGGTCGCGCATGACGCCCAGGCTCCGGCCGGCGCTGCGGGTCAGCTCGCGCCCGTCCGCGCTGAAGGTCATCTCCCAGGGCGCTTCCCTGCGCACCCGGACGGTGAGCGCGCCGCTCGTGAGGCTCGCCTGCTCGCCGTCCACGGCGAGGTCCACGTCCGGGGCGTCGTCGCGGACCTGGAAGACCGGTGATTCGGGGACGGACCCGGCGAAGTGCACCGTGCGGACGCGGATCACGTCCGGCATCGGGGACGACAGGTCCACCCGCAGCACCGGCCCGTCGATCGTGTGTCCCCGGTGGGTGATGGGCCTGGCCGGGGCCAGGATCCGCAGCGAGCCGGCGTCGGCGGTCACGTCGTGCGCCGCCGCGGCGTAGTCGGCCCGCACCCCGGGGCGCAGCCGCCAGTAGCCGTCCTTGAACTTCATGCCGCTCCTTGGACGAGGGCCGCGACCGCCTGCGGCGCCAGCGTGATCTGACCGTCCGCGGCCGATCCGGTCAGCAGGTCGGTGGCCGGGTGGGGGAGCGGCACGTGCGCCGGCTCCGTGCCGTGGTTGAGCAGGAACAGCACCTCGCCGCGGCGGACCGCCTCGACGCCGGGCGGCAGGTCCGGCAGGACCCCGCGCACGCCCGCGTCGGCCAGCGCCCGCGCGGCCAGCTCGCCGAGCGCGGCCGGCTCGGGCATCGTCGCCACGTACCAGGCCACGCCCTGCCCGGCCCGGTGCCGCAGCACCGCGGGCCCGCCGTCGGCGAACTCGGCCACCGGCTCGGCGCCCTCGGCGGCGACCAGCTCGGTCCAGGTGTGCGCGGCGAACTCTTCCCCGGTGGCCCACCGGCAGCGCACGGGGCCCTCGACGGGCCGCCACTCCTCGCCGGACGCGCCGAGCACCTCGCGCAGCGGCGCGGGGAACCGTCCGGTGCGCACGTGCGCCCGCTCGTCCACGATCCCCGAGAACGGGCCCACGACCAGAACCCCGCCGCCGCGCACGTAGGCGGTCATGGCCGCGGCGTCGGCGTCGCCCAGCAGGAACAGGTTCGGCGCCACGACGAGGGCGTAGCCCCGCAGGTCGGCCGACGGGGGCACCAGGTCCACGGTCACGCCGCGCTCCCAGAACGGCAGGTAGTAGCCGAACAGCCGGCCGGTCGCGTCGAGGCGGTCGCTCGGCCGGCCGCGCTCCTCCAGCGCCCACCAGCTCGGCCAGTCGAACACCATCGCCACCCGCGCCGGCACCGGCCGCCCCGCCACGCAGGCCAGCTCGCGCAGCTCCCGGCCGTGCGCGCGGACCTCGGCGTGCAGCCGGGTGTCCGGGCCCGCGTGCGGGACCATCGCCGAGTGGAAGCGCTCGGCGCCGAACCGGGAGGCCCGCCACTGGAAGTAGCACAACCCGTCCGCGCCGCGGGCGAGCGCCTGCAACGACTCCAGCCGGAGCCGGCCGGGCGGTTTGGGCGGGTTGTGCGGGCGCCAGTTGACCGCGCCGGCGGACTGCTCCATCAGCAGCCACGGCCTGCCCTTGGCCAGGCCGCGCATGAGGTCGTGGGTGAGCGCCGCGCGGGCGGGCGCGAGCGGGTCCGACGGGTCGGGGTAGTGGTCGTTGGAGACGATGTCCTCCTCATCGGCCCACGACCAGTAGTCGACCGGCTTGAACAGGCCCATGAAGTTGGTGGTGACCGGGATGTCCGGGGTCCTGCGGCGCAGGAGGTCGCGTTCGGCGCGGAAGTGGGCGAGCAGCGCGTCGGAGCCGAAACGCCACCAGTCGAGCTGCTGCGAGGGGTTGATCATGTAGGGGGCGCGGCGCGGGGTGACGATCTCGGCCCAGTCGCTGTAGCGCTGGCTCCAGAACGTGGTGCCCCAGGCCTCGTTGAGCGTGTCCAGGTCGCCGTAGCGGTCCCGGAGCCAGGCGCGGAACGCCTGTGCGGACTCGTCGCAGTGGCAGACCTGGCCGTACTCGTTGCCCACGTGCCACAGCGCGAGGGCAGGGTGGCCCGCGTACCGTTCGGCCAGGTCGTGCACGATGGCCAGCGCCCGCTCCCGGTAGACGCGGGACGAGGGGCAGAACTGGTTGCGCGAGCCGTACCAGAGGCGGTGCCCGGACTCGTCGACCGGCAGCGTCTCCGGCCAGCGGTGCCCCAGCCACGGGGGCGGCGAGGCGGTGGGGGTGGCCAGGTCCACCGCGACCCCGGCCTCGTTCATGAGGTCGAGCACTCGGTCCAGCCAGGCGAAGTCCCGCTTGCCGGGCTCCGGCTCGATGCGCGCCCAGCTGAAGACGCCGACCGTGACGAGGTTGACCCCGGCGGCCCGCATCAGCTCGGCGTCCTCGGCCCACACGTGCTCCGGCCACTGCTCGGGGTTGTAGTCGCCGCCGAACAGCAGCCCTCGCCCGGTGGTGAGCGTGTGCGTGCCCAGTCGTCCCGTCACGGTCAGGTCCTTTCGCCTTCGCGGGGTGGGGCGGAGCTGTCGCCGACCACGAGGCGGCAGGGCAGCAGCCGCTGCGCGGGCGGGCCGTCGCCCTCCAGCCGGTCGATGAGCATGCGGGCGCCCAGGCCGCCCAGCTCGGCGCTCGGCGGCTCCATCGTGGTGAGCCTGGGGTGGAACATCTCGGCGACCCGCGCCGACGACAGCACCAGCAGCAACGTCAGGTCCTCGGGGATGCGCCAGCCGCGCGCCGCCACGGCCGCGATCACCCCGACGGCCGCGTGGTCGTCCATCACCGCCAGCGCGGTCGTGTCGGGATGCGCGGCGACCAGCCGCTCGAACGCCTGCCCGCCCTCGTCGGCCGAGCCGGGCCGGAAGTCGTCCACGTACCCGATGCCGGCCGCGCGGGCGGCCGCGGCGAACTCCGTCCCGGCCCGGATCGCGGGCCCGTACCGCGCCGCGTGCCGGTCCGCCGAGAGGTTGAAGAAGCCCAGCTTGCGGTGGCCGAGCCCGGCCACGTGCGCCACGGCGTCCGCCGCCGTGGCCGCGAAGTCGATGTCGGCGTAGTCGATCGAGCCCGGGTCGCGGGTCCGCCCGATCATGCTGAATGGGATGCCGGCCGTCAGCAGGAACTCCGTGCGCTCGTCGTCCAGCCCGACCTCCATCAGCAGCACGCCGTCCACCAGCCCCAGCCCCGTGATGTGGCGCAGTTCCTCGACGGGGTCGGCGTGCTCGGGGGAGAGCAGCAGGTGGTAGCCCAGCTCGCGGGCCGCCTCGGCGGCGCCGGTCGCGAACTGCATCTCGGTCAGCCCGAAACCGCTGCGCGGGGTCGGGTACAGCAGCGCCAGGATGCGGGTGCGCTTGCTCTGCAGGCCGCGGGCCAGCAGGCTCGGGCGGTATCCCAGCTCGGCCGCCGCCTGCTCGATCCGCCGCCGGGTGGCCGCCGCCACCGGGCGGGTGCCGTTGAGCGCGGCGGACACGGTGCTCACCGCGACCTGCGCCCGCTCGGCCACGTCACGTATCGAAGCCATCCACTGCCGATCCGCTTGGGTCGAAACGTTTCGCACAACGTAGGACGCGGTTTGCGGGACTGTCAATGGTGTGGAATCGGGCGTCCTGAATCAGGTTCCCGAACGCCGGGCGTCGCCGCCGCCCGGGGCCCGGGGACCTCACGCCGGGGGAGCGGTGGACTCGCGCTGGATCAGCTGGATCGGCCCGGCCAGCACCTCCGCCACCGTGTCCTCCGGCGCCAGGGCGGCCAGCAGGGTCACGCCGCGGCGGCCCAGCTCGCCCAGCGGCATGCGCACCGTCGTGAGCGCGGGGTTGAGGTAGCCGGCCAGCTCCAGGTCGTGCACGGCCACGATCGAGACGTCCCGCGGGATCTCCAGCCCGGCCGCGCGCACCCCCTCCATCGCCCCGATGGCCGAGGCCACGTTGGCGACGAACACCGCCGTCGGCCGCTCGGGGGCGGCCAGCAGCCGGGCCATGGCCGCCGCCCCGCCCGCCGGCGTGTAGTCGGCCGCCACGACCGGCCCCTCCGGCAGGCCGGCCGCGCGCATCGCCGCCGAGTACCCCTCCGACCTGCGCGTGGCGGTGTCGGCGCGCGACGGGCCCGCGAGGTGGGCGATGCGGCGGTGGCCGAGGCGTACGAGGTGCTCCACCGCCAGCGCGGCGGCCCGCGCGTCGTCGAGGATGACGTACCGCTTGACGCTCCTGCTGCGGTTGTTGAGCATGAGCCACGGGATGGCGGCCCGGTCGAGCTGCGCGATCAGCCCCGACTCGTCGCCGGTCCCGGCCAGCAGCAGGCCGTCGATGCGGCCCTGCCCGATCCGGTCCATGTAGTCGCCCAGCGCCGCGCCCGACGCGCTGCCGGTGACCAGCACGTACCCCTGCGAGGCCGCCTCCGCCTCCGCGCCCTTGATGATCTCCGCGTAGACCGGGTTGGCGAAGTCGGGGATGAACAGCCCGAACATGTGCGCCCGCGACGTGCGCAGGCTGCGCGCGGCCACGTTGGGCCGGTAGCCGAGATCCTCGATCGCCGCCAGCACCCGCTCCCGCGTCTCCGGCCGGATGCTGAGGGTGGGGTCCTTGTTGACGACGCGGGAGACGACGGCCCGGTCGACCTTGGCGACGGCGGCGACGTCGGCCAGCGTGACCCGGGAGCGCTTCATGACCACGATCCTGTCCTGTCCGCCGGGTGGCAGCGGACGCTTTCGCCACTGTCCATCGAGCGGTAGAGCGCGTCGAGCAGGCGCAGCGTGCCGAGGTTGTCCGCGCCGGACGTCTCCGGCTCGCCGCCCTCCGCGACGGCCCGCAGCAGCGAGCCCATCGGCCCGGCCACCGCGTCCGGCAGCCACCGCCGGGTCACCGGGTACGGCAGCCAGCCGTCCGTCGGCAGCGCCCGGCTGTTGACCGCCAGGGTGTCGGGGCGGCCGTGCGGGTAGTCGTACAGCAGGCCGAGCGTGCCCTTGATCGCGCCCTGGGTGCCGTCGACGCGGAAGGACGCCTCCTGGTCGCCGGTGCGGTTCTCGTGCGTGACGTGGACGAGCGCCCGCAGGTCGCCCGGGTAGACCAGCGTGCTCATCGTGCGCGTCTCCCCCTTGGCGAGCTGGCCCGGCGTGCGGCTGCCGGTGCAGAAGACCAGCTCGGGATCGCCCAGGATCGAGCGGATCGCGTCCAGGTAGTGGATGGAGTGGTAGACGATCTCCAGCCGGTCGGTGGTGACCAGCCAGTCCCAGGCGCTCCAGTCGGTGAGGATGTTCACGGTGAACGTCATCGCCGTCGGCTCGCCGATCCAGTCGGCGCGCACCATCGCGCGGGCGGCGGCGATGCCCTCGTCGAAGCGGAGCTGCTGGTTGACCGCGATCTTCAGGCCGCCGGCCGCCGCCAGGTCGACCAGGCCCCGGCCGGTCGCCACGTCCGGCGCGAACGGCTTCTGGCACAGCAGGTGCTTGCCCGCCGCCAGCGCCGCCCGCGCGATGCCGGGCTGCGCGCCGGGCGCGACGGCGATGTCCACCACGGCCACGCGCTCGTCGGCCAGCAGCTCGTCGAGCGAGCCGTACGTCCTGGGGACACCGTGGCGCCGGGCCACCTCGGCGGCGCGGCCGGCGTCGAGGTCGTACAGGCCGGTCACCTCCAGCCCGGCCTGCCGGTAGGCGGGCAGGTGGGCCACGTCCACGATGGCCCCCGCGCCGACGACGGCGACGGGCAGCCGGTGCGCGGCCGGGATCGACAGGTCGGCGGCGGCGGCGATGGGCGCGAACACGTCGATCACGGGGCGGCCTCCCGGGTGTGGCGGGGCGCGTCCTGGAGGCCGTAGAAGCCGGTCGCGGTGCCGCCGAGCACGGCCGCGCGGTCATCGGGCGGCAATCCCGACAGCACGGCGTTCGTCTCCCGCCACACCTTCGCGTAGTCGCCGGCGAGCAGCGCCACCGGCCAGTCGCTGCCGAACATCAGCCGCCCTGGCCCGAACACCTCCAGCGCGTGCTCCACGTAGGGCCGCAGGTCATCGGCCGTCCACGTCCCGGCGTCGGCCGCCGTGTTCAGGCCGGACACCTTGGCGTACACGTCCGGGCACTCGGCCGCGCGGGCCAGCAGCGACGCCCACGGCTCCCAGCCCTTCTCCTCGATCGGCGGCTTGGCCAGGTGGTCGATCACCATCCGCAGCCCCGGCACCCGCTCGGCCAGCACCGGCACGTGCTCCAGGTGCCGCGGCAGCACCGCCACCACGTCGAACGGCAGCCCGGCCGCGGCCAGCAGCCCGAGCCCCTCGATCACCGGGGCCTGGAGCACCCAGTCGGGGTCGGGCTCGTCGTGGATGAGGTGCCGCACCCCCGCGAACCTGGGATGCCGCCGGTACCGCTCCAGCGCCCCGGCCGCCTCGTCCGGCCGGTGCAGCGGCACCCAGCCCACCACGGCGCCGATGAAGTCGTGGGCGTCGGCCTGCGCGAGCATGGCGTCGGTGTCGGCGTAGGAGTCCATCGCCTGCACCAGCACCGTCCGGTCGACCCCCGCCGCCGCGAGCTGGGGGACGAGCTCCGCGGGCTCGAACGTGCGGTGGATCGGCCCGTGCTCGGGCGTCAGCCACGGGTACGAGCCCGTCTCCAGGTTCCAGAAGTGCTGGTGGGCGTCGACGACGGTCATCCAGCCTCCTCACGTGATCAATCGTTTGAGCGTGCACATACTAGGGGGTGCCCGGCGGTTGCACGAGCTCCAAGGTGATGTCGTCGGGGTCGAGGAAGTAGCAGGCGTAGCCGCCCCTGTTCACGCCCGCGGTGATCGCCTCGGGCGGGTTGACGAAGCGCACCCCGGCCGCCGCCAGCCGGGCGTGCTCGGCCGGGGCGTCCTCGACGGTGAGTGCCAGGTGCGCGGCGCCCGGCAGGTGGCGGGCCGGGTCGCGCGGGGCGCCCTTCGGCCGTACGTACTCCACCAGCTCCAGGTCGTGCGTGGACAGGCCGCGCGGCTGGCCGGGCACGGCGAGCTGGGCCACGTGCAGCACGGCGTCGGGGTAGCCGACGAGCCTGCGGGTGTAGTCGTTGTCCTGCTCCTGCCGGTGCACCAGCGCGAACCCGAGCAGGTCGCGGTAGAACGCCACCGACCGGTCCAGATCGGAGACCGTGAACGAGAAGTGCCAGACGCCTCTCATCGCTCCCCCGCTCCGGTCAGCCGCCTGAGCTCCTGGGCGATCCGCGCGGCGTCGGGGACCAGGGCCTGCGCGAGGACCGGCGCGGCGGGCATCCGCACGTCCGGCGCGCCGATCCGGATCGGCGGCGCGGCCAGCGCCACCCCGGCGCCCGCGACGCGGGCCACGACCTCGGCGCCGAAGCCGCCGGTGACGTTCGCCTCGTGGACGACCGCCAGCCTGCGGGTGCGGCGCGCGCTCTCGACCACGGCCCCGGTGTCGAACGGGTTGAGCCACGGCGTCTCCAGCACCTCGGCCTCGACCCCCTCGCGGGCCAGCGCCTCGGCCGCCGCCAGCACCCGGTGCGTCATCGCGCCCCAGGTGACGACGGTGACGTCGGAGCCCGCGCGGCGGGCGCGCGCCCCGCCCATCGGCTGGACCGGGCCGTCCGTCGTGACGGGCTCCTTCGGGCCGGAGTACAGCGTGCGGTTCTCGATCACCAGCACCGGGTCGTCGCCGTGCACCGCCGTCACCAGCAGGTCGTACGCGTCCTGCGGCGTGCTCGGCATGCACACCCGCAGCCCCGGCACGTGCAGGAACAGCGCCTCCAGGCACTGCGAGTGCTGCGCGCACGCGCCCGGCGCGCCGCCCTGCTGGGTGCGGATCGTCAGCGGGGCCCGCAGCCGCCCGCCCGACACGTAACGGACGTTGGCCGCCTGGTTGACGATCTGGTCCAGCGCCACCAGGGAGAAGTCGGCCCACATGATCTCGACGATCGGGCGGCGGCCGAACATCGCCGCGCCCACCGCGCTGCCGAGGATCGCCGACTCGCTGATCGGGGTGTCGAACACGCGGTCGCCGTACCGCTTGCGCAGGCCCCTGGTCACGCCGAACACGCCGCCGGGCACGCCGACGTCCTCGCCGTAGACCAGCGTCTCCGGCAGCTCCTCCATGAGGCGGTGCAGGGCCGCGTTCACGGCCTCGCCGTAGGACAGGTCACGCATACAGGTGCTCCCTTGCGGTGGCGGGGTCGGCGAGGGGCGCGGCCAGCGCCGCCGCGGCGGCGGACTCCATCTCGGCCCGCGCCTCGCGCTCCACGGCGTCCAGGCCGGCGGCCGGCACCCCGTCGGCGAGCAGGCCCTCGCGCAGCCGGGCGATCGGCTCGCGCCTGGCGATCCGGTCCAGCTCGCCGGGCTGCCGGTAGGTCTCCGCGTCGCCGATGTAGTGGCCGGCCAGCCGCTCGGTCATGCACTCCAGCAGCGTCGGCCCGCCGCCCTCGCGGGCCACCTCCAGCGCGTCGCGCACGTGGAAGCGCACGGCCTCCACGTCGTTGCCGTCGACGCGGTGCCCCGGCATCCCGTACGCGGCGGCGCGGTCGGCCAGGCGGGCGTTGCGCACCATGTCGGCGATCGGGGTCAGCTCGGAGTAGCGGTTGTTCTCGCAGACGAACACCACGGGCAGGGAGAACGCGGCGGCGAAGTTCATCGCCTCGTGCACCGCGCCCTGGTTCATCGCGCCGTCGCCGAAGACGCTCACGGCCACCCGGTTCGAGCCGTCGTGCCGGCCGGCCAGCGCCGCCCCGCACGCGATCGGCGCGCCCGCGCCCACGATCGAGTTCTCGCCGTGGAAGCCGTACTCGGCGGCGGTGAAGTACGCCGAGCCGCCCCGGCCGCCGTTCACGCCCGTGGCGCGGCCCGTCAGCTCCGCGAACAGCGCCTGCGCCGGCACGCCCCTGGCCAGCGCCCAGCCGTGGCCGCGATAGGTGGCGAACAGCGCGTCGTGCGGCTCCAGCACGTCGCACGCGCCCACCGGGACGGCCTCCTGCCCGACGCACAGATGCACCGAACCGACGATCGGCCCTTCGGCTCGCAGGTCGCGCACCTTCTCCTCGAACGCGCGGATCCGCCACATGGCCAGCAGGTCCGCGAGCCTTCGTTCACTCATCGCCTCTCCAGGCTTCGAGAGCCGCGGCGCAGATCGCCTCGGCGTCGCCGATGTAGGACTCGGGCGGGACGGGCAGCGTGCCCAGGCTCGCCAGCTCGTCCGGCCCCGCCACGTCGCGCAGCGCGTCGGCCAGCGCCCGCCCGCGCTCGCGGGCCTCGTGCGCCGCCTTGTAGACCAGGTCGTGCGCCCGCTCCCGGCCCAGCGCCGGGGCCAGCCGCATCATGTACGCCTCCGCCATGATCAGCCCGCCCTCGGCGTCCAGGTTGGCCCGCATGGCCTCCGGGTAGACCCGCAGCCCGGCGGCGACGTCGGCGGCCGTGGCCAGCGCGCCCGCGGCCAGCTCGGCCAGGAGCGGCACCACGTACCACTCGACCTGCCACTCGCCGGCGGCCCGCTCGTGGCCGGCCTCCATCGCCCGGAACAGGCCCGAGCTGAGCGCGCCCGCCGTGCCCGACATGCCGACGACGGCCTCGCAGCCGATCGGGTTGGCCTTCTGCGGCATCGTGGACGAGGCGCCTCGGTGGTGGCCGCCCGCCTCGCGCACCTCGCCGACCTCGGTCCTGGACAGGTCCACGACCTCGCGGGCGAAGCGGGCCGCCGTGGCCGCCAGGCTCGCGCAGGTCAGGCCGAACTCGGCGACGCCGTCCCTGGCCACGTGCCAGGGCACCTCGGTCGTGGCCAGGCCGAGCACGCCGGCCACGCGCCCGCGTACCTGCCGGGAGCGCTCGCCCATCGCGGCGGAGGTGCCGCCCGCGCCGAACAGCGACACGACGCGCACCCGCCGGGCCGCGCCGCGCGCCCGGTCGCGCTGGCGCGCCGCCTCCGCCAGCAGCACCGCCATCTTCGCCCCGAACGTCGTGGGCACCGCCTGCTGGGCGTGCGTGCGCGCGGCGACGACCGTGCCGGCGTGCCCGGCCACCAGCCGGGCCAGCGCGTCGCCGAACGAGCCGAGCAGCGCCCCCAGGCGATCGAGGGCCTCGCCCATCTGCAGGGCCAGGCCGGTGTCCATGATGTCCTGCGTGGTCGCGCCGTAGTGGACGCGGCCGTCGGGCCCCTCGGGGAGCGCGGCGGCGATCATCCGCACCAGGGGCAGGATCGGGTAGCCCACGTTGACCGCCTCCGACCACAGGCGCGGGAGGTCGATGTTCGCGGGCACGCAGGCCGCCTCGATGGCGCGCGCGTCGGCCTCGGAGATCACGCCCTCCTCGGCCTGGGCGCGGGCCAGCGCGGCCTCGGTGCGCAGCCAGGCGAGCACGGTCCGCTCGGCCGAGAAGATCTCGGTCATGGCGCGGTCGCCGAACAACTCGGGGAGCAGCTTGAACGTCTGGCGCACGGTCAGTCCATCTCCAGTCCGCCGTCGACGTTCAGCGCCTGGCCCGTCACGAACGACGCCAGGTCGCTGGCCAGGAACAGCACCGCGGACGCGACCTCCTCGGGCCGCCCGGGGCGGCGCAGCGGGGAGCGCTCGCCGACCTCCTTCAGGTGGCCGGCGCCCGCGCCGGGGCCGAACCGCCGGTCGCGGTCGGCGATGATCTCGTCCCACATGGGGGTGAGGAAGACGCCGGGGCACACGGCGTTCACCCGGACGGGGGCCAGCGCCTGGGCCGCGGACTTGGTCAGGGAGAGCAGGGCCGTCTTGGTGGCGGAGTAGTGGGCGGCGTTCGGGCGGCCCGAGCGGGCGGCCACCGAGGCCAGCGTCACGATCGAGCCGCTGCCCCGCTCGGCCATCGCGCGCCCGACGGCCTGGGTGAGCCAGAACGTGGCGTTGAGGTTGACGTCCACGATCCGCAGCCACTCGCCGGGCTCGATGTCGAGCAGTGGGGTGGTGCGCATGACCCCGGCGCAGTTCACCAGCACGTCGATCCGGTCGCGGGCGCCCGCCAGCGCCGCCGCTTGGGCCCGGTCGGTGAGGTCGGCCGGCCGCGCCTCGGCGCCCAGCTCGGCCGCCGCCTCGGCCAGCCGCGGGCTCTCCAGGTCGGAGAGCACGACGTCGGCTCCGGCCGCGGCCAGCGCGCGGGCGCACGCGAACCCGAGCCCTCCCGCGCCGCCCGTGACGAGCGCCGTCCGCCCGCCCAGGTCGATCGTGACAGCCATCCCCGATGGTCTCCCGTCTCTCATTCAAACGATTGACCAGAACATAACTCGAACCACGCGAACCGAACAAGAGCGTTTTCGGGAATCAGCGCCAGCCGAGCTCCTCGTAGAAGGCGGCGCGGGCGCGCTCGAACGACGCGCGGTCCAGCACCGCGCCCTCGTGGGGTCCCGCCGTGATGGGCTCCTCGTGCATCCGGGCCGGCAGCTCGTCAGGACCGCCGCCCTCGCGGACCGCGTACGCGCGCATCGCGTCGAGCCGCTCCTGACCGGCCGCCAGCAGGTCGTCCACGGTGAACTCCCGCCCGAGGACGGCCGTGGCCAGGGCGCTCAGGTGGTCGAGGGTCAGCGGGCGGGTGGGGGAGGAGGCGAAGACGCACAGGTTGAGCGCGTCGAGCCCGCTCCACAGCCGCAGCAGCCGGGCGGTGCGCCGGCCCCGCTCGGCGTCGAGCCCGGCGACCGGCGCGGGCTCCGCCCCGATCCGCCGGGCCTCGCCGAAGCTGTAGGCCAGCCCGGCCACGGGGTCGAAGTCGAGGTCGTGCTCCAGCGCGTCGTAGCGCGGCCCGCCGGGGGCGATCGCGTACCCGAGGCCGATGCCCGGCTGGACGCGGGGGTCGAAGCAGGGCAGTTCGGCGCCCTTGACGGTCATGGCGTACGGGGCCGCGTCCGGCCCGAGCTTCGCGGCCGCCCGCGCCGAACCCTCCGCGAGCAGGTCGCCCAGGGGGCCCGTGCGCGCCGCGACGTCGTCCAGCAGCCCGGTCAGCGCGGCCGCGTCACCGAACGCGGGCCCGCCGGGGAGCAGGCCGCGCTCTGCGCACTCCATGGCGAACGCGAGCGTCCCGCCGAGAGAGACCGGGTCCAGCCCGAGGTCGTTGCAGCGGGCGTTGGCGGCGAGCACGGCGTCGAGGTCGTCGATCCCGAGGTTCCAGCCGAGCGACAGGAACGCCTCCTGCCCCAGCCCGCCGGTCCGCCGCTCGGCCAGGCCAGGGGGCGCGTACACCTTGAGGCAGTCGTTCGGGCAGCCGGGGCAGGCCCCCGTGGTCGCCACCGCGCGCCCGTCGTAGTCACCCGCGGCGGGGACCCGCAGCCCGTGCGCGCCGGCCACCGAGAAGTTCCGCACCGCGGCGTAGCCGGGGGCGGGCGGGTCGCCCACCCAGCCGGCGAACCCGGGGAGGCCGGCCTGGAGCGCCGCCAGCGGGTTCGTGGCCAGCGAGTCGCGGTAGTAGGCGGCCAGCCCGGCGACCGCCCCGGGGTCGGCGACCTCCGCCGGGGCGTCGCCGACGCACACGACGGCCTTGAGGTTCTTGGCCCCGAAGACCGCGCCGAGCCCGTACCGCCCGGCGGCGTACGCGTAGTCGGTCACCACGCCGGCAAAGCGCACGAGGTTCTCCCCGGCGGGCCCGATGGCCGCCACGTGCGCGCCCTCGCCGTGCCGGGCCCGCAGCGCGTCCGTCGTCGCGGCCGTGCCCAGCCCGCGCAGCTCCGAGGCGTCGTGCAGGGACACCTCTCCGCCCTGGACGAGCAGGTAGGACAGCCGCGCGGCCCGCCCCGTGACGGCCAGCGCCTTGGCGCCCGCCCCGCGCAGGCCCGCGGCGAACGGCCCGAGCGCGTGGGACTCCCCGGCCACCCCCGTCAGCGGCGACTTCGCCAGGAACACCGCCTTGGCCAGCCCCGGCGCCGCCGTCCCGCCCAGCGCCCCGGCCGCCACATAGAGCAGCGTCCGCGGATCGTACGGATCGAGCCCGGCGGGCGTCCGCCCGGCCAGCAGCCGCAGCCCGAGCACGGACCCGCCGATCTCGCCCGGGTGATGCTCCTTCTCCACGTTCCCGCTGGTCAGATCCACAATGAACGGCACGGTCAAGCCTCCATAGCGATGAGGAAAGCGAGCCGCACCACATCACACAACACCCCGGAAAGGCAACCCCGCTAGGGCCGCTCCGGATGCGACCGCAGCCAGTGCGACAGCCCGCGGGCGGCGGTGACGACGGCCGGCACCAGCGCGCCCGGCTGCGTCTCGCCCACGCGCACCACGACCGACAGCGCGGCGATCACCTCGTCCTCCGCGTCCCGCACCGGCGCCGCCACCGACACCGCGTCCAGCGTGACCTGCCGGTCGCTGATGACGTACCCGTGCCGCCGCACCTCGGCCAGCGCGCAGCGCAGCCGCCAGGGGTCGGCGATGGTCCGGTCGGTGAAGGCCGCCAGCGGCCCGGCCAGGTACGCCTCCTGCGCCGCGGCCGGCGCGTGGGCCAGCAGCGCCAGGCCGACGCCCGTGGCGTGCGCGGGGAAGCGCCCGCCCACCCGGCTGTGCACGGCGACCGCGTCCCTGCCGGAGATGCGCTCCAGGTAGAGCACGTCGGCCCCGTCCAGGACGGCGAGCTGGACGTGCTGGTGGGTGACCTCGTACAGGTCCTCCAGGTACGGCATCGCGGCCTCGCGCAGCCCGAGCCCGCGCGGCGCCAGCGCGCCCACCTCCCACAGGTGCAGCCCGATCTGGTAGCGGCCGTCGCGGTCGCGTTCCAGCGCGCCCCACGACGTCAGCTCGTTGACCAGCCGGTGCGCCGTCGTCAATGGCATCGCGGTGCGGCGGCTGATGTCGGACAGGCTCAGCCTGGGGCACTCGCCGGAGAACGCGCTGAGCACGCTGAGGACCCGGCTCGTCACGCTCCGGCCGGCGGGCCGCCTGACGCTTCCGGGCTGTTGGGCGCGGCCGGGAGCGTGGGCGCCGCGGCGCCTCGTGGCCGCGGCCGGGCCGTCGTCGGTTGTGGTCATGGTCGCCGCCTCCCGGTCGGACCTCTCACCCCGCGAAGTTCCCGTTTTTTATGTTGTTTGCGGCAACGTAAACCCCTGCTGCCAGCGGGTCCAGCCCTCGAAGCCCCAGAGTTTGTTGCGATGGGTAACAATCCAGAAACGCACCGAACGACGTTCTGAAAAGTCTTCCGTTCAACGGAGAACGCGGTTTCGCAACCTCTCCGCGGCTCATATGTTGCGGGCGCGACCCCAGCCGGTCGGCCCGTTCCTCGAAGGAGGTGTTCGCATGGCTGAAGCGCTCAACCCGTCGCTGACCCGCCGCGACGCGGCCCGGCTGCTCGGCGCGGCCGCCGTCGCCGCGCTCCCGTCGGGGTGGACCGCCCAGCGGGCGGACGTCGACGCGCTGCTGGGGAAGCTGACGCTGAAGGAGAAGGTCTCGCTGCTGCACGGCGCCAACGACCCCGCCTCCAAGGGCGAGGCCGGGTACGTGCCCGGCGTGCCCCGCCTCGGCATCCCCGAGCTCCGCCTGGCCGACGGGCCCGCCGGGGTCCGCGCCACGGCCGACGCCACCGCCCTGCCCGCGCCGGTGGCGCTCGCCTCGACGTTCGCGGCCGACCTCGCCCGGCGGTTCGGCGCCGTCATCGGCAGGGAGGGCCGCGCGCTGGGCATGGACGTCCTGCTGTCGCCGATGACGAACATCGTCCGCGTGCCGCAGGCCGGCCGGAACTTCGAGACCCTCGGAGAGGACCCGCTGCTGGCCGCCGCGCTCGTCGTCGGCGAGATCCGCGGCATCCAGGGCGAGGGCCTCATCGCCACGGTCAAGCACTACGCGGCCAACAACTTCGAGAACGCCCGCCAGACGGTCGACGTCAAGGTGGACGAGCGCACCCTGCGCGAGATCTACCTGCCCCCCTTCGAGGCCGCCGTGAAAACCGGCGTGGGCGCGGTCATGGCCGCCTACAACCACGTCAACGGCGTGTACGCCGCCGAGAACCGGCACCTGCTGACCGAGATCCTGCGCGACGACTGGCGGTTCGGCGGCTGGGTGATGTCCGACTGGTACGCCACGCACAGCGGCGCCCCCTCCCTCACCGCCGGGATGGACATGGAGATGCCCTTCGGCGTCAACTACGGGGGCCTGGCCGCCGCCGTCACCTCCGGGAAGCTGGCCGAGTCCGTCGTGGACACCGCGGTGCGCCGCGTCCTCGTCCAGCTCGACCGGTTCGGCCTGCTCGGCGGCGGACGGCCGCGCCCCTCCCCGGACCCGGCGGGCGGAGCCCGCGTCGCGAAGGAGATCGCGCTGGCGGGCGCCGTGCTGCTGCGCAACGAAGGGGACCTGCTGCCGCTGGGCCGCGCCGACCTGGCCGACCTCGCCGTCATCGGCCCCACCGCGGCCAGCCCCCTGGTGGGCGGCGGCGGCAGCGCCAGGGTGATCCCCGCGGGCGCGGAGAGCCCGCTGACCGCCCTGCGCCGCCAGGCCGCCCCGGGCAGCCGCATCCGCTGGGCCACGGGCGTGGACCTGGAGGGCGTCCCGGTGCCCGCCTCCGCGCTCTCGCTGCGGCGCACTCAACAGGGCACTCAGCAGGGCGCTCAGCAGGGCGGCGCCCCGCAGGCCGCCGCCCAGGTCGACCACACCGGCGCGGGCGCCCTGCCCGCCGGCTCGTCGTGGACGTGGACGGGCACGCTCACCGCGCCCGCGACCGGCGACTACGACCTGCGCATCCAGGGCGCGGGCGGGGTGCCGTCGTTCAACGGCTCGATCTCGCTGACCCTCGACGGCGTCAAGATCGGCTCGGTCGGCGCCCTCCTCGGCGGCAACAGCAGCCTCATCGCGACCTCCGGCGGCCTGACCAACGCCGGCAGGACCGTCCGGCTCGAAGCCGGGGTGGCCAAACCCGTCACCGTCGCGGCCACCGGCATCGCCGGCACGCCGCTGCAGGTCAGGCTGGCCTGGGTGACCCCGCAGCGCCGCCAGGAGGCGCTGCGGGAGGCCGCCGCGCTGGCCAAGGGGGCGCGGGCGGCGCTCGTGTTCGCCTTCAACGAGGGCACCGAGGGCGCCGACCGCGCCGCCCTCGCCCTCCCGAAGGACCAGGACCCGGTCGTCGCGGCCGTGGCCGCCGCCAACGCCCGCACCACCGTCGTGCTCAACACCGGCGACCCGGTGCTCATGCCGTGGCTGCGGAACGTGCGCTCGATCCTGCAGATGTGGTACCCGGGCCAGGAGGGCGCCGACGCCACCGCCACGCTCCTGCTCGGCGGCGCGAACCCGGGCGGCAAGCTGCCGGTGACGTTCCCCGCGCGGGCCGAGGACGCGCCCACCGCGCCGGCCGAGCGCTACCCGGGTGTGGGCGGCGTCGCGGACTACGGCGAGGGCGTCCTCGTCGGCTACCGGTTCTACGACGCCAAAGGCGTCGAACCGCTGTTCCCCTTCGGGCACGGCCTGTCCTACACCCGCTTCCAGTACGGCGACCTGTCGGTGCGGGCCGCGGGCGGCGGGCTCACCGTGTCCTTCACGGTCGCCAACACCGGCCGCCGCGCCGGGGTGGAGGTGCCGCAGGTCTATCTCGGCTCGCCGGCCGGCCCGCCGGTCCCGATGGCGCCCCGCGCGCTCGCCGGGTTCGCCAGGGTCCGGCTGTCGCCCGGCGAGCGGCGCCGCGTCACCGTGACGGTGCCGCGGCGCGCACTGCAGTACTGGTCGGACGGCCGGTGGACCCTCGCGGGGGGCCGTCGTACCGTCCACGTCGGGTCCTCCTCCAGGGACCTGCGTCTACGTCAGGAGGTCACAATCCGATGAGACGATTACTGATCGCGCTCGCCGCGGCGGTCCTCGCGGTCGCCGCCGTACCCGTGCCCGCCGTCGCGTCGGGCGGGGATCGGCCCGTGGCGCGCACCGACACCGGCCTCGTACGCGGGGCCCGCGCGGACGGCGTCGACAGCTTCCTCGCCCTCCCGTACGCCGCCCCGCCCGTCGGCGAGCTGCGCTGGCGGGCACCCCGGCCGGCGACCGCCTGGCAGGGCGTGCGCGACGCGTCCCAGTGGGGCAACCGCTGCCCGGCCGCCGCCAGCACCAACGGCCCCCGCTCCGAGACCGAGGACTGCCTGTACCTCAACGTGTTCCGCCCCGCCGGCACGAAGGCCGGGCAGCGGCTGCCCGTGCTCTTCTGGATCCACGGCGGCGGCCTGCAGAACGGCTCGGCCAACCAGCACGACGGCACCCTGATCGCCCAGCTCGAGAACGTCGTCGTGGTGAGCGTCAACTACCGGCTCGGCGTGTTCGGCTTCCTGGCCCACCCGCTGCTGGCCGCGGAAGCGGGCACGTCCGGCAACTACGGCCTGCTCGACCAGCAGGCGGCGCTGCGCTGGGTGCACCGCAACATCGCCGCGTTCGGCGGCGACCCCCGCCAGGTCACCATCGACGGCGAGTCGGCCGGCGGCTTCTCCGTCTGCGCCAACCTCACCTCGCCCGCCTCGGCCGGGCTGTTCGCCCGCGGCATCGTACAGAGCGGGTCCTGCACCAGCCGCACGTACGCGGACGGCGAGCAGGCCGGCACCTCCATCGCCACCGCGCTCGGCTGCTCCGACCTGGCCTGCCTGCGCGGGCTGAGCGCGGCGAAGCTGGTCGACGGGCCGCAGTTCGCCTCGTTCCTGTACGGCACGCCCGCCCTCCCGGAGAACCCCGACACCGCCGTGCGGGCGGGCCGCTTCCAGCGCGTCCCGCTGATCGTCGGCTCCACCCGCGACGAGGGCCGCACGTTCCTGCAGGGCGCGCGCGGCTGGACCAAGGAGCAGTACGAGGGCTGGGTCCGCGGGCTCTTCCCCGACCGCGCCGACGCCGTCCTGGCCAGGTATCCGTGGCCGGCGCAGTCCGACCAGTTCACCTCGGCGTACCTGGCGGCGGCCGTCTTCACCGACTCCGGCTTCCTGGCCGGCCTCGGCGGCTGCCCGACGCTGCGCTTCATGGAGGCCCTGTCCGCCCACACCCGCGTGTACGGCTACCGCTTCGACCACCGCACCGGGCCCGGCCTGACCCCCGAGCCGGTCGGCTACGAGTGGGGCGCGGGGCACGCCGCCGAGCTGGCCTACCTGTGGCCGAGCTTCGACAACGGAACCCCGATCGCGCCGACGTTCGACGCCTCGGAGCGGCGGCTGGCCCGCGACATGGTCCACTACTGGGGATCGTTCACGATCACCGGGCAGCCCCGGGCCGCGCGCTCCGCCCCCTGGCCGGCCTTCAACCGCACCTCACTCGTCATGTCGCTGCGGGCGGGCGGCCGCTCGACGCCGGTCCCGCTGGCCACGATGCTCGCCGAGCACAACTGCGACCTGTGGGAGGCCGGCTGAGATGATGCGCCGCGGGGGCCGCCTGCGGGATCACGGATGCCCCAGGACTCGCGAAGGGCGGCCCCCGTGACGAGACCGAGCCCCTCATCGACGACGGCCCCGTGGAGCACTATCGCCTGCTCCACCAGGTCCACTGGCGGCGCAGGCACCTCGGCGAGGTCCACGGCGTCGTGTTCGCGCCGGCCGCGATCCGCCGCTCGGTGCGGCCGGCGGCGGGTCGGCTCGACGAGCAGTGGCGGCGCGCCCTGCCGCTGATCCCGCTCGCCCTGGCCACGGCCAGGCGCGGCGCGGCCAAGCCGGAGAACGCCAACAGCCGGGCGGGGATCCTCGCCTGCGCGCTCGCGCCGGCGTCCCTGCCGCTGGGGCTGCTGCATCCGGGCCTGTTCGCGGTGCCGGTGGCGCTGGTGGGGTGGTTCGTGGTGGCCGATCCGCCGCTGCTGCGGTTCGTGCACCGGGAGCGGGGGGCGGCCTTCACCGCCTACTTCATGGCCGTCCACCCGGCGGTGCACGTGGTGCTCGTCACCGGCCTGGCGGCGGGCTCCCTGCGCGTGCTGAGGGGAGCTCCCGCCTGATCTTTCGATCACGCCCCGCGCGATGTCGGCGGGCTCGCCCGCCCGCACGAAGCACGCCACGGGCCGGTCCGGATCGGGCCCGAGGAAGAGGGTGACGCCGACCTGAAGCTCGGGTTCGCCCTCCAGCTGGTGACCGTCCGCTGGCTCGGGACGTTCCTCGGTCCCCGGGACCCGTCAACCCGCTGCGGGTGCCGCCGTGGGCGCACCTGACGGGGCTTGGTCGAGCGCGTGACGGCGGACGCCGCGGATCAGCAGGTAGCCGACCATCCAGAGCTCCCCTACGGTCGCGGGGACGGTGAGAGCGTCTGCGATGCCCTGTGCGTCGGGGGCGAGGTATCCGATGAACGCGCTGAGCAGGTAGCCGATGCCGCCGCCGATGAGAATCCAGCCGAGCGGGCGGGGCATCCAGCCCGAGCGGAGCACGCACGAGCCCATGGGGATGAGCCACAGGCCGAAGAACACTGCTCCCACGCCCCACAGGTTGCCGCTGACCAGGTACAGGACCTGGACGACGGCCGCCGCGTCGCCGATCGGGGCGAGCGCGACCTGGACCGCTGTGGCGAGCAGCGCCGCGCTGGAGAGAACCGCGACCGCGTTGACGAGGCCGAAGGCGGCGATACCGCTGGCGGCAAGCGGGTGTGCGGTGCGGAACAGGCGGTAGAACCATGCCACTGTGAGGGCTTTGGTGACGACGATGAGCAGCTCTAAGGCGACCCCGGCGCGGGCGAGCGATTCGTGGTCGACCAGGTGGGCGAGCGTCGCACCGGGGTCGCCGGCCGCGAAGAGCCGCGGCCGGATGAGCAGGAAGCCCAGTGCGCCGGTGATGGCGAGGCCGAGGTAGAGCAGTCCGGTCGTGCGGGCGGTGCGGATCAGCGCGTGCATGGTGGCTCTCCTGTGCGTCCAGTAGTGATTGGTGGTTGATCGATATGGATGGTTGACGACTGATCCGAAAGCTCGTCGTCGCTTGCCGGTGTAAGTCCGGT
>NZ_JBITJQ010000030.1:0-166325 GCF_044460125.1 Nonomuraea sp. NPDC050153
CCAGGAGTGGCACAGCCGACCGGGAAACCGGCGGAAGAAAGGCCCTGGGCCCTACCGTCGAGCATCATTCACCTCGCCTGCTCCCGACCCGACTGAGGGCTGTGCCGGCGCGGCGGCCGCGAGAGATTGACTGTGTACCTTACCTCGTAAGGTAACTTACGATGTAAGGCGCCGACAAGGGGGTGGAAGGCCGATGGCAGCGAAGACATTCCGCGAGCCGCTCAGCCGCGAGCGCGTGCTGGCGGCGGCGGTCGTCCTGGCCGATGCGGAGGGGATCAAGGCGCTGACGATGCGCCGCCTCGCCGCCGACCTCGACGTCGAGGCCATGTCGCTCTACTACCATCTGCCGGGCAAGGAGGCCCTGCTCGACGGCGTCGTCGAGACCGTGGTCGCTGAGATCCATGACGCGGTCGGCCGCCTCGACACGACCAAACCTGACGGAGACTGGCGTACGCGGCTGCGGCAGCGGTTCCTCGCGGCGCGGGACGTGATGCTGCCTCACCCGTGGGCGCCCGGGCTGCTGGGCTCGCGCCGGACCATCCCGGCCGGCGTTGTCGCGTACTACGACGGGATCGTGGGCACGCTGGTCGGTGCCGGGTTCTCGTACCGCCTCGCGCACCGGGCGCTGCACGCGTTCGGCAGCCTGCCTCTCGGGTTCGTGCAGGAGATCTTCAGCCCGGTGTCGGCCGGGGGAAGCATGGAGGTCGACGCCGCGGAAGCAGACCTGACCGCCATGGCCGAAGCCCTGCCGCACCTGACAGCGATGGTGGCGACCGAGATCCACGACGTCACCGACCCCACGCTGGGTTGGTGCGACAGCCAGGTCGAGTTCGAGTTCACCCTCGATCTGCTCCTGGACGGGCTTGAACGCCTCCGCGGCTAGGTCGGCGAGCCACGCCAAGTCCGACACAGACCGATCCCATGGGTCGCCTTCGGTGTCGCTGCTGCCGTACGGCAGCTCCTGGAGGGGTGTCATGGGGGAGCGTGATCGCTCGCGGGAGCGCTCCCAAGCGCAGTATGGCAGCTGTGCTCGCGGCGATGGCCTCAATACCAAGTATCGGACTCGCCGGAATTGCCCGGCCTATTGACTAGCCGTAGCGACGGGACAAAAGCCCAGCT
This sequence comes from Nonomuraea sp. NPDC050153, assembly GCF_044460125.1. Taxonomy (NCBI): domain Bacteria; kingdom Bacillati; phylum Actinomycetota; class Actinomycetes; order Streptosporangiales; family Streptosporangiaceae; genus Nonomuraea; species Nonomuraea sp. NPDC050153. The sequence continues at coordinate 1,120 of NZ_JBITJQ010000030.1, forward strand.
CGGTCGCCTTATTTCAAAGTCTCTGGAAATCTGGAACGTTTACTCACGAATCGGTATGGACGGGCCTGTCTGGGCTGTCAAGCCCTCGCTCTCGGCGTGATTGCGCCGGCCGGTCGCCGTCCACCAATTGAGAAAATGTCGGACTTTATGGGCATGCTCGCAGTTCAGGCTGGCCCTGGTAGAGTTGGGAGCGCTCCCGCATCTGATTCGCATTCTGGGCCCGAAACACTGGGTTCCGGATCGCCGGAACCAGGCACTATGGAGGACCCGGCCGGGTGGCATCCCTTCGGGGCCCGCGTCTCGGCGCGACTGCGGGCGAGGGCCGGACCGAATCCTCCAGACGTGGAGCGTTCATCCCGGGCCGGAGCTCGGGAATCGCCGGACGATCTCACGACATGTGGGCTGTTGCCCACGTATGTCCGGCATATTTCGCGACAATAGATCGGACTTTTCGTTTCTGTCAACATAAGTAGGTCGATCGTCGAAGTAAGATGGTCCTCATGTCAACGGGATCCAACGGACAGAGCGCCGGAGCGGGGGCGCTGCTGGCGATCCTCAGGGACGGGCGGGCCCGCACCCGCGGCGAGCTGGTCCAGCTCACCGGCCTGTCCAGGTCCACCGTGTCGCAGCGGCTCGACGGGCTGATCGCCGGGAGCTGGGTGGTGGCCGCCGACGACTCGATCTCCTCCGGGGGCCGCCCGGCGGCGGTGTTCGCGTTCAACGAGGGCGCGCGGGTGGTGCTCGCGGCCGACCTGGGCGCCACCCGCGCCCGCCTGGCCGTGCTCGACCTCGGCATGACCGTGCTCGCCGAACGGGCCGCCGACCTGCCCGTCGACCAGGGGCCCGAGCCCACCCTGGGGTGGGTCGCCACCGCCTTCTGCGAGCTGCTGGCCGACACCGGGCACGACCTCGATCAGGTGTGCGGGGCCGGCGTCGGGCTGCCCGGGCCGGTGGAGCACGCGTCGGGACGGCCGGTGAACCCGCCGATCATGCCCGGCTGGGACGGCTTCGACGTGCCCGGCTGGCTCGGCGCGCGGCTCGGCGCGCCGGTGCTGGCCGACAACGACGTGAACATCATGGCGCTCGGCGAGCACTGGGCCGCCGGGCCCGAGGTCGACCACCTGATCTTCATCAAGATCGGCACCGGGATCGGCTGCGGCATCATCTCCGGCGGCCGGCTGCACCGGGGCGCGCAGGGCGCCGCGGGGGACGTCGGCCACATCCGGGTCCCGGCGTCCGAGGCGCCCTGCCGGTGCGGCAACACCGGCTGCCTGGAGGCGGTCGCGGGCGGCGCGTCCATGGCCGGGCAGCTGCGCGCCGCCGGGATCGAGGCGCACGGCAGCCGGGACGTGGTGGCGCTGATGCGCGCGGGCGACCTGCGCGCCACGCGGCTCGTCAGGCAGGCCGGCCGCGAGGTCGGCGCCGTGATGGCCTCGATCGTGAACTTCTTCAACCCCTCGCTCATCGTCATCGGCGGGGACGTCGCCGAGGCGGGCGAGCAGGTGCTGGCTGGGGTCAGGGAGACGATCTACAGCCGGTCGCTCCCGCTGGCCACCCAGCATCTCGGCATCAGGTCGAGCCGGCTCGGCGACCGGGCGGGCGTCGTCGGAGCCGCCGTCATGGTCGTCGACCACGTGCTCGCACCGGACGCCATCGATCGGGCCACCGCCGATTGAGTCCATTGACCGCTTCTGCGCGGCGTTGTAACAATTGATCGTCGCAGGCTCCCCGCGCGGTGGCATGTTCGTGGAGCCGGGCACAGTTACGCCGTGACGTGGTCGGCGCACGCGTCCCTCAAGAAAGGGAAACACGCGTGAGCCAGCTCCATGAGCAGGAAGAGGCGCTCCGCCGCACGCTCGGCCTGAGCCGCCGCCGCTTACTCGCGGCCACCACCGGCATCGCCGCCGCGGTCGCCGTCCCCCTCGCCCAGCCCGCCGCCGCCGATCCCGTGCAGGCCCAGGGCGGCTGGAACCGGCCGCTGATCCCGCCGGGCAAGCGCGGCATCATCCTCTACACCGTCCGCGACGCCATCGGCCGCGACCCGGCGTCCACGACCCTGCCGTCCGGCTTCCGCCGCGTGTTCGAGGCGCTCGCGCGCATCGGCTACAAGCAGGTCGAGTTCGCCGGGTACCGGCAGCACGCCAACGCGGAGGGCGGCGCGAACCTGGAGACCGTCGAGGGCGCCAGGCTGCTGCGGAGCTGGCTCGACGACAACGGGCTGCGGGCCGAGGGCAACCACGGCTTCATCCCGGCCTCGTGGCCGCTGAGCACCGCCGACCTCGACCGGTTCAAGCAGGTGCTGGAGATCGCGAACATCCTCGGCCTGGACCACGTGGGCACCGGCGCCGACCCGACGGGCAGCGCGTACAAGGCCGACTGGGACGTGGCGGCGGAGAAGTGGAACGCGCTCGGCGAGCTGGCCTGCCGGGCCGGGGTCAAGCTCTACACGCACAACCACGACGCGGCGTACGCGTTCCTGCTCGACAGCGGCCCGCTCGACGACCAGGGCCGGCCCACCCGCTCCTCGGGCATCCGCAAGCTGGAGTACTTCTTCAGGATCAGCGACCCCAGGCGGGTCTACTTCGAGATGGACATCTTCTGGGCGCACGTGGCCCAGTTCAAGCACCGTACGTACACCGCGCCCGACGGCTCGGCGCAGACCGACGTCTTCGACCCGCTGGCCACCGTGCTGGCGCAGGAGAAGCGGTTCCCGCTGTTCCACGCCAAGGACGGCACCTCCAACCCGGCCACCGCCAACGGCTACGACATGGTGCCGTTCGGCGCCGGCGACATCGACTACGCCCGCTTCTTCGGCCGGCTCCGGTCCAGGAGCCGGCACAACCCGATGTACGAGCAGGACAACGCGCCCGGCACGGACCCGGGCCAGTCGCTGCAGTACGCCGAGCTCAGCTACCGCAACATGGCCGCCCTGCGCGGCTGACTTTCGAAGGCCGGACCGCCACGCGATCCCTGCCGTTGCAGCGGCAGGCGTGGCGGCCCGGACCATGACACTCCTCGTCCTAGGAGCGGCATCACCATGCAGCGTACCTTCGCGGTGCTCGGCGGCTTCTTCCTGGCCGCCACCGCACTCGTCGCCTTACCCGGCCCCGCCCAGGCGCAAGAACCGGCCACCGAGTGGTCGAGCTACGAGAAGATCACTCTGACCAAGAACGTGGGCGAGCCGATCGACCTGGCCGTCCTGCCCGACCGGCGGGTCCTGCACACCGCGCGCAACGGCGACCTGCGGCTGACCGACCCGGCCAGCGGCGTCACGAAGATCGTCAACACCGTCCCGGTCTACAACAACTCCGAGGACGGCCTGCAGACGGTCTCCCTCGACCCCCGCTTCAGCGAGAACCACTGGGTCTACCTCTACTACGCGCCCAAGACCATGTCGGCGCCGTACCCGGAGACGACCCCGGCCGGTTCGGCGCCCAACTCGCTGCCCGCCGGGGCCGACGAGACGTACTGGAACCAGTGGAAGGGCTACAACCAGCTCTCCCGCTTCAAGTGGACCGGCAACGCGCTCGACCTGTCCACCGAGCAGGTCATCATCAAGATCGAGACGCAGCGCGGGCAGTGCTGCCACGTGGCGGGCGACGTGGACTGGGACGCCGAAGGCAACCTCTACCTCGCCACCGGCGACAACACCCCGGCCGGCGCGCCGGGCGCCAACGGGTACGCGCCCAACAACGACGCGCCCGGCATGAACCCGGGCTTCGACGCCCGGCGCGGGGCGGGCAGCAGCGACGACCTGCGCGGCAAGATCCTGCGGATCAAGGTCGCGGACGACGGCACGTACACGGTCCCGCAGGGCAACCTGTTCCCGCCGGGCACGGACAAGACGCGGCCGGAGATCTTCGTGACCGGGGTGCGCAACCCGTTCCGGATGGACGTGGACCCCGAGACGGGCACCCTGTCGTGGGCCGACTACGGCCCCGACGCCGGGACCCCCGACCCGAACCGGGGCCCGCTCGGCTACGTCGAGTGGAACATCACCCCGCTCGCCAAGCCCATGAACAGCGGCTGGCCGTACTGCACGGGCAACAACTTCAACTACAACGACTGGGACTTCGAGACCGCCCAGCCGGGCCCGTGGTTCGACTGCGCGGCGGGGCCGCTGAACACCTCGCGCTGGAACACCGGCATCGACCGGCTCCCGCCGGCCGTCCCCGCCGACCTCTACTACGGCGACAACAACACCCACCAGCCGCCCGAGTGGGCCGGGCTCGTGGACTTCGACCCGCAGGGCGGTCAGGGGCCGATGGGCGGGCCGATCTACCACTACGACGCGGACAACCCTGCACCCGGCAAGCTGCCCGCGTACTGGGACGGCAAGGCGTTCTTCGCCGAGTTCTCGCAGGACTACCTGGCGGCGTTCACCGTGACGTACCCGGACGGGCCGGTCACCAAGCTGGAGCACTTCCTGCCCAACGCCGAGTTGAAGGACGCCGCGCAACCCATCACCGACAGCCCGATGGACATCGAGTTCGGGCCCGACGGGTCGCTGTACGTGCTGGAGTACGGCGACGGGTTCTTCCGCGCGAACCCCGACGCCGGGCTCTACCGGATCGACTACACCCCGGACAACAAGACGCCCCAGGCCAGGATGACCACGGACAAGACGTCCAGCGGCCAGGCGCCGCTCACGGTCGCCTTCGACGCGTCGTCCTCCAGGGACACCGAGCCGGGGACGCTGACGTACGAGTGGGACTTCGACGGGGACGGCACGTTCGACGCCACCGGGGCGACGGCCACGCACACCTACACCGAGCTGGGGCAGTACGTGGCGCGGCTGCGCGTCACCGACTCCGGCGGTCGGGCGGGCCTCACCTCGGCCGAGATCACCGTCGGCAACACCGCGCCCGAGGTCAGCGTCCAGACGCCGCCCGACGGCGGGTTCTTCGACTGGGGGAACGCGGTGCCGTACAAGATCGCCGTGCATGACGCGGAGGACGGCGACAGCCCGGTGTGCTCGCGCATGCAGTGGACGTTCGGCCTCGGGCACGACGTGCACGCCCACCCCGAGACCACCGGCACCGGCTGCACCGGCGCCTGGCCGACGCCCGCGAACGCGCCCGAGCACGGCGAGACGGAGAACATCTACGGCGTGGTCGTCGTGAGCTACCGCGACAACGGCGCCAACGGCATCCCCGGCGCTCTCGGCGAGGCCGCGCTCACCCTCAACCCGAAGCTCGCGCAGGCCGAGCACGCCGACGAGAACAGCGGCGTGACCAAGACCCCCGACGACGGAGCGTCGGGCAAGTTCAAGGTCACCTCGTTCGACGCCGAGGACTGGCTCGCCTACGCCCCGGTCAACTTCGCCGGCATCACCGGGGTCCAGACCAGGGCCTCGGGCGCGGGCGCGGGCACGCTCTCCCTGCGCTGGAAGTCGCCCACCGCCTCGCCGTTCGCGACGGTGACGATCCCGCCGGGGGACGGCTGGCAGACGATCACCACCGCGCTCGCCGACCCGCCCGCGGGAACCGGCCGGCTGTACGTCACCTCGACCGGCGGCGTGGACGTGGACGCGTTCACGTTCCAGGGCGGGGGCGTCGCGGACACCAGCCCACCCACCGTCACGGCGACGCTCAACCCGGCCTCGCCCGACGGGGCGGACGGCTGGTACACCCGCAACGTCACGCTCACCGTCACCGCGACCGACAACGGCACGGTGGCCGCCCGCCAGTACTCGCTCGACGGCGGCACCACCTGGGCGAACGCCGCCAACCCGGTGACGCTCAGCGCGGAGGGCGCCAAGGAGGTCCGCTACCGGGCCACCGACAGCGGCGGCAACGTCTCCCAGGTCGGCACGGTCACCGTCAAGATCGACAAGTCGGACCCGGCGCTCGCGGTCACCGGCGTGGAGGCCAAGCCGTACGGTGACTCGGGCACGGTCACCCCGGTTCTCACGGCGACGGACGCGGTCTCGGGCGTGGAGAGCACCACGGCCAAGCTCGACGGAACCCCGGTTCCTTCGGGCACGCCCGTACGCCTCTGGACCCTGCCCCTCGGCGACCACTCCCTCGTCGCCACGGCGAAGGACCGGGCGGGCCGGACCGTGACCTCGACCGTCACGTTCTCGACCACGACCTCGTACGCCGACGTGCGCGCGCTGATCGCGCACTTCAAGAAGGCGCGCACGGTAACCGCCAACGGCGCCCGGGAACTGCTGGGACAGCTCGACGCGGCGGAGCGGTACGAGAAGCGCGGCAAGCCCAGGCACGCGATCGACGCGCTGAAGCGCTTCATCAAGGTCGCGGAAAAGCGCGCCAACGTCCCCGACCCGGCCACCCGCGCCATCCTGACCCGCGACGCCCAAGCCCTGATCAACCGTCTCACCACCCCGTAGCACTCCGCGGCGAGTGCCCGGCTCCGGCCCGAGCCGGGCACTCGCCGCCCAACCGGCCTCTCCCGGTGCCGAAGGGGTCAGGCGGCGCCCAGGCTCCAGGTTCGGAGGGTGCGGTCCTCGCCCGTGCCGGCGACCACCGGGTGGCCGCCCTGCTCGGCGAGCGCGACCGCGGGGATCGACCCGAGCACGCCGATGGTGTCGCCGTCATCGAGGTTCCAGACGCGGACGATGACGTCGCCGTTCCACGGGCCGTGGGCGACGACGGCGATGGGCACGTCCCCCAGCCGTCCCGCGACGAGGGCCGTGGTGCCCCGGTCGTCCGGGCTCTGGTCGCTGAACTCCCACTTCTTCCTGCGCTTGCCCGTGGCCAGGTCGTACACGCGCAGGGTCGCGTCCAGGTGGGTCGAGACGAGGACGGGTTTGCCTTTGATCTCACCGCAGGCCAGCCGCTCGATCCCGCCGATCTCCCCGGTGCGGAACGAGTGCGTCATCCTCCCGTTCGACAACCGCCACACCCGGATCCGCTCCCCGCCGTCGCCCGTGACGAGCACGTCGTCCGCGCCGAGGCGGCCGAACGCCAGCCCTCTGATGCCCTGGAAATGGTCGGTGATCGCGGGGCCGATCTGCTTGCCGGTGGAGATGTCCCACAGCCGCACGACGCTGCGGGTGTCCTTCATGAAGTCGTACTTCTGCGACACCGCCACCGCCTTGCCCGCGCCCGTGACGGTGACCGCGATGACGGGGTCGCTCACCTTGCGCGAGGCGAGGCTCTCGCCGGTCAGGCTCCACAGCCGCATCCGCCCGTCGTCGTGCCCGGAGGCCGCGACCGGCGTGCCGCCGACGCTGCCGGTGGCCACCGCTGTCGTGGTGGCCCCGCCGTCCCCGAGCCGGGTGGCCGCCTGGCCCGGGTCCCACGCGAACACCGCTCCTTTGGCGGTCCCGCACACGACGGTGCTCCCCGCGGTGGCCAGCGCCGTGATCGTGCCGTCCGCTTTCGGCAGGGGCGCGGAGGCGGCGAGTTGCGTCCCGAACGGCTCGTCGGACGGCGCGGGCGTCGGAGTCGGTGTGGGCGTGGGTGTGGGCGACGCGGTGCCGGGGGACGGGCTTCCGCCGGGCGGCTGGGTCGTACGCCGGCCGTCCGGGTGGAGGAGGTCGTCCCTCGGGCGGAGGATGGTGAAGGCGGACACCGCGAGGGCGGCCGCCGCCGCCGCGGCCCCGCCGAGCACGGCCCGCCGGCTGACCGACCGACCCCGACCGGCCGCCGTCTCCGCATCCGTCTCCGCCACCGGCCCGCCCCCCGCAGGCGGCCCCGTCCGGATGCCGCTCCCGGCATGGAGCCCCGTCTGAACGGCGTTCCCGGCACGGGGTCCCGTACCGATGGCCGGGGAGCCGGAGGCGGGCGGCGCACCGGAAAGAGGCCGCGCGCCCGGGGGTGGCGGAGGCCCCGCGTGCGCCGCCCCCGGGGGCGAAGGCGCAGGCGGGGTGGTGGGTGCGGGGGCGGGGTGGTGGGCCAGGGGGCCGGGCCGGCGGATGAGCTGCTGGAGCAGGTCCGCCGGGGCCGGGCGGGCGGACGGGTCCTTGGACAGGCAGGTCTCGATCGTGCCCAGCAGGTTCGGCGGCACCCCCGTGAGGTCCGGGGTGCCGCTCAGGACGCTGTTCACCACGGCCGCCACCGTGTCCCCCGCGAACGGCGTGCGTCCGGTGGCGGCGAACACCATCGTCCCCGCCCAGCTGAACACGTCCGACGTGGGCCCCACCCGCTCGCCCCTGAACTGCTCCGGCGACATGTACGCGGGCGTCCCCACGGGCACCGACGTCCGGGTCGTCGCGTCGAGGGCCTTGGCGATCCCGAAGTCGATGACGATCGGCCCGTCGGGCCCCATGAGCACGTTGCCCGGCTTGAAGTCCCGGTGCACGATCCCCGCCTGGTGGATGGCCGCCAGCGCGGTCAGCGTGGAGATCGCCAGCCGGTCCAGCGCCCCGCCCGTACGCGGTCCCGACGCCCGGACCAGCGCCTGGAGCGTGTCCCCGGCCACGTATTCGCTCACGATGTACGGCCGCTCGTCGACCATCCCGACGTCCAGCACCGCGGCCGTGCAGAACGCGGCCACCCGCTGCGCCGCCTCCACCTCCCGCAGGAAGCTCTTGGTGACGTCCTCGTCATGGACGAGGTGCAGCACCTTGACGGCGACTTCGCGCCCGTCGTCCCCGACGCCCCGGTAGACCACGCCCTGCCCGCCGGAGCCGAGCACGCCGACGAGCCGGTACGGGCCGATCCGCGCGGGATCGCCCGACCGGAGCGGGCGCAGGTCAGGCATCCCGCTCCTTCCTCGGGCCAGATCGAGCGATCACACGATAAGGCCGGACCGTCCGGGTTTACGACATTTTCTCGAAGAAGAATTCGTGCTTCAGGAACGACGTGTCGTATTCGTGCCCGGGATACGGTGGGATGAGCTGCGACGCCTGGAACAGCCGCCACCCGTCGCGCAACGCCTCCACCCCCGTCTCGTACGGAGGCTCGTCCCCGTCACCGGCCGTCGGTTCGGTGCGCCCGGTGCCGTCGTAGCGCGACCAGCCCACCACCTGCGCGTCGAGCGCGGAGGTGGCCAGGTAGAGAACCAGCACCTGCTGCTTCATGCGACCCTCCCGGGACGGTTGTTCACGCGAGTCGTCCAGTAGTCGATGTCGAACGACGGATCGTTGGTCAGGGCCCGCCACATCCGCACCCGGTTGTGGACCTCCAGCCGCCCCGTCGCGTTCTCGTACCAGGGGAAGCGCCGGCTCAGCTCGGCCACGACGGCGGGATCGTCCAGGTCGGAGGTGTCCCACAGCCGCACCTGCGGCACGGTCGGGTTGAAGCGGATCTTGAACATGTACCTGCGGACGTCGCTGTCGTTGCGCCGCCCACCGTGCCAGATGCCGTGATGGAGCAGCATCACGGTCCCGGCGGGGCAGGTGAGCCGGGTCTGGCCGCGCAGGTTCTGGTAGCGGCCGGTGTCGCTCTCGTTGGTGCGGCGCAGGTGGCTGCCCGGCACCACGAGGGTGCCGCCCATCTCCGCCGTCACCTCGCGCGGGTAGTACATGAGCTGCACGTCGAAGGCGTCCATGCGGGTGTCGATGATGGCGTCGGCGTGCAGCGGCTGGGCCTGGCCGTTGTGCGGCTCGCGCACGTGCACGGCGTGGTGGTCGACGGTCGGGTCGGGGCCGACGAGCGAGCGCAGGGCGCCCGCGACGGCGGGCAGCTCGATCAGCCGGTGGACGAACGTTCCCTCAAGGTAGGCCTGGGCGACCGGGGTGCCGTACGGCGTGCGCGGGATGCCCGCCTCCAGTACGTCGATCGCCTGGTCGTTGAGCTCGTCCGGGACGACCCCGTCGAGCCGCAGGTAGCCGGCGGCCACGAATCCGGCGACCTGCGCGGAGGTCAGCAAGCTGGTGGTTCGCATGCGTCAAAGGTAAAACCGGACACCGGCCGTGTCGTGGGTTGTAATCATCAACCACTGGTTCATTTTCCCTCGCTGCGGTAGAACTGATCCCTGTGCGGCAGGTGACGATCGCGCTCTCCGAACCGCCCGTGGTGGCCGGCGCGGGCGTGGGCGTGCACGGCGTGGTCAGGCCGCACGACGTGTTCCGGCTGCCCGACCTGTGGCAGGTCCACCTGTACGGGTACGCCGCCGAGCTGGTCCTCGAAGGCACCGTGCACGCGATCAAGCCCGGCCACGTCAGCCTGATCCCGCCGGGCGCCAAGGTCCACTACCACTATCGGGGCAGGTCGGAGCACCTGTACGCGCACTTCAGGCTGCCCGGCGTCGACGAGCGGCGGGTCGTGGCCGTCATGCGGGACGCGGGGGACCAGGCGCCGCTCATCGCCGCCTCGCTGCGGCAGACCATCGCGGCCGTCCCCGACACCAGGGCGAGGGCGTCGGCCGAGGTGTGGACGGTCCTGTGGCGGGTCGCGAACCTGCCCGTCGCCGGCAGCGCGCACGCCGTCGTCGCGGCGGCCATGGAGTACATCGACGCGGACCTGGCCGCGCCGCTGACCGTCCCCGGCGTCGCCCGCGCCGCCGGGGTGTCGCACAACCACCTCACCCGGCTGTTCCGCGCTCAGACGGGCCACACGGTGGTCGCGTACATCCGCCGCAGGAGGCTGTCCCGCGCGCTGCACCTGCTGCGCGAGTCGACCCTGGCGATCCCCGCGATAGCGGCGGCGGTGGGCATCCCGGACCTGCAGGCGTTCAACAAGGTCTGCAGGCGCGAGCTGGGCGCCTCGCCCCGGGCCCTGCGCGCGAGCGGCCCCGACCGGCGAGGATCTTAGGGCGCACGTACTGCGTGCCGGGTGCGTGTCCGATGGCGCAGGGGACGGGTCGTACCCGGTAGGTTGGCCGACCATGGAGGAACGCCACGATCATCACCGCCGCCCTGCCCGCGCTCTGGCCGCGATGGCGCTCGCCGCTCTCCTCGGCACGGCCGCCTGCGGCGCCCCGGGCCCCTCGGCGTCGGCGGCCGGCCGGCAACCCTCGCCGCGCCCGTCCACCCCGCAGGCGAGCCAGGCGCTTCCCGCGCCCGACCAGAAGATTCCCGGCGACCCCGCCAGGCTGGCCGCGGCGCTCAAGGGGACCTCCGCCGCGCTCAACGCCGCGATCGACGCCTGGCCGAAGACCGGCAAGCCGCCCAGGGACGTCGAGCTCCTGGCCCTGCACCAGCAGCGCGTCTACCGCTACACGGCCCGCCACCCCGAGCTCGCCTCCCGGGCCTTCGCCCGCCTCCCGTCCGGCCTGGCCGCCCAGGCCAAGGACAACACGGCCGCCATCCGCGAGCTGCTCTCCCTGGCCCATCCGGTCAAGCCCTCGGCCACGTTCAAGGTCCAGCCCGCCCCGCCCGCCGCCGAGTTGCTCGGCCACTTCAAGAAGGCCGAGCGCCGGTTCGGGGTGGAGTGGGAGGTGCTGGCGGCGGTGATGCTGGCGGAGACCAAGTTCGGGCGGGTGAAGTCGGACAGCCACGTGGGCGCCCAGGGGCCGATGCAGTTCATGCCCGGCACCTGGAAGGCGTACGGTCTGGGCGGCGACGTCCAGAACCCGCGTGACGCCATCATGGGCGCCGCCAACTACCTGCGCGCCTCGGGCGCGCCCCGTGACTACCGCCGGGCGCTGTACGCGTACAACCATTCCCGGGCGTACGTGAACGCCATCCTCCTGCACGCCCGCCAGATGAAGCGGGACCCGAGGAACTACTACGCGTACTACAACTGGCAGGTGTTCGTGATCACCACGGCCGGCGAGCGCCGCCTCACCGGCCCGTGAGCCCCGCCCCGCCAGATCGCCGGCGTCGCCGGCGACGTCGACCCGCGGCCCGATGCCGCGCTCCCGGAAGAGCGGGCGCGGGCTACGACAGGGCGCGGGCGGCGTGGATCAGGGGGACGTGGCTGAAGGCCTGCGGGAAGTTGCCGACCAGCCGGTCGTAGCGGGGGTCGTACTCCTCGGCCAGCAGCCCCACGTCGTTGCGCAGCACCAGCAGCCGCTCGAACAGGGTCTTGGCCTCCTCCTTGCGGCCCTGCATCGCCATCACCTCCACCAGCCAGAAGCTGCACGCCAGGAAGGCCCCCTCCCCTCCGGGCAGGCCGTCCACGTCGTTGTCCTCGGCCAGCGGGTAGCGCAGCACGAACCCGTCCGACATGAGCTCCTTCTCGATGGCCGACACCGTCCCCACCACCCGGGGGTCGTCGACGGGCAGGAAGCCGACCATGGGGATCAGCAGCAGCGCGGCGTCCAGCTCCGACGAGCCGTACGACTGCGTGAAGGTGTTGCGCCGGGCGTCGTAGCCCTTCGAGCAGATCTCGGCGTGGATGACGTCCCGCAGCGCGCGCCACGTGTCCACCGGCCCGGTGCGGCCGAACCGCTCCACGTACTGGACCGCCCGGTCCAGCGCCGCCCAGCACATCACCTTCGAGTGCACGAAGTGCCGCCGGGGCCCGCGTACCTCCCACAGGCCCTCGTCCGGCTCGTCCCAGTGCTCCTCCACGTACTCGAGGAGCTCGCGCTGGATGGTCCACGCCCGGTCGTCGGGGGACAGGCCGCGGGCGCGCGAGACGAACAGGCAGTTCATCACCTCGCCGTACACGTCGAGCTGGAGCTGCTTGACGGCCTCGTTCCCGACGCGGACGGGCCGGGAGTCCTCGTAGCCGTCGAGCCAGTCGAGGCGCAGCTCGGGCAGCCGCCGCTCGCCCGCGACCCCGTACATGATCTGCAGGTCCTGGGGCCGGCCCGCGATGGCCCGCAGCAGCCACGAGCGCCAGTCGGCGGCCTCCTCCAGGTAGCCGGAGCTGATCAGCGCGTCGAGCGTCATCGTCGCGTCGCGCAGCCAGCAGAAGCGGTAGTCCCAGTTGCGCACCCCGCCGATGTCCTCGGGGAGCGACGTCGTGGGCGCGGCGACGATGCCGCCGGTGGGGGCGTAGGTGAGGGCCTTGAGCGTGATCAGCGAGCGCACCACGGCCTCCCGGTACGGGCCCTCGTACGTGCACCGCCCGACCCACTCCGCCCACATGGCCTCGCTCTCGCTCAGCTGGGTCTCGGCGTCGATCCGCGGCGGCATCGGCTCGTGCGAGGGATGCCACGTGAAGACGAACGGCAGCCGCTCGCCCTCCTTGACCGTGAACGTGGCCCGGTGCGCGTAGTCGCCGCCCTTCAGCGGCACGGGGGAGTGCAGCCACACCGAGTCGGGCCCGCCGATGGCCTGCAGGTGGCCGTTGTCGCGGCGCACCCACGGCACGATCCTGCCGTAGTCGAAGCGCACCCGCAGTTGCGTGGACATCTCCACGCTCCCGGAGACGCCCTCCACGATGCGCACGACGTCGGGGTTGCGGTCGCGGGGAGGCATGAAGTCGATCACGCGGACGGTGCCCGTCGGGGTGTCCCACTCGCTCTCCAGGATGAGCGTCTCGGGGCGGTAGCGCCGGCGGGTGGCCGGTCTGCGGCCCGCCGGGCCGAGCCACCAGTGCCCGTTGCGCTCGCTGCCGAGCAGCGACGCGAAACAGGACGGCGAGTCGAACCTGGGCAGGCACAGCCAGTCGATCGAACCGTCCCGGCCCACGAGGGCCGCCGACTGCATGTCCCCGATGAGGGCGTAGTCCTCGATCCGCATGCCTAGACGCTACTCGGGCGAGGGGTGATCCCGTGACCGGGTTCGATCATGTCGCGTCATGCCCGGTCCCGGTCACGGGGATCACGTCAGTGGGAACCAGCGGGCGAACAGCTGGGTCAACGGCCCGATGGCCAGCGCGAACGCCAGCGTCCCCACGCCCACGGTGCCGCCGAGCAGCCATCCGGCGATCAGGACCGTGACCTCGATGAGGAACCGGCCCAGCCGCACCGACAGGCCGAGCCGCACCAGCCCGGTCATGATGCCGTCACGGGGGCCCGGGCCCATGCCGGCGCCGATGTAGAGCACGGTGGCCAGGGCGACGGCGACGACGCCGAGCGCCACGTACAGGCCCTGCAGGACCAGGTGTGACGGGGTGGGCAGCAGGAAGATCGCGCCGTCGGCGAACAGGCCCAGGAAGACGACGTTGCTGATCGTCCCCAGGCCGGGCTTCTGCTTCAGCGGGATCCACAGCAGCAGCACCAGGGCGCCGATCCCGATGATGACGGTCCCGATGGACAGGCCGGTGCGCATGGCCAGGCCCTGGTGGAACACGTCCCACGGGTCGTTCCCCAGTCCGGACTCGACCTGGAGGCCGATGCCGGCGCCGTAGAGCGCGAGCCCGCCGTACAGCCTGACGAGGCGCGCGGGAAGGGAACTGGGCCGGAGGAGGAACGTTTCACTCATAGTGGCCACAGATTGGCATCCGATCGACTTGCCAAAACAGAGCCAATCACGAAAAGTGGCCTTATGAGGCATCTGTCGGCGACCCAGGTGGCGCGGCTCATCGAGATCGACCCGGCCGCGCGGCCCTACTACCGCGCGCTCGCCGACGGCGTGCGCGCCCTCATCATGGACGGCCAGATCCCGGTACGCGTCCGCATGCCCGCCGAGCGCCACCTGGCCGAGACCCTCAAGGTCAGCCGCACCACCGTGACCTCGGCCTACGACCTGCTGCGCGAGCGCGGCTACCTGGAGAGCCGGCAGGGCTCCGGCAGCTGGACCGCCCTGCCGGACCCGGCCACCGCGCCCGACAATCCGTGGCTCAGCACCGACGGCGACGGCCTCGTCCAGCTCCAGTGCGCCGCCCCGCCCGCCCCGTCGGTCCTTCGGCAGGCGATGCTGGAGGCGGTGGAGGACCTGCCCCGGTACGGCATGGGCAACGGCTACGACCCCATCGGCCTGCCGGTGCTCAGGGAGCGCGTGGCCGCCCACTACACCGCCAGGGGCCTGGCCACCCGGCCCGAGCAGATCCTCGTCACGACCGGCTCCCAGCACGCCATCCAGCTCGTGCTCGGCCTGCTCGTCGGCGCGGGCGACCCGGTGCTCGTGGAGTCGCCCACCTACCCGCACGCCATCGACGTGGCCCGGCGGCGCGGCGCCAGGATCGTCCCGGTCGGCATCTCGCACGAGGGCTGGCAGGCCGACCTGGTGACGGGGGCCATGCGTCAGTCGGGGGTGCGGCTGGCGTACCTCATGCCCGACTTCCAGAACCCGACCGGCGCCCTCATGGACGACGCCACCCGCGCCGCCGTCGTGGGCGGGGCCCGGCGCGCGGACACGGTGCTGCTGGTGGACGAGACGTGGGCGGAGCTGGCGCTGGACGAGGTGCCCCGCACCTCGCCGATGGCGGCGTTCGACACCGACAGCCGGGTGATCAGCATCGGCTCGGCCTCCAAGCTGTGGTGGGGCGGGCTGCGCATCGGCTGGGTCCGCACCACCGCCGCGCTGGCGCGCCGGCTGGCCATGTTTCGGGCGGCCGTGGACATCGCCAGCCCGGTGCTGGAGCAGCTCGTGGTGGCACGGCTGTTCGACCGGCTGGAGGAGACGCGCGCCGAGCGCCGCCGCACGCTGCGCGCCTCACGCGACGCGCTGGTGTCGGGGTTGCGCGAGCACCTGCCCGAGTGGACGTTCACGGTGCCGCGCGGCGGCGGCACCCTGTGGGTGCGCCTGAACGGCCAGGGCGCCACGCCGCTCGCGGAGGCGGCCGCCCACCACGGCATACGCCTCGCGCCCGGCCCCTGGTTCGGCCTGGAGGGCACCCTGGAGAGCTACCTCCGCCTGCCCTACACCCAGCCGCCCCAGGTCCTGACGGAAGCGGTCACCCGCATCCGCGCCGCCCGCGACCA
Source organism: Nonomuraea sp. NPDC050153 (assembly GCF_044460125.1). Classification (NCBI taxonomy): domain Bacteria; kingdom Bacillati; phylum Actinomycetota; class Actinomycetes; order Streptosporangiales; family Streptosporangiaceae; genus Nonomuraea; species Nonomuraea sp. NPDC050153. The sequence continues at coordinate 16,732 of NZ_JBITJQ010000030.1, forward strand.
CGGCCCCACCGGCACCCGCCGCCCGGCGGAGGCGCTCATCACGATGGTGTGAGCGGCTGCCTTCCCGCGATTCGCGCGCCTCACTCGCTGCTGCCCCGGGCCAGCGGGGCGCGCCATTTGCGGCGCATCGCCAGGATCCGCAGCCCGAACGCCAGCACCGCCGCCGCCAGCGTGGCCGGCCAGCCGTGGAAACCGTAGGCCGACAGCGCCGCCATCACCCCCGACCCCAGCATCGCGGGCACCGCGTACAGCTGCCGGTCGTACAGCAGCGTCGGGATCTCCCCGGCCAGCAGGTCGCGCAGCATGCCCCCGCCGATGCCCGTCACCACCCCCAGCAGCGCCGCGTGCAGCGGGGCGAGGCCGTACTCCAGGGCCTTCTCCGTCCCCACCGCGCAGAACAGCCCGAGTCCCGCCGCGTCCAGCACCAGGATGACCGGCATCACCCGCGCCACGTGCGGGTGCCAGAAGAACACGATCGCCGTCGCGGCCACCGGCACCAGCACGTACCCGAGGCTCTGGAAGGCGGCGGGCCGGACGTTGAGGATCAGGTCGCGCACGACGCCGCCGCCCAGGGCGGTCATCTCGGCCAGCACCCCCATCCCCACCACGTCGAGCCGTTTGCGCACGCCCATGAGCGCGCCCGTCAACGCGAAGACGAAGATGCCGACAAGGTCGAGAAGTTCAGACACGTCGGAATATTTACCGTATGACCGGTTCGTGGTGCTCGGCCATCATGACCCGCAACTTCCGCGTGAACATGAACAGCGCGCCCCCGGCCACGACCGCCATCGCCGCCAGGACCAGGTGCCCAGGTAGCCCGAAGAACGTCCTGCCGCTCATGCGCCGCCCCCTCTGTGCACCCAGACGGTTACTCTACGTGAAGGACGGGGATCTCTCTCCTCAAGCCCTTGCCGCTTTCCCCCTGGTGTGGTGCGATGCAGGCCACTCACGCAAGTGAACACTGACCGGAGGCGCGCGCCATGGCCGAAGTCCTCGAAGTCCGGGCCGAGATCGAGCGGCAGATCGCCGGCCGTACCGTTTGCGAACAGCTCAGGCACGCCGCCGAGCAGCACCCCGACGCCCCCGCCTACTCCGACCCCGACGGCGACGGCTGGAGCACGCTGACCTACGCGCAGGCGCGGCAGCGCGTCCTGGAGATCGCCGCCGGGTTCGCCGCGCTCGGGCTCGAACCCGGGGAGTCGGTGGCGGTGATGATGGTCAACCGCAGCGAGCACGTGCTCGCCGACCTGGGCGCCGTGCACGCGGGCGGGGTCGGCTGCACGGTGTACTCGACGTTCGCGCCCGACCAGATCGCGTTCGTGGCGGGGGACGTGGCCGCCAAGTACGCGGTGCTGGGCGGCCCGGCCGAGCTGGCCCGCTGGCAGCCCGTGCTGTCCCGCCTGGACGGGCTCCGCAGGATCATCATGCTGGAGGGGGCGCCGGCGGACGAGCTGTTCATGTCGTGGGAGGACTTCCTGGAGCTGGGCCGCACGCGCCTGGCCGCGGACCCGGCCCAGGTCGAGGCCCGCATGAGCGCGGTCACCCCCGACGACGTGGTCACCGTCCTCTACACCTCGGGCACCACCGGCATGCCCAAGGGCGTCCCCCTCACCCACGCGAACGTCTTCTACGAGGTCGCCGCCACCGACCGCATCACGAGCCTGCCCGTGCGGGGCACGCAGATCTCCTACCTCACGTACGCGCACATCGCCGAGCGCATCCTCAGCCTTTACCTGCCCCTGGTGAAAGTCTCCCACGTGCACTTCTGCACCGACCTGGCCAACCTGGGGACGACGCTGGGGCAGGTCAGGCCGATGATGTTCTTCGGGGTGCCGCGCGTGTGGGAGAAGATGATGGCCCGCCTGCTCGCCGTGCTCGCCACCCAGCCGGAGGAGCAGCAGGCCGCCGTACGCGCGGCGATGCGGGCGGGCGCCGCGTACGTGGAGGCCGGCCAGTACGGGCGTGCGGTCACCCCCGAGATCCAGGCGGCCTACGAGCAGGCGGACGCGTCCCTGCTGTCGATCATCCGCGGCATGATCGGCTTCGACCGCGCCGAGTGGACCGCCACGGGCGCCGCACCGCTGCCCGCCGAGGTGCAGCACTTCTACGCCGGGCTCGGGCTCAAGGTCATCGACGTGTACGGCATGACGGAGACGACCGGCGCGTTCACCGGCAACAGCCCCGCCTGCTACCGCCTGGGCACCGTCGGCAGGGCCGAGCCCGGCGTCGAGATCCGCCTCGCCGAGGACGGCGAGATCCTCACCCGCAGCCCGCTCAACACGCGCGGCTACGTCAACCGGCCCGAGGCCACGGCCGAGCTCATCGACGCCGACGGCTGGCTGCACACCGGCGACATCGGCACGGTCGATGAGGACGGCTTCTACCGGGTGGTCGACCGGAAGAAGGAGCTGATCATCACAGCGGGCGGCGAGAACATCTCCCCGGCCGAGATCGAGAACCACCTCAAGGAGCACGCCCTCATCGGCCAGGCCCTCGCGTACGGCGACAACCGGGCGCACCCGGTGGCGCTGCTGACGCTCGACGGGGAGGTGGCGCCGGGCTGGGCGCAGGCGCGCGGCATCGCGTTCGCCTCGCTGGCGGAGCTGGCCGAGCATCCGGAGGTGGTCAAGGAGGTGGAGACGGCGGTCGAGGCGGCGAACGCCAAGCTGGCCAGGGTGCAGCAGGTGAAGCGGTGGGCCCTGCTGGGCTCCGAGTGGACGGCGGAGACGGAGGAGCTCACCCCGAGCCTGAAACTCAAGAGACGGATCATTCACGCCAAGTACGCGGACGTCATCGAAGGCCTTTACAGCGGCCCGCGCTGACGCGTAGGTCGCATATCCCGGTTTTGCCATTCGTGGCGTGTGTCGAGGTCCTGGACATTACCGGGCGGTTCCTACCGTCTCGATCATGACCAGAAGCCTTCTTCTCGTCTCGCTCGCGGCCGGGCCGCTCACCGTGCCCGCGCCCTCGGCCGCGATCGAGCCCGCCATCCGCGCGATCACCGTACGTCCCGCCGAGCCCGTAGTGGGGCCGAAGGACTCCGTGCGCCTGGTGATCGACGTCGTCGCCAAAGGCGTGCGCAGCAAGGACGGCGTCACCGTCAAAGTCGAACCTGGCGCGCCGCCCGGCCCCGTACTGACCGACAAGCTACCGATCCCGGCCCCGGCCCCGATCCCGATCCCGGCCCCGGCTCCGGCACCCGCCCCCGACACCGGCTCGGTGGGCTCCGCTCCCGACCCGGGCACGGCCCCCCGCCCGGCGCCGGTGGACCGCCCGGCACCCGTCGGCCAACCCGTACCTGCGACCCAACCTCGGCCGGGGGTTCAACCCCGACCGGGGGCTCAGCATCGGCCGGGGGTTCAACCCCGGCCGGGAGCTCAGCATCGGCCGGGGGCTCACCCTCGGCCGGGAGCCCAGCCCGCGGCCCCGGCTCCGGCTCCGGCCCCGGCACCCGCACCGGCCCCTGTCCAGGCACCCGCTCCCGTTCTGGCACCCGGACCAGCTCAGGCTCCCGCTCCGGCACACGCCCAGGCCCCCTTCATCGACACGCAACCCGCCGGGAGACCGCTGAACCCGGCACCCGCGGGCCCGAAGGAAGCGGCGCTGGTGCCACAGGCGGCCCAAGCATCGGGAGGAGTGACCCAGCCACCGCCGGTCTGGCGCAGCACGGGACCGGGATCCGCCGCACCGGCCCGCATGGCGGACGGGTGGGAGACCTGGCGTTTCCTCCCTGACAAGCAGCTGAACCGCTTCTACCCGACCGGCATCTGGACGATCAGCGTCACCGCCAAGGGAGCGGGCGGGCGGGCGGTCACCGAGTACGCGTCGTTCCAGTTCAGGCGGGACACGAAGCTCTCGTCGGTGCGGGCCGACAAACTCGAGGGCACCGATCTCGTACGCCTGCGCGGCGCGCTCAGGCGGGTGGACCCGCGCGGCTACACCGACTACGGCCCGTTCGCGAAGCAGCAGCTGGAGATCCTCTGGCGCGGCGACGAGTCCTCGGCCTGGGAGCAGATAGGGCAGACGACCACGGACGCCTCCGGGACCTTCGAGACGACGGTCACGGGCCGCTCAGGGGGCCTCTGGCGCGTCCGCTATCCCGGAACAGGACACTACGCCTCAGACGCCTCCAAGGCCCGACAAATTGCGCAATAACAAAATGTTGTCTCCGGCGCGGCCTTAAACCGCTGTTGCGGAATCGTGATCAACTTTACCGCAACTTTTCCTTACTCTTACGCGTCATTGGCGTTGACGTGCCCCGAATCGGGGCCGCGTTTGAGACGGGGAAGGAACTCCATTTTGAAGATGCGACGTCTAGCCGCCGGCCTGGCGGCTGCCGCCCTGGGCGCGACGATGGTGGCCACCGCCGCTTCGCCCGCGCTCGCGGACCCGGGCCTGGACCCGGATGTCGAGGGCTACACGAGCCTGCAGTTCGACGCGAACCCCGAGCCCGCGTGGCGGGGCCGCCCCATCACTCTCGAGGGCAAGCTCTCGGTGCAGTGCGACGAGGACTACATCAACGGCTTCGTCTCGGTGCACAACGCCGACTACTGCAAGGACTCGGAGCGCTGGCACCGCCTGGGCTGGAAGCGGATCGTGATCCTCTTCCAGCCTGACGGCAGCGGCCGCTGGGAGTACGTGGACACCATCAGGACCAGCGGCAAGGGCTACTTCTCGACGCGGGTGCCCGCCCGCACGTCGGGAACGTGGCGCGCGGTCTTCGAGGGCTCCCGCTGGCTCGCCCCCGCGGAGGGCAAGGACTGGGTCAAGGTCGTCGGCCGCCGCTGATCCACCCCGAAACGCCCGGCCCATCCGGCCGGGCGTTTCCCGTTCCCGGACTTCCCCCGGACACCTCCGGCGCGCGGCGCCTAGTACGACACGGCGACCTGGACGCGGTGGTGCCGGGGCCCTTCGACCTCGTCCACCACCGCCACCGCCAGATCGGCGAACGAGAACGCGGGCTCCAGCACCGGCACCCGCCCGCCCCCGATCCGGTAACGCCCGGTCCGCGCGGCCGCCTCGTCGAGGAAGACGGGCGGCGGCGCGAGCACCACCCAGTCGAGCCCCGACCCCTCGAACACCTCCAGCTCCGCCGCGTGCCCCAGCGAGAACGCCCGCGCCTCGGCCGGGAAGTCAGGCGTGTCCACGAGCCGAACCCCGGGCGAGACCTCCAGCAGGCTCCCGATCCCGACCGCCAGCCGAGACACCCCGGCCCGCCCCAGCCCGCCGACCAGCGCCCGGGCCGCCGCCGTGTAGAACTCCTCCGACGGCACATCCAGCCGAGCCGCCGCCTGAACGACCGCGTCGTGCCCCGCCGCGATCTCCGCCACGCCGGCAAGGTCGGTGACATCCCCGGCCACCACCCGCACCCCCGCCTCGGACGCACCCTTCGCCCCGGAGGAACCCCCAGCCCCGGACGAGCCGCCCGCTTCCGGCAGAGCCGCGCCTGCCGCGACCGCCCCCTCCGCCGGAGCCCCCGAACCCCGCACACCCGCGTACCTCCCGGGATCCCGGACGACGGCCGTCACCTCGTGCCCCCGCCCGACCGCTTCCGAGACCACCCGCGCCCCGGCCCGCCCACCGGCGCCGAACACCACGATCCTGCTCACCCTCACCACACCCCTTCTCCCAGGCCGGTCCCTCCGGCCGCTCGTGGAGACGGTAAAGGGCGAGATATCGCTTTCCGCAACGATAGTTACCTACGATGTCGGGATGGCCGAGCCTCTCGATCCGGACATGTTCACGGGCTGCCCTCCGGTGGCCGCGCCGATCCGCATCGGCGACAAGTGGACCGCGAAGATCATCCGCTGCCTGGAGTCAGGCCCGCGGCGTTTCACGGAACTCCAGGCCCCGCTGCGTGGCATCACCCCGAAGGTCCTCACCGAATCCCTGCGCGCCATGGAGCGCGACGGCCTCCTCACCCGCACCCCGTACGACGAGATCCCGCCGCGCGTCGAGTACGAGCTGACCGACCTCGGCCGCAGCCTCCTCGAACCCATGAACGCGGGCTGCGAGTGGTCGAGAAAACACCTGGCCGAACTCGTGCACGCCCGCGAGGCCTGGTACGAGGCGGCGGGATGAACACCCTGACGCCCAGCAACTCCCATGGCTCGGGCCTGCCCGCCTGGAATCGATCTAGGGAAGAAAGTGTTGTCGTGCCGTGAAGAGGTGATTTTGGGCAGTGCCCAACGGGCATCGTAGTCTGGCCCTCTGGCGAACGAACAGGAGGTGACGCCCCATGTTGCGAGACTCGTTCGGACGGGTGGCGACGGATCTGCGGGTGTCCCTCACGGACAAGTGCAACCTGCGCTGCACGTACTGCATGCCCCCCGAAGGCCTCGACTGGCTCCCCAACGCGCAGCTCCTCACCGCAGACGAGATCGTCCGCCTCGTGACGATAGGCGTGGAACGCCTGGGCATCACCGAAGTCCGCTACACCGGCGGCGAACCCCTCATCAGGCGCGAACTGGTCGACATCGTCGCCCGTACCACCGCCCTGACCCCCAGGCCGCAGGTCTCGCTGACCACCAACGGCATCGGGCTGGCCCGGCTGGCCGGGCCGCTGGCCGACGCCGGGCTCGACCGGGTCAACGTCTCGCTCGACACGCTCGACCCCGGCACGTTCAAGCGGCTCGCCCACCGCGACAGGCACGCCGACGTCATCACCGGCCTCGCCGCCGCCGACAAGGCGGGCCTGCGTCCCGTCAAGGTCAACGCGGTGCTCATGCGCGGCGTCAACGACCACGAGGCCGCCGCGCTGCTGCGGTGGTGCCTCGACCAGGGTTACGAGCTGCGCTTCATCGAACAGATGCCCCTCGACGCCCAGCACGGCTGGACCCGCGAGGGCATGGTCACCGCCGACGAGATCCTCCAACGGCTGTCGGGCGCGTTCGACCTCACCGCGGACGACCTGGAGGAGCGCGGCAGCGCACCGGCCGAGCGGTTCCTCGTGGACGGCGGGCCCGCCCGGGTCGGGGTGATCGGGTCGGTGACGCGCCCGTTCTGCGGGTCCTGCGATCGGGTCCGGCTCACCGCCGACGGCCAGGTGCGCAACTGCCTCTTCGCGACGGAGGAGTCCGACCTGAAGACGCGCATGCGCGCGGGTGCCTCCGACGAGGAGCTGGCCCAAAGCTGGATCGCCGCCGTCGCACGCAAGCGCGCCGGCCACGGCATCGACGACCCGTCCTTCCTCCAGCCGGCCCGGCCCATGTCCGCCATCGGCGGCTGACGACGTGGCGCCCACGGCCGGGAACCCGGGCCCGGCGGCGGCCTTCGACGCGGTCATCCTGACCGGGGGAGCGGGCGGAGGCGGTCGGCGGGGCGGTGATGGTGGACGACGACGGGCGGGAGCAGTGGCCGGCCGGGGTGTGGCCCACGGCGCGGCTCGGGCGGGCCCTCGCCGCCTACCGGGGCCGCTCGCTCAAAGGACTGCCCGGCCCCCTGACAGCCGTACGGCCGGCGTTGCCGGGTAGACCGTGGTTCGACTGCGACACGAAGGACGACCTTGAGGAGGCTCGCATGCACGTGCTCAACGAGTGGACCGCACTGGCCTGCAAGGAGCTGGGCATCGACCCGGCCACCGTGGACCGCGACCTGATTCTCGACCTCACCAAGGAGGTCGCGCACGGCGTGGCCAGACCGGCCGCGCCGCTGACGGCGTACCTGCTCGGCCTCGCCCAGGGAGCCGGGACCGCCTCCGACGACTCGGTGGCGAAACTGATCACATTGGCGAAGAACTGGGGACAGGCCACAACCGAGACGCTGACAGACGACTGACACTCGAACGAACTCTTGAAGTCAAGCCGACCTCCCGCCTGAAGATTTCCTGTGAATAACGAGGCGGGAGGGAGTGCAAACGGTTTCGGGAAAGCGGTCCTATCGGACTGCGGCCGGCGTCGTCAAGCTGATCAATAGCTTCACCTGGAAAAGGGCGACGCCGGGTGGTTACGGGGGCAAACCACCCGGCGTCGCGTCATCGGCGTTCCGACGGGGGCCCGGAACGCCGGCACCAGCACTCCGACGGGGGACCGGAGCGCTTGGCTAAAGCGTACACCTACAACCCGTGGGATGCGTCAAGACTTAGTCACGACCCGATCTCGCGTCGATGCAGCGGTATCTCGGTTTGGTTAGCTTCGGGGCTGTCAAAGGTAGGCGGCGGGGCAGCGTTCCCTCTCTCATTGGCCCCGATTACGGCTATGTATGGCAAAAAGACTGCGGCCGCGATGAACAGCAGCCGGTACGGCCACGGCACCGGCACCACGACCGCCAGGATCAGGCAGATCGTCCGGATGCCCATCTTGATGAGGTAGCCGATCTCGCGCTTGCGGATGTCGTCCGTCAACGACGGCTTGGCGTCCGTGACCTGGTGGACGGCCGGTTTCCTGCGCCACCCCTTCATGTCTTCCACCGTAGACCCGGGACGGGCAGGGCGCGACAGGGCCCCGGCGAGGGAGGAGGGGTCATGCGATCATGGCCTTTGAGTAAGGAGGATGTGGAGATGACGGATCGAACGTACCGGGTGACCGAGATCGTCGGAACGTCGGGGGAGAGCGTCGACGAGGCCATCCGCAACGGCATCAGGCGGGCCTCGCAGACGCTGCGCCACCTCGACTGGTTCGAGGTGACGGAGATCCGCGGGTATCTCGACGCGGGAGAGGTCGCGCACTTCCAGGTCGGCATGAAGGTGGGCTTCCGCCTCGAGGACGCCTGACGTCGAGGACGCCTGACCTCGACGACGCCGGGGGCTCGAGACCGTACGGGGGTGCGGGCCGGACGGCGGGTCGCCATGGGCGGTGGACCCGTCGTCCGGGCGAGCGGATGCGTACGGGGGAGTGCCCAGGCGTCGCCGAGCGCACTCTGGGGCTGTGTACGGCCCTCTGACGGTCGTAGAGGGCGTGCAGGTCCCCCGGGAGCGGGAGGGCCGCCGAAGGATCGGCGTGGGCCAAGGGGGCGGGCGCTCCCGGTGCCGTACGCCGGAATGGAGCCGTCCCGCCGCCCCTCCTCGGAGGGGAGAGGTTAGATTGGCCGGTGTGAGTGTTGAGTTCCGGATCCTGCTGGTGTGCACGGCGAACATCTGCCGTTCCGCCATGGCACAGGTGATCGCCGAGGCGATGCTCAACTCCGCGCAGCTGCCCGTGGCGACGGGGAGCGCGGGGGTTCGCGCGCTGGTGGGCCAGCCGATGGCGCCCCACGCGATCACCACCCTCGACCGGCTGGGCCTCGACGGCCGGGCGCACCGTGCCCGGATGCTGGACCCCGATCTGGTCAGGTGGGCCGATCTGCTGCTGACGATGGAGGCCGGGCACCGGGCCGTGGCCGTCGGCATCGATCCTCAGGCGGAGCGCAAGACGTTCACGTTGCCGGAGTTCGCCGAACTGGCGACGGGGGCGGGGCACCGCCGCTACCGGTCGGACACGGCCGAACGGGCGCGGGCGATCGTCGAGTCGGCCGCCGAGCGGCGCGACGTCCGGCGGGCGCCGGAGGTGTACGACCCGTACGGCGGGCCGCCCGAAGGTTACGAGGCGTGCGCCAAGACCCTCGGCGAGGCCCTCAGCCACGCCCTGGGCGCCCTCCTGGGCCCCCGCTGACCTTCCCCCCGGGGTCGCCAGGAGGTCGGAGGAACCTTTGGGAGTGGGCCGCGACGGGCCGCGCCCACCCGGGCGCGGCCGTCGCGGAGGTCAGCTGGCCTGGCTGACCGTGGACATGTTGAAGTCCGGCACCCGCACCGCCGGCATGATCGTGCGCTGGAAGTAGTCGTTCCACTCCCGGGGCAGCGTGCGCTCGCCGGCCCCCACCTCCGTCAACCGCCCGAGCAGGTCCACCGGGCTCTCGTTGAAGCGGAAGTTGTTCACCTCGCCCACGACCTCACCGTGCTCGACCAGGTAGACCCCGTCCCGGGTCAACCCGGTCACCAGCAGCGTCTGCGGGTCGACCTCGCGGATGTACCACAGGCAGGTGACGAGGAGCCCGTGCTCCGTGGAGGCGATCATCTCCTCCAGGGACCGGCCGCCCCCGGGGCCCGACATGATCAGGTTGCTGATCCCGGGCGTCACCGGCAGGCCGCTCAGCTCCGCCGAGTAGCGGGTCTGCAGCAGGGCCTCCAGGCTCCCGTCCTTGATCCAGTCGGTCGGCCCCAGCTGCAACCCGTTGTCGAAAACGGAGCTTTCCCGGCTGGAGGCGTGCGCCGTGACGAACGGCGAGCACATGATGCCCGGCGCCGACGGGTCGCTCGACAGCGTGACGGGCAGCGTGGCCAGCCGCTCGCCCACGCGCGTGCCCCCGCCGGGCTTGGAGAACACCGAACGCCCGTCGAGCGCGTCCCTGGCCCCCGCCGACCAGAACAGGTAGATCATCAGGTCGGCCACCGCACTGGGCGGCAGGAGCGTCTCGTAGCGCCCGGCCGGCAGGTCGACCCGGGTCTTGGCCCATTCCAGCCGCCGCGCCAGCGAGGAGTCGAGCGCTGCGACGTCGACGTCGGCGAAGTCCTCGGTGGACACGCCCGTCCACGCCGAGCGCTTCAGGTCGGCCGACTTGGCGTTGAGCTCCAGGCGCCCGGTCGGCTGGTCGTGCCGCAGCCGCAGGCCCTTGGACGTGCCGAGGAACGTCGACGTCAGCGAGTGTTCGGCGAACCCGTACAGCCTCCTGCCGCCCGCCTCCGCCGCCGCGAACGCCTCGCCGAGCGCGGGCGCGAACGCCTCGAACACCCCGATGTCGGTCGGCTCGACGGCCGAGCCCCAGTGCGGCGACTCCGGCACACCCTCGACGAGAGCGCGGGCGTCCTCGGCGGGCTGGGCCTCCCGCGCGGCCGCGTCGGCCGCCGCCACCACGGCCTCGAGCTGCTCATCGCGTACGGCGGCCCGCGACACGACCCCGACGCCCTGCCCCGCGATCGAGATCACGGTCAGCCGGGCGGAGCGGGCGACGCCGTTGGTGGTGAGCGTGTTGCCCGCGAACCGCAGGTTGGCCGTGGACTCCTCGTCCACCAGCACCACGCAGTCGTCGTTCGCCGAGAGCTCCAGGGCCTTCTCGACCATCTCCTGCGGCTTCATCCCTTGCCACCCTCCTGAACGGTGTTGAGGATCCGCACGCCCTTGAACAGCGCCGACGGACAGCCGTGGCTGACCGGCGCGACCTGGCCCGGCTGACCCTTGCCGCAGTTGAACGCGCCCCCGAGCACGTACGTCCCAGGCCCTCCCACGGACTCCATCGACTGCCAGAAGTCCGTCGTGGTCGCCTGGTAGGCGAAGTCCCTGACCTGCCCGGCCAGCTTCCCATGGGAGATCTTGTACGCCCGCTGCCCGGTGAACTGGAAGTTGTAGCGCTGCATGTCGATCGACCAGCTCTTGTCGCCGACGATGTAGATGCCCCGCTCCACGCCCGAGATCAGCTCGTCGGTGGAGGGCCCGTCCGGCGCGGGCGCCAGCGACACGTTCGCCATGCGCTGGATCGGCATGTGCCCCGGCGAGTCGGCGAACGCGCACCCGTTGGAGCGCCCGAGCCCCTTCATCAGGGCCATCCGCCGGTCGAGCTGGTAGCCGACCAGGATGCCGTCCTTGACGATGTCGAAACTCTGCCCCTGCACGCCCTCGTCGTCGTAGCCGATCGTGGACAGGCCGTGCGTGACCGTGCGGTCGCCGGTCACGTTCATCAGCGGCGAGCCGTAGACCAGCTCGCCCAGCTGGTCGAACGTGGCGAAGCTGGTGCCCGCGTACGCCGCCTCGTAGCCGAGCGCCCGGTCCAGCTCGGTCGCGTGGCCGATCGACTCGTGGATCGTCAGCCACAGGTTGGACGGGTCGATGACCAGGTCGTAGTCGCCCGCCTCGACGGAGGGCGCCGCCAGCTTCTCCGCCAGCAGCTCGGGCAGCCTGGCCAGCTCGCCCTGCCAGTCCCAGCCCGTGCCCGTCAGGTACTCGTAGCCGCGCCCGACCGGCGGCGCGAGCGTCGACATGTCGTCGAAGCCGCCCTCGTGCGCCTTCATCGCGTTGAGCTTGGGATGCACCCGCACCCGCTGCTGCGTGGTGACGGTGCCGGCCGTGTCGGCGTAGAACTTCTGCTCCTTGACCTGCAGCAGCCGCGCCGACACGTGGTCGGCGCCCTTCAGCAGGCCGGCCGACCAGTCGGCCAGCAGGCTCACCTTGTCGGCCGAGGACACCTCGAACGGGTCGACGTCGTACGCCGACACCCACACGGCCTCGGCGTGCACCGGCTCGGGCGCCAGCTCGATGGGCTCGCGGTTGATCGGGGCGCTCACCCCCGCCACCCGCACCGCCTGCTCGGCCACGGCCGCGGCGGCCTCCGGCGTCAGCTGGACGCCCGCCGCGAACCCCCACGTGCCACCCTTGACGACACGCACGGCGTAGCCGAGGTCGTCGGCGTCCATGGCCCCTTCGAGCCGGGCGTCGTAGAGGCTGAGCGTCTCGGCTCTGACGCGTTCGAGCCGGAAGTCGGCGTGCTCGGCGCCGAGCTCGCGGGCGCGTTGCAAGGCGGCGTCCGCCAGCTGCCGCAACGGCAGCTCCAGGAAGTCGGGATCGATCTGGCGCATGTCCACGATCCTAACCCTGTGATCTTGTGTCACCCGGACAACCGGATACCCGCCGGTAGGAGATAGCGTCTGGTGCCATGGCACGCTCTGTACTCGTCACCGGGGGCAATCGCGGCATAGGCCTCGCGATCGCCCGTGAACTCGCCGCGGCCGGCGATGCCGTCGCGGTCACCTACCGATCGGGGGAGCCGCCCGAGGGCCTGTTCGGCGTGCGCTGCGACGTCACCAGCATGGCCGACGTCGAGGCCGCGTTCGACAAGGTCGAGGCGGAGCAGGGCCCGGTCGAGGTCCTCGTCTCCAACGCCGGCATCACCAAGGACACGCTGCTGGCGATGATGAAGGAAGACACCTTCACCGACGTCATCGACGCCAACCTGACGGGCGCCTACCGCGTGGCCAAGCGGGCCATCCGCCCGATGATGAAGCTCAAGCGCGGCCGGATCGTCCTCATCTCCTCGGTGGTCGGCCTGTCCGGCCAGGCAGGACAGGCCAACTACGCCGCCTCCAAGGCCGGGCTGGTCGGCTTCGCCCGCTCCCTGGCCCGCGAGTACGGCTCGCGCAACATCACGGTCAACGTGGTCGCGCCCGGCTTCGTGGCCACCGACATGACGGCCGACCTCGACCAGGAGGCGATCGTCTCGCGCATCCCCCTCGGCCGTCAGGCGGCGCCCGAGGAGGTGGCACGCGTCGTACGCTTCCTGGCCGGCGACGACGCCTCTTACATCACCGGGGCCGTGATCCCGGTTGACGGCGGACTCGGAATGGGGCACTGACGTGGGAATTCTCGAAGGCAAGCGGATCTTGGTGACCGGCGTGCTCACCGACGCCTCGATCGCGTTCTCGGTGGCCAAGCTGGCCCAGGAGGAGGGCGCCACGGTGGTGCTCACCGGGTTCGGCCGGCTGAGCCTGGTGGAGCGCATCGCCAAGCGGCTGCCCGAGCCGGCGCCGGTGCTGGAGCTCGACGTCCAGAACGACGAGCACCTCGACACGCTCGCGGCCCGGGTGGGCGAGCACGTGGACGGCCTCGACGGCGTGGTCCACTCGATCGGCTTCGCCCCGCAGACGGCGCTGGGGGGCAACTTCCTCAACACCTCGTGGGAGGACGTCTCCACGGCCCTGCACGTGTCCACCTACTCCTTCAAGTCCCTCGCGGTCGCCTGCCTGCCCCTGATGAAGGAGGGCGGGGCGGTCGTCGGCCTCGACTTCGACGCCACGAAGGCGTGGCCCGTCTACGACTGGATGGGCGTGGCCAAGGCCGGCCTGGAGTCGTGCAGCCGCTATCTCGCCCGCGACCTGGGCAAGCACAACATCCGCGTCAACCTGGTCGCGGCCGGGCCGCTGCGCACGATGGCGGCCAAGTCGATCCCGGGCTTCAAGGAGTTCGAGGACAGCTGGCCGGAGAAGGCCCCGCTGGGCTGGGACCTGTCGGACACGATTCCGGCGGCCAAGGCCTGCGTGGCGCTCCTGTCGGAGTGGTTCCCGGCGACGACCGGCGACATCGTCCACGTGGACGGCGGCGTCCACGCCGTCGGCGCCTGAGCGGAGGGCTACCGGCGTCACCGGCGGGGTCTCGCGGATCGCGGGGCCCCGCTTCCGGCTCGGGCGAGGTTCGCGGGCCCCGGTTCGCGGGGCCCGGGGGCGCGGGGCCAGGGCGCGGGCCGCTTCTGCGTTCGCGGCCGGTCAGGCCACCCGGTGGCGGCCGTTGCCGCTGCCGGCGCGCGCCGGCTCGAAGGGGATCGACTCCACCGGCTCCGTGCGCTGCCGCCGCTGCTGGACGATCCGCGTGGCCAGCACCGCCGACCCCAGCAGCGCGATCGTCAGCGCCGTCCCCAGCACGTCCGAGGCGGGCGGGCTGGGGCGCACCACCCGCTTGTCCTGCATCGGCAGGGTCAGCTCATGGGCGAACGGGTTGGGCCACAGCAGGTCCACCCGCGGCTCGTCGGTGTCGACCGTCTTCTTCTCGACCACCGGCCGTCCCGTGTCCACGGTCTGCGGGCGCTGGTCCGGCGCCGTGGGCCGCGTGCTGGGCAGGGACTCCACGCCCCATTCGCGGGGCCGCGACGTGCGCGAGGGAGAGGGGGCGGGCGAGGGGGAGAGCTTCTGCGTGGGCTCGCTTTCGCAGGCGATCCCCGGCAGGCAGGCGCTGTCCTGGGGGTCGTCCTGCCCCGTCACGGAGGTGGAGGGCGACGGCGAGGACTTGGTGCCGGGCGTGGCCTTGGTGGTCGGCACCGCCTCGCCGACCCGGCCGAGCACCTCGTTGGTCGTGTCGTTCAGGCCGTCGGTCACCTTCTCGGTCGTCCCGCCGGTTAAGGTGTCGACGGTGCCGGTGAGCGTGCTCACCACGTCACACAGCGTGTTGGTCACCCCGGAGAGCAGGCCCCCGTCGCGCGTGCAGTCCTGCGCGCCGGCCGACGCGGCTGTCGCGGCCCCTGGGACGGCCGCCAGCGCCACCGCGAGAACTCCAGCCGAGATCGCGGCCCTGCTCCCCATCCGTCCCCTCCTGCGTCGCTTCCGGGGGAAATCTTTATGGACATCGGACCTGAGACGCAGGCGTTTGGCAGGTAAAGTTGCGATTCGGTATCGAGTAGTGATACGCGAGGAGGTCTCTCGTTCCTGGGGCGAGGGGTCAGTCGGGTGACGACACGTCATCGAGGGCATCTCGGATCTCTATGGGCAGCACCACGTCCTCGGCCGTCAGGGCCCCGGTGAGCTGCGCGTGCGTACGGGCTCCGACGATGGCCGAGGCGATCCCCGGCTGATCGCGTACCCAGGACAGGGCGACCGCCAGCGGTGAGACGCCGAGCCCGTCGGCGGCGGTCATGACCGACTCGACCACGCTGCGGCCGCGCTCATCCAGATACGGCCGGACGAAGTCGGCGAAGTGCGGGGTGGCGGCCCGGGAGTCGGACGGGATGCCGGTGCGGTATTTCCCCGTCAGCACCCCGCGGCCCAGCGGCGACCAGGCCAGCACGCCCACGCCCAGATGGGCGGCGGCGGGCAGCAGCTCGCGCTCGGGCTCGCGGGCCAGCAGCGAGTATTCGACCTGGGCCGAGGTGATCGGGATGCGGCCGGGGATCATCTGCTGGGTGACCGCCGCGGCGGCCAGCTGCCAGCCGGCGTAGTCGCACACGCCCGCGTAGACGGCGCGCCCGGAGGAGACGATCGCGTCGAGCGCGGCCAGGGTCTCCTCCAGAGGCACCTCGGCGTCGTACGTGTGCAGCTGCCACAGGTCGACGTAGTCGAGCCCGAGCCGGTTGAGCGAGTCGTCGACCGCGGCGATCAGGTGGCGCCTGGAGGCGTCGCGCGGCCGGCGGCCGGTCGGCGTCACGACGGCCTTGGTGGAGATCACCAGCTCCGACCGCGGCACGGAGTCGCGCAGCATCCGGCCCAGCAGCCGCTCGGAGTCGCCGCCGGTGTAGACGTCGGCGGTGTCGACGAGATTGCCGCCCGCGTCCAGGAATGTCCGGAGCTGGGCGGCCGCGTCGTCGGCGTCGGTGTCACGCCCCCAGGTCATCGTGCCGAGCCCCAGCCGGGACACCGACAGGCCGCTGTGGCCGACATAGCGCTGCTCCATGATCCCGCCAGGTTACCAACAAGGAACCTGCTCATCGGGCTGCCGCACCACTGTTGTTCGCGGTTGGCGCGGCTGCGGCGGCCCGTGGTGAAAAGTTGTGATCCACGCCTGGGACACTTGCCAGGTGACCACGCTGCTTTTGGCCCGCCATGGGCTGACGGACCTCACCGGCCCGGTGCTGGCCGGACGTACGCCGGGGGTGCACCTGAGCGAGGCGGGCCGGGCGCAGGCCGCGGCGCTGGCCGCCCGCGTCGCGGGCGTCAGGCTGGACGCCGTCGTCTCCAGCCCGCTCGAACGTTGCCGCGAAACGGCCCAGGCGGTCGCCGCTGGGCGCGAGACGGACGTGCTGATCGACGACCGGTTCATCGAGTGCGGCTACGGCGACTGGACCGGGCGCCCGCTGAAGGAGCTCGCCGAGGAGCCGCTGTGGCGGGTGGTGCAGGCGCATCCCAGTGCGGTGACATTTCCGGAAGGGGAGTCCCTGGCCGGAATGCAACACCGGGCCGTCTCGGCGGTCCGGGAGTGGAATCAACGCCTGGGGGAGAAGGCTGTCTACCTGGTTTGCAGCCACGGCGACGTGATCAAGTCGATCGTCGCGGACGCTCTGGGCCTTCATCTCGATCACTTTCAGCGGATAACAGCCGATCCGGCGGCCCTCACCATCATTCGCTATGCCCCCCTGCGCCCCTTTGTTCTCAGGCTCAACGATATGGGGGAATTGCGGCTCCCCGAGGATTCGGAGGAGAAAGACGGGGGAGAAAACATCACCGGGAGCGATGCCGCCGTCGGCGGCGGACCCGGAACCACGTAAGGTCAGCGTATGCCGGTCTTCGACTACGACCCACCAGAGAGGTTCGTCGCCGGTGCCCTGGGGCAGCCGGGCGCGCGCGCCTTTTTTCTGCAGGCCAGGGCCGAGGGCAGACTGACCACGGTGGCGCTGGAGAAGTTGCAGGTCGCCGCCCTCGCGGGCAGGCTCGACGAGTTGCTGGACGAGGTGCTGCGCCTGAGCGGGGGCGCCGCGCACGTGCCCGCGCTGGCCCCCGCCGACCTGGCCGACGACGCGCCGCTGGACGTGCCCCTCGCGGAGGACTTCCGCGTGGGCACCATGGCGCTGGCCTGGGACGCGGAGAAGTCGCAAGTGGTGATCGAGGCGCAGGAGGTCGTCGACGAGGAAGACGTCGAGGCCATCGACCCCGCGGTGCTGCGCGTGCGCATCAGCGCGGGAGCCGCCCGCGCCTTCACCCAGCGGGCCCTCCGGATCGTCGCCGCGGGCCGACCACCCTGCCCGCTGTGCGGACAGCCACTCGACGCCGCCGGGCACGTCTGCGTGCGCCTCAACGGATATCGCGGGGGTGAGGCGGCTTCATGACCGCTCCGGAGAGCGAACCGGCCATCAAGCCGTCCCGGCAGCCGTCCATGCAGGGGGACGAGGCCCTCGCGCTGCTGCGCGACGGACGGCTGGAGGTGGCCGGCCGCCTCGTCGAGGCCACCAACATGACGCTCTACTGCTCGGTCAAGCTGGGCTCCCGCTCGGCCGCCTGCGTCTACAAGCCGGTACGCGGCGAGCGCCCGCTGTGGGACTTCCCCGACGGCACGCTGGCCGCCCGCGAGGTGGCCGCGTTCGAGGTGTCGCAGGCGACCAGCTGGAACATCGTGCCGCCCACGGTCTACCGCGAGGGCCCCTTCGGCCCCGGCATGGTCCAGCTGTGGATCGACACCGAGCGCGAGATCGACCTCCAGCGGCTGGTCAAGAGCCGAAACCCGCTGGTGCGCCGGATGGCGGTGTTCGACGCGGTGGTCAACAACGCCGACCGCAAGGGCGGCCACCTGCTGCCGCTGCCCACCGGGCACGTCTACGGGGTCGATCACGGGGTCTGCTTCTCCGTCGAGGACAAACTGCGCACCGTGCTCTGGCAGTGGCGCGGCAAGCCCCTCGCCCGCGAGGCGGTGGCCGTGCTGGCCAAACTGGAGCGCGACATCGAGTCCGGCTCGCTCGGGCGCCGGCTGCGCGAGCTGCTGACCCTGGAGGAGGTCGAGGCCACCTGGCAGCGGGTCCGGCGGCTGCTGGACACCGGCGTGCACCCGTACCCCTCGGAAGGCTGGCCCGCCATCCCCTGGCCCCCGATCTGAACCGTTCCCCGGGCCCGCCAGGGCCCGCCCCTCTCGTCGGTGGCCGAAGTCCGTTTATTACCCTTTGCCCCATGTGCACGCTGATCGTGAGACCCGGGCGCACGCTCACCCTCATGGGCGTCAGAGACGAGTTCACCGATCGACCGTGGGAGGCGCCGGCCGAGCACTGGCCGGAATACCCGGGCCTGTTCGGCGGGCGTGACCTCAAAGCCGGCGGCACCTGGCTGGCCGTCAACCCGGCGGCCCGCCGCGCGGCCGCGCTGCTCAACGGGCGCGGCCGGCCCGCGCCGGAGAAGGACCGGCTCTCGCGCGGCGACCTGCCGCTGCGGGCCGCGTCCACGGGCGCGCCCCCCGGCTCCGACCTGACCCGCTACGACCCCTTCCACCTGGTGCTCGCCGACCTGTCGCGGATCCGCATGTTCAGCTGGGACGGCGAGCGGCTGACCACCACCGACCTGCCCGACGGCGTCAGCATGATCGTGAACACGGGCCTGGACCCGGCGAGCGAGCGCGTCGTGGTGTACCTGCCCAGGTTCGAGAGCGAGACCTGGAGCGAACTCATCCGGGCGGAGCCGTCCTCCGACCCCGGCGCGCTCATCGTCCGCCACGAACTCCCCGACGGCCGGGTCCTCGCCTCCCTGTCGGTGATGGAGGTCTCACTCTCGCCGGAGGGCGTGACCTACGAGTTCACTGACCTGACCGCTGATCGGGACAGATAGGCTCAAACACATGAGATCGTGGGCTGCCCAGAACGTTCCAAAGCTCCCAGGTGAGAGCATTCCGCTGAGTCTCTACGACACCTCGGCCAAGCAGGTGAGGCAGACCGATCCGGGGCCGACCGCCAGGATGTACGTCTGCGGCATCACCCCCTATGACGCCACCCACCTCGGTCACGCCAACACCTACCACGCCTTCGATCTCGTCGGCCGGATGTGGCGCGACGCGGGCCACGAGGTCCACTACACGCAGAACGCGACCGACGTGGACGACCCGCTGCTGGAGCGGGCCGAGCAGACCGGCATCGACTGGCGCGACCTGGCCGAGCGGGAGATCGAGCTGTTCCGCGGCGACATGGAGGCGCTGCGGATCCTGCCGCCCCGCGAGTACGTGGGCGTCACCGAGGTCGTCGGCCGGGTGGCCGAGCTGATCTCCCGGCTGTCCGCCAAGGGCGTCACGTACGTCCTGGACGGCGACGTCTACTTCAGCGTGGCCGACGCGCCCAAGTTCGGCCAGGTGTCCGGCTACGACGAGGCCGAGATGCTGGCCCTGTTCGCCGAACGCGGAGGCGACCCCGACCGGGAGGGCAAACGGCACCCCCTCGACTGGCTGCTGTGGCGCGCCGAGCGGCCCGGAGAGCCCGCCTGGGACTCCCCGCTGGGCCGGGGGCGCCCCGGGTGGCACATCGAGTGCACCGCGATCGCCCTGGACAGCCTGGGGGGCGGCTACGACGTGGCGGGCGGCGGCTCGGACCTGATCTTCCCGCACCATGAGTGCGGCGCCTCCGAGGGCCACGCCCTCACCGGCGAGTGGCCGTTCGCCAAGTTCTACACGCACGCGGGCATGGTGGCGCTGGACGGCGAGAAGATGTCCAAGTCCAAGGGCAACCTGGTGTTCGTCTCCAGGCTGCGGACGGCCCACGACCCGATGGCGATCCGGCTGGTGCTGCTGGCCCAGCACTACCGCGCCGACTGGGAGTACGTCCCGTCCCTGATGGCCGACGCCGAGCGCCGGCTGGCGCGGTGGCGCTCGGCGGTCGCCCTGCCCTCGGGGCCGAGCGCCGACGAACTGCTGGCCACGGTACGCGCGCGGATGGCCGACGACCTCGACTCGCCGGGCGCCCTGGCCGCGGTCGACGCCTGGGCGGAGGAGGCCCTCTCCCACGGCGGCCCCGACCCCGCCGCCCCCGCCCTGACCCGAGACCTCACGGACGCCCTGCTGGGCATCACCCTCTGACGCCTCCTCACCCGGCGGGCGACCACCCGCCGGCTGGGACGCCCCGCTCCTCCGTTACAGCGCCTCCGTTACAGCGCCTCCGTTACAGCGCCTCCGTTACAGCGCCTCCGTTACAGCGACGCCCGGTGCAGGCCGGACGCCTGGGGCAGGGCGTGGCGTCTGGTGAGGGCCGTGTCGTAGCGGTGCCAGATGAGCGCCGCCACGTCCGGGTCCGGCCCGAGCGGGTCGCTCACCAGCCCCGCCCCCGCCGACGTCAGCCGGTCGTGGAAGTGGCCGGGCGCCAGTACGTACGAGGCGATGGCCACGCGCGCGGCCGGGGTGGAGGCGAGCCGTTCCATGGCCTCCTCCAGGGACGGCGAGCCGGCCGAGGCGAAGGCGGCCGTGACCGGCCGGGCCAGGCGGACGGCGAGTCGGTGGGCCGCGGCCCGGACGTCGGCGAGGGCGGCCGGGTCGGAGGAGCCCGCGGCCCCCAGCAGGACCGCGTCCGTGGCGCGCAGGCCGGCTCGCGCCAGCTTGCGGGCCAGCGCGGACGTCAGCAGCCGGTGCGGCCCCAGCCACCCGGCGACGATCGCGTCGGGGCGGCGGGAGGCGATGACCTCCGGCAGGTCGATGTGGGCGTGGTAGCCGCCCGCCAGCAGCAGCGGGACGACGACCACGGGACCGCGGACGGCTGGCAGCACGTCGGACAGCAGGGGCGAGCTGATCTCGAGGTAGCTCAGCTCGACCCGGTGCCTGGGACGGGCCCTCCTGACCGTCTCCGCCAGGGCCGACAGGGTCGCCTCCCCGGCGGCGCTGCGCGTGCCGTGCGCGGCCAGGACGAGCGTGGGCGTCGTAGGAGCGCGTTCGATCACAGCCCGGCCTCGTACATGCAGGCGAGCCGGTAGCCGCGCTTGACCACCGTCTCCACGATCCCGCTCGGCCCGAGCGCCCGCCGCAGCCGCGTGATCGCCATCTCCACGGCGTGCTCGGCCGAGTCGCGGGCGACGCTGCCGGGCAGCACGACGCGCAGGTCGGCGCGGGACACGACGTGACCCGGCTTGTCGGCCAGGCGCTTGAGCACCGCCATCGGGGCGGGAGGCAGCGGGCGCAGTTCGCCGTCCACCACCACCGCGTGGCCGCGGATCTCCAGCCTGTGGTCGCCCGCCACGAGCCGGGTCACCCCGTGCTCGGGCAGGTGCCGGGCCAGGGCGCGGGCCAGCGCGCCGAGGCGGGAGCGTTCGGGCTGCAGGGTCGGCACGCCGCGCGAGGCCAGCGGCTCGGCGGTGACGGGCCCGACGCAGGCGGCCACGACCGTCCCGTCGAACGCCGCCAGCAGCGATTCCTCCAGCCCTTCCGCGCGGGCCGCGCCCAGCATCGCGTGTACGGCGGGCGCGCTGGTGAAGGCCACCGCGTCCACCGAGCCGGAGATCGTCTGGCTGATGAGGCGGCGCAGCGGCGAGATGTCGCGGTACGGCAGCCACCGGTAGACCGGGATCTCGATCACCTCGGCCCCCGCCCGGCGCAGGTCCGCCACGAAGTCGACGAGCGGCTCGCCGTGCTGCTGCACCGCGATGCGCCGCCCGCGCAGGTCCTGGGCGAGCAGGTACTGCTTGACCTCCCCGCACGATTCGGTGGCGGGCGTCCAGTGGTCGTTGAGGCCGGCGGCCCGCACCGCGCCCCTGGCCTTGGGGCCGCGGGTCAGCAGGCGCGACCTGGACAGATGTTCGCCCAGGTCGGCCGACAGGCCCCAGCCCTCCGCGGCGGCCATCCACCCGCGGAAGCCGACGCCCGTGGTGACCACCACGTCGTCGAGCGGCTCCGCCAGGCTGAGCCGGGTCGCGGCGAGCAGATCGGCGTCCTCGGCCAGAGGGACCAGCCGGATCGCGGGGGCGCTGACCACGCGGGCGCCGCGCCGCTCCAGCAGCGCGCCGAACTCCTCGCGCCGCCTCGTCGCGGTCACGCCGACCGTGAAGCCCGACAGGGCGTCGGGGGCCGTCTCCGGGGATCCGCCCTCAAGGGCGAGCACGCTCATGCCGGCACCTCCAGGTAGTCGAAGATGCCTGGCCGGGCCCCGAGCACCCGGCCAGGCATCACAGGCACGTGTGACGCAAGTGAGATCACCCTCCGATACTGCTTTCGGGTGGTTTCGCCTACGGGTCTCCTCTGTTACCGCTGTGCTACAAGGCAGGGCCCCAGGGGTTGGCGAGGCACGGTCGAGGGAAACGTTGACGGAGACGACGTGGCCTATCGGGGAGTTGCGGGTGACGGTCCGGCCTATTCGCACGTTCGACGATCCGGTGCTGCGCTCGGTCGCGGAGCCGGTGCAGGACTTCGACCGGGAGCTGCGGCGCCTGGTCAAGTCGCTGACCGCCACCATGCGGGCCGGCGCCGGCCGCGCGGGCCTGGCGGCGCCGCAGGTGGGCGAGCCGGTGCGGGTGGTGGTCTACGCCTACGACGGCAAGTCCGGCCATCTGGTCAATCCGCGCCTCGAGCTGTCGGAGCGGCGGGTCACCGCCGACGAGGCGTGCCTGTCGGCGCCCGGGCTGTGGTGGCCACTGGAACGTTCCTACATGGTCACAGCGCGTGGTCGTGACATGCTGGGCAAGCCGGTGACGGTTCGCGCGCTGGGGGTGCTGGCCAGGGTGCTGCAGCACGAGGTCGACCATCTCGACGGCGTGCTGTTCAGCGACCATCTGGAGGCGGCCGAGCGGGAGCGCTTCCTGGCGGCGGCCCTGCCGGGCTGAGCCGGGGCGCGGGCCAGGCGGCCGAGCGCCACAGTGCGGGTCAGACGGCCCAGCGGCCTCGGTATGGGCCGGGCGGCCGAGCGGCCTCGGTGCGGGTCAGGCGGCCGGGTGCAGGCCGAGCTCCCTGCGCTGCTTCGGGTCGGTGCCGCCCCACACGCCGTCGGCCTGCCTCGTGGCCAGCGCGTACTCCAGGCAAGGCTCACGTACGGGGCAGCCGGCGCACACATGCTTGGCCCGTTCGACCTGCGACTGGCTCGGCCCTTCCATGGAGATCGGGAAGAACAATTCCGGGTCCAGGCCGAGACAGGCGGCTCTGCGGGTCCAGTCGAGCATCATCATGGTGCTCGCGCCTACCCAGCCGACCTGGCCTCATACCTCGGTGAGTCCCAAGGACCGGATGGCCGTCCCCGGCTCACCAGCGGCTCCAGCCGAGGGCGCGGGTCCACGGCGTGGCGATGGCCGGCACCGGCGCCTCCACGTCGTTCAGCACGCGGTCGACGACGTCGATCAGGTCGTCCGCGACCTCGGCGGCCAGCTGGATCTCTTCCGGCCGCGTCTGCGGGGTGGGGACCAGGATGCCCCTGGCGCCGGCGGCCCTGGCCGCCTCCATGTCCCTGCCGATGTCCCCCACGACCACGCAGTCGCGGGGGCTGACGTCCAGCACGGCGGCGGCCCTGATCACGAGCCCGGGCGCCGGTTTGCGGCAGGTGCAGCCGTCGGCGTCGTCGTGCACGCAGATCGCCCAGGCGTCGAACGGGCCGAGCAGCTCCTCCACCCTGGCGTTCACCTGGTCCATGTCGTCCGCGGACAGCAGGCCCTTGGCCACGCCGGACTGGCTGGTGACCACGGCCACCGGCACCTCGGCCCGTCTGAGCCTGGCCACCGCCTCGACCGCGCCGGGCATGGGCTCGACGAGGTTCGGGTCGCCGTTGTACGGCACGTCCCTGATCAAGGTCCCGTCCCGGTCGAAGAGCACCGCGCCGGGCCGTCGCTTTTCGAACACCTTCCACCTCCGTCGCGTGCCCGCCAGCTACCCGGGCCCCAACCAGGCAAACAACTACTTAGCGTGACCAATTCCAGGTCATTTCTCTTGTTTGCGCTTCTCCTGGGCGTGGGGAGTGTTTGAGCATCGCTCCTCTCGGTAGCGGTTCCCGGCTTCTGAGGGGGAACGATGAGGTTTCTCGGCATCGACGCGATCTTGCATGATCCGGTCGCCGCCCGGTTCCCGCGCGCGTCGGCCACGAGGGGAGCGGGAGGCGCGGTGCTGTGCGATCCGAGCCCGCGCCGCAGGACGAGAACCCTCACCCGCGCGTCCACCAGAAAGCAGGCCGCCCGCGCCGCGAGCCACCGCCGACGGGACGACCGGGGCCGGGTGCTGGTGGCGCGGCTGGACGGCGCCGGCGACGTGCTGCTGGCCGGGCCCGCCGTCAGGGCCGTGCGCACGCTGGCCCGCGAGCTGGTCTTCCTGGCCGGCCCGAACGGCGTGCCGGCGGCCGAGCTGCTGCCCGGCGTGGACCGGGTGATCGAATGGCGGGCCCCATGGGTCGGGCACACCCCGCCGCCCGTCTCCAGGAGCCAGACGGCCGACCTGGTCGGCAGGCTCGCGGGCATCGACGAGGCGGTGGTGCTGACCTCGTCCCACCAGTCGGCGCTCCCGCTGGCCCTGCTGCTCAGGCTGGCCGGCGTCCGCAGGATCACGGCCATCAGCAACGACCACCCCGGCTCGCTCCTGGACGTCCGGCACGTCGTGGACGAGAGCCTGGACGTGCACGAGGCGGAGCGGATGCTGGGGGTCGCCAGGGCGGCCGGGTTCGAGTTGCCGGGGGGCGATGACGGCAAACTCGCTGTTCGGCGGCCGTTGCCGGATATCGGCGGAGAAACGGGGCACTTGCTCGGTGCCGGCGGCGCTGCCGGCGAAGGCACATATGTCGTGGTGCACCCGGGGGCATCCGCCCCCGCGCGGACCTGGCCGGCCGAACGGCACCGGCAGGCCGTGCGGGAGCTGGCGCAGGACGGACACCGGGTCGTCGTGACCGGCACCGAACGTGACCTCACCGCCTATGTCGCCGGCGACGCGGCCGTCGATCTCGGCGGCGTGACCACGTTCGCCGAGCTCGCCGCCGTCGTTGACGGCGCCGGCGTGCTCGTGGCGGGCGACACCGGTCCCGCGCACCTGGCCGCGGCGGTCGGGACGCCGGTCGTGAGCCTGTTCGCCCCCGTCGTCCCCGCGGCGCGGCGGGCCCCGTACGGGGTGCCCGCGGTGCTGCTCGGAGACCAGGAGGCGCCCTGCCGCGGAAGCGGGGCGCGCGCCTGTCCGGTGCCCGGGCACCCGTGCCTGTCCCATGTGACAAGCGAGCAGGTGGTCAAGGCAGTAAGGGAGCTGACCCAGTGAAGGTCGATCTCATCTCCGAGCACGCGGACCCGCTGGCGGCGGTCGGCGGCGTCGACTCCGGCGGCCAGAACGTCCACGTCGCCGAACTGGCCCTCGCGCTGGCCGGGCGCGGCCACACGATCGTCGTCCACACCCGGCGCTCGTCCGAGCGGCAGCCCGGGTCGGTGGCCGTGGCGCCGGGCGTCACGGTCGAGTACGTCCCGGCCGGGCCGCCGGCCCCCGTACCCAAGGACGAGCTGGCCCCGTACATGGCCGAGTTCGCCGAGCGCCTGGCCGACCGCTGGGCCGTGAGCCCGCCGGACATCGTCCACGCCCACTTCTGGATGAGCGGCCAGGCGGCGCTGCGGGCGGCCGGCGGGGTGCCGGTGGTGCAGACGTTCCACGCGCTCGGCACCGTCAAGCGGCGCTGGCAGGGCGACGCCGACACCAGCCCCTCCCACCGCATCGACACCGAGCGCGAGATCGGCAGGCGCGCCGACGCCGTGCTGGCCACCTGCGCCGACGAGGTGACCGAACTGCGCGCGATGGGGGTCCCCGGGCGGCGCATCGCCGTCGTGCCGTGCGGGGTGGACCTGTCGGTCTTCCGCCCCGACGGGCCGGTGGCGCCGCGCCCGGGCGGCAAGCTGATCCTCAGCATCGGCAGGATGGTGCCGCGCAAGGGCGTGGACACCGTGATCAGGGCGCTGCGCCGGATCCCGGACGCCGACCTGGTGATCGCGGGCGGCCGCGAGGACGACGACGAGGCGGTCAGGCTGTACGAGCTGGCGCGGGCGTACGGGCTCGAACGCCGGGTCCACGTGATCGGCAGCGTGTCGCGCGAGCACGTCCCCGCGCTGATGCGCTCGGCCGACGTCGTCGTGAGTGTGCCGTGGTACGAGCCGTTCGGCATGGTGCCGATCGAGGCGATGGCGTGCGGCGTGCCCGTCGTGGCCTCGGCGGTCGGGGGACACCTGGACACCGTCGCCGGCTGCGGCGTCCTCGTGCCGCCGCGCCGCCCGCGCGCCCTGGCCAGGGCGCTGCGCGACGTGCTGGACGACCCGGGCAAGCGGGCGGCGTTCGGCGCGGCCGGGGCGGTCAGGGCCCGCCAGAGGTACGGCTGGCCGCGCGTGGCCGAGCTCACCGAGGCCGTGTACTCGCAGGTCATCGACGGCACGCCGTGCCGCCTGGCCGCCATCGGGAGCTGACCGCGTCCTAGCGTTCGTTCCCGGCACGCAGCCAGGCGAGGTAGTCGCCGACCGCCCGCTCGGTGTCGTACGCGGGCTCGTATCCCGTGTCCTCGCGCAGGCGGGTGATGTCGAGCCAGATGTCCGGCCCGGCGGGCTCGCGGCCCTCGGGCAGGCCGACCCTGGCGTCGGGGACGAGCTTCCTGATCGCCGCGATGACCTCGGCGTTGGTCGTCGGCCTCCCGGAGGCCACGTTGTACGTGCGGTGCGCCAACCGGTCCGCGAGCTGGAGCAGGGCTATCGCGCGGCCGCAGTCCTTCGCGTAGCACAGGTCGATGCCGTCCTCCGCGTACGCGCCGGCGCGCAGCGCGGACAGGTCGGGTTCGGCGCCGCGGGCGGCCGCGTGGACGAGCTGGGGAGCGGCGAAGAACGGCGACCGGACATGGCCGAGCGGGCCCCAGATGGCGCCGATGCGGTAGTTGACCACGTCGAGCCCCATGGCGCCGGCCAGGTGGTCGCCCAGCAGCTCGCCGATCTTCTTGAACGCCGGGATCGGGTGGCCCGACGTCATCGGCAGGGGGAGGTCCTCCTTGAGCGCGCCTTCGCCGGGCGCGCCGCCGTACACGCCGATCGTGCCGGCGATGCCGAGCCGCGCCACCTGCCACTCGCTCGCGGCGCGGAACACGTTCAGGAGGCTCCGTACGGCCCTGTCCGCGCCCTCCAGGGGCTGGTACGCGCCGGGCGGCCACGGCATGGAGCCGGCGAGGTGCACGATGCCGGTGATCTTGTGCCGCTCGCCGACGGCCAGGAGGGCCGCCTCGTCGGTGAGGTCGGCCTGCTCGACGGCGACGGGCTCGTTCGCGAACGTCTCGGGCACCACGGCGGGCCTGCGCTGGACGAGTACGCAGGACTCGCCGAGGTCGAGCAGGGCGCGGGTGGTGTGGGTGCCGATGAAGCCCAGTCCGCCGGTGATCAGAATCATGGTCAGCTCTCCAAATCATCAGTGCTACTGACGATCAGCCTACCCCTAGAGATGACGGCCAAGAAGCCGGGTCGCCGTTTTCGCGCACGCGAGAACACCCCGGCCCCGCCATGGGCGGTCGCCGGGGTGTTGTCGTCAGGTGTCAGACGGGGACGGGGTCGAGGCGCAGCTCGCGGACGATCTCGCGAGCGCTGGCCTCCAGGGTCGGGCTCATGTCGGCGCCGACGAACATCTCAAGGTAGGCCCGGTGGAAGCAGCCCGCGATCAGCAGTCGCGCGCTGGCCTCCGGGTCGACTTCGGGCCCTATCCGGCCCAGGCGCTGCTCGGCCGCCAGGTAATCGGCCAGCGGCGCGACTTCGGTGCGCGGCCCCAGCCCCTTGTCGCGGACGGCCTCGCGGAAGCGGACCGTCACGTTCGGCGAGGTGAAGGCGGGCAGCGCGGCGCTCTGTACGTCGATGTAGTAATCAATGCCCGCCCGGGCGACGGGGAGAAGATTATCCGCTACACACCCTTTTCCGATGCGGTGGGAGAGGTCGTGAAGAATGCTCAGCCAGAGTGGAAGGCGGTCCTGCAGCAGCGCGAGGAAGTGGTCCACGGAGCCGCCGGTGCGGTCCTCCCGGAGGGAGACGGCCATCTCGAGGATGCGGCGCCTGGTGTCCTGACTTCTTTGGTACGGGTCAACATGGGAAGTCGCCATGGCGTGCCTAACGTGCGCGGTTAGTTGAGTAGGCATCACGGTGCGAAGCCGAGGTTTTTTCTGGATTTATCGGGCTGAATCTGGAGCACCAACTTGGTGCAATCTTGTACGGCCCCGATTATTACTCGAAATCTCGAAAGATTCGCGGTTTTTAACCCTGTGGGTTAGCTGTCAGTGTCCCGGTCCCGGCGGCGCAGGTAGCGCTCGAACTCGGCCGCGATCGCGTCGCCGCTGGCCTCGGGGAGCTCGGCCGCGTCCTTGCGCTCCTCCAGCTCCTTGACGTACTCGGCCACCTCGCTGTCCTGGGAGGCCAGCTCGTCGACGCCGCGCTCCCACGCGCGGGCCTCCTCGTCGAGGTCGCCCAGCGGCATCGGGATCTCCAGCAGGTCCTCCAGGCGGCGCAGCAGGGCGAGCGTCGCCTTCGGGTTGGGCGGCTGCGCGACGTAGTGGGGCACCGACGCCCACAGCGAGACGGCGTCCAGCCCCGCCTCGCCGAACGCGTGCTGCAGCACCCCGACGATGCCGGTCGGACCCTCGTAGCGGCTCAGCTCGAGGTTCGTCGAACGGGCCAGCGCCTCGTCCGTCGCGCCCCCGAGGATGGGCACGGGCCGCGTGTGGGGCGAGTCGTTGAGCAGCGCGCCCAGCATGACGGCCAGCTCGATGCCCAGCTCGCGGCAGATCTCGATGATGTCGGCGCAGAACGAGCGCCAGCGCATGTTGGGCTCGATGCCGCGCAGCAGCACGACGTCGCGCTCCAGGCCCGGCGGGCGGGCGCGCAGCAGCCGGGTGGTGGGCCACACGATCGAGCGGGTCAGGCCCTCGCCCATCTCCACGACGGGCCGGGTGACCTGGAAGTCGTAGTAGTCGTCCGGGTCGAGCGCGATCAGCGGCTCGGCCTTCCACGCGGACTCGAGATGGGCGATCACACCGCTAGAGGCCTCGCCCGCGTCGTTCCACCCCTCGAACGCGGCAATGAGCACCGGGTCTACGAGCTCGGGGAGCCTTTCGAGCTCAATCACGTGTCGCCTCCTCTCTCCATCGTCTCGCTTAGCCTATGCGGTCGGGGGGACTCGGCGTCACCGATCTCCCCGCGAACGCGCAACGCGCGTCCCGGGCGCGAACGCGCAAGCCTCGTCGCAGGACAGGAACCCTTCACCACGCCTCCTCGCCGACCACCCGCACCCCTCACCGCGCCCATCCGTAACCTGTGCGCCGCCCGCGCCCTCGCCTGCCTCCTGCCCCCGTCACGCCTCCCGCACCCCTGCGCCTCCGGCATTCCCGTACGTCGCGCTCCTGCGCCTCCGGCGCCCCGCGTCTCTCGCGCGTCCTGCACTCGGTCCCACGCCTCCGCATCTCTTCCGCCCCTGCACGCCCACGCCTCCCGCACTCGCCGTGCCGCGCGCACGCGTCGGCCGTATGCGCCGGCTGCGGTGTTCGCGTCCGGTGCGGTTGGTGTGCCTTCTGTGCAATGTGCGGTCCTATGGGCCACATATGCCCCATGTGGCCGCGTATCTACCGCTGTTTCGCACGCGTGATCATTCGCCCCTTCCCTCGCGCGCGCGTGCGCGTAGATAAGTAGATGAGGGCGCGGGTCAGCGGCCGTCGGTCGTGTGGACGATCAGCACGTCGCAGGCGGCCCGGCGGGAGACCGCGGACGGCACGGAGCCGAGCAGCCGCCCGGCCAGGCTGTTGAGCCCGCGGTTGCCCACCACGAGCAGGTCGGCGCGGTGCCGGGCGGCCAGCGAGACGAGCACGTCCACGGCGTCCCCCCGCTCGGCGGTCAGGACCACGTCGGAGGCGCCGGCCGCCACGGCGTGCCCGCGCGCCGCCCGCAGGGCGTCGTCGGCCGGGGTGGAGCCGCCCACCTTGTACGCGAGGTCGCCCAGCCGGTCGGCGGCCGCCGCGCGCTCGCTCTCCCGCATCGGCAGGTACGCGCAGGCCAGGACCAGGGTGGCGCCGGTCGCCGCGGCCAGGGATGCCGCCGCGGAGACGGCGCGGAAGGAGGAGGCCGAGCCGTCGGTGCCGACGAGTACGGTGCGGTAGGCCACGGAGCCCCCCAATTGGACGCGGCGTTCAATTGACAGTCGGTACGATAGCGTCCGCCGCGCACCCAGGCGTGGCCCGGGTCCCGCGACCATCGCGCCGACACCCTCGGGCATCACGCCGGCACCCTTGGGGCCCCGGTTTCGCGCCCAAAGCGAACAGGCGTGCGGGCCGCTTACGAGTGAGGCTCGAGACGCACCCGATAAGCTCTACCCCATGAGCATCTCCCCGTCCTTCCGAGAAGTGTTGTCCCAGCGTGTCATCGTGGCCGACGGGGCGATGGGCACGATGCTCCAGGCCCAGGACCCGACGCTCGACGACTTCCACGGTCACGAGGGCTGCAACGAGGTGCTCAACGTCACCAGGCCCGACATCGTGCGCGGCGTCCACGACGCCTACTTCGCCGTCGGCGTCGACTGCGTCGAGACCAACACCTTCGGCGCCAACCTCGCCGCCCTCGGCGAATACGACATCTCCGACCGCGTCTTCGAATACTCCGAGGCGGGGGCCCGGATCGCCCGCGAGGCCGCCGACCACTGGTCCACGCCCGACCAGCCGCGCTTCGTGCTCGGCTCCATGGGCCCCGGCACCAAGCTGCCGACGCTCGGCCACCTGCCGTACGCCCTCCTGCGCGATGCCTACCGCGACAACGCCGCGGGCCTGATCGCGGGCGGCGCCGACGCGCTGATCATCGAGACCTGCCAGGACCTGCTCCAGGTCAAGGCCGCCGTCATCGGCGCCAGGCGGGCCGTCGAAGACTCCGGCCGCGACATCCCGATCATCGCGCAGGTGACCATCGAGACCAACGGCGCGATGCTGCTCGGCTCCGAGATCGGCGCCGCGCTGACCGCGATCGAGCCGCTCGGCATCGACGTCGTGGGCCTCAACTGCGCGACCGGCCCCGCCGAGATGAGCGAGCACCTGCGCTACCTCGCCCGCCACTCGCGGCTCAAGCTCTCCTGCATGCCCAACGCCGGCCTGCCCGTGCTGACGGCCGACGGCGCGTACTATCCGCTGAGCGCGCAGGAGCTGGCCGACGCGCACGGCACCTTCACCCGCGACTACGGCCTGTCGCTGGTCGGCGGCTGCTGCGGCACCACGCCCGAGCACCTGCGCCAGGTGGTCGAGCGCGTCCGCGGCAAGCAGGTCGCGCCGCGCCGGCCGCACCCCGAGCCGGGCGCGTCCTCGCTCTACCAGACGGTCCCGTTCCGCCAGGACACCTCCTACCTGGCCATCGGCGAGCGCTGCAACACCAACGGCTCCAAGGCCTTCCGCGAGGCCATGCTGGCGGGCCGCTGGGACGACTGCGTCGAGACGGCCCGCGACCAGGCCCGCGACGGCGCCCACATGCTCGACCTGTGCGTCGACTACGTCGGCCGCGACGGCGTGGCCGACATGAAGGAGCTGGCGTTCCGGTTCGCCACGGCGTCCACGCTGCCGATCATGCTCGACTCGACCGAGCCCGCCGTGCTGCAGGCCGGTCTCGAGATGCTCGGCGGGCGCGCCGCGGTCAACTCCGTCAACTACGAGGACGGCGACGGCCCCGACTCCCGCTTCCAGAAGATCATGCGCCTCGTACGCGAGCACGGCTCGGCCGTCGTCGCGCTGACCATCGACGAGGAGGGCCAGGCCCGCACCGCCGAGTGGAAGGTGCGCGTGGCCAGCCGCCTCGTCGACGACCTGACCGCCAACTGGGGCATGCGGGTCGAGGACATCATCGTCGACTGCCTGACCTTCCCCATCGCCACCGGCCAGGAGGAGACCAGGCGCGACGGCCTGGAGACCATCGAGGCCATCCGCGAGCTCAAGCGCCGCTACCCGGGCGTGCAGACCACGCTGGGCCTGTCCAACATCAGCTTCGGCCTCAACCCGGCCGCCCGCATGGTGCTCAACTCGGTGTTCCTCAACGAGTGCGTCAACGCCGGGCTCGACTCGGCCATCGTGCACGCCTCCAAGATCCTGCCGATGGCCCGCATCCCCGACGAGCAGCGCCAGGTCGCGCTCGACATGGTCTACGATCGCCGCCGCGAGGGCTATGACCCGCTGCAGCGGTTCATGGAGCTGTTCGAGGGCGTCGACGCGGCGGCCCTGCGCGCCGGCAAGGCCGAGGAGCTGGCCGCGCTGCCGCTGTGGGAGCGGCTCAAGCGGCGCATCATCGACGGCGAGCGCAAGGGCCTGGAGGCCGACCTCGACACCGCGCTGGAGCAGCGGCCCGCACTGGAGATCATCAACGACGTGCTGCTCGACGGCATGAAGACGGTCGGCGAGCTGTTCGGCTCCGGGCAGATGCAGCTGCCGTTCGTGCTGCAGTCGGCCGAGGTCATGAAGGTCGCCGTCGCCTATCTCGAGCCCCACATGGACCGGGTCGAGGGCGACTCGAAGGGCCGCATCGTGCTGGCCACCGTCAAGGGCGACGTGCACGACATCGGCAAGAACCTCGTCGACATCATCCTGTCCAACAACGGCTACCAGGTCGTCAACCTCGGCATCAAGCAGCCGGTCTCGGCCATCCTGGAGGCCGCCGACGAGCAGAAGGCCGACGTCATCGGCATGTCGGGGCTGCTGGTGAAGTCGACGGTCATCATGAAGGAAAACCTGGAGGAGATGAACTCCAGGGGCCTGTCGGAGAGATACCCCGTCCTGCTCGGCGGCGCCGCCCTGACCCGCGCCTACGTCGAACAGGACCTGGCCGAGCTGTTCGAGGGCGAGGTGCGCTACGCGCGCGACGCGTTCGAGGGGCTGCGGCTGATGGACTCGTTCATGGCCGTCAAGCGCGGGGTCGCCGGCGCGACGCTGCCGCCGCTGCGCGAGCGGCGCGTCAAGACCGGCGCCGTGCTGCAGCGCACCCCGGTCGAGGAGCTGCCCGCCCGCTCCGACGTGGCCGCCGACAACCCCGTCCCCACGACGCCCTTCTACGGCGACCGCGTGGTCAAGGGCATCTCCCTGGCCGAATACTCCGCCTTCCTCGACGAGCGCGCCCTGTTCCTCGGGCAGTGGGGGCTCAAGCCCACCAGGGGCGGTTCGGGGCCCGACTACGACGAGCTGGTCGAGATCGAGGGGCGGCCGCGGCTGCGCATGTGGCTCGACCGCATCCAGACCGAGGGATTGCTGGAGGCGGCCGTCGTCTACGGCCACTTCCCGTGCGTCTCCGACGGCGACACGCTGATCATCCTCGACGACGACGGCAGCGAGCGCACCCGCTTCACGTTCCCGCGCCAGCGCCGCGACCGCCACCTGTGCCTGTCCGACTTCTTCCGCGCCAAGGACTCCGGCGAGGTCGACGTGGTCGGCTTCCAGGTCGTCACCATGGGCGCGAGGATCGCCGAGGCCACGGCCGAGCTGTTCGCCAAGGACGCCTACCGCGACTACCTCGAGCTGCACGGCCTGTCGGTGCAGCTCACCGAGGCGCTGGCCGAATACTGGCACGCCAGGGTGCGCTCGGAGTGGGCGATCGGCGGCGAGGAATCGCTCGACGACATGCTCAAGGTCAACATCCAGGGCTGCCGCTACTCGTTCGGCTACCCGGCCTGCCCCAACCTGGAGGACCAGAAGCAGCTGTTCGAGCTGCTCAACCCGGAGCGCATCGGGGTGTCGCTGTCGGAGGAGTTCCAGCTCCACCCGGAGCAGGCCACCTCTGCCCTGGTCGTCCACCACCCCGAGGCCAAATACTTCAACGTCTGACCCACACCCGCCGCCGCGAGACGGCGCCTGCTCGACCCGCCGTCCCACCGGTGCCAGGTGGCCCGTCGCCCACCTGGCAGGAGGGACGAAGGCCGCCACCCCGCGGCGACCCGCCGTTCACCCGGCAGCGGATGGTCGCATCCGGCGCCGGATGAGGGGTGGTCTCTTCGTGCGCCGGCCAAGGCAGGGACAATAGGGGGCAAAACACTATCGATCGGGGGCAAACGTGGAAGCGGTCTTCTTCGACATGGACGGGCTGCTCGTCGACAGCGAGCGGGTCTGGCTGGAGATCGAGACCGACGTGATGGCCAGGCTGGGCGCCCAGTGGACGCCCGAGCACCAGGCCCACCTCGTGGGCGGGTCCATGGAGCGCACGGTCGACTACATGCTGGCCGTGTCGGGCTCCGACGTGCCCCCGGAGATGGTGCGGGAGTGGATGACCGGCGGGATGGTGCGCCGGTTGACGGCGGGCGTGCGCGTCATGCCGGGCGCCTTGGAGCTGCTGGGCGCGCTGCGGGACGAGGGGGTGCCCGTGGGGCTGGTCACCTCGTCGCTGAAGGAGATCGCGGAGGCGGTGCTCAAGAGCGTGGGGCGTGACCGGTTCGACGTCGTGGTCACGGCGGACGACGTCACGCGTACCAAGCCCGACCCCGAGCCGTACCTGACGGCCGCGCGGCTGCTCGGCGTGGAGCCGGTGCGGTGCGTGGTGCTGGAGGACTCTCCCAACGGCGTCGCGGCCGCGACGGCGGCGGGCTGCGCGGTGGTGGCCGTCCCGAGCCTGCTGGCCATCGAGCCCGCCCCCGGCCGGTTGGTGGTCCCGTCCCTGGAGAACGTCACCGTCGCCGACCTCCGCGCCCTCATCACCATCTGACAGGCCGAGCCACCCCGGGCCGCCGCCGCCCCTGGATCGATCGGGCCGTCCCCCCCCGACGGCGGCGCGCGGGCTGCTGCGGCTGTGGCACGAGCGGCTTCCCCACGTCGAGATCAGGATCTTCGAGGGCCTCGACGAGGAGATCGAGGAGTGGCCGGAGAGCGGCACGGTCGACGCGGCCGTCCTCATCGACCCGGAGCCGATGCCCCGTCCCGTCCCTGGCGGCCGGCATGATGCCTGGCACCCTCACGCCGGAACGCCGGCTCGTCCTGACCGGCCCGGCCGCCCGCCCCTGGCATCCGAGCGTCACCGCCCTCCGGGACCTGTGCGCCGAGGCGGCGACGACCTGGTGAACGCCGCCGCCGAACAGCCCGGCGCCGCCTGCGCGACCCCTAAGGGGCAAGTGGTTCTAGCGGAGGAGGAGCGGGCGGCGTTTCGCGTGCCAGGATGGAAACGTAGTCGATACGAGGAGTGGCGTGATGCTCAATCCGACCGTTTGGCTGCCTCTGTGCGCCGGACTGACCCTGCTGGGCCTGGTGCTCAGCTTCCTGGCCTTCAGGCGCAGAGGAGCGGCCTCGGGCATCCGGGTCGCGGCATGGGCGCTGCTGCCGGCGGCGGCCTACCTGACGGGTGCGCTGCAGATGCTGTGGACCGTGGGCACGACCATCGTGGGGTTCGTGACCGGCCTGGTGTTCAACCCCTTCGTCTGGGCGGGCGTGGCCGTGGCCGGGCTGTCGGTGGTGCTGTTCGTGGCGTCGGGCGTCATGCGCGGCAGGAAACTGGCCAGCTTCAGGAAGAAGACCTCCGAAGAGGCCCCCGAGGTTAAGCCCTCAGCGAACAAAGCCGTTCCCAAACCGCAGCAGCCCGCCGTCGCCCCCAAGCAAACTTCCAAGGCCGAGGACGATTTCTCCGATATCGAGGCGCTGCTCAAAAAGCGTGGCATCGGCTGAATCCACGGACGAAATTAGCAATGTCACAGTTCCGAGACGCAACCGGGACGGCTCGTAGACATTCTCCTCAAGATCGATACGAATGAGTTTCTGGTCAATCACAGTTGAGCCACATAGAGCACAGAGGGACTAGTCACACCAGCTCAGGCCATAGATTCTGCCTCCTGGGGCCGCGACACGCGGACCTCGCACGCATGGGCGCACTACCCTGACCGGGACCGCGCCGAAACGGACGATGTCGTCTGGAATCCAGGGGGCTACTGGCATGACCGCACCGCTCGATGCTCCGGAATCGGCCATCGAAGCAGGGCCGGAGGCCGTCCTTGAGGGGGCGGAGACCTCGGTCATCAGGGGACGTTCCCTGGGGCAGATCGCGTGGATGCGCCTCAAGCGCGACCGCATCGCGATGACCGGTGGCATCGTCATCCTCCTGCTCATCCTGGTCGCCGTCTTCGCCCCATTGCTGGTGTCGTGGTTCGGGCACCCGCCGGGCGAGTGGCACCGCGAGAAG
Organism: Nonomuraea sp. NPDC050153; assembly: GCF_044460125.1. NCBI lineage: Bacteria > Bacillati > Actinomycetota > Actinomycetes > Streptosporangiales > Streptosporangiaceae > Nonomuraea > Nonomuraea sp. NPDC050153. The sequence goes on from NZ_JBITJQ010000030.1 coordinate 52,943, forward strand.
CTCGACCCCTCCATCGGGGCGCCGCTGGGCGCCTTCGGCGGCATCAGCAGCGACTTCCTGTTCGGCGTGGAGCCCGACTCGGGCCGCGACCTGTTCAGCCGAGTCCTGTACGGGGCCCGCATCTCGCTGCTGATCGCGTTCTTCGCGACGCTGCTGTGCGTCGTGCTTGGCACCGTGCTCGGGATGATCGCCGGCTTCTTCGGCGGCTGGATCGACACCGTCATCAGCCGCCTCATGGACGTCTTCCTGGCCTTCCCGCTGCTGGTGTTCGCGCTGGCGCTGGCCGGCGTCATCCCCGACAAGGCGTTCGGCATGTCGGGCGACACGCTCAGGATCAGCCTGCTGGTGTTCATCATCGGCTTCTTCAACTGGCCCTATATCGGGCGCATCATCCGGGGCCAGACGCTGTCCCTGCGCGAACGGGAGTTCGTCGACGCGTCCAGGAGCCTGGGCGCGCGCAACCACACCATCCTGTTCAAGGAGATCCTGCCCAACCTCCTGGCGCCGATCCTCGTCTACTCGACGCTGCTGATCCCCTCGAACATCCTGTTCGAGGCCGCGCTGTCCTTCCTCGGCGTGGGCGTGCGACCGCCGACTCCCACGTGGGGAGGCATGTTGTCGGACGCCGTCCACAACTACCAGGTGGCGCCCAACTTCATGATCTTCCCCGGTCTCGCGATCTTCATCACCGTGCTGGCGTTCAACCTGCTCGGTGACGGCCTCAGGGACGCCTTCGATCCCAAGGCCCGATAGCCCTCGTGAGTTTTCAGCAAGTTCTCAACTCCTAGATACAAGGGGTGTGTCAGGTCGATGAAGATAAGATCAAAGGCGTCGGCGGTGGCGATGACCGCCACTCTCGCTGTGGTCGTCTCGGCGTGTGGCGGCGGTGGCGGTGCCAAGAGCACCAGCGGCACCGGCGGTGACGAAAAGCCCGCCAGCCAGTACAACGCGGGCGTCACGCAGGTCGTCAACCCGTCGGAGAAGACCGGCGGCACCCTCCACATGGGCATGCCGGGCGACTTCGACTCCGTCGACCCGGGTGACCAGTACTACGGCTACGCGTGGAACTTCTCGCGCTTCTACACCCGCGCGCTGACCATGTTCAAGCCGGTGCCGGGCGAGGAGGGCCTGCAGCTCGTCGGCGACCTGGCCGAGGGCCTGGGCACGCCCAGCGACGGCGGCAAGACGTGGACGTACAAGCTGCGCAAGGGCATCAAGTTCGAGGACGGCAGCCCGGTGACGTCGAAGGACGTCAAGTACGCCGTGGCCCGCTCGCTGGACAAGGACATCCTGCCCAGCGGCCCGACCTACTTCAACGACTGGCTCGACGTGCAGGGCTACACCGGCCCGTACAAGATGAAGGACAAGCTCGACGACTTCAAGGCCGTCGAGACGCCTGACGACTACACCATCGTCTTCCACCTGAAGAAGGCGTACGGCGGTTTCGACTACTTCGCCATGCTCCCGCAGACGGCCCCCGTGCCCGTAGCCAAGGACACCGGCTCGAAGTACAAGGAGCACCCGGTCTCGACCGGCCCCTACATGTTCAAGTCGCACGAGCTCACCAAGCGCATCGAGCTCGTGAAGAACCCCAACTGGGACCCGGCCACCGACCCCAACCGCAAGCAGCTCAACGACTCCGTCGAGGTGCTGCTCGGCCAGAACGAGGACGACCTCGACCAGCGGCTGCTGTCCGGCAAGATCGACGTCAAGATCAACAGCACCGGCGTGGCGGCCAACGCCCGCAAGACGGTCCTGACCGACCCGAAGGTCAAGCAGTACGCCGACTCGGCCGCGATCGACCGGACCTGGTTCACCAACATCAACGGTGACGTCAAGCCGTTCGACAACATCCACTGCCGCAAGGCCGTGATGTACGCGGCCGACCGCTCCGCGATCCAGGGCGCCTACGGTGGCCCCGACGCCGGCGGCGACATCGCGCTCAGCCTCATGCCGGCGAAGATGACCGGCTACCAGAAGATCGACCCGTACGGCGTCGAGGCCAACCCGACCGGTGACGTCGCCAAGGCCAAGGAAGAGCTGGCGGCCTGTGGCCAGCCCAACGGCTTCAGCACCACGATCTCCTACCGCAACGAGCGCGCCGCCGAGAAGCTGACCGCCGAGTCGCTGCAGCAGTCGCTCGGCCGCGTCGGCATCAAGCTGGAGATCAAGGGCTACCCGCAGGGCGACTACTTCAAGCTGTACGCCGGCAAGCCCGACTTCGCCAAGAAGAACAACCTCGGCCTCATGGTCTACGGCTGGGGCGCCGACTACCCCGAGGGCTTCGGCTTCTTCCAGCAGATCGTCGACAGCCGTGTCATCCGCGACGCCGGTAACACCAACCTCAGCGTCAAGGACCCGAAGATCGACGAGCTCATCGACCAGGCGGCCGGGGAGACCGACGCCGCCAAGCGCAACGCCATCTGGGCCCAGGTCGACAAGCAGGTCATGGACTCGGCGTTCATCCTGCCCTACGTCTGGGCGCACGGCCTGTTCTACCGGCCGCCGACGCTGAAGAACGTCTTCGTCAGCCAGAACTGGGGCATGTACGAGTACCTCACGCTGGGCACCCAGTAACCGGTCAGGCGACCCCGCCGGACACGTACGTCGAAAGCAGGTGAAGGCTCCGGCGGCCGGGCTCACGAGGCCCGGCCGCCATGGCCGAGATCAGTGTTCACATACATTCTCAGACGGTTGATAGCGGCCGTCATGCTGCTCTTCGTGGTGAGCATCACGACGTTCGCCATCTTCTTCCTCGTGCCTCGGCTCGCTGGGATGTCCGCTGACGACCTCGCCTCCCGGTACGTCGGCAAGGCCGCCAATGAACAGGTCATCCACGACACGGCGATCCGGCTCGGGTTCTACGACCCGCTCGTGGTCCAGTACGGGCGGTTCGTGAAGGGCATCTTCGTCGGCGTGGAGCGCAACTACGGTCCCGGCGTCGAGCTGTGCCCGGCGCCCTGCCTCGGCTACTCGTACGTCACGCAGAACCCGGTCCTGCCCGACCTGCTCGACCGCATACCGATCACACTGTCGCTGGCGATCGGCGCGGCCGTGGTGTGGGTCGTCTTCGGCGTGGCCACCGGCGTGGTGTCCGCGCTGCGGCGCGGCAGCTTCTTCGACCGCGTCTCCATGGGCATCGCCCTGGCCGGCGTGTCCCTGCCGATCTTCTTCACCGGCATCGTGTCGCTGGCCATCTTCCGCGACCAGCTCGGCCTCGTCGGCGACGTCGCCGACTGGGTGCCGTTCAGCGAGGATCCGCTCACCTGGGCCAACAACCTGATGCTGCCCTGGATCACGCTCGCCTTCCTGTACGCGGCCGGTTATGCCCGGCTCACCAGGGCGGGCATGCTGGAGACCATGTCGGAGGACTACATCCGCACGGCCAGAGCCAAGGGCCTGCCCGAACGGGCCGTGGTGCTGAAACACGGGCTGCGGGCCACGCTCACCCCGGTGCTGACCATGTTCGGCCTGGACCTGGGCCTGCTGCTCGGCGGCGCGGTGCTGACCGAGAGCACGTTCTCGCTGCCCGGCATCGGCAAGTACGCCAGAGACGCCATCGAGCGCAACGACCTACCCCAGGTGATGGGCGTCACCCTGGTGGCGGCCACCTTCATCATCCTGGCCAACCTGATCGTCGACCTGCTCTACGCGGTCGTGGACCCGAGGGTGAGGCTGGCGTGAGCGAGCGAACCATCGAACACAGCAGCGCGTTTCTGCAGGTCAAGGACCTCAAGATTCACTTTCCGACCGACGACGGCCTGGTCAGGTCCGTCGACGGGCTGACGTTCGACCTCGAGCGCGGCAAGACGCTCGGCATCGTCGGCGAGTCCGGCTCCGGCAAGTCGGTCACCAGCCTCGGCATCCTCGGCCTGCACAAGGGCAAGGGCGCCAACGTCTCCGGGGAGATCTGGCTCGACGGCGAGGAGCTCGTCGGCGCCAGCCAGGAGCACGTGCGCGGGCTGCGCGGCAAGAAGATGTCGATGATCTTCCAGGATCCGCTGTCGTCGATGCACCCCTTCTACACGGTCGGCGACCAGATCATCGAGGCGTACCGCATCCACCACAAGGTCACCAAGGCCGTGGCGAAGAAGCACGCCATCGACATGCTCGGCCGGGTCGGCATCCCGGAGCCGAAGCGTCGCGTCGACTCCTACCCGCACGAGTTCTCCGGCGGCATGCGCCAGCGCGCCATGATCGCCATGGCGCTGTCGTGCGACCCCGAGCTGCTCATCGCCGACGAGCCCACCACCGCGCTCGACGTGACCGTGCAGGCCCAGATCCTCGACCTCATGGTCGACCTGCAGCGCGAGTTCAACTCCGCGCTGATCATCATCACCCATGACCTGGGCGTGGTGGCCGAGCTGTCCGACGACATCCTCGTCATGTACGCGGGCAAGTGCATCGAGTACGGCAGCACCGACGACATCTTCTACCGTCCCGAGCACCCCTACACATGGGGTCTACTGGGATCGATGCCCCGGCTCGACCGGGAGCCCACCGAACGGCTGCTGCCGATCAAGGGCTCCCCGCCGTCGCTGATCAATGTGCCGCCGGGCTGCGCCTTCCACCCCCGCTGCCCCTACGTGGAGCGGACCGCGGGCAAGGCCAGGTCCGAGGTGCCGGATCTGCTCCAGACCCAGGGCGGCCACCTCGTGCGCTGCCACATGGACCGGACGGAGCGGCGGGAGCTGTGGGAGAACGAGATCAAGCCACTGCTGGAGACCCAGTGACCGAGCCCAAGAACGAGCCGCTGCTTTCCGTCCAGAACCTGGAAAAGCACTTCCCCGTGACGAAGGGCCTGCTCAAGCGGCAGGTCGGCGCCGTCAAGGCGGTCGACGGGATCAGCTTCGACGTGTTCAAGGGTGAGACGCTCGGCCTGGTGGGGGAGTCCGGCTGCGGCAAGTCCACCACCGGCCGGCTGGTCACCCGGCTTCTTGAGCCCACCGCCGGCAAGGTGGTCTTCGAGGGCGAGGACATCACGCACATGGGGCAGGGCAAGCTCAGGCCGCTCCGCCGCGACATGCAGATGATCTTCCAGGACCCGTACTCGTCGCTCAACCCCCGCCACACGGTCGGCACCATCGTCGGCGCGCCGTTCCGCATCCAGGGCGTCAAGACCGAGCACGGCGTCAAGCGGGCGGTCCAGGACATCCTCGCCCTGGTCGGGCTCAACCCCGAGCACTACAACCGCTACCCGCACGAGTTCTCCGGCGGCCAGCGGCAGCGCATCGGCATCGCCCGCACGCTCGCGCTCAAGCCCAAGCTGATCATCGCCGACGAGCCGGTCTCGGCACTCGACGTCTCCATCCAGGCCCAGGTCGTCAACCTGCTCGAAGACCTGCAGAACGAGCTGGACCTCACCTACGTCGTGATCGCCCACGACCTGTCGGTGGTGCGGCACATCAGCGACCGGGTGGCCGTCATGTACCTGGGCAAGATCGTGGAGATCGGCGACCGCAAGCAGCTCTACACCGCGCCGATGCACCCGTACACCAACGCCCTGCTGTCGGCCGTGCCCGTGCCCGACCCCAAGGCGCGCAAGGAACGCGAGCGCATCCGGCTGACCGGCGACGTGCCCAGCCCGCTCAACCCGCCGCCCGCCTGCCGCTTCCACACGCGCTGCTGGAAGGCGCAGGAGATCTGCAAGAAGGTCGAGCCGCCGCTGGAGGAGCTGGCCGGCGGTCACCGCGTCGCCTGCCACTTCCCGGAGAACGCCCCGGCCGCCGCCGAAGCCGCCCCCGCCGCCGCGTCCTGACGACCCCGGGCGCGCCCGCCGGGGCGCGCCCTCAGCCCCTCAGGAGTAGGTGCCGGGGGTGATCAGGCCGGTCTCGTAGGCCAGCACCACGGCCTGCACACGGTCGCGCAGCCCCAGCTTGGTCAGCACGTTGCCGACGTGCGTCTTGACCGTCGTCTCGCTCACCACGAGCTTGGCCGCGATCTCCGCGTTGGACATGCCCTTGGCGATCAGCCGCAGCACCTCCAGCTCCCGCTCCGTCAACCGGTCCAGCCGGGCCGGAGCGGGCTGCTCGTACGCCGACGGCAGCCGTTTGGCGAACCGGTCGAGCAGCCGCCGCGTCACGCTCGGCGCCACGATCGCGTCCCCGGCCGCCACCACCCGGATCGCCTGCACCAGCTCGTCGGGCGGCACGTCCTTCAGCAGGAACCCCGACGCGCCCGAGCGCAGCGCCTCCACGATGTACTCGTCCAGGTCGAACGTCGTCAGCACCAGCACCTTCGGCACGTGCGCCGTCGGCGCCGCCTCCCGCACGATCCTGCGGGTCGCCTCGATGCCGTCGACCCCCGGCATGCGGATGTCCATCAGCACCACGTCGGGCAGCAGCGCGCGCGTCTGCTCCATGGCGTCCTTGCCGTCGCCGGCCTGCCCCACCACCGTGATGTCGGGCTCGGCCTCCAGAATCAGGCGAAATCCCGTACGCAGCAGCGGCTGGTCGTCCACCAGCAGCACTCTGATCGTCATTGGCCGTCCTTCAACGGGAACCTCGCCCGCACTTCGAAACCGCCCCCCGGTAGCGGACCGATGTTGAGGATTCCACCATAGAGTGCGACGCGTTCGCGAATGCCCACCAAACCGTGCCCTGACCGCGCGGACACCCCGGCCGCGCCCAGCCCGTCGTCCTCCACCCGTACGTCCAGCTCACGGGGGTCCTGGCGGACGGTCACCACGGCCTTGGCCCCCGCCCCGGCGTGCCGCAGGCTGTTCGTCAGCCCCTCCTGGGCCAGCCGGAACGCGGCCAGGTCGACCCCGGCCGGCAGCGGCCGCGGCTCCCCCTCCATGATCAGCCGCGTCGGCAGCCCCGCCTCGCGCATCTGCTCCACCAGCGCGGGCAGGTCCCGCACGCCGGGCTGCGGGCCCAGCTCGGCGCGGGCGTCGGTACGCAGCACCCCGACGATGCTGCGCATCTCCGTCATCGCCATCCGGCCGGTGTGCTCGATCGCCGACAGCGCCTCGCGCGCCAGATCGGGATCGGAGGCCAGCACCCGGCGCGCCGCCGCCGCCTGCACGGTCATCACGCTGACGTGGTGGGCCACCACGTCGTGCAGCTCGCGGGCGATCCTGGAGCGCTCCTCGGCGCGGGCGGCCCTCGTGTCGGCCGCGTGCGCCCGCTCCAGCCGCTCCGCCCGGTCCTTGAGCTCGTCCAGGTACGCCCGGCGCAGCCGCAGGCTCCGTCCCGCGCCCCACACCGCCACCAGCACCACGGCCACCACGACGTGCTCGCTCCAGCTCGTCGCCCTGACCGGGCCCGCCAGGGCGCCCAGCACGTACGTCACCAGCGAGATCATCAGCCCCGCCAGCGCCATCGCCAGCCCGCGGTAGGAGGCCACCGAGTACAGCAGCACCAGCCCGGCCAGCCCCGACATCCCGGTCCCGTAACCGAGCACGGTCAGCAGCGTCTCGGGCACGAGCTCGGCGCACATGGCCGCCAGCGGCCACCGCCTGCGCGCCGCCACTGGCACGCACGCCAGCACCACCAGGACCCCGCCGAGGGGGTCGGGTGCGCGCATGCCGTCCACCGCGAGCCCCTGCGCCTCCAGCCGGTCGGGGCCGTAGAGCACGAGCATCGCCACCGACGCCGCGGCCACCACTCCGGCGAGCACCGTGTCGTGGAGCGTGGTCCGGTCTATGCGCACCGCTTCACTGTAGGCCCAGGTGAAAACCCGTAACCTCCTCCCTCGGGAGGATTACCGCCCATACATCCTCAAACGCCGCAGCCTGCGTTGGCGGCGCGCCCGCCTGCCGCCATACGCCGCCCCGGCTGAGCGTCACTGCACCGGCTGAGCGGCGCGCCCGATGCGCCGGGCAGCCCCGTGGGGCGCGGCCTTGTACGCGGGGGGCTGGGCGGTTCGGTGTCGCCCTTGGAGAGCGCGTCCGGACGGCCGGTTGCGCGGTTCCGGCCGGGTGGGGGTGGGTGTGGGTGTGGTCAGAGCTCGTCGGTGGCGGCGCGGCGGTGGGTGCGGACGGTGTCGCCCGGCTGGCGGTCGGGGACGGGCGGGGGTGTGCCGCCGAACTCCGGGCACAGGGCCTGGTGGTCGCACCAGTCGCACAGCCGGCTGGGGCGGGCGCGCCACTCTCCGGACTCCAGGGCCCGCTCGATCGCCGCCCACAGCGCCATCACCTTGCGCTCGGTGGCCAGCAGGTCGGCCTCGTCCGGGGCGTAGCGCAGCACCTCGCCCTGCCCGCCCAGGTAGACCAGCTGCAGCAGCCGGGGCACCTGGCCGCGCAGGCGCCACAGCACCAGCGCGTAGAACTTCATCTGGAACAGCGCCTTGGTCTCGAAGTCGGGACCCGGCGCGCTGCCCGTCTTGTAGTCGACCACCCGGACCTCACCGGTCGGCGCCACGTCGAGGCGGTCGACGTAGCCGCGCAGCATCAGCCCGCCGTCGAGGACCGCCTCCACGTAGAGCTCGCGCTCGGCGGGCTCCAGCCGCGTCGGGTCCTCCAGCGTGAAGTAGCGCTCCAGCATGCCGCGCGCCTGCGCCAGCCACTCGGCCTGCTCGGCCTCGTCGGCGAACATCTGCGCGTATTGCGAGTCCTCCTCCAGCAGGCGCTGCCACTGCGGCTCCAGGAGCTCCAGCGCCGCCTGGACCGAGCGCCGCGGCGCCGGAAGGTCGTAGAGGCGCTCCAGGACCGCGTGCACCACCGTGCCCCGCACTGCCGCCTGCGAAGGCTTCTCGGGGAGCTGGTCGATCACCCGGAAGCGGTAGAGCAGGGGACATGTCATGAAATCGCCCGCCCGGGAGGGGGAGAGAGCTCCGATGATCACCGGTTCGGTCAACGTCATGCACCGCACTCTAGGTCAAGACCCCGACAGAATAGCCCTCGCGCAACGATGATCACCCGATTCGGCGCGTAGCATCAAGGCAGCAACAGCACGTAATGGACGTTCAAGGAGTGCGGTGAGCGAGCAGAGCCCGCGGCAGGAGTTCTCCGGTCTTCGGATGGGGAAGCCGTTCGGCATTCCGGTGTACGTCTCATGGACCTGGTTCATCGTGGCGGCCTTCATCACGATGATGTTCGGCCCGCGGGTGCGTCAGATGCTGCCCGAACTCGACAGCACGGCCGCGTACGCCGTGGCGTTCGTGTTCGCGGTGCTTCTGTACGTGTCCGTGCTGCTGCACGAACTGGCCCACAGCGTGCTGGCCAAGTACTACGGCCTGCCGGTGCGCAGGATCACCCTCTACCTGCTCGGCGGCGTGTCGGAGATCGAGAAGGAGCCGCCCACGCCGGCCAAGGAGTTCATGGTCGCCGCGGCGGGGCCGGCCCTGTCGCTGGGCCTGGCCGGGCTCGGCCTGGCCGCCGACGTCTATGTCGTCAACGGCGGCGGCATCCCCGAGGTGCTCGTCTGGCAGCTGTGGATGGCCAACCTCATCGTCGGCGTGTTCAACCTGCTGCCCGGCCTGCCCCTGGACGGCGGCCGGATGCTGCGCGCCGGGGTCTGGAAGCTGACCAGGAACCCCAGCTCCGGCACCATCGTCGCCGCCTGGGGCGGCCGCGTGCTGGCCGTGCTGCTCGTCGTGTTCCCGATCGCCACGGCGCTGCAGAGCGGCCAGGACATCGACCCGACGGACCTGCTGTGGCCGTTCGTGCTGGCCTCGTTCATCTGGCTCGGCGCCTCCCAGTCGCTGCGGGTGGCCAAGATCCGCGCCAGGATCCCGCAGGTCAACGCCCGCGCCCTGGCGCGCAGGGCGATCCCGGTGAGCGCCGAGACGCCGCTGTCGGAGGCGCTGCGGCAGGCCGCCGAGCGCAGCGCGGGCGCCATCGTCGTGGTCGGCCACGACGGCCAGCCGCTGGCGATCGTGAACGAGGCCGCCGTCCAGGCCACCCCCGAGCACCGCCGCCCCTGGGTGAGCGCCGGCTCGGTCGCCAAGTCCCTGGAGCCCACCATGGTGCTCGCCGCCGACCTGGAGGGAGAGCCGCTCATCGACGCCATGCGCGAGGCCCCGGGCAGCGAGTACCTCCTGGTGGAGCGGGGCGGGGAGATCTACGGCGTGCTCGCCACGGCCGACGTGAACCGGGTTTTCACCGGCGTCTGATTTGTCCCACTCGTTTAAGCGGCGGGCCATGGATAGGGTCGTGTCCAGCAGTTTCGGGCGGCCGGAGCCGACTCCGGCCGGTTACTGCGATGTGACGACTGGCCGATAGTGTTCTGTTTGGCCAAACTTGCACAGTTAAGGGGCTTGTTGCGGTCCACCGGTTCATCGAATCGAGACGACGCGGCCGCGACACGGCCTCTTCGTCTGGGTATGCGTATGGCTGGTGGCCGGCACGGCAGTGCGGGTGCCGTAATTTCGCCGGCTTCCGGGGAGGAGAAACGAGTGACCGAGCGCAGCGAGGGCACCGATGAGCAGCGCAGCGCCGTCGTCATGAGGGAGGACGCATGACCGGCCAGGGCTTCGGAGTGGTGCGTCCGCTTCCCGGTAACGGGCTGGTCGCCTACGCGGGCGGGCTGCTGCTGGTGTGCGACGCCGGCGAGGCCGCGGCCGACGACCTGCTCGACGCGCTGCGCGAGACCGCCGCCGCCGGCGGCGACGGCAGGGCGCTGGCCCGCCGCGCCGCGCAGGTGCTCGCGGCCAACATGGCGGGCGACCCGGCCACCTGCGCCGTCGCCGGCCGGGTGGGGGAGGGCGTGGCCGTCCTGGTCAGCGGCTCGGCCGCGGCCGTCATCGGCACCCCCGGCGGCGAGACGCGGCTGGCCGGCAGCGACTCGCTGACCTGGGCCGACCGGCTCGTGTCCGGGCCCGTCGAGCGGGTCGAGCTGAGCCTGCCCGGCGCCGGCACCCCGCATCCCGCGGTCCGCTTCGACGGCGGCGTGGTGCACGGCGGCGGCCTCGTGGGCGACCTCGCCGAGCAGTCCTCGGCGCCCGCTCCGTCCAGGCCGCTCACCAGCGAGATGCCCGCCACGGCCTTCCACCTCGAGGCCGACCTGGTCCCGCAGCCGCCCGCACCGGTGGAGCGGCCTCCCTACCCGCTGGCCGACCAGCCGCCGGTCGTGCCGGGCCCGCCGTCGGGCCCGCAGCCCGCGCCGGTGGAGCAGTCTCCGTACGGCCCGCCGCAGGACCAGCCGCCCTACCTGACGCCGCAGGAGCAGCCGGCCCCCTTCTTCGCGCCGCCGCAGGAGCAGCCGCCGCCGCTGCCGGAGCAGCAGCAGTTCCCCTCCTACGACGAGCCGCCCCCCGGCAACGGCGTGGCCGACCAGCCGCTGCCGCAGCACCTGGGCCCGGCCGACCACTTCGACCAGCCCCCGCCACCCGTGCTCGGCCCGCCCGACCACTTCGACCACCCGGGCCCGCCGCCGCAGGAGCAGCAGCAGGACCACGGTGACCGGCCCCTGGTCTACGGCGTCGACTGCAAGAACGACCACTTCAACGACCCCCGCTCGCCCTACTGCGCGGTCTGCGGCATCGCCCTGGTCCAGCGCACCCTCGTCCCCTACAAGGGGCCGCGCCCCTCGCTCGGGGTGCTCATCCTCGACGACGGCACCGCGCTGCCGCTGGAGAGCGACTACCTGCTGGGCCGCGACCCCGAGCGGGCGCCCGAGGTGGCCGGCGGCACCGCCAGGCCCGCCAAGGTGACCAGCCCGGACGGCTCGGTGTCGCGCCGCCACCTGCGGGTGGCGCTCGACGGCTGGGACGTCAACCTGGTCGACCTGGGCTCGGTCAACGGCACCCAGATCCAGCCGCCCGGCGACCCCAACTTCTACGACATCCCGCCGAACGAGCCGGTCACCATCGCCCCCGGGACGACGGTCCGGGTCGGGGTCTCCCGCACGCTCCGCTTCGAGGCGCACCGGGGATAACCCGGCTGCCCGAACGCCCGCGTCCCCGCCCCGGGGCCGCGGGCGTTTCCGTATGCTCCCGTCACGGCGCAGGGGGATCGCGGGCGTTCCCGTACGGCGCTGTCAGGAGATCGCGGTCGCTTCCGTACGCCGTCAGCGCGCAGGGGATCGTGAGCCTTCTCGTACGCCGCCGTCAGGGGGCCAGGAACTCGCGGGCGCCGCGCAGCCTCGTGCGCAGCCGCCGCTGCGTGGCCGTGCAGTCCAGCCGGACCTCGAACGGGCCGCCGAGGCCGGCGTCGGCCCGGCGACCGGCCGGCAGGCGGGCCGGGTCCAGGCCCTCCCCGCGGGCGATGAGCACCCCCAGCTCGTGCCGGTTCACCGCGTCGCACCCCGCGACGTGCAGCATCCCCGAGAGACCGCGCGCCGCCGTCTCCACGAGCGCCGCCGCGAGGTCGCCGACGTGCACGGGGCACTTCACGTCGTCGGTGAACAGCACGCCCGCGCCCCGCCCCGTCGCCAGCGAACGCACCCGCGCCTCGTGCCCGGAGCCGCCGTCCCCGACGATCAGGGACGTCCTGGCGACCGCCGCGTCCGGCAGGATCGCGCGCACCGCCGTCTCGGCAGCGGCCTTGGCCGCCCCGTACGGGCTGAGCGGGTCGGGCGCGCACGCCTCGTCGTAGCGCGCGGCGACCCCGGAGAACACGGCGTCGCTGGAGACGTGCACCAGCCGCCCGCCCAGCCGCGCGACGGCCACGGCGACGTGCGCGGCGCCGTCCGCGGTGGCCGCCCAGTCGGTCTTCCCGTACGCCGCGTTGACCGTCACCTCCGGCCCGAACGCGTCCAGAGCGGCCGCCACGTCCTCGCGCGAGCGGACGTCCAGCCGCAGCCACCGCGTCCCGGGCCGCTCCTGGGGCCGGGCGGTCAGGTAGGTGGCGCCCACGTCGTGGCCCGCGGCCACGCAGAGCCGTACGAGCTCGGCGCCGAGGAACCCGCTCCCGCCCACGATGAGAATCTTCACGGACGGCCACGTTACCCGCTCGCAGTAAGCCCACGATTTACTGATAAATGAGCAAATATTGGTAAAAACTCCGGCGGGTGGGGTGCGCGGGAAGCGGCCATTCCGCCCCCGATCCGGACGGGCAACCGGTCGTCCCTTACCCCAGGATCCGGTCGCCTCCAACGGGCCGGCCCGGCGGCTGGGCCGGACGGAACGCCCGCACCCCCCGCAACAGCCGTACCGCGGCCTCCAGCCCGCTCGCCGCCTCCAGCGCCCGCCCGGCGGCGGTCGCGAACCGGCTCAGCAGATGCTCGTCCCCGTCGCCGAACGCCCGCCCGGCGACCCACACGAATGTGTGGTCCCGCGTCGCCAGCGGCAGGGGAGCGGCCAGGAAGCCCGGCTCGCCCACCGTCGCGTCGCGCGCCAGCCGGACCGTCGCCGGCACGGTCGCCAGCTCCTTCAACACCCCTGACTCGGCCAGCCACCTGCGGACGCGCAGGGGATCGCCGGGAGGGGCGTAGGTATGGATCGCGTCGGCCTCCAGCCGCAGGGCGTCCACGTGTACGAATCCCGCGTAGGCCGTGCCCGTGACGGCGGCGGCGGTACGCGCCAGCCGGTCGAGCAGGTCGGCGGCCTCCAGGCAGGAGAACGAGGCGATGAGTTCACGCATGGCGGCATTGACATGGTTGTATGGCATCGCGGTGGTCCCTCGGGGGGAGGAGAGTTCGCGCGGCCCGGTCGCGCGAAACTGACGTCTGAAGTGCGGTGCCCTGACTATCACCCTCGACGCGGCTCCTGACTAGCCCTCAACAGGAAATCAGGATTTCTCCCGCCCGGAGCCCGCCCGGAGCCCGCCCGGAGCCCGCCCGCGCCCGTCGCGGCGCGTCAGGCGGGCCGCAGGACCGACCATGCCACGTCGTCCACCCGCGTCCCGTCCTCCTTGACGAACAGCCCGCGGTGCACGCCCTCCCTGCCGAACCCGGCCCGCTCCAGCACCGCGTGCGAGGCCGTGTTGCCCGCCTCGGTGCCGGCCACGATCCGGTGCAGCGCCGTGTTCGCGAACGCCCAGTCCACCAGCAGCCTGACCGCGCGCGTCATGAACCCCCTGCCCCGGAACCCGGGCACCAGCGAATATCCCACCATGGCCTGCCCCAGCGAGGGGACCACGTGCGCCAGCTGGATGTGCCCGGCGAACGCCCCCGACGCCGCGTCCCTGACGGCCAGCTCGATCCGCTGCCCCGACACCCACCAGTAACCCGTGTACCGGCAGCGCCGCTCGTGCTCCTCCAGCGTGCCCGTCGGCCCGAAGTGGTAGGCCGCCACGGTCGGGTCGGCCAGCATCCGGTGGAAGTCGGCGGCGTCCTCCACGGCCAGCGGCAGCAGCCGCACCACGCCGTCGCACAGCTCCCCGTCCGCGAAGAACGGCAGGTACGGCTCCGGCGCCACCCCGTCCCCCGCGATCCGGGCGAAGGAGACCATGTCGACGTAGCGGCCGTCCCGCAGCCGCTTGGCGTCCCGCCGCCGCCCCTCCTCCAGGAAGCCCGCCTTGACGGCCACCCGCAGGCTCGCCACGTTCTCCACCGCGGCCTGCAACTCGACCCGGCGCACCCCGTGGTCGAAGGCCCAGTCGGTGACGGCCCTGGCCGCCGTCGCCGCCACGTTCCTGCCCCGCGCCCACGGCGCCACCATGTAGCCGATCGAGGCCACGCCCCAATGGTCCGGCACGCGGAGGCCGACGGAGCCGGCGTACCGGCCGTCCTGCGTGATCACGAACTCGGCGCCGCCGTCCGACCACCTCGCCGCCGCCTTCTCCAGGTAGCCGCACGCGTCCTGCGGCCCGTACGGCGACGGGAGCAGCGGCAGGAACCGGGCGGTCACCGGGTCGTTGCACACCTTCACGATCGCCTCGACGTCCTCCTCCGCGGGAGGGCGCAGGATCAGGGGGCCGGTGGAGATCACATCGCGCGGGAGCATCCCCCATAGATACCGTGCGTCCGGACGCCCTCGAAAGCCCTATAACCTTGCGGCCATGGGTTTCCGCAGGCATGGGCCTTTCCAGGCGGGGGATCAGGTGCAGCTCACCGACCCCAAGAACAAACGCCACACGATCACGCTCAAAGAGGACGGCGTCTTCCACACCCACAAGGGCGCCATCCCGCACAGCGATCTGATCGGGCAGCCTGAAGGCTCTGTCGTGCGCTCCTCGGGAGGCACCCAGTACCTCGCCTTCCGCCACCTGCTGCAGGACTACACGCTGGCCATGCCGCGCGGCGCGGCCGTCATCTACCCCAAGGACGCCTCGATGATCGTCGGCATGGCCGACGTCTTCCCGGGCGCGCGGGTGATCGAGGCCGGCGTCGGCTCCGGCGCGCTGACGTGCTTCCTGCTGCGCGCCGTCGGCCCCGACGGGCACGTCACCTCGTACGAGCGGCGCCAGGAGTTCGCGGACGTGGCGAGCAAGAACGTGGAGAAGTTCTTCGGCGGCCCCATGGACGACAACTGGCGCCTGGTGGTCGGCGACCTGGTCGCCTCCATCGACGAGGCCGACGTCGACCGGGTGATCCTCGACATGCTCGCCCCCTGGGAGTGCGTCGACGCCGCCGCCAAGGCGCTCACCCCGGGCGGCGTGATCTGCTGTTACGTCGCCACGACCACCCAGCTGTCCAAGACCGTGGAGACGATTCGCGATCACGGGTGTTTCACGGAGCCGCATGCGTGGGAGACCCTGGTTCGCGACTGGCACGTCGAAGGGCTCGCGGTAAGACCCGATCATCGGATGATCGGTCACACGGGATTCCTCGTCACCGCCCGCCGCATGGCGGACGGAGTGACGCCCCCGCCGAGACGCCGTCGACCGAAGGGGACCACCGAAGAACTATGACAATTTGGCCACGAGGGTGCGTTGGTGCGTGACACGGGAACAGATTGTCGTGTTCCTGTGCTGGGAGTATTAAACGCACTATTGGGGATTAATCACCGAACACTGAATGTCACTCTACGAACACTGCCCGGCCAGGTTACGGAGGGGCCCGAGATAGGTAAGGTCCTTAGTAGTCGCCCTCGACTGGGAAGGAGGTGACGGGGCGTGGCAGCTCGCGATGATGCTGAGGCTCGAGCCGCGCAGCGCGAACGGGAGGTCGCTGATCTTTCAACACAGGTCTCCTTCCTGCAGGAGGAGATCACCGCGCTGAGGCGGAAGCTGGCCGAGTCACCCCGTCAGGCCAGGGTCCTCGAAGAGCGTCTCCACGAGGCGCAGGCGAATCTCGCGGCCGTGACCGGCCAGAACGAGCGCCTGGTCGCCACACTCAAGGAGGCCCGGGACCAAATCGTCGCTCTCAAGGAGGAGGTCGACCGGCTGGCGCAGCCGCCATCCGGCTTCGGCACCTTCCTCGAGGCCAGAGAAGACGGCACCATCGAGGTGTTCACCGGCGGCCGCAAGCTCCGCGTGAACGTCAGCCCTGCCGTCGACATCGACTCGCTGCGGCGTGGCCAGGAGGTCATGCTCAACGAAGCGCTCAACGTGGTCGAAGCCCTCGGCTACGAAGAGGTCGGCGAGATCGTCATGCTCAAAGAACTGCTCGACGAGGGAAAGCGGGCCCTGGTCATCTCGCACGCCGACGAAGAGCGCGTCGTGCGACTGGCCGAGTCGCTGGTCGGCCAGCCCATCAGGGCAGGCGACTCGCTCCTGCTCGAGCCTCGCTCCGGCTACGTCTACGAGCGCATACCCAAGTCCGAAGTCGAAGAGCTCGTCCTGGAGGAGGTCCCCGACATCTCCTACGAGGAGATCGGCGGCCTCATGCGGCAGATCGAGCAGATCAGGGACGCCATCGAGCTGCCCTACCTGCACGCCGACCTGTTCCGCGAGCACAAGCTCCGGCCCCCCAAGGGCGTGCTGCTGTACGGGCCGCCCGGATGCGGCAAGACGCTCATCGCCAAGGCGGTCGCCAACTCCCTGGCCAAGCAGGTCGCGGAGAAGACCGGCCAGTCCGGCAAGAGCTTCTTCCTCAACATCAAGGGCCCCGAACTGCTCAACAAGTACGTCGGCGAGACCGAGCGGCACATCCGCCTGGTCTTCCAGCGGGCCAGGGAGAAGGCCTCCGAGGGCACCCCGGTGATCGTGTTCTTCGACGAGATGGACTCGATCTTCCGCACCCGAGGCTCCGGCGTGTCCTCCGACGTGGAGAACACCATCGTCCCTCAGCTGCTGTCGGAGATCGACGGCGTCGAGGGCCTGGAGAACGTCATCGTCATCGGCGCCTCCAACCGCGAGGACATGATCGACCCGGCGATCCTGCGGCCCGGCCGCCTGGACGTCAAGATCAAGATCGAGCGGCCGGACGCCGAGGCGGCCAAGGACATCTTCTCCAAGTACCTCATCGCCGACCTGCCGCTGCACCCGGACGACCTGGCCGAGCACTCCGAATCCCGCGAGGGCACCATCCAGGGCATGATCCAGAGCGTCGTCGAGCGCATGTACACCGAGAGCGAGGAAAACCGCTTCCTCGAGGTGACCTACGCCAACGGCGACAAGGAAGTCCTCTACTTCAAGGACTTCAACTCCGGCGCGATGATCCAGAACATCGTCGACCGAGGCAAGAAGATGGCCATCAAGCAGTTCCTCGAAACCGGCCAGAAGGGCCTGCGGGTGCAGCACCTGCTCACGGCCTGCGTGGACGAGTTCTCCGAGAACGAGGACCTGCCCAACACCACCAACCCCGACGACTGGGCCCGCATCTCCGGCAAGAAGGGCGAGCGGATCGTCTACATCCGCACGCTCGTCTCCGGCAAGCAGGGCACCGAAGCCGGCCGATCCATCGACACCGTCGCCAACACCGGCCAGTACCTGTAGAACCCCTCGAACGGGAGGGCCGCCACGGCCCTCCCGTTCGCATGTCCGGACCCCCGGCCCGCGGGCAGCGCGACGACGCCGAAGGTGACACGGCCGATACGCATGCACGCCGCCCCGATCAGGCGCACACTGGGCTGATGACCACGCTCAAACGAGTTGACGTGCACGTCGAAGGCGTCGTCCAGGGCGTCGGCTTCCGCCCCTTCGTCCGCTCGCTCGCCAGCCGTCTGGGTTTGGCCGGGCGCGTGCGCAACGACGTCGACGGGGTGCACATCGAGATCGAGGGCGCTCTGGCGGGCGTCGAGGAGTTCCTGACCGCGCTCGAACGCGACGCGCCCGCCCTGTCCGAGATCGAACGCGTCACCGTCGTCAGCGCCCGGCCCGCCGGCCACCGCGGCTTCACCATCGCCGCCGGCGTCCCGTCGGGCCCGCTGCGCCCCCTCGTCTGCGCCGACCGCGCCACCTGCGACGACTGCCTGCGCGAGCTGGCCGACCCCGCCGACCGCCGCCACGGCTACCCGTTCATCAACTGCGCCGGCTGCGGGCCCCGCTTCACGATCGTGCGCGGCGTCCCCTACGACCGGCCCCTGACCACCATGGCCGGCTTCGGCATGTGCCAGGCGTGCGCCGCCGAGTACCACGCCCCGGGCAACCGCCGCTTCCACGCCCAGCCCACCTGCTGCCCCGACTGCGGGCCCCAGCTGCGGCTGCGCGACGCCCGAGGCACCGAGCTGTGCGGCGACCCCGTCGCCGGCGCCGTCACGCTGCTGCGCGCCGGGCGCGTGCTCGCCGTCAAGGGCCTGGGCGGCTTCCACCTCGCCGTGCCCGCCGCCGACGAGCGGGCCGCCGCCCTGCTGCGCGGCCGCAAGCACCGGGAGGAGCAGCCGTTCGCCGTCATGGTGGCCGACCTGGCGCAGGCGCGGCGGCTGTGCGAGATCGACGACCACGCCGCCGAGCTGCTCACCGGCCGTGCCCGGCCCATCGTGCTGCTGCCCCGCCTGCCCGGCGCGCCCGTCGCCGCCTCCGTCGCGCCCGCCACCCGCAGCCTCGGCCTCATGCTGCCCTACACCGCCCTGCACCACCTCCTGCTCGCCGAGCTCGCCGAACCCATGGTCCTCACCGGCGCGAACGTCTCCGGCGAGCCCATCGCCTACGAGGACGACGACGCGCTGACCCGGCTCAGCGGCATCGCCGACGCCTTCCTCGTCCACGACCGCCCCATCCACGTACGCACCGACGACTCGGTCGTGCGGCCCATGGCCGGCGAGGTGACCGTGCTGCGCCGCGCCCGCGGGTACGCGCCCGAGCCGCTCGCCCTGCGCTGGCCCGCGCCCCGGCCGGTGCTCGCCTGCGGCGCCGAGCGCAAGAGCACCTTCTGCCTGGTCCAGGGGCGGCGCGCGTTCGTCTCCCAGCACATCGGCGACCTGGAGAACCACGAGACGCTGCGGTCGTTCGTCGAGGGCATCGACCACTACTGCGGCCTGTTCGGCATCCGGCCCGAGGTCGTGGCGCACGACCTGCACCCCGGCTACCTGTCCACCCGGCACGCCATGGAGATCCACGGCGCCGAACTCCTCGGCGTCCAGCACCACCACGCCCACATCGCCTCCTGCCTGGCCGACAACGGCGACCCCGGGCCCGTGCTCGGCGTCGCCCTCGACGGGCTCGGCCACGGCCCCGACGGGGCCCTGTGGGGCGGCGAGTTCCTCCGCGCCGACCTGACCTCCTTCGAACGCCTCGGCCACCTCGCCCAGGTCCCCATGCCGGGCGGGACCGCCGCCGTCCGGCAGCCCTGGCGCATGGCCGCCGCCTACCTCGGCGACGACCACCCCGGCCTGGACGTGGCCCGCCGCAACCCCTGGGCCGACGCCCTCGCGCTCGCCCCCGCCGCCCCGCTGACCTCCAGCGCGGCCCGCCTCTTCGACGCCGTCGCGGCGGTGCTCGGCATCCGCGACAAGATCAGCTACGACGGGCAGGCGGCCATCGAACTCGAACAGCACGCCGACCCGGCCGAGCGCGGCACGTACGAGGCCGGGATCGCCTGCGGCGACCTGCTCGTCGTGCAGGGCTCCGACCTCGTCCGGGCCGCCGCCGCGGACCTGGCGGCCGGGGCATGCACCCGCGCGATCGCCGGCCGCTTCCACAACGGCCTCGCCGACGCCGTCACCCGCGCCTGCGACAGCCTGCGCCACTCCACCGGGCTGTCGGCGGTGGCGCTGTCGGGCGGGATGTTCCAGAACGCGCTGCTCCTGGAGGGCACCGTGGCCCGGCTGCGCGCGGCCGGGTTCCGGGTGCTCAAGCACGTGCGCGTGCCGCCCGGCGACGGCGGCGTCAGCCTCGGCCAGGCCGCCGTCGCCGCCGCCCGCGACCGCGCCTGACCGCCCACCTGTCCCTCAGCGGCCCCTCATCGGTCCTGTACCGGCACCGCACCGGCACCGCACCGGCCCCTTCATCGGCCCTTCATCCGCCCCGCACCGGCGCGGAGTGGCGGGCCGGGGGAGAGCGGCGGGCCCGCCTAGCATGGCGATCATGGAGTACCTCAACCCTGCCCGGACCCCGTACACCGCGCACGACCGCGCGCTCATCGGGACCGAGCACGCCCGCCAGGCCCGCGCGCACTTCGCCCGGCACCCCTCCTACCGGCCCACGCCGGTGCACACCCTGCCGGGCCTGGCCGGGACCGAAGCCGTCCACGTCAAGGACGAGAGCGGGCGCATGGGGCTGGGCAGCTTCAAGGCGCTCGGCGGCGCGTACGCCGTGCACCTGCTCGCCGAGCACGAGGGCGGCGGCACGCCGTTCGTGTGCGCCAGCGCGGGCAACCACGGGATCTCCGTCGCCTCCGGAGCCGCCGAGGTCGGCGTGGACTGCGTCGTGTACCTCAGCGAAGGCGTCCCCGAGGCGTTCGCGCAGCGGCTGCGCGGGCTCGGCGCCGAGGTGCGGCGCAGCGGCGAGGACTACGAGGCCAGCATGGCCGCCGCCGTCCAGGCCGCCGAGCGGCACGGCTGGCGGCTGGTCGCCGACAGCTCCTGGAACGGCTACACCGGCATCCCGCTCGACATCATGCGCGGCTACACCGTCCTGTTCGACGAGCTCGCCGACCCCGGCGCCCTGCCCGCCGTCCCCCCGGAGACCGGCAGCCCTGCCGCGTCCTCAGGGGCGCCCGCCGGTCTTGAGGCGTACTCGGGCAGCCTCAACGGCTCCTCGGCCGCGACCGGCGGCCACAGCGCGCCCCGGAGCGCCGCGGGCGCGCCCACCCACGTGTTCGTCCAGGCCGGCGTCGGCGGGCTCGCCACCGCCGCGGCCGGATACGTGCGCGACCGCTGGGGCGAACAGCCCAAGATCGTCGTGGTCGAGCCGGAAGGCGCGGCCTGCCTGCTCGAAAGCGCCCGCGCCGGCGAGCCCGTACGCGTCCAGGGCGGCCACACCACCCTCGGCCGGCTCGACTGCCTGGAGCCCTCCCTCATCGCCCACCAGTTCCTGCACCACCTCGCCGACCTCTACATGACGATCACCGACGAGCAGGCGGCCGACGCCGCCCGCCTCCTCGCCGGGCACGGCGTGCACCTGTCGGAGTGCGGCGCCGCCGGAGCCGCCGGGCTGCTCGCCCTCACCCCGGCGGCCCGCGACGCGCTCGGGCTCGACGACGCCTCCCGCCCTCTGGTCGTGGGAACCGAGGGTCCGGTGGAACCAAAGTGATCCAGGTGACGTCAAAAATGGCGTGCACGCACCTAACCGGCCCAAGCATGCTCGGGGGGACGGCCGGTTGGCCGAGCTCGACCTCCTGCGTTTCATCGCCGCCCTGGCGGTCGTCGCCTTCCACTACCTGGTGGCGTACGCGTCCGTCTGGGGGGCCAGGCCCGCCGCGCTGTTCCCGCCGCTGGCGCCCTTCGCGGGGTTAGGCATTCTCGGAGTCGAGCTGTTCTTCATCATCAGCGGGTTCGTCATCCTCATGACCGTGTGGGGGCGCGGCCTCGGCGGGTTCGCCCACTCCAGGCTCGTCCGTCTCTATCCCGCGTACTGGCTCAGCCTCGGCGCCACCGCGGCGCTCTACGGGCTCACCGGCGCCAAGGCGCTCGACCCAAAACTTTCACCAGGCGAATACCTGGTGAACGCCACCATGTTCCAGCGGTTGTTCAAGGTCACCGACGCCAGCCAGGTCTACTGGTCGCTCTGGGCGGAGCTGCGCTTCTACCTGCTGATGGCCATCCTCGTGATCATCGGGGTCACGTACGGGCGCGTCCTGATCTTCTCCGGTGTCTGGCTGGTGGCCGCCTTCGGCGCCGACCGGCTCGGCAACGAGATCGTCAACGAGATCGTCATGCCCGACTACGCGCCCTACTTCATCGCCGGCATGTCCCTCTACCTCATTCACAAACGCGGCAGCGCCTGGCTCCCGTGGCTCTACGTGGCCGGCGGGTACGCCCTGTCGATCGGCTCCGCGCTCGACCGGGTGCACCGGCGCGTCGACAACGTCGGGTTCAAGAACATGCCCGTCACCGACGTCAGCGTGATCATCACCATCACGCTGATCTTCGCCGTGATGGCCGTCGCCGCCCTCGGGCTGATCCGGCTCAAACCGTCCAAGACGCTCACCGCGCTCGGCGGCATCACATACCCGCTTTACCTGTTCCATGGCGTCGTCGCGGTGGCCCTCATCCCAGTGCTCACCGGCCTCATGCCCCCCTGGGCCGTCGCCACCACGACCGTCCTGACGGCCGTGGTGCTGTCGTATCTCGTGTACTCCTTTGCCGAACGCCCCATCCAGCGGCTACTCAAGCCTCGCAGACCCCCGCAAACCCCATCAGCTCCGGCCGTACAGGTTGAAAAGGCGTCGGTGCCATAACTCTGTGGCCTTGGGGCACTGTGAAGGGCATAGGCTCGGGCATATAAACGGCGGATAGACAGACCCGGACGAACAGAGGGTGTTGGATGACGGTGCGTCGGGTGATGGGCATCGAGACCGAGTACGGCATCTCCGTACCCGGCCAGCCAGGCGCCAACGCGATGGTGACCTCCTCACAGGTCGTCAACGCCTACCTGGCCGCCTCGGCGGCCCGGGCGCGCAGGGCCCGGTGGGACTTCGAGGAAGAAAACCCGCTACGCGACGCGCGCGGCTTCGACCTGGCCAGAGAGGTCGCCGACCCCAGCCAGCTGACCGACGAGGACCTCGGCCTGGCCAACGTCATCCTCACCAACGGCGCCCGGCTCTACGTCGACCACGCCCACCCCGAATACAGCTCGCCCGAATGCACCAACCCCCGGGCCGCCGTCATCTGGGACAAAGCCGGCGAACGCGTGATGTACGACGCCGCCACCCGGGCCTCCGCGATCCCGGCCAACGCCCCCATCCAGCTCTACAAGAACAACACCGACGCCAAAGGCGCCTCCTACGGCTGCCACGAGAACTACCTCATGCGGCGCGCCACCCCCTTCGCCGACATCGTCCGGCACCTGACCCCCTTCTTCGTCTCCCGCCAGGTCGTCGTCGGCGCCGGCAAGGTCGGCATCGGCCAGGACTCCCGCGGCGAAGGCTTCCAGATCAGCCAGCGCGCCGACTTCTTCGAGGTCGAGGTCGGCCTCGAGACCACGCTCAAGCGGCCCATCATCAACACCCGCGACGAGCCGCACGCCGACCCCGAGAAGTACCGGCGGCTGCACGTGATCATCGGCGACGCCAACATGTCGGAAATTTCGACATATCTGAAGCTGGGCTCCACCGCCCTCGTCCTCGCCATGATCGAAGAAGGCTTCCTCACCCGCGACCTCGCCGTCGAGAACCCCGTACAAGCCCTCCGGGCCGTCTCCCACGACCCCACCTGCCGCTACGAGATCGCCATGCGCGACGGCCGCAAGCTCACCGCCGTCCAGCTCCAGATGGAATACCTCGAACAAGCGCGCAAATACGTCGAAGAGCGAGGCACCGCCCAAGAGGAGATGAACAAGGACATCCTCGACCGCTGGGAATCCGTCCTCACCCGACTCGCCGAAGACCCCATGCAGCTGTCCCGCGAACTCGACTGGGTCGCCAAACTCGAACTCCTCGAGGGCTACCGCACCCGCGACAGCCTCCCCTGGTCCCACCCCAGGCTCCAGCTCGTCGACCTGCAATACTCCGACATCCGCCCCGACCGCGGCCTCTACAACCGCCTCGTCGCCCGCGGACGCATGCAACGCCTCGTCACCGAAGACGAAGTCCAGCGCGCCGTCGAACACCCGCCCACCGACACCCGCGCCTACTTCCGCGGCCGATGCCTGCGCCAATACAGCGAATCCGTCGCCGCCGCCTCCTGGGACTCCGTCATCTTCGACATCCCCGGCCGCGAATCGCTCCAGCGCGTACCCACCCTCGAACCACTGCGCGGCACCAAGGCCCACGTCGGCGAACTCTTCGACCGCTGCCGCACCGCCGCCGACCTCGTCGCCGCCCTCACCGGCGGCGACTAGCCCCTCTGAGGGGAGACCGGCCCTTCGGCGGCCGGTCTCCTACAGCAGGCCCACACCCAGCGTCAGCGTGCCCACCGCCAGGCACGCCCCGCCCGCCACCGTCAACCAGATCAACCTGCTCGGCTTCGTGTCACTCGGACGCACCACCGACAGGAAGAAACCCAGCGGCATCAGGATCGGCGCGGCCACGATCAACGTCCGCGTCAGGGCCTTCACGCCCTCCGGCAGACCCGCCTGGTCCACGTAGAGCATCGCCACCAGGGAGAACAGCACCAGCACGCCCGCATGCGCGTGCCCGGCCCGCCACAGGCCGCGCCGGACGGGGTTGTCCAGATAGCCGGGGACGTCGCGCATCAGGAACTTCAGCAGGGTGACGCCGCCGAAGGCCACGCCGGGGACTGTGATGAGGAGCACACCAGCCGTGCTCAAGGATGCGGGGGACATCGGAACCTCCTCGTGTGTCGGTGGATCCATTATTGGATAGCTTGACTATCTAGTCAAGGCGGCAAGATCGCTGGGCGATCGGCGCGAAATGTCGCCCGGTTCGGGGAAGATATGCCTAGAGGCAGTCCCCCAACCGGAGGTAGGACATGGCAACCAAGGACACCGGCGGCCAGAAGCAGACCGGTCGGCGCGAGACCGAAGTCGAGGAGACCGAGGCCTCGGCGGCGCCGGACGTTCAGGAGCGGCAGGAGAAGCTCACTGACGATGTCGACGCAATTCTGGACGAAATCGACGAAGTTCTCGAAGAGAACGCAGAGGAATTTGTCAGGTCATACGTACAGAAGGGCGGGCAATAGGGGATAAATCGGACATCGGAAAGGAGGGGATCGGTGGAGACGCCGGATGGGTTCAAGCGGTGCCCGGACTGCGGGGAGGAAAAGGAGGTCTCCGCGTTCGGGCGCAATAAGCGGATGGCCGATGGGCTGGCGCGATATTGCAAGGCCTGCTTCCAACGGCGTCACACGCAGAGTTACCGCAAGCGCATGGAGGAACAAGGGAAGACCGTGCGTGAGCGTGTTGAAGTGCCCGATGGGCAGAAATACTGTCCCCGCTGTGCGGAGATCAGGCCGATCAGCGACTTCGGAAAGAACAAGTCGGAGAAAGACGGGCTCACTCATTACTGCAAGCCGTGTCATAACCGAGTGATGCGCGAGAACCGCATCAAGCACCATGGCAGCACTCGCAACTACCACCTGAAGCGCCGTTACGGCATCACCGAGGACGACTTCGAGCGCATGCTCGCCCACCAGGGCGGGCTCTGCGCCGTCTGCCGGGTCGTGCCCGGCACGTTCGTCGACCACAGTCACGCGACCGGCCAGGTCCGGGGCATTCTCTGTTTCAACTGCAACAACGGGCTCGGCCACTTCGGCGACAATCTGGTGTTGCTGGAGTTGGCGGCCCTTTATCTGGACGGGGAGATTCTCTGGCCCGAGTTCGTGGTCCTCCCGCGGCCGCGTGCCTCCGATGAGGTGGCGCCGACGCGGAGTTATCACCTGGCGCGGCGATATCAGGTGCGGCATGAGGACGTCGAGCGGATGATCTCGGCTCAGCATGGTTTGTGCGTGGTGTGCTGGGATCGGCCGCCCGAGCATGTGGACCATTGCCATCGCACCGGGGATGTGCGGTATGCGCTGTGTCTGCCGTGCAATACGGGGATCGGGCAGTTCCGGGATGATCCCGGTGTGGTGTGGCGGGCGCTTTCTTATGTGGAGGCGACCGTTGAGGAGTTCGACGACGTCGAGGTTTCCGAGGAGGAGTTTCGGGGGTTGGTCGAGGCTGAGGAGAGGCTTCGGGGGGAGTTCTATTCGACGGTGTCGAGGGTGGGCTGATCGGCTTCGGGGAGGGTGTAGTCGACGGCGACGCCCAGGAGGCGGACCGGGCGGGTGAGGTCGAAGCGGGTGAGGATGGTGAGGGCCGCCTGCTGGACGGTGGCCGGGTCCGTGGTGGGGGCGGGGAGTTTTGACTGGCGGGTTCGGGTGAGGAACGGGGTGAAGCGGACCTTGACCGAGACCCGGGTGATTTCGCGGGCGGCTTCGCGGGCGTCGTGGGCGACCTGGGTGGCGAGGTCGGCGATGTGGCGGGCGATGTCGGTTTCGTCGGTGAGGTCGTGCTGGAAGGTAGTTTCGCGGCTGTGGCCGCGGGCGATCCAGGGTGTGGTGACGACTTCGGCTTCGCCTTTGCCGAGTGCGAGGTAGCGGTACCAGGGGCCGTTGGTGGGGCCGAAGTGGCGGGCGAGGTGGGCGGGGTCGGCGGAGGCGAGTTGGGCGACGGTGTGGAGGCCGAGGGCGGCGAGCTTTTTGGAGATCTTGGCGCCGATGCCCCAGAGGGCGTCGGTGGGGCGGTCGTTCATGATCTCGGCCCAGTTGTCGCTGGTGAGGCGGTAGATTCCGGCGGGTTTGGCGAGGCCTGAGGCGAGTTTGGCCTGGTGTTTGTTGTCGCCGATGCCGATGGAGCAGGACAGCTGGGTGCGCTCTTGTACGGTTCGGCGGATGGTGCCGGCGAGGGTTTCGGGGTCGTCGGTGGTGGCGCCGAGGAAGGCTTCGTCCCAGCCCCAGATTTCGACGCGTACGGGGAATTCGCGGAGTACGGCCATGACGTGGGCGGAGGCGGCTTCGTAGGCGGGTGGGTCGCTGGGCAGGAAGATCGCTTCGGGGCAGCGTTTGAGCGCGGTGCGCAGTGGCGTGCCGGAGTGGATGCCGTGTTCGCGGGCTTCGTAGGTGGCGGTGGCGGCGACGGTGCGGGGTTGGGTGGGGTCTCCCGAGCCGCCGACGACGACGGGTTTGCCGCGGAGCTCGGGGTGGCGGAGGAGCTCGACGGCGGCGATGAACTGGTCGAGGTCGACGTGGAGGATCCAGTCCCTCATGGTCCCAAGTATGTCGTGGGGTGGTGTGGAGCCGGTCGTCGCAGGTCGGCCGGGGAATCGCAGGTCGGCCTCCTTGTTCTGGACGTGCGGAGGTGCCGAGGGCCGCACGGCCGCGGGGAGCCGTAAGAAACGATCCGAGCACGGAACGGGGTGACGTGTGATCACGCGGGTTCGCCGTGAGCTGATCGTGGGAAGTGCAGACAACAACGCAACATGAGTAGGGTCGCCCTAGGAACACTGACGTTTGGAGGGAGTCGCGTGGCATCGCACAGGGATCTGCCCGCCGGCTTGGTCAACCAGCTTTTCCGCAACACCGGAAGTTCCTCGTTCTCGGAGTTTGTCAGCTCGTATGCGCCTGATTTGCTGCCGCAGCGGGATGAGGTGCTGGCCACCCCGATCGGCGACCAGGTCCCGCACGCGACGACGATCGTGGCCGCCACCTTCGCCGGTGGCGTGCTCATGGCGGGCGACCGGCGGGCGACGTCGGGCAACATCATCTCCCAGCGCGACGTGGAGAAGGTGTTCCGCACCGACGACTACTCGTGCATGGGCATCGCGGGCACGGCCAGCACCGGCATCGAGTTCGCCCGGCTGTTCCGGGTGGAGCTGGAGCACTACGAGAAGCTCGAGGGCCGCACGATGTCGGTGGCCGGCAAGGCCAACCGGCTGGCCACCATGATCAGGGGCAACCTGGCGATGGCGATGCAGGGGCTGGTGGTGGTGCCGCTGTTCGCCGCGTACGACCCCGACAAGGACGAGGGGCGCATCTTCAGCTACGACGTCGCGGGCGGGCCGTACGAGCGGGACAGGTTCGACGCGATCGGTTCCGGCTCGATCTTCGCGCGCGGCTCGCTGAAGAAGCTCTACCGCGACGGCGCGACGGCCGATGACATGGCGATGACCCTCATCCAGGCCCTCTACGACGCCGCCGACGACGACTCGGCGACCGGCGGGCCCGATGTGACCAGGCGGATCTGGCCGATCGTGTCGGTGATCGACGCGGACGGCTTCCGCCGGCTGAGCGAGGAGCAGGTCTCCGACTACGTGGAGCAGATGCTCGAAGCCCGCCTGATCTCGCCCGACGGCCCCATCGCCCCGCTGCGCTAGAAAGGACCACCGCACGTGTCCATGCCTTTTGGATATGCGTCCCCTGAGCAGATCATGCGGGACAAGGCCGACTACGCGCGCAAGGGCATCGCGCGGGGCCGTTCCGTCGTCGTGCTGCAGTACGTCGACGGCATCCTGTTCGTCGCGCCCAACCCGTCGCGGGCGCTGCACAAGATCAGCGAGATCTACGACCGCATCGGGTTCGCGGCCGTGGGCCGCTACAACGAGTTCGAGGAGCTGCGGCTCGGCGGCATCCGCTACGCCGACATCAACGGCTACACCTACGACCGCTCCGACGTGACCGGGCGCGGCCTGGCCAACCTGTACGCCTCCAACCTGGGCCGCATCTTCACCGAGTCGATCAAGTCGCTGGAGGTGGAGGTCGTGGTCGCCGAGGTCGGCGAGAGCAAGGACGGCGACGCGATCTACCGGCTCACCTTCGACGGGTCGGTCTTCGACGAGCACGGCTTCGCGGCCATGGGCGGCCAGGCGGAGGCGGTGGCCACGCGGCTCAAGGAGCGCTACCGCGAGTCGATGTCGCTGGCCGACGCGCTGGAGGTGGCGCTGACGGCGCTCACCGAGCCGGGTGGCGAGCGGCCGCCGGTGGCGCAGCTGGAGGTGGCGGTCCTCGACCGCAACCGGGAGCACCGCAAGTTCCTGCGGCTCACGGGCGCCCGCCTGGAGCGCCTGCTGGCCCAGACCACCACCCCGCCCGCGCCGGCCACCCCGCCGCCCGCGGCCAAGCCCTCGGGGGACACCCCGCCTCCCACGGGGCCTGAGGGCGACGTGGACGACGGCTCGGCGCCGCTGTAGCCGTCCCGCTTTCCGAACCCGCCAGGGGCCGCTACGGCGGCGCCTGGCGGGTTTTGCGTTGGTTTCTGGTGCGGGGGATGCGGCAGCGGTGGCGTGCGCGTGGTATGGCCACCGGAGTGTGCGCGGTGGCAAGGGCGGGACGGCGGGCGGTGAGGGGTGGGCTGGAGGCCCGCGGCGGGAGCGGGAAACGGCGACGGGCGCGGGCGGTGGCGGTGAGAGGGAGCCCGGAAGGCGGGGCAAGGGGTGGTCAGGGTGGTGCCGGGGGAGCGGGAGTGGCGGGAGGGCCGGGGGAGTGTGATCTGTATCACTGTGGTTGGGGCGAACTTCGGATGGTGATGGCGGATCTCAGAATCCGTGAACACTCCCAAGCGTGGTTTCCTGGTGGCAGGTGCCGCCGTGGCCGTGGTGCTGAGCTCCGGCGTGGCCGCCCACGCCGCCCCCGCGGCGGCCGGTGCGGCGGGCGCGTCGTCCGTGTCCGCCGCCGCGGCCTTCCCCAAGTTCAAGGCGCCCAAGCCCTTCGGCACGAGCTTCCAGGCCGACCCGAAGCACGACTTCACCAAGGGCATCCACTCCCGTCACGACGGCGTCCTGCGCGGCTGGATCACCGAGATCCGCGGCGACGTGGCCGAGTACGAGCCCATCAAGTGGAAGAAGGGCACCGAGACCGAGGGTTACTTCGTGGCCCCGCCCGAGGGCGACGTCATGGCCTACGCCTCGCCCGTCGCCAAGGACGTGGTCTACCTGTCGGCGTTCGGCTGCGGGAAGTCGGAGGGCGACATGACGGTCAACCGGAAGACGGGGCTCGGCAACAAGCGTTGTTCCAGGTCCGTGCTGATGAAGCGGGACGGGAAGGCCGCGCTCATCACGGTCTACAAGGGGAAGATCGTCCAGGTTCAGGAGATCTACACGCCCTGACGCCGCAGGCCCTGGAACGGCGGGAGGACGGCACCGCGCCTCGTGGGGGCGGGCGCGGGACGAAAGGGATGAACAAGGGGTCTCAGAGGGCCAGGTGGGAAAACACCTGGAAGATCTCTCCCGCTCGCCGATCCGTGGGCATAGTGTGAGGTGATGGATCGTCGCATCTTCGGGCTGGAGAACGAGTACGGTGTGACCTGCACGTTCAGGGGGCAGCGCAGGCTGTCGCCCGACGAGGTCGCGCGCTACCTGTTCCGGCGAGTCGTGTCCTGGGGCCGATCGAGCAACGTCTTTCTCCGCAACGGCGCGCGTCTCTACCTCGACGTGGGCAGCCATCCTGAATACGCAACACCCGAGTGTGACAACGTCATCGAGCTCGTCACCCACGACAAGGCGGGCGAGCGCATTCTCGAGGGCCTGCTGGTCGACGCCGAGAAACGGCTTCGCGAAGAGGGCATCGCGGGTGACATCTATCTGTTCAAGAACAACACGGACTCAGCCGGAAACTCCTACGGCTGCCACGAGAACTACCTGGTCGGCAGGCACGGGGAGTTCGGGCGGCTGGCGGACGTGCTGATCCCGTTCCTGGTGACGCGGCAGATCATCTGCGGGGCCGGCAAGGTCCTGCAGACTCCGCGCGGCGCCGTCTATTGCGTCTCACAGCGGGCCGAGCACATCTGGGAGGGCGTCTCCAGCGCCACCACCCGGTCCCGGCCCATCATCAACACCCGCGACGAACCGCACGCCGACGCCGAGCGGTTCCGCCGCCTGCACGTCATCGTCGGCGACTCCAACATGAGCGAGACCACGATGCTGCTCAAGGTCGGCGCCACCGACCTGGTGCTGCGCATGATCGAGGCGGGCACCGTGATGCGGGACCTGTCGCTGGAAAACCCGATCAGGGCCATCCGCGAGGTCTCCCACGACATGACCGGGCGGCGGCGGGTGCGCCTGGCCAACGGGCGGGAGGCCTCCAGCCTGGAGATCCAGCAGGAATACCTGTCCAAGGCGAAGGACTTCGTCGATCGCCGCGGCGGCGACGCCATCGCCCACCGGGTGCTGGAGCTGTGGGAGCGCACGCTGCACGCGGTCGACACCGGCAACCTCGACCTGGTCTCGCGGGAGATCGACTGGGTGACGAAATACCAGCTCATCGAGCGCTACCGGAAGAAGTACGACCTGCCGCTGTCCTCGCCCAGGGTGGCCCAGCTCGACCTGGCCTACCACGACGTGCACCGCAAGCGCGGCCTGTTCTACCTGCTGCAGAAGCGCGGCTCGGTGGAGCGGGTGGCGTCCGACCTGAAGATCTTCGAGGCCAAGTCGGTGCCGCCGCAGACGACCAGGGCGCGGCTGCGCGGCGAGTTCATCCGCAAGGCGCAGGAGAAGCGGCGCGACTTCACCGTCGACTGGGTGCATCTCAAGCTGAATGACCAGGCCCAGCGCACGGTGCTGTGCAAGGACCCGTTCCGAAGCGTGGACGAGAGGGTGGACAAGCTCATAGCCGGGATGTAGCGCTGCGTTTACCTCGGGCCTACCCGGAAGTCGGGTAGGGTGACGCGAATCTGCCGTCTTTCCGAGGGAAACCCATGCGCCGCGCTCTGGCCGTACTGGCCGCCGTGCCATTGATCCTTTTCGCCGCCGCGTGCGGCTCCGACGGTGCGAGCACCGGCGCCACCACCGGCGCCGGGACGGGGGTCAAGGTCACCGGTGACGTGGGCGCCAAGCCCACGGTGACCTTCCCCTCCGGCACGCCCGCCACCAAGTCGTCGTACGAGGTGATCCAGCCGGGCAACGGCGACGGGGTCAAGTCCGGCGACCGCGTGATCGTCAACTTGACCGTCTACAACTGGGACGGCAAGGGCAACGCGGTGCAGGGTTCCTCCTACGACACCAAGAAGCCCGAGACGATCGCGGTCGACCAGCAGATCCCGCAGGTGCTGCAGGAGGGCTTCACCAAGGTCAAGCACGGCGGGCGGCTGCTGGCCGTGCTCGCCAACGACTCCGTCCCCGCGCAGCAGGCCACGCAGCAGCCGGCCGAGCCGACCAAGGTGTTCGTATTCGACATCGTCGGCACCCAGCCGCCGCCGCTGAAGGCCGCCACGGGCAAGGAGACGGGCGAGAGCCTCAAGGGCGTCAAGGTCGTCAGCCCGGGCGGCGACAAGGCGCCCACGCTGACCACGAAGACGGACGACAAGCCGTCGGACAAGCTCGTCGTCAAGACCCTCATCGAGGGCACCGGCCCGAAGGTGGAGGCCAGCCAGACGCTCACCGTCCACTACACGGGCAAGCTGTGGGGCACCGACAAGCAGTTCGACTCCAGCTGGGAGCGGGGCCAGCCGGCCGAGTTCCCGCTGTCGGGGGTCATCAAGGGCTGGCAGCAGGGCCTGGCCGGGGTGCCGGTCGGCAGCCGGGTCGTGATGAGCATCCCGCCGGACCTGGGCTACGGCGACCAGGAGCAGCAGGGCATTCCCGCCAAGAGCACCCTGGTGTTCGTGGTGGACATCCTGGGCGCGGCCTGACCCATCATCCCGTCCGGCCCGCCCGCGCGGGCCGGACGCGGTAGCATCGCCAGGCCCAGCCCCGCCGCGTGGGAGGACCGATGCGCCGCCGTCGTACCGCCGCGATTCTGCCGGTCCTGCTCCTGCTGGCCGGCTGCGCGGGCGGCGTCGCGCGCGACCTCGGCATGACGGTGGGCGGGCCGTTCGGCGCCAGGCCGACGATCGCCTTCGCGGGCGGCGGGCCCGCCGCGGGGCTGCGGGTGGAGGAGCTGGAGAGCGGTGAGGGCGTCCCGCTCGGCGCGGACGACCTCGCGATCGTCCAGTACACCGCGCACGTCTGGGACGGCAAGGACAACCGCGTGGTCGACTCGACCTTCGACCGGGGCACGCCGGCCGCGTTCGCGCTGGGCGAGCTGCCGCCGGGGCTGGACGGCGCGCTGCGGGGCCGCAGGGTCGGCAGCCGGGTCGTGGCCGCCGTCCCGCCGGAGTACCGCCGCGGCGCGCAGCCGCCGCCCGGCGTCGGCCCCGGCGACGAGCTCGTCTACGTCGTCGACATCCTCGGCGCCCACCCCAAGGGCGCCTCGGTCGAGGCGGGCGGCGGCTCGCTGGCGGGCGTGCGCGTCACCGCCGGCTCCCCGCCCGCGCTGGAGGTGCCCGCCACCGCCCCGCCGGCCGCGTTCGAGGCCAAGGTGCTGGCCAGGGGCGACGGGCGCGGCACGCGGGCCGGGCAGCTCGTGGTCGCCCAGTACGAGGGCGCGGTCTGGGGCAGCCGCCGCGTCTTCGAGGCCACCTGGACGAGAGGCCGCCCCAAGGCGTTCAGGATCGGCGACGGCGGCGTGCTCAAGGGGTGGGAGCGGGCCCTGGTCGGGGTGCCGGCCGGCAGCCGGGTCCTGATGGTCGTCCCGCCCTCGTACGGCTACGGCCCCGCCGGCGACCCCGCCCACGGCATCACGGGCACCGACACGCTCGTCTACGTCGTGGACCTCATCGCCGCGTATTGAGGCAGGATGAGCCTCATGATCCGTACATTCCTCGTCATCGTGTCGGCCTTAGCGGTCCTCCTCGGCGGAGCCACGGCCGTGTCCGCCGCCGCCGGCCCGCCCTTCTGCAAGGGCGTCAAGAAGCCCTGCGTCGTCGGCGGCGACGCCGGCACGACGTGGGTCAACACCTCCGCCTCCGGCAAGGCGCAGGCGAAGGCCGTGGCCGACCGCGTGCTGCGCAACGCCAAGGCCGCCTACCGCAAGTACCACGCGCCCGAGTGGGTCGACATCTGGGTGATCAAGAAGGGGGCGTGCTGGCGCAGGTACGGCAACGTCCCGTCCAACGCCAGCCGCGCGTGCACGTACAAGCACGTGGAGCGGAAGCTTTCGTAGACTCCCGATGTGAGTAGCGACGACCTCGACGCGCTGGCCCTCCTGCACGACCCCGTACGCCGCAGCCTGTACGCGGCCGTCGCGGCCCGCGGCGGCGACGTGGGCAGGGGAGAGGCGGCCGAGGCCGCGGGCGTCTCCAGGACCCTCGCCGGCCATCACCTCGACAAACTCGTCGAGGCCGGGCTGCTGGAGAGCGGCTTCCGGCAGCAGGACAAGAAGGGGCCGGGCAGCGGCCGGCCCGCCAAGGTCTACCGCCGGGCCAGGGGCGAGCGGGCGGTGAGCCTGCCGCCGCGCGACTACGCCGCGCTCGCCTCGGTCCTGGCCGAGGTCGTGGACGCGCTGGGCGCCGAGGAGCGGGCCGAGCGGGCGGCGCGCGAGGCCGGCGCCCGGCTGGCCAAGGGGCACGCGGGCGAGCCCGTCGAGCGGGTCCTCCAGGAGCGCGGCTACGAGCCGTACGAGGAGGGCGGCGCGCTGCGCCTGCGCAACTGCCCCTTCCACGTGCTCTCCGAGGAGCAGCCGCTGCTGGTGTGCTCCATGAACCTGGCCCTGTGCCAGGGACTGCTCGAAGGGCTCGGCGACGAGCCGGGCCGGGCCAGGCTGGACCCGCGGCCGGGGGAGTGCTGCGTCTCCCTTTCTAAAATAAATGAGGATTGACATAGAAGCCGCAGGGGTGGTGTGCTGAGCGTCATGCATCTTGCCGAGCTGAACGTCGCCCATCTGCGCGCGCCCATCGACAGCCAGGAGCTCTCCGAGTTCGTCGCCCTCCTTGAGCCCGTCAACGCCATCGCCGACGAGGCCCCCGGGTTCGTGTGGCGGCTGAAGGAGAGCGAGGAGGACCCCACCGCCACCGTCATCCACGGCTACGGCGACCACCTGCTGGTCAACTTCTCGGTGTGGGAGTCGCTGGACACGCTGTGGGACTACGTCTACCGCAGCGTCCATCTGGGCGTCCTGCGCCGGCGCAGGGAGTGGTTCCTGCGCATGGCGGAGCCGTACATGGTGATGTGGTGGATCCCCGAGGGTCACATCCCGTCGCTGGCGGAGGGCATGGAGCGGCTGGAGCGCCTCAAGGCCGAGGGGCCCGGCCCCGAGGCGTTCACGTTCAAGGACTCCTACGACAGCAGCGAGGCCGTCAGCCTGCCCGCCGCCGCCGAGGCCAGGAAGTAGGCCAGGTCCTCCTCCAGGCCCCTGCCCATCGTCGACAGGCGCACCGGCGACTCGCGCAGCGCCTCGTGCAGGCCGTCCACCGGCACCGGCACCAGGCGGTGCCGGACGGCCAGCAGCTCGGACTGGTCCCTGACCCGCTCGCCGAACTCCCCGGCCAGCTCCGGCACCGGCACGTCGGCGGGCGTCAGGGCGACCCGCCCGTAGGCGGTCAGCGAGTGGTGCGAGACCCCGTAGTGGCGCTCACGCCGGTCGCCCTCGCTGACCCGCAGGGCCGCCACCGGGCGGCCGCGCAGCACGCCCGCCGCGTTGACCGCCTCGCCCGCCGACACGCCGGAGAACCCCCATTTGGTGCCCGTGCCCAGGTTGCCGGGGCCCTGCGTGACGATCGCCGCGTCGGCCTCCAGCACGTGCCGGGCCGCCAGCAGCCCGGTGTGGACGGTCACCGCCTCCACGTCCCCGCCGAACGACTGCCCGACCGTCACCACGCCCGCCAGCCAGCCGATCTCCCGCAGGCGGGCCGCCGCCATCGAGAACCACACCGGCAGCGCGCCGCCGTCCTGCATCACGTACGCCACCCGCGTGCCGGGCCGGTCGGCGTACAGGCCGCACAGGATCGGGGCCAGCGCCGAGTGCAGGTCGGCCACCACGACAGGCATCCCGTCCAGGGAATCGGCCTCGCGCAAACTGTCGTGATGCGGGGAGTCCTGCTCGTCGGCGCCCAGCACCGTGGCCTGCAGCGGTGTGTAGCGCGCCTTCACCAAGTGCCCGGGACCGGCGGGATCTTGCGGCAAACGGTTAGGGACGGCCACCACCATGGCGTAACCTCCCGTACCGAGACCCATCGCGAGCGCGGTCGTGTTGAGCAGCACCTCGTCACCGGGTTCCGGGCGGCCGACCAACGGAGGATAGGCCAGAGCCCGGCACTCCCCCTCGGGGACGGCGACGTCCAGCTCCACCGCTCCCGGCCACTCGCGTCGGATCCGTACAACCTCGCCCTTGCGCCATCTGATCACGGGGGCAGGGTAGCGTCGATGCAGGAGGAGTGAGGCAGATGTCGCGCCGGAAGACCGAACGGTTGCTCAATCTGGTGATCTGCCTGCTCGCCACCCGGCGGCCATTGTCGGCCGAGCAGATCCGCCAGGCCGTCCCCGGCTACGACCGCGATGGCGACGAGGCGTTCCAGCGCATGTTCGAGCGTGACAAGAACGAGCTGCGCGAGATCGGCATCCCCATCGACGTGGTGCGCGACCCCTGGGAGGACGAGCCGGGCTACCGGATCGAGCGCGAGTCGTACGAGCTGCCGGAGATCACCCTGGAGCCCGACGAGGCCGCCGTGCTCGGCCTGGCCGCCCAGGTGTGGCAGCGGGCCAGCCTGGCCGAGGCCGCCTCGGGGGCGCTGCTGAAGCTGCGCGCCGGCGGCGTGGCCACCGACCGGCCCGTCGGCGCGTCCATGGGCGGTGTGATGGGCGGGGGCGCGCTGGAGCTGCGGGTGGACACCCGCGACCCGGCCTTCCCCGCGCTGTGGGACGCCGTGCGCGACCGGCGCGTGGTGCGCTTCGACTACCGCAGCGCCGGCAGCGAGAGCGTGCGCGCCCGCACCGTGGAGCCGTGGGGCGTGGTCAGCCGCAACGGCCGCTGGTACGTGGCCGGGTTCGACCGCGACCGGCAGGCGCCGCGCGTCTTCCGCCTCAGCCGCGTCACCGGGCAGGTCACCGTCATGGGCAGGCCCGGCGCGGTCGAGGTGCCCGAAGGGGTCGACCTGCGGGGTATGGTCGGCTTCCCGGACGACTCGACCGACGAGCGGGTGGCCGTCGTCCGCGTCCGCCAGGGGGCGTGCGAGGGGTTGCGGCAGCTCGCCGTGGCCGTGCGCGCGGGGGACGGCGGGTGGGACGAGGCCGATCTGCCCTTCACCGACCCCGAACGCCTGGCCGGCTGGATGGCCAGCCTCGGCGCCGACGTGGAGGTCGTCGAGCCGCCGGACGCCCGCGAGGCCGTCATCCGCCGACTGAAGGGGGCAATGGCATGACAGCGGTGACCACCGGGTCGACCACAGGATCGACCGCCGGACCCGGCGAGGAGCTGCGATGAGCGGGTCGGCCGACCGGCTGCCCCGGCTGCTGGCGCTGGTGCCGTACCTGATGTCCCACCCGGGGGCGCAGGTCGACGAGGTGGCCGCGGTGTTCGGGCTGAGCGAGAAGCAGCTCATCGACGACCTGCAGCTCGTGTGGATGTGCGGGCTGCCCGGCCACACCCCCGGCGACCTCATCGACGTCTCCTGGGACGGCGGCGAGATCATCATCGACAACGCCGAGACCATCGCCAGGCCGCTGCGGCTGGGCATCGACGAGGCCAGCGCGCTGCTGGTCGCCCTGCGCATGCTGGCCGCGACCCCCGAGCTGGCCGAAGTGCCCGGCGACGCGCTGCCCCGCGTGACGGCCAAGCTGGAGCGGGCCGCCGGCGAGGGCGCCGCCACCCTCAGCAGCCAGCTCGCGGTCGACGTGGACGCCGCCCCCGACGCGCTGCCGCGCGTGCGCGAGGGGCTGACCAGGGGCCGCCGGCTGTCGCTGCGCTACTACGTGCCCGGGCGCGACGAGGTGACCCCGCGCGAGGTCGACCCCACGCGGGTCGTGGTCGTCGACGGCCGCACCTACCTGGAGGGCTGGTGCTACCGGGCCGAGGCGATGCGGCTGTTCAGGCTCGACCGGATGCTCGGCGTGGAGGTGCTCGACGTGCCCGCCGACCCGCCGGCGGAGGCCGAGCCCATCGACGTCACCCGGGGCGTCTTCCGGCCCTCGCCCACCGACGAGCTGGTCGAGCTGGAGCTCAGCGCGGCCGGGCGGTGGGTGGCCGAGTACTACCCGTGCGAGCAGGTCACCGAGCTGGGCGAGGGGCGGCTGCGGGTGGCGCTGCGGGCCCGCGACGAGGACTGGATACTCAAGCTGGCGCTGCGCCTGGGCGACACCGGCCGGGTCGTCTCACCCCCTGAGATGGCCGAGACCGTCCGCCAGGAGGCCGAGCGGGCCCTGGCCCTGTACGCTCACCAGTCATGACGTGGATCTACGTGGCGGGCGGGCTGTGCGTGGCGGGGCTCGTCGTGGTCGGGGTCGCCGGCGCCCGCGTCGTCGCGGCGGCACGTACTCTGAAAAGGGAAATCGCCGAGGCGACGGCCCAGCTGGAGCCGAGGCGGGCCAGATTGACGAGCCGGGGGGATGAGACCACGCCCCGGGCAGCGTACGATCGTGGCTGAAACAGGCACTCGCTAGAAAAGGGCGTTTCATGTCGAATCTCGGAGTCCCCGAACTTCTGATCATCGCACTGGTGCTCGTCCTGCTGTTCGGTGCGAAGAAGCTGCCCGAGATGGCCCGCGGCGTCGGCAGGTCGCTGCGCATCTTCAAGTCCGAGACGGCCAAGCTCCGTGAGGACGACGACGACACTCACACCGTCCAGGCCCAGGCGCAGGCCCCGGCTCAGCCGCAGCCCCAGCCGGTGCAGCCCCAGCCGATCCAGGCCGCCCCCGCCCCCACGCTCTCGGCGGAGGAGCAGGCCAGGCAGCTTGAGGAGCAGGCCGCCAGGCTGCGTGCCAGCGCCGCCTCCCAGTCTGACAAGCGCGTCTGATCCCATCCCTCCTCGTCACCTGGACTGTTAGATGGCGCTGCTCAAACGGTCGAGTCAGCCCGCATCCGACCCCGAGGGCCGCATGCCCCTCATGGAGCACCTGCGCGAGCTGCGTAACAGGTTGCTCATCGCGGCCGTCGCCGTCGTCGTGGGCATCATCATCGGGTGGATCTTCTTCGATCCGGTCTGGGCGTTCATCAAGGAGCCCTTCTGCGAGACCCCGCAGGCCCAGCAGTTGCGTGTCGGCGAGTGCACGCTGACCTACGGTGGCATCTTCCAGTCGTTCTTCCTGACGTTGAAGGTCTCGGCGATGGTGGGCATCGTCGTGTCCTCACCCGTCTGGCTCTACCAGGTCTGGGCCTTCGTCACCCCGGCCCTCTACCGCAACGAGAAGCGCTACTCGATCGCTTTCCTCGGCCTGGCGATCCCGCTGTTCGTGGTCGGCGCCTTGCTGGCGTACGTGATCATGGACACCAGCCTGGCCATCCTGCTCGGGTTCGCGCCGACCGACACCGTGGCCATCATCCAGATCGACGAGTACGTCAACTACGTGCTGATCATGGTGGTGATCTTCGGCATCTCGTTCGAGCTGCCGCTGCTGCTGGTGTTCCTCAACATCATCGGCGTGCTCTCCCACGCCACGGTCAAGAAGAACCGCCGCTGGGTGGTCTTCGCCATGTTCGTCTTCGGCGCGATCATCACGCCCGGTGGCGACCCGCTGACGATGATGGCGCTGGCCGCGCCCATGGTCGTGCTGTACTTCCTGGCCGAGTTCTTCATGTTCATGCGCGAGAAGCGCATGCCCGCCACCGAGGACTTCTCCCATCTGGACGACGACGAGGCATCCCCGCTGGTGGAGGACTCCGCCCCGCTCGATGTCACGTCGGTCGACGATGAGCGACCCGGGGAGGATTCCGGTTCCACGCGATAGGCGATAAGTTCCGGGCGTGTCCCCTCAACTCGCCCTGCTGGTCAACCCCGCCGCCCGCGGCGGACGTACGCTGCGCCTGCTCGAGCCCGTGGCGCGCCGGTTGCGCGCCGGAGGGGCCGAGCTGTCGGTGATCGTCGGCGACGACGCCACCGACGCCCTTGAACGTGCCTGCGCGGCCGTGGCCGAGCGCCCCGACGCGCTCGTGGCCTTCGGCGGCGACGGGCTGGTCCACCTGGCCGTGCAGGCCGTGGCCGGCACCGACGTGCCGCTCGGCATCATTCCCGCGGGCACCGGCAACGACTTCGCCTCCGCGCTCGGCGTGCCGCTGGGCGACCCCATGGCGGCGGCCCGCGCCGTGCTGCGCATGAAGTCGCGCCTCGTGGACGTCGCCCGGATCCGGGCGGCCGGGCAGGCGGACGAGCTGTTCGCCGGGGTGGTGTGCTGCGGGTTCGACTCGCGGGTCAACGAGCGGGCCAACCGGATGACGTGGCCGCCCGGGATGGCGCGGTACCTGGTGGCGACGGTGGAGGAGCTGCGCTCCTTCCGGCCGATCCCGTTCCGGGTGACCCTCGATGAGGAGGAGGTCATCGAACGCGAGGCCATGCTGGTGGCGGTGGCCAACACGCGCTCGTACGGGGCGGGGATGCGGGTGTGCCCCGACGCGCGGCCCGACGACGGACTGCTGGACGTGATGATGCTGGAGGCGGTGTCCAAGGCCGAGTTCCTGCGGGTGTTCCCGAGGGTGTACCGGGGGACGCACGTGGGGCATCGGGCGGTGTCGGTGCGGCGGGTGCGCAGCGTGCGGCTGGAGATCATGCCGGGCGACACGGACGTTGTCGCCTACGCCGACGGCGAACGCGTGGGCCCGGCCCCGGTCCACTGCGAGGTGCGCCCCGGGGCGTTGCGCGTCATCATTTGAGATCTACATTGTAAAGGCGCCCGGCCGGAGCTCGGCGCCGAGCGGACGGCGGCCCCGGAGGGGTCGATCGGAGTACGGTGGGACGGACCGGAAAGGCGATTTCGGTAGGCTGACGGGTATGACAACGCCAGCGGAACGCTACGCTGCCTTCCGTCAGAGACATGGGGACGACGGGGGCGCGCTGAGATCGTTCCGAGGTCTCTACGACTTCGAGCTGGACGACTTCCAGCTAGACGCCTGCCGCGCGCTGGAGGCCGGGGACGGTGTCCTGGTGGCGGCGCCGACCGGGTCCGGCAAGACGGTGGTGGGCGAGTTCGCCGTCCACCTGGCCTTGGAGCAGGGCCAGAAGTGCTTCTACACCACCCCCATCAAGGCTCTGTCCAACCAGAAGTACAACGACCTGGTCAAGCGCTACGGCACCGCCAAGGTCGGCCTGCTGACCGGCGACAACAGCGTCAACGGCGAGGCCCCCATCGTCGTCATGACCACCGAGGTGCTGCGCAACATGCTCTACGCCGGGTCGGCGACCCTGGCGGGGCTCGGGTTCGTGGTCATGGACGAGGTCCACTACCTCGCCGACCGCTTCCGCGGCGCGGTCTGGGAAGAGGTGATCATCCACCTGCCGGAGTCGGTGCGGCTGGTGGCGCTGTCGGCGACGGTGAGCAACGCCGAGGAGTTCGGCGAGTGGATGGGCGAGGTGCGCGGCGACACCACGGTGATCGTGGACGAGCACCGTCCGGTGCCGCTGTGGCAGCACATGATGGTCGGCAACCGCCTTTACGACATGTTCGTGAACGACGACCTGACCCCGCGCGTCAACCCCACGCTGATGCGGGTGACGCGCGACGCCGAGCGGCTGACGGAGGGGCGGGGCAGGCGCGGCTACGGCAGGCCGCAGCGTTCGCGGCCGCCGGACCGGGTGCAGGTGATCGAGAAGCTCGACGCCGAGGGGCTGCTGCCGGCGATCACGTTCATCTTCTCGCGCGCCGGGTGCGCCGCCGCCGTCCAGCAGTGCCTGTACGCCGGGATCCGGCTGACCACCGACCGCGA
This sequence comes from Nonomuraea sp. NPDC050153, assembly GCF_044460125.1. NCBI lineage: Bacteria > Bacillati > Actinomycetota > Actinomycetes > Streptosporangiales > Streptosporangiaceae > Nonomuraea > Nonomuraea sp. NPDC050153. The sequence goes on from NZ_JBITJQ010000030.1 coordinate 94,285, forward strand.
GCGGCACGAGATCCGGCAGCTCGTGGACGAGCGCACGGCGCATCTGCCGGACGAGGACCTGGCCGTCCTGGGCTACCTGGAGTGGCGTGACTGCCTGGAGCGCGGGCTGGCCTCCCATCACGCGGGCATGCTGCCGGCGTTCAAGGAGGTGGTGGAGGAGCTGTTCACGCGCGGGCTGGTCAAGGCCGTGTTCGCGACGGAGACGCTCGCCCTGGGCATCAACATGCCGGCCCGCAGCGTGGTGATCGAGAAGCTCGACAAGTGGAACGGCGAGACCCACGCCGACCTCACGCCGGGCGAGTACACCCAGCTCACCGGGCGGGCGGGGCGGCGCGGCATCGACGTCGAGGGCCACGCGGTGGTGTTGTGGCAGCAGGGCATGGATCCGCTGTCGGTGGCGGGTCTGGCCGGTACGCGTACGTACCCGCTGCGTTCGAGCTTCCAGCCGTCGTACAACATGGCGGTCAACCTCGTCGGTCAGTTCGGCAGGGAACGGGCCAGGACACTGCTGGAGGAGTCGTTCGCGCAGTTCCAGGCCGACCGGGCGGTCGTCGGGCTGGCCAAGCAACTGCGCAAGCACGAGGAGGCGCTGGAGGGCTACCAGGAGGCCATGACGTGTCACCTGGGAGACTTCCCCGAATACGCGGAGCTACGCCGACGGCTCTCCGATCGTGAGGCGGACCTGGCCAGGCAGCGCGGCGCCGCGCGTCGTGCGGCCGCCGTGCGGTCGCTGGAGGCGCTGGAGCCGGGCGACGTCATCCGGGTGCCGGGCGGGCGCCGGGCGGGGCTGGCGATCGTGCTCGATCCCGGCCGCAACCCGCGCGGTCAGGGGCCGAGCCCGCTGGTGCTGACGATCGGCAAGCAGATCAAGAAGCTCGACCCGGCGGACTTCCCCGTCCCGGTCGAGCCGCTGGAGAAGCTGCGCATCCCGAAGAACTTCAACGGCCGCTCGCCCAAGGAGCGCGCCAACCTGGTCTCCACGCTGCTGGCCAAGCTCGGCGACCGCGACCTGGGCAAGCCGGTGCGGGCGCGCGACCACGCGGTGGAGGACGACGAGATCAACGAGCTGCGCCGGCTCATCCGCCGGCACCCGTGCCACGGCTGCGACGAGCGTGAGGACCACGCCCGCTGGGCCGAGCGCTACCACAAGCTGCTGCGCGAGACCGGGGGGCTGCGCCGCCGGGTCGAGGGGCGCTCGCACGTCATCTCGCGGACGTTCGACCGCATCTGCTCGGTGCTGGAGCAGCTCGGTTACCTGGACGGCGAGGCCGTCACCGACGAGGGCCGCCGGCTGGGCCGCATCTACACCGAGCTCGACCTGCTGACCGCCGAGTCGCTGCGGCAGGGGTTGTGGGAGGAGCTCGACCCGGCCGAGCTGGCGGCGTGCGTGTCGGCGCTGGTGTTCGAGTCGCGGGCGCCCGATGACGCGCGCCGGCCGAAGGTGCCCGCCGGGCAGACGCAGCAGGCGCTGACGTCGATGATCCGGCTGTGGGGGGAGCTGGAGGGCATCGAGTCCGACCATGAGCTGTCCACGATCAGGGAGCCCGATCTGGGGTTCGCGTGGGCGGCGTTCCGGTGGACGAAGGGGCACAGCCTGGACGCCGTGCTCCGGGACGGTGTGAACGGCAACGAGCTGGCCGCCGGTGACTTCGTACGGTGGGTCAAGCAGCTGATGGACCTGCTCGGCCAGCTCGGGAACGCGGCCCCGCCGGGCAGCAAGATCAAGCAGACGGCGGGCAAGGCGGTCGACGCGATGCGTCGCGGCGTGGTGGCCTACTCCTCGCTCACCTGACCTTCCCGGAGGTCCTGCCCGCCCTCGCCGGAGGGCGGGCTCGGGGGCGCTAGGAGTCCTTGGCGACCGCGCCGATCGTCAGGAGCAGGCCCGCGACGCCCACCACGGCCCCGGCGACGGTCAGGGCGGTGCCGTCGAGCACCAGGTGCAGCAGGCCGAAGTTGCCTCCGAAGAAGTGGTTGGCGATGAGGCTGCCGAAACCCTGGATCATGAGGATGACGCCGGTGAATGCCATGAGTCCATGATCCTGGCCGCAGACGTCCGATCCATCGGACCAAAGTATCGGGTCGCCTACACCTTGGAACCGGTGCCGGGCGGCATCGTTTGGCATTCCCGTTACCCGAATCAGTGCCTCTGTTTATTTACGCTCGATTTAACGGGCGCGGGCAACGGCCTTTGTCGGCCGGTTTTGCTGGTCAAGTTCCTTTTAAATAGGCGATTTCTCGTGCTTTGTCCCATTTCGGGTGCTAACGTGCGATTTGTGCAAGTCAGCAAACGGGGGAGGAATCATGGCCAGCACTCAGCTCACCAGGATCGACTTCCAGCAGGGTTGCTGCCGCCGCCGCCGCCGCCGTAGGCGCTGGCGCTGTGGGTGGCGCTGCCGCTCACGCCGCTGGTGGTGGGGGTGGTAAACCGCTCCCCTGAGAGCCGGTGGCCTGGCCGCCGGCTCTCATTGACTGTCTCCGGCCGCGAACTCGCTCCGGCGATTTCCATTCGCCGCACCTTTCGCGAGTTCTGGCCGGACACCCGCGGGTTGCGCCGCCTATTCGCGGCCGGCGTCGTGTTCGCCGTCGTGGCCGCGCTGTGCGAGGTCGCCGCGATCCGCCTGTTCGGCCACATCACCGACGAGGTGCTGACCACCCGGCGCCTGAACGAGTTCTGGGTTCCGGCCTTCGCCTGGCTCGGGCTCGCCGCGGTCGCCGGGGTGACGTCCTTCGCGGCGACGTACGTCACCGCGCTGGGCGCGGAACGGTTCCTGCTGGCCCTGCGCGACCGCGTCTACGAGCACCTGCAGACGCTCGCGCCGGACTTCTCGGAGAACCGGCGCCTCGGCGACCTGATGGCACGGCTGACCGACGACATCGAGGCCATCGAGGAACTCGTGGGGTCCGGGGTGGTCAAGGCGCTCACCACGGCCGCCAGCGTGGTGTTCTTCGCCGGGGCGGCCTTCTTCATCCGCTGGGACCTCGCCCTCGTCACGATGGCGCTGATCCCGCTGTTCCTGGTGGTGTCCAAAGTGTTCGCCGGCAGGTTCAGGACGGCCGCCGCCCGGGAGCGCTTCAGCAACGGCGCCATGAACAGCGTCCTGGAGGAAGGGCTGGCCAACCAGCCGCTCGTGCAGGCCTACAACCGGCAGGGGGCCGAGTCGGGCCGCCTGCACCGGGAGGGCGGCATGTGGCTGCGCGCCAACATGGCGCAGGCCTGGCTGTCCGGCCTGTACGGGCCCACCGTCCAGGTCATCGAGACCGTCTGCCTGATCGTCGTCCTGGGGGTCGGCGCGTGGGAGATCGCCGCGGGCCGGTTGACCCTGGGCGGCCTGCTGGCCTTCGCCGCGTACCTGGCACTGCTGTATCCGGCGGTCCAGGCGCTGGGAGAGCTGGCGCTGACGGTGTCGGAGGCGGCGGCCGGGTCCGACCGGGTCATCGAGCTCCTGCGGGTCAGGCCGGCCGTCAACGACGCGCAGGACGCCGTGCCCGCCGGGAGGAGCCGGGGCCTGGTCGAGTTCGACCGGGTCGGGTTCACGTACCCGAGGCGGGGGCGGCAGGTGCTGCAGGACGTGACGTTCACCGCCTCGCCCGGCAAGGTCGTCGTCCTGACCGGGCCCAGCGGCGTCGGCAAGTCCACGCTGGCCAAGCTGATGCTGCGGTTCTACGACCCGGAAGCGGGCCGCATCCTGCTGGACGGGACCGACATCCGGCGCCTGACCCGGCTGTCGCTGCGCGAGAACATCACGATCCTGCACCAGGAGACGCTGCTGTTCTCGGGGTCCGTACGCGACAACATCGGCTACGGCCGCCCCGACGCCTCGCTGGAGGAGATCGTCAGGGCGGCGGAGGCCGCGGGGGTGCACGACTTCGCCGAACTGCTGCCGCAGGGCTACGACACGCCGGTGGGGCAGCGGGGGCGGCTCCTGTCCGGCGGGCAGCGGCAGCGGATCGCCATCGCCAGGGCCATCCTGCGGGACGCGCCGGTGCTGGTCCTCGACGAGCCCATGACGGGGCTGGACGAGGCCACGGCCGCGCAGGTCATGAAGCCGCTGCTACGGCTCATGGCCGGGCGGACGACACTCCTCATCACGCACGACCTGCGGTTCGTGCCGGAGGGGGCGCGCATCGTGGAGCTGTCGCCGGTGCGCAGGGAGGAACGCATCCGCCTGAAGCGCTTCGCCCGCGCCTACCCGCGCCCGCTCACCCGGAACCGGCCGTCCCTGACTGACCACCGCATCACACCTCCCTGACCGGCCCCCCGGAACACCCGCCCTTCCGGGGCGGGTGTTCCGGTTTTCGGGCTCCGCGCGCCCGGCCTTCGAACTCGCGCCCGCGTCGGTGCGAGGGGGTGTGGCGGGGCGTCGTGATCGGGTGGAGGGGTGCGGGTGGGGAGGGGCGGTCGATAGAATCGGAGAGATCCCTCCGGTTGTTGAAGGCAGGTTCGTTCATGGGCGACGACCACAGCTCGGCGAGGCCGTTGCGGGTCGACGCCCGGCGGAACCGGGAGCGGGTGCTGCAGATCGCCCAGGAGGCGCTGGCCAGCGACGGCCTGACGATCTCCTTCGACGAGATCGCGCGGCGGGCCGGGTTCGGGGTGGGCACCGTCTACCGGCACTTCCCGACCAAGGAGGCGCTGTTCGAGGCGGTGCTGCTGGGGCGGATCGAGCGGTTCGTGGTCGACGCCCGCGCGCTGGCCACGGCGGAGGATCCCGGGAAGGCGTTCTTCGGCTGGTTCGCCAGGGTGGTCGAGCAGGCGTCGGAGAACCAGGCGCTGTGCGACATGCTCGACAGCGGGGCCGGGATGAGGGCGTCGTTGCAGGACGATCTCGGCAGGGCCGTCGCCCGATTACTGGACCGGGCCCAGCGGGCCGGGGCGGCGCGCAGGGATCTGGCGGGGGAGGACGTGCTGGATCTGCTGCGGGGGTGCCTGGCGGCCGAGCGCAGGGCGCGGGCCAGGGCGGCGAGGGTACGGATGGCGGACGTGATCTGCGACGGGATGCGGGCGAAAGGGGCCTGAGGCAGCGACGCGCGGGGGAGACTGACCGGCCGGTCAAAGTGGTGTCGTCGTTCGTTCACGGAACGTCACCTTCGGGGCAGTTTTTCGGCCGATGGTCCTGGAAATCCCCATGTCAGAGACATCCTCGGACGCACTCGTCGAGGCCCGTCCCCTCGGATGCGCGGCGTCCGGCCGGCCCCGTTCGGAGGTAGCCACCTATGTTCGCCCTCGTCGCCGCTCTGCTGTTCGTGATCGCCCTCGTCTTCGAGATCGCCGGCCTCGCGGTCGGCAGCGTGGTCACGGTCGCCACGCTCGGCACCGCCGGGCTGCTCTGCGTCGCGCTCCACCTCATGGGTGTGGGCGCGGGGTGGAGCCCGCTCAAGAAGTGACGCCAGTGAGGGGCCGCGCGCGGAGCATCCCGCGCGCGGCTCCTCCGCGCGCGCCGGGCCGTCACGTGGCGAGGGTGAAGCGGACCTCGCGGGTCGCCGGGTCCGCCTGCGTCAGGCGTACGGTGACCTGCTCCCCGAGGGGGAGAGCGCCGTCGCAGCGGGCGATCACGGCCGGGTCGACGAGCTGCACCTGCCCGCCCCCGCGGCGCTCGTCCACGTCGATCACCATGGCCTGGAACGCCTGCCCGATCCGCTCGCGCAGCAGGAACGCCTCCACCAGGTCCACGCACGCCCGCTCCACGGCCCCGGCGCGCCGCCCGGTCGAGGCCATGACGGCGGGCAGGGCCGCCAGGCCCGCGCGGATGTCGGAGGGCACCGGCTCGCCCGCCGCGACCGCCAGGCACACCTCGGTCGCGTAGCGGTCGACCAGGCGCCGCAGCGGCGCCGTGACGTGCGCGTACGGCGCCGCCACCGCCGCGTGCTCGGCCAGCTTGGGCGGTGCGCCGTCGAAGGCCACGTAGCCCGCGCCGCGCAGCAGCACCTTGGACTCGTGCAGGAACGCCGCCTGCTGCGGGTTCTTGGGATCCAGGTCGTGCACCACGGCGCCGTAGGCGGCCCCGCCGGGCCAGGGGACCTCCAGCGCCTGGGCCACCCGGCGGACCTTCGCCAGGTCGTCGGCGTGCGGCCGGGGCAGCACGCGCAGGATGCCGATCTCGGCGTCGAGCATCATCGAGGCCGCGGCCATGCCGGTCAGCAGGGAGATCTGCGCGTTCCACGCCTCGGCGGGCAGCGGCAGCCGGAACTCCAGCCGGTAGGCGCCGTCGCCGTCCGGGACCACCTCCTGCTCGGGGGTGGGCAGGGTGACGCCGCCGCGCTCGCGTTCGAGGGCCAGTCGCAGGCGGCCGATCTCGGCCAGCAGCCCCAGGACGCCGTCGGCGGTGCCGGTGTCGACGGCCGCCTGCACATAGGCGTAGTCGAGGCGTTCGCGGCTGCGGACGAGCGCGCGCTGCACGTCGGCGCCGACCGTGCGGCCGTCGGCGTCGAGGTCGATGCGCCAGACCGCGGCCGGCCGCAGCGCGCCGGGCAGCAGGCTGGCCGCGTCCTCCGACAGGACCTTGGGGTGCAGCGGCACCTTGCCCGCGGGCAGGTAGACGGTCTCGCCCCTGGTGCGGGCCTCGGCGTCGATCGGGCCGCCCGGCCGGACGAACGCGCCGACGTCGGCGATCGCGTACCAGACGCGGTAGCCGGCGCGCAGCCGTTCGAGGTGCACGGCCTGGTCGAGGTCCATCGAGCCGGGCGGGTCGATGGTGACGAACGGAACGTCGGACATGTCCGCGGCGTCGAGCCGCGGCACCCGCGCCACCCACGCGGCCTCGTCGAGCACGGCGCGGGGGAAGTCGTCCGGCAGGTCGAGCTCCCGCCTGACGCGTTCGAACCCGTCCTCCAGCTTCAGGGGTATCTGATCGGGAACCTGAATCACGTCTGACAACTTACAGGTGGCGGGCGTTCAGGTGAGGCGCCCCTCCAGGCCGGTGATGCGCAGCAGCCGCCGCATGGACGGCGGGACGCCCGTGAGGCGCAGCGGGGTCTGCTGGCGCTGGGCGGCGTTGTGGGCGAAGACGAGGATGCCGAGCCCGGCGGCGTCGATGAAGGTCAGCCGGCTCACCTCGATGACCAGCGCGACCTGCTTGTGCGGGGCGCTGTCCGCCTCCCGCAACAGGTCGAGCAGGTGGTCGCGGAGAAGTTCGGTGGTGGCGATGTCGAGTTCGCCCGACACGCTGACGGTCAGGGTGCCGTTGCGGCGGACGGTGGTCAGGTGTAGTGGCTCCATGAATCGGCTCCGCGCTCTGTCAGGGCCGGGAACCTCCTGCCGATTGCGCGGGCCAGCCCTTGCGTTGGGCACCTGCTGCCATGATGGCGTCACTGAGAGCGACAGTGTTCGGAACCGAGTGTACATGTCTGTTCAGGACTGACCGTTGATGCGGGTGGAGAGGACTAATCCCCGGAGAAACAATTCCCGTTACCAGATGTAAGAACATCACACCATCAGCGGGGTTCGAGCCCGAGCAGGATGAGATCGCACAGGGCGGTGAAGTCGTCCTCGATGCCCGGCCGGCTCCATTCGGCTGCGTGCGCCGGGTTGTGGAAGCGGGTCGCGGCATGGAAGACGGCCCGGGCCGCGGCGGCGGGGTCGGGGGCGGCGAACTCGCCCCGCGCGAGCCCGGCGTCCACGATCTGCCTGATCTGGCCGACCAGGTCGGCGATGTGCCGGTCGACGACCTGGCTGGACTCGCTCACGAGCTTCACGTACGTGGCGAACAGCTCGGGGTCGTCGAGCGCCCGCCTGCGCTTGGAGTGGAACAGCGCGCCCAGCCATTGGCGCAGCCGCACGCCGGCCGGGGTGTCGGAGGCCGGCACGGTGGCCAGCTCGGCGTGCGACTCGTCGAGCCAGCGCTGGGTCACGGCCTCGCGCAGGGCCGTCTTGGTGGGGAAGTGCCGGTAGACGCTGCCGTGGCTGACGCCGAGCGCCCGCGCGACGTCGACGACCGTGGCCTTGGCCGGACCGTAGCGGCGCAGGACGTCCTCGGCCGCCGCGAGGATCTGGTCCGGTGTCAGGATGCCGTCTGTCACCTTTCCAATTCTGTCAGCCGCCCGGATATACACGATCCCGCGGGTCAGCTGACCGTATTTGCAGAAATTTGTGCATTCATCCGGTCGGAGCGCACTACGCTGCTACCGCTGTCAGGTACGAGCGGCATGCATGCAACGAGCGGCAAGCATTCGACGAGCGGTAAGCATGCAACGAGGGAAAGCAAACAACATCGTGTGGATCGCAGTCGTGGCGCTGGCCGCCGTTGTCGTGGGGGCGGTGGTCTGGTGGTTCCGCCGTGACCCGGCCGGCCGGGCCGCCGGTGACGCCGGCAACAGGGTCGAGGCGGACACGGACCTCGGGATCGAGGCCGAGCCCGCGTTCATGGAGGGCCTGCGGGCCTACCCGCTGCGGGTGAGCGGCACGCGGGGGGTGCTCACGACGTACGAGCCGCCCCGGCTGATCTCGCTGTACCTGCTCGCCGACGCCTTCGCGGCCAGGGGGAACGCCGCGCTGCACGATCCGCAGGGCACGGTCGTCGCCCTGATCGCGCAGCTGGCGGCCGTGGAGCGGCCCGGCGTGGTGCACCTGCGCGAGGACTGGCTGGACGGCGAGGTGGACGGCATGGACCGGGCCCGCTTCGCCGAGGCGGTGCGCGAGGCCGTGTCCGGCGAGTGCGCGTGGTCGGCCGACCCTGCCGTTGGAGCGTTGCAGATCACCGTGCGTGAGGCCAACACGATGATGCTCGACCTGGCCAGGGTGCTGGAGCTGTACCGGGAGGCCCGGGAGAAGCAGCCCGAGGCCACGGCCGGGGAGCTGCTGCGCGAGGTCATGCCGCGCCTGATCGCCGCCGGCGGGCCGGGGCTCACCTGGACGAAGCCGCCCACGCAGGGGGACCTGCGCGTCGTGCTCGGCGGCACGCCCGAGCCCGCCTGATCGCCCGCTGCGCGAAGTCGCCGCCCGCGTCGGCATGAGTGCGCACAGCGCGAAATCCCGGTTGTGCCGAAAGCTTCAGCGCCGGTGCGGCCCCTCCGGCTCCCGCCCCGGAGGAGCCGCCCCATGATCGAGGTAAGTGTCCTGGTCCGGTAGGTTCGCGGCGTAACGCCGAGCTGAACGAGGAGCCTGACTTGTCACCCCTCATCCTTTCCGCCGCGGGGGCCGCCCTGGTGCTCGACGCCTCGGGCCCCGGCCTGCCGCGCGTGCGCCACTTCGGCGCCGACCTCGGGCCCGCGACCGGCGCCGACCTGACGCCCGCGCTGGCCTCCCTCACCCCCGCGCCGCCGCTGCTGCCCGCCCAGGGAGACAGCTGGTACGGCCGGCCGGGCCTGTCGGGCGGCCGGGACGGCGAACACTGGCCGGTGCGCTGGACGCTGGACCGGCTCGACGCGGACGCGACGCCCGGGCAGGGCGGCACGGTCACCGTGGCCGCCTCCGACGCCCGCGCGGGCCTGGCGCTGGTCACCGAGCTGGCCATGGACGCCGGCGGCCTGGTGACGATGCGGCACACGCTCACGAACACCGCCGCCGACCCGTACCGGCTGGGCGGGCTGACCTGCGCGCTGCCGGTGCCGGCGCGCGCCGGCGAGCTGCTGGACTTCACCGGGCGGTGGGCGCTGGAGAAGGTGCCGCAGCGCACCGCGTTCGGGCAGGGCGTGTGGTCGCGGGAGAACCGGCGCGGCCGGACCGGGCACGACGGCACGGGGCTGCTGGTGGCCGGGACCGCGGGGTTCGGGTTCAGGGGCGGCGAGGTGTGGGCGGTGCACGCGGGCTGGAGCGGCAACCACCTCCACCACGCCGAGCGGCTGGCGGAGGGCCCGGCGCTGCTGGCGGCGGGCGAGCTGCTGGAGCCCGGCGAGATCGTGCTGGCCGAGGGGGCGAGCTACCGCACGCCGCTGGTGTACTTCACCTGGTCGCGCGACGGGCTGGACGAGGCGAGCGCCCGGCTGCACGACCACCTGCGCGCCGCCCACCCCCTGGGGGTCCGCCCGGTCACGCTGAACAACTGGGAGGCCACCTACTTCGACCACGGCCTCGACCGGCTGCTGGAGCTGGCCGGCAAGGCAGCGGCGGCCGGGATCGAACGGTTCGTGCTCGACGACGGCTGGTTCCGCCACCGCCGCCACGACCGGGCCGGGCTCGGCGACTGGTACGTCGACGAGGGCGTCTGGCCGCAGGGCCTGCACCCCCTGGCCGAGCACGTGCGCAAGCTCGGCATGCAGTTCGGGCTGTGGTTCGAGCCGGAGATGGTCAACCCGGACTCCGACCTGCTGCGCGCGCACCCCGACTGGGTCCTCGGCCAGGCCGGGCGCATGCCGCCGCCGCAGCGCAACCAGCAGGTGCTCGACCTGGCCCGGCCCGAGGCGTACGACTACCTGCTGGAGCGGCTGGACAACCTGGTCGGCGAGTACGCCCTCGACTACATCAAGTGGGACCACAACCGCGACATCGCCGAGCCGGTGCACGACGGGGTCCCCGGGGTGCACGCGCAGACGCTGGCCGCGTACCGGCTGCTGGACGAGCTGCGCGCCCGCCACCCCGGGCTGGAGATCGAGTCGTGCTCGTCGGGCGGCGCCCGCATCGACTACGGCGTCCTGGCCCGCACCGACCGGGTGTGGACGTCCGACTGCAACGACGCGCTCGACCGGCAGGCGATCCAGCGCTGGACCGGGCTGCTCGTGCCGCCGGAGCGGATGGGCAGCCACGTCGGCGCCCCGCAGGACCACAGCACGGGCCGGTCGCTGCCGCTGGCCTTCCGGGCCGCGACCGCGCTGTTCGGGCACATGGGCGTGGAGTGGGACCTGACCTCGGCGAGCCAGGCCGAGCTGGACGAGCTGGCCGAGTGGATCGCCCTGCACAAGCGGCTGCGGCCGGCGCTGCACGCCGGGCGGGTGGTGCGCGCCGACCACCCGGACCCGTCGGCGCTGCTGCACGGGGTGGTGCTGCCGGAGCGCGGGGTGTTCGCGTTCGTCCAGCTCACCTCCAGGGTCCCCATCGGGCCCGCGCCGCTGCGGCTGCCCGGGCTCGACCCCGCGGCGACGTACGAGGTGCGGGTGGCGGGCCCCAAGCCCCGCGCGGCCGGGCTGCCGGAGTGGACCTCCGGCCCGGTGCGGCTGACCGGCGCGGTCCTGGGCGAGCTGGGTCTGCCCGCCCCCGTGCTGCGGGCCGAGTCGGCGCTGGTCTTCGAGGTCGAGCGGGTTTAAGGACCCTGTGATGGGCAGGTCACGGGCGGGTCATGCGGTTAGGGCGGTTTAATGGCGCCGCAACCGCGCTGTTCGTGATCAGGAAACACGCTCCGAACACACTTGGGTGCATGAGTGATGCACCCAAGGTGGTTACCGGTAACCGGCGTTCCTGGCGGCGGGAGATCGTCGAGCTGGCCGCGCTGTTCCTCGCGGTCGGCCTGGCGCACTTGCTCGCGACCCTGCTCGGCCACCGCGAACCGGGTCCGGTCGTGCTGGTCGGGCTGGGGGTGGCGTTGATCGTCGGGGCGGCGGTGCACAAGCGGATGGGCCGCCGCCCCGCACGCAAGGTCCCCGCGCTTCCCGTGGAGGAGGGCGCGGGGTCGGCCATGGTGCTGTGGCGCATCCGCATGCGGGTGGTGGAGCGGCCGGGGCGGCTCGCCGTGGTGGCGGGCGCGTTCGGGCGGCTGGGCTGCAACATCCTGGCACTGCACATCGCGCCGACCGGCAGCAGCGCGATCACGCCCGCGGGGTGTGACGCGCTGGACGAGTTCGTCATCGAGGCGCCGCCCGGGCTGGCGCTGGAGGCGCTGGCCGGGGCGCTGACCGAGGCGGGCGGGCACGACGTCGTGATCGTGCCCGCGCAGGTGAAGGACCTCACCGATCCCGGTGTGCAGGCCCTCGTGCTGGCGCAGCGGGTGAGCGCGGACCCCGATCGGCTGCCCGAGGCGATGGGGGAGCTGCTGCGGGTCTCGCAGGTGGAGTGGCGGCGGCCGGGTGACACCGTGGACGAGGGCGCCGAGCTCAACACCACGATGGTGATCTCCGTGAATCCGGACCGGGCCCTGCTGATCCGGCGCCCCGAGCTGCCGTTCACGCCGACGGAGGCGGCCAGGGCGGCTGCCCTCACCGCCGCCGCCCGCCAGGCCCGCTACACCGCCTCCGGCTGACCCCGCCGCCCGCTGCAGCCGCTCGTGGGATGGCGCCGGAAGGCCCCGTGGGTCAGGCGGTGGACTCCTTGGCCCAGCGTTCCAGGCCGGCCGCGTCGATGGGCAGGGCGTCCGACAGGATCTCCGCCCCGTCCGGCGTGACCAGCAGGTCGTCCTCGATCCGCACCCCGACCCCGCGCAGCTCCGGCGGGACCGTCAGATCGTGGGCGTGGAAGTACAGCCCGGGCTCGACGGTGAGCGCCATCCCCGGTGCCATGACGGCCCCGTGGTAGGCCTCCGGGCGGGACTGGGCGCAGTCGTGCACGTCCAGGCCCAGGTGGTGGCCGATGCCGCAGATGAGGTAGCGGCGGTGGTGCTGGCCCTGGTCGGACAGGGCCTCGTCCACCGAGACCGGCAGCAGGCCCCAGTCGTGCAGCCCGCGCGCGATGACCTCCATGGCCGCGTGGTGGAAGTCGGTGAAGCGCCGGCCGGGGCCGACCGCCGCCAGGCCCGCCCGGTGCGCCTTCTCCACCAGGTCGTGCACCTGCCGCTGGGCGGGGGAGAAGGCGCCGGAGGCGGGGAAGGTGCGGGTGACGTCGGCGGTGTAGTGGCTGCGGACCTCCACGCCCATGTCGAGCAGCAGCAGCTCGTCCGGCAGGACCGGCCCGTCGCAGCGCACCCAGTGCAGGGTGGGGGCGTGCGGGCCGCTGCCGACGATGGTGGCGTAGCCGGGTCCGTTGCCGTACGCCCTGGCGTAGCGGTCGAACGTGCCCTGCAGCCACCGCTCGCCGGCCCCTTCGATCGCCGCCGGGACCTCGGCCAGCACGGCCGCGAAGCCCTCGACGGTCCGGTCCACGGACTCGCGCAGCTGGCCGATCTCCCACTCGTCCTTGATCATGCGCAGCTCGGCCAGCACCCGGGGCAGCTCCTTCACCGGTTCGGGCTCGTCCGTGAACTCGGCCAGCGGCCGCACCGCGACCCCGAGCGCCGCCGACCACTCGGCGAGGGATGGGGACGGGCCCACCCACAGCTCCCCGTACGCCGCGTCGGAGAAGAAGCCGGGTTCGCCTGGGCGGGCGGGCGGCGGCAGGTAGAGGGTGGCGGCGCCGCCGGAGATCACGGCCACGGCGTTCTCCACGGCGCAGCCGGTGAGCCAGTAGAAGTCGCTGTCCACGCGGAAGTCGTAGGCGGTGTCGTTGCTGCGGACCGGAGCCCGGCCCGCCTTCACCACCACGGTCCTGCCGGGCAGCGCGGCGGCCAGGCGTTCGCGGTGCGTGGCCGCCGCCTCGGCCGCCCCGGGCACGAGGTCGGGGGTGCGGGCGGGGGCGTCCCAGCCCTGGGCGATGTAGTCGACGAACGCGGGGACCTCTGTCAGCTTGGGGGGTTTGCCGTCACTCACCGGTGATTCCTCCTCCTATGTCGCGTACCAGTCCGGTCAGGCGGGCGAAGACGCGTTCCTCGCCGATGCCGTCGTGCTCGTACTCGTTGGTGACCCAGGCCTGCGTGTTGCCCACTCTGGACGCGGTGTCCAGCTGCAGGCCGGAGTCGACGTACATGTCGTCGAAGTAGACGGCCGCCGCCACCGGCACCTCGTTGGCGGCCAGGCGGTCCAGGTCGTACAGGGCCGGCCAGCCGGCGCGCTCGGCGAGCAGGTCGACGGCGGCGTGGAAGGGGCGCAGCGCGCGGATCTCCCCGAACATCCAGGGATAGATCATCTCGCCGGTGAACAGCAGCGGCCGGGCGTCCTCGGCGAAGGCGGGGTGGGCGGCGCGCTCGCGCTGCGCCGCCCAGGCGGTCGCGCCGGGGCCGGAGCCGTAGATGCTCTCCTGCAGCGCGGCGAACAGCGGGTTGTCGGCGTAGGAGGAGCGAGCCAGCACCTGGTGCAGGAACGTCTCGGGCAGTTCCCCTCCTTCCAGCAGGGCTTCGTCGAGCAGCCAGTGCATGCGCTCGTACCCCGGCTTCATGCCGAAGTCGATCCCCAGCGACTGCAGGCGCCGGACGGTGAGGGTGTCGCCGTCGGGCAGCAGCACGTCGCCGTAGGCCAGCCGGTCGGCCAGCCGGGTCACGGTCTCGACGTGGTGCGGGTAGCGGCGGTAGAACTCGGCGTTCTTGGCCGCGACCCGCGGATAGGTGCGCCGGTAGACCTCCGACGCGTCGGGGTCCAGGGACGGCAGGCCGCCCGCCACGTAGCAGGCGCTGAGGCCCTCGGGCGCCTGCGACAGGTACGTCAGCGTCAGGAAGCCGCCGTAGCTCTGCCCGAGCGTCGACCAGCGCCGCCCGCCGAAGACGGTCCTGCGCAGGTGCTCGGCGTCGGCCACGATCGAGTCAGCGCGGAAGCGGGCCAGGTAGTCGGCGCCCTCCTGCGGGTCGAGCGCGCTCATCACCCGCCCGTCGATCCGCGAGCTGCGGCCCGTGCCCCGCTGGTCGAGCAGCACCACCCGGTACGTCTCCAGCGCCCTGCCGAGCCAGCCCGCCGTGCCGACGGGACGCGGCCCCTTGCCACCTGGCCCGCCCTGCAGGAACAGCAGGCACGGCAGGTCGTCGCGGTCGCGCGCGGGGTCCACGAGCTCCCTGGCGAAGACCCTGATCGTGGCCTCGGGGTCCGACCAGTCCAGCGGCACCTCCACGACGTGGTCACGCACCCGCATCCCCGGGATCGTGTAGGTCGCGGTGATCACGGCTTCTCCCTCCTGCGGCGGTCCCACTCCGGGTTGATGCGCGGGATGGCCGCCAGCAGCGTACGCGTGTAATCGTGCCGGGGCTCGCCGAACACCTGCTCGGCGTCCCCCAGCTCGACGATCTTCCCCTTGCTCATGACCGCGACCCGCTGCGCGATCTGCCGGACGACGGCCAGGTCGTGGGCGATGAACACGTAGCTGAAGCCGCTCTCGCGCTGCAGCCGGCGCAGCAGTTCGATCACCTGGGCCTGCACCGACACGTCCAGCGCCGAGACGGCCTCGTCGCAGATCACCAGCTTGGGGTTGACGGCCAGCGCGCGGGCGATGCCGATGCGCTGCGCCTGCCCGCCGGAGAACTGCGCGGGGTAGCGCAGCGAGTGGTCGGGGTTCAGCCCGACCCGCTCCATCAGCTCCTTGGCGTGCGCCCGGCGGCCGCCGTCGGGCGGGATGCCCTGGTAGGCCAGGGGCGCCATCAGGATCCGTTCCACCGTGTGGCGGGGGTTGAGCGAGGAGAACGGGTCCTGGAAGACGACCTGGACGTTGGCGCGGAAGCGGGCCAGCGCCGCCCCCTTGGCGTGGGTGACGTCCTCGCCGTCGAACTCCAGCGTGCCCTCGCTCGGGTCCATCAGCTTGGCGATCATGCGGGCGGTGGTCGACTTGCCGCTGCCGGACTCGCCGACCACGGCCAGCGTCTCGCCCAGCCGTACCTCGAAGCTGACCTGGTCGACCGCCGTGAACTCGGCCTTGGCGCCCAGCGGGCCGCGCGAGACGAACCGCTTGGTCAGGTCCTTGGCCCGCAGCAGCGTCATGCGATCACCTCACCGTTCACTGGATCGTCGATGCGCGGGATGCTCTCCAGCAGCATCTTGGTGTAGTCGTGGCGCGGCTCGGCGAACACTTGCTCGGCCGTGCCGTACTCGACCTGCTCGCCCTGCCGCATCACCAGCACGCGGGTCGCGATCGAGCTGATCACGGCCAGGTCGTGCGTGATGAACACCATGCCCATGCCGCTGTCCTGCCGCAGCCGGGCCAGCAGCTGGAGGATCTGCGCCTGGACGGTTACGTCCAGGGCCGTGGTCGGCTCGTCGGCGATCAGCAGCGCGGGCGCGCACACCAGGGCCATCGCGATCATGACGCGCTGCCGCTGCCCGCCGGAGAACTGGTGCGGGTAGTAGTCCACCCGCCGCTCCGGTTCGGGCAGGCCCACCTCCCGCAGCGCCTCGACCGCGACCTTCCGCGCGGCCGCGCGGGGGCCGCCGCGGTGGGCGCGGTACATCTCCTCGATCTGCAGGCCGACCGTGTAGTACGGGTTCAGGGACGACAGCGGATCCTGGAAGATCATCGACATCTGGTCGCCGCGCAGCCGCCGCAGCTCCCGGTCCGGGCGGCCGAGCAGTTCCGTGCCGTCCAGCCGGATGCTCCCGCCGGCCCTGGCGCCCTTGGGCAGCAGTCCCATGACCGCCAGGCTGGTCATGGACTTGCCGGACCCGGACTCGCCGACGATCCCGACCGTCTCGTCCCGTCCGACGGTGAAGGACACGCCCTTGACCACGTCCACCGGGCCGCGCGTGGTGGGGAAGGTGACGGTGAGGTCCTCCACGACAAGCAGGTCGCTCATTTCGCCGTGATCCTCACTCTCGGGTCCAGCCTCGTGTAGACGAGGTCGATCACCACGTTCCCGACCACCACGAAGAACGCCGCCAGCAGCGTCACCGCCATGATCACCGGCTGGTCGTTCTTGGCGATGGAGTCGGCGGCCATCTTGCCCACGCCGTTCAGCCCGAACACCGTCTCGGTGATGAGCGCGCCGCCCAGCAGCGCGGCGAAGTCCATGCCGAAGATCGTGGCGATGGGCGTCAGCGCCGGGCGCAGGGCGTGCCTGCGCATGGTCAGCGCCGGGCTCAGGCCCTTGCTCCTGGCCGTGCGCATGAAGTTCTCGGCGAGGGTGTCGATCACGTTCGCCCGGGTGAGCCGGGCGTACAGGCAGGCGTAGCCGGTGGCCAGCACGATCCACGGCATCAGGTACGACTGGAACCACACGACCGGATCCTCGGCGAAGGGCACGGCCCGCGGGAAGGGCAGCACCTGCAGCTGCACCACCAGCACGTACTGCAGCGCCAGCGCCAGCACGTAGTTGGGGACGCTGGAGCCGCCCAGGGCCAGGCCCATGGCGGCGCGGTCCCACCAGGTGCCCTCCTTGACGGCGCTGAGCAGGCCGGCCGCGATCCCGATGAGCAGCCACAGCACCGCGGCCCCGATCGCGACGGTGGCGCTGACGGGCAGCCGCTCGACCACCATCTCCCACACGGACTGGTTGGTCTGGAAGCTGTAGCCCAGGCACGGGGCGGCGCAGTGCACCAGGTTCGCGCCCTCGCCGTAGTCGCGCCCGGCGAAGATGCCGAACAGGAAGCCGAAGAACTGCGTCAGCAACGGCTTGTCCAGCCCCAGCACGGTGTGGATCTGGTCGATGCGCTCGGGCGTGCACGTCTTGCCGCAGATCATCACCGCCGGGTCGGGCTGGAGGGTGAAGAAGATGATGAACGTGAACAGGCACACCAGGAAGAGGATCAGCACCACCCCGGCGAGGCGCCCGGCGAGGTAGCGCGCCATCATGAGGCATCCCCGGCGTCGAAGGCGGCCCGCAGCCGGTCGCCGAGCACCGTCAGCGACAGCACGGTGAGGAACAGGAACCCGCCGGGGATCGCGAAGTACATCGGATCGACGGAGTACCAGGAGACCGAGCCGGCGATCATCTGGCCCCACGACGGCGTCGGCGGCGCCACGCCGACGCCCAGGAACGACAGCCCCGCCTCGGTGCCGACGTAGCCGGGCACGGCCAGGGTGGTCATCACGATCAGCGAGCTGCGCAGGTTCGGCAGGATCTCCTTGAACACCAGCGCGCCCGTGGAGGCGCCCGACGCGCGGGCGGCCTCCACGAACTCCCTGTTCACCAGCGTCATCGTCTGCCCGCGCACCACCCGGGCCAGGTACGGCCAGCCGAACACGCTGATCACCACGACCAGCAGCACCGGCTTGTTGCCCTGCGGCAGCGACGACAGGATCGCGATCATGAAGATCAGCGCGGGGAAGGCCATGAGGAAGTCCATGACCCGGCAGATCACCTGGTCCACCCAACCCTGGTAGAACCCGGCCAGCATGCCCAGCACCACGCCCAGCAGGGTCGTCAGCGCCGTGGCCGAGACCGCGATCAGCAGCGAGACGCGCGCCCCGTACGCGATGCGGGCCAGGATGTCGCGGCCGTTCTGCGGCTCGACGCCCAGCAGGTGGTCGGCGCTGATCCCGCCGAGCGACCCGCGCGGCACCCCGCCCAGGTCGGTGTCGACGGCGGCGGTGTCGAAGTCGTTCGGGCCGTGGCCGGTGATCGCGCTGATCAGCGGCGCGCAGATCGCCATCAGCACGATCAGCGCGAGGAACGCGGTGCTGAGCACCGCGCCTCGGTCGCGCAGCAGCGCGCTCGTGACCCGGGCCCTCGACGTGCTCGGGGAGTAAGCGACGACGGCCATCTACTTCGTCGGCTTCGCCAGGCCGACGGAGATCAGGTCGATGCCGCCGGAGAAGGAGTTGGACTGGTAGGCGCCCGCGATGTTCGAGCCGGCCAGGAGGATGAGCTTCTCGTAGGCCAGCGGGACGATCGGCGCCTCCTTCATGATCTGCTTGTCCAGCTCGCCGTAGGCCGCGTTGGCCGCCTGCACGTCCGCCATCGCGGCGATCTCGTCGATGCGCTGGTTGATGCCCTTGTCGTTGATCTGCGCGAGGTTGGAGTTGCCCTTTTCGGTGATGTTGCGGCCGTCGAACAGCGGCGGCAGGAACGTCGCGCCGGAGGCCCAGTCGGGGCACCAGCCGGTCACGGCGGCGTCGTGCTGCTGCGCCGGCGTGCCGATGACCTCGTAGTACGTGGAGGTGTCGATGTTGTTGATCTTGACGTCGATCTTCACCTGCTTGAGCGCGTCCTGGATCGCCACCGCCACCGCGGCCATCTTCGGGTCCGGGCGGGTGTCGAGCGTCAGGGTGAACCCGTCCGCCAGGCCGGCCTCGGCCAGCAGCTTCTTGGCCTCCTCGGGGTTGTACGGGTACAGGTCGTAGTCCACCCGGCCCGCGATCGTGGGCGGCTGGATCGTGGTGCCCTTGGCGGCCAGGGCGCCGCCGCCCATGCCCGCGACCACGGTGTCCTTGTTGACCGCGTAGTTGATCGCCTGGCGCACCCGCACGTCGTTCAGGGGCTTCTTGGTGGTGTTCAGGCCCATGTAGGTGGTGCAGCCGTTGAGCCCGGACAGCGTGCGCTGCTTGATCTGCGGCGCCTGCACCCGCGCCACGGTCCCCGCCTGGATCGAGGGGCCGATGGCGTCGGCGTCGGTGCCCTGCCCGGCCAGCATGCGCTCGTCGATCGTGGCCCAGTCCAGGCCGAAGGTCCACTCGAACGCGTCCGGCTTGGCCGCCCGCACGCTGTCGGTCTCACGCTTCCACTGCGGGTTGCGCTCCAGCTTCAGCGAGGCGCCGCGCTGGTAGCCGGCCAGCTTGTACGGCCCGCTCGCGATCGGCTTGGTGTCGAACGCCGCGCCCGCCCCCGTGCCCTTGGGGAAGGGCGTGAAGTTGGCCAGCGCCAGCGCGCTCGGGAAGTCGGCGAAGGGCTTCTTCAGGTGGAAGACGACCGTCTTGTCGTCGGGCGTCTCGATCGTCTTCAGATCGCCGTCCAGGTACGGGCCCTTGTAGTCCTTCGGCGCGTCCAGGAGCAGCTTCCCGTACGGCGAGCCGATCCCGGCCTCGGGGTCGAACGTGCGCGAGAAGCCGAACTTCACGGCCTCGCTGTTGATCGGCGTGCCGTCCTCGAAGAACAGGTTGTCCTTGAGCTTGAACGTCCACGTCTTGGCGCCGTCCGACGGCGTGCCCGTGTCGGTGGCCAGGTCCGGCACGACCTTCGTGCCCTCGGCGCCCGGACCCGCGCCGAACATCGTCAGCCCCCGGTAGATGAGCCGGTAGAAGTTGTTCACTCCGCCGTCCCAGCCGCGCGCCGGGTCCAGGTGGGAGAAGTCCGCCTTGGCCAGGATGCGCACGGTGCCGCCCGTCGCGGCGGGCGCGCCCGGCCCGCCCGAGGCGCCCGTGCCGGTGCCCGTGCCCGTGGCCCCCGTGCCGCCGCCCCCGCCGCACGCGGTGAGCGCCAGGACGGTGGTCATGGTGACGCTCGCGAGCGCCGCCGATCTCCTCATGATGCCTTCTTTCCGTTGGTCCAGGGGGTCCTGACCCAGACCCGCATGGCCTGGGGGCCGCGGTTGCCCCACAGGAAGTAGGGGACGAAGGTCGCCACGACCCTCGTCTCCGGGAGCGCCTCGTGCAGAGGGAGCTCGGGGTAGAGCTCGGCGGAGGGCGGGGGAGCCGCGTCCGCCTCCAGACGCAGCACGACGGCCTCGTCGCGCCGCTCGGTGTGCGCGTTAACAACGTCGTGGGCCCCGACGAGCAGGTCGTCGACGGGGGCCTGCGGGCTGTCGTGCTGCTCGACGCAGTACACGATCGGCCCCCGGGCCAGGCTCAGCGCGCCCCTGGTGGCGTCCAGGTGGGGGTGCGAGCCGTGCGCCCGGACCGGCATGGGCAGGGTGAGGCGCACCTCGTCGCCCGGCGACCACGTGCGGTGGAGGGTGAGCCAGCCGCCGGACTCCGGCGCCCGGCAGGGCTCGCCGTTGACGGTCACTGTCACGTTCCCGGCCCAGCCGGGGACGCGCAGCACGAGCCCGTACGGCCCCTCCGGCGCCCGCTCGACGGCGATGCGCACGTCGCCGTCCCACGGGTAGGCCGTCTCCATCGCCAGGTCCAGCTCGGCCGTGCGGATCTCGGCCTGCGTGTAGGTGGTGATCAGCACGGCGCCGTCCCGCTCGGCCGCCACGTAGTCGGCGAGCTGGGCCATCCACCGCACGATGTTGGGCGGGCAGCACGGGCAGGTGAACCAGGCCCGGCGCAGCGGCTCGCCGCCGTCCTCCGAGCCGCTGCGCTGCGCGTGGTCGGGGCGGCGCTGCAGCGGGTTGTCGTAGAAGAACGCCGTGCCCTCGGCCGACAGGCCCACGGCGTAGGCGTTGTAGAGCACGCGCTCGAACACGTCGAGGTACTTCGCGGCGCCGCTGGCCAGGAACATCCGCCAGGCCCACTGCATGACGCCGATGGCCGCGCAGGTCTCGGTGTAGGCGCGCTCGGAGGGCAGCTCGTACCGGTCGCCGATCGCCTCGTCGGAGTGGCGGCTGCCCAGGCCGCCGGTGACGTACAGCTTGGTCGCCACCATGTCGTCCCAGAGCCGCTCCAGCGTCTCGAACAGCGACCGGTCGCCGGTCTCCAGGAAGACGTCGGCCGCGCCCGCCGCCAGGTAGGCCATGCGCACCGCGTGGCCGGTCACCGACGGCAGCTCGCGCAGCGGCACGTGGTCCTGGAAGTACTCGGCGGGGAAGATGCGGTGCTCCATCTGTCCCGTGCCCCTGCGGTCGACGAACGCCGCCGCCAGCGTCAGGTAGCGGCGCTCGCCCGTCTCCCGGTAGAGCTCGACCAGCGCCATCTCCACCTCGGGATGGCCGCAGACCCCCGACTGCCCGAACCGGTCCGCCGCCAGGTCGGCGAAGCGCGTGGCCACCCGCAGCAGCCGGTCGTCGCCCATCCGCCGGTTCGCGGCGACGGCCGCCTGGATGAGGTGGCCCAGGTTGTACAGCTCGTGCCCCCAGGCCAGGTCCTCCCACGGTTTCTTGGCCGCCTCGGGGTCCTGGAAGAAGGAGTTGAGATAACCGTCGCCGGCCTGGACCCGCTCCAGCAGGCCGACCACCTCGTCGAAGAACTCCCTGGCCGAGGTGTCGCCGTCGCCGAGCTCGTACGCCAGACCTTCGAGGGTCTTGTAGAGGTCGGTGTCGAGGAACGGGTACCGGCCCCGGTAGGGGGCGGGGTCGTCCTCCAGGAGGCGGCTCAGGTTGGCGACGTTGCCCGCCGCCCGGAGCTGCTCGATGGTGTGCGGGATCGTGGCCCTGCTGTTGCGGCGCTGCCAGTCATGGAGCAGACCGCCGGTGATACGAATCCCTGACAGCGGCCTTACAGCCCCGGCGGCGGTGCGTACGGCGCCGTCCAGGGGCCTGACCTGCTTGGACGTCATGAACCTTCCCAGTAATGTGTGGCATTGCACTGAACCTTAGGTGTCTGGGAGGTAAGTTGCCAAGGGTTGGGGCCGGATGGAAAAAAGAACGTAACCCGTCCGGAAACCACCGGACGGGTCAGATCATGGCGCTCAGGCGCCGTACGGAGCCGGGCGCCAGGACGCCCAGTCGATGCGCACCCGGTCGCGCCGCTGCTGGTCCACCTTGACCGGCACCACCGCGCCGGGCACGACCATGCCCATGGGCAGGCGCGGCAGCGACTGCCGGTGCGTGACCCGGTGCACCTGCCCGCCCGGCAGTCGCACGCCGAGGACGAAGCTGACGAGCGGCTGCCCGTTGATCGTCACGCCGGTGTCGGCCATCGACTCGATCACCGCCTGCGCGGCGATGCCGGTGGCGAGGAGTTGCCGGCCGTTCCGCGCGGCGATGAGGAACGGCAGCCCGACGCACGCCAGGATCAGCATCGTCGCTCCCGTGATCGCCACTGACATCCACAGTCCCGTGCCCATCGTTTCCCTGCCCTCTCCCCGCCCGCCGGAGGCGTTTCTCCCGATCTGCCGGATGCCGTTGTACGCGGGCCGGATTGCACGCCGCTTGAGCGCCGATTACACAGAGGACCGGGCGGGGTCTCGGCAGGTGACGATCGGCTCGTATGTGCTGACAAAAATTGAAATCTGTCAGTCCAACTGGCATGCTGACCGTATGAGAACTCTGGGAACCGGTGGACCCGCCGTGTCCGACCTCGGGCTGGGCTGCATGGGCATGTCCGACTTCTACGGGCCGGCCGACACGTCCGAGTCCATCGCCACCATCCACGCCGCCCTCGACGCCGGCATCACGCTGCTCGACACCGGCGACTTCTACGGCATGGGCCACAACGAGCTGCTCATCCGCCAGGCGCTCGAAGGCCGCTCGCGCGACGACGTCCTGATCAGCGTGAAGTTCGGGGCGCAGCGCGACCACGACGGCAACTGGCTCGGCTACGACGGCCGGCCCGCGGCGGTCAAGACCTCGCTCGCCTACACCCTGCGGCGCCTGGGCACCGACCACGTGGACGTCTACCGGATCGCGCGGGTCGATCCGGACGTGCCGATCGAGGAGACCGTCGGCGCCATCGCCGAGGAGGTCGCGAAGGGGCGCGTGCGGCACGTCGGGCTGTCCGAGGCCGGGGCCGAGACCATCCGGCGGGCCCACGCCGTCCACCCGATCGCCGACGTGCAGCTCGAATACTCGCTGCTGTCCAGGGGGATCGAGCGGGACGTCCTGCCCGCCTGCCGCGAGCTGGGCGTCGGCGTGACCGCGTACGGCGTGCTGTCCAGGGGCCTGCTCAGCGGTCACTGGTCCAAGGACCGCGAGCTGGGCGCCGGCGACTTCCGCGCCGTCAGCCCGCGCTTCTCCGGCGACAACCTGGCGCACAACCTCACGCTGGTGGCCGCGCTGCGGGCGCTCGCCGAGGCCAAGGGGGTCACGGTCGCGCAGCTGGCCGTCGCCTGGGTGCTGGCCCGGGGCGAGGACATCGTCCCGCTCGTCGGGGCGCGGCGGCGCGAGCGGCTGGCCGAGGCCCTGGGCGCTCTGGAGGTGCGGCTGTCCGCCGAGGACCTGGCGGCCGTCGAGGCGGCCGTCCCCGAGGGGGCCGCCGCCGGTGCCAGGTACGCCGAGGCGCAGATGTCCATGCTCGACAGCGAACGCTGACCGTCCGGCGCGGAAGGAAGGTCTCGAACGCGGGTCTTGTGGTGATGTGACGGCGCTAGGGTTGCGCGCGTGCATATCGACGAATGGTTGCAGGCGATCCCGGCCGGCTGGCTGTACGCGATGGTCGCGCTGGTGATCGGGTTCGAGAGCCTCGGCATTCCGCTGCCCGGTGAGATCGTGCTGGTCAGCGCCTCGATCCTGGCCTCCAAAGGCGTGGTGCACCCCTTCTGGGTCGGCGCGTTCGCCAGCGCCGGGGCCATCCTGGGCGACTCCGCCGGGTACGCGATCGGGCGCAGGGGCGGCGCGCCCCTGTTCGACCGGCTCGGGCGGCGCTTCCCCAAGCATTTCGGGCCGCGGCACGTCGCCAAGGCCGAGGGGTACTTCCAGCGGTTCGGGGTGTGGGCGGTCTTCGTCGGGCGGTTCATCGCGCTGCTGCGCATCCTGGCCGGGCCGCTGGCGGGGGCGCTGCGGATGCCGTACTGGAAGTTCGCCGTCGCCAACGTGCTCGGCGGGATCGTGTGGGCGGGCGGCACCACCGCGGTGATCTTCTATCTCGGGCTCGTCGCCGAGAAGTGGCTGAAGGGCTTCTCGTGGGTGGGGCTGGTGGTGGCCGTGGTGTTCGGGATCTGCACCACGCTCTACCTGAAGCGGCGGGCCGCCTCAGCGCTCGATGAGGGTGACCTCGAGGGAGTAGTGCGAGGCCCGGTAGACGTGTGAGCCGTGCTCGACGGCCCTGCCCTGGTCGTCGTACGTGGTGCGGATCATGGTCAGCAGCGGCGCGCCCCGGCGCTCCTCCAGCAGCCTGGCCTCGGCCTGGGTGGCGGCCCGCGCGCCGATCCGCTGGTTGGCCACCCGCATCCGCACGCCCGCGCCGCGCAGCAGCTCGTACAGGCCCCGG
This sequence comes from Nonomuraea sp. NPDC050153, assembly GCF_044460125.1. NCBI lineage: Bacteria > Bacillati > Actinomycetota > Actinomycetes > Streptosporangiales > Streptosporangiaceae > Nonomuraea > Nonomuraea sp. NPDC050153. The sequence goes on from NZ_JBITJQ010000030.1 coordinate 118,772, forward strand.
CTCTCCAGGTCGGCGGCGGTGAGCTGGGCCAGGCCGAGCGGCAGCCAGTTGTGCAGCAGCGCCAGGGGCTCCCCGGCCGCGAAGCGCACGCGCTCGAGATAGAGGACCTCCGTGCCCGCCTCCACGCTCAGGATCTGGGCCACCTCCTCGTCGACCGGGCGCGGCTCCAGCGCCAGCACCTGCGTGGCCGGCTCCTGGCCTGACCTGCGCAGGTCGTCGTAGAGGCTCGTCAGCTCCACCGAGCGCTTGACCTGCCCGTGGACGACCTGGGTGCCGACGCCGCGCTTGCGCACGAGCAGGCCCTTGTCCACGAGATACTGGATCGCCTGGCGGATCGTGGGCCGCGACAGGCCCAGCTTGTCGGCCAGCAGGATCTCGTTGTCCAGCCGGGCGCCGGGCGCCAGGTCACCTCGCCGGATGGCCTCGGCGATCTGCTCGGCCACCTGGAAGTAGAGCGGCACCGGGCTGGACCGGTCCAGGTCGATGGCGAGGTTCGCGGTCATGCCGATCAGCTTAACCCAGGTCAGAATGTCCTGACAAATGACAAAGGCCGTGCGGAGTGGGCATAGAGGGTCCTGATGACTTTTCCCCTGCTTCAGGAGTGAAGATGGACGTGACGCACCTGCTGGACATCGCCACCGAGGCGGCCCGGGCCGCCGGGCCCCGGCTGCGCAAGGCCTTCAGGTCCCGGCCCGAGGTGTCCACCAAACGCGACTTCCACGACCCCGTGACCGAGCACGACCGCGCCGCCGAGGAGGCCATCCGCGCGGTCATCGCCGCCCGCGCGCCCGAGAGCGTGATCGTCGGCGAGGAGGCCGGCACGACCGGGTCCGGCGACCTCGTCTGGTACATCGACCCCATCGACGGCACCGCCAACTTCGCCGCCGGGCTGCCGTTCTTCTGCGTGTCCGTCGCCGTGGCCGCGCGCGGGGAGCTGGTCGCCGGCGTGGTGTACGACCCCGTACGCGAGGACGAGTTCAGCGCCTCCGCCGAGGGCGCCTGGTGCAACGGCGCGCCGCTGAAGAGCGCGGGAGCCTCCCGGGACCGGGAGGCGATGCTGCTGTCGAGCTATCCGACGCCCGCGGACCTGGAGGCGGACGGCGAGGCGGCGCTGCGCCGCTACGGCCGGTTCCTGGAGTCCTTCTCGGCCGTGCGCAAGCCGGGCAGCGCGGCGCTCAAGCTCGCGCACGTCGCCGCCGGCTGGTCGGACGCCGCGTACGGCACCCGCGCCCACCCCTGGGACGTGGCCGCGGGGGCCCTGCTGGTGCGCCAGGCGGGCGGCGTCTACCTCGGCGACCCGCTGCGGCAGGGGGCCTACCTGGCGCATGTGGGCGGCTTCGACCTGGCCGGCTCCGTGCTGGCAGAGCTGGCGCCCCGGTGAGGCGAGCCGAGGCCGGGCCCCGGGTGGCGCTAGTGGAGGAGTCGCGGGAGCTCGGCCAGTGAGGTGATGCGGGGGAAGCCGGCGGGCGGTGGCTCGACCCCGAGCCGGTCGAGCCAGACCGAGCGCATGCCGGTCGCCGCCGGCCCCGTCACGTCATTGCCCACGTCGTCGCCCACCAGCAGCACCTGCTCCGGCGCCAGCCCGAGCGCCGCGGCGGCCCCCGTGTAGGAGGCGGGCGACGGCTTGAAGTGGCCGCCCAGCGTCTCGCCCGTCAGCACCGGCCCGACCGCGCCGGTGAGCCCGATCGCGCGGATCTTCGCCTCCTGCATCTGCTGCACCCCGTTCGTCAGCACCCCGAGCGCGAACCCGCCCAGCTCCGCCACCGCCCCCGCCGCGTCCGGGTAGGCGATCCAGCCCTGCCGGTAGCGTTCGCCGAAGTCGGCGTAGGCGGCGTCGAGGTCGCCGGGCACCGGCACGGCCAGCTCCCGGCAGAGCGCGCTCAGGCGGCGGCGCCGCTGCTCCTGCACGGTGCACTCGCCCGCCTGCCACATCGCCAGGTACACCGCCTCCAGGCCGGCCCAGAGCGCGCACACCTCGTCCAGGCGCGGGTGGCCGGGGGAGTGCGCTGTCACCCACCCGATGATCGCGGCGTCGGCGGCGCTCCGGTGGTCGAACAGGGTGCCGTCGAGGTCGAACAGGACGCCCTTGACGCCCGGCATGGGTCTCGCGGTCACGGCGTGGCTCCGGTGATGGGTGCGGTCAGGAGAGGGTCGCGGCGGCGATGCGGGCGGCCGTCTCCCGAGGAGGGTATCCGAGGGTGAGACCGCGCACCGACAGCGGCGCCTGCGCGAAGCGGGCCTCGCCGTTCTCGCTGAGGATGTAGCGCAGCGCGGGGGAGTGGCCGCGGTGCGCCTCCAGCGCCGCCACCTCCGGCTCGGCCAGCTCCGGCGGCAGCGCGCCGCGGTAGTCGGCGATCAGCGCGTCCAGGTCGAACAGCTGCGCGTAGCGCTCCGCCGTGCCCGCCACGACCCTGATCAGCCCGTCCGCCGGCTCGGCGTGGTAGACGAGGCCCGTGCCGCCGCTCTTGGCGAACCAGCGCAGCGCCTCGGCGGCGGGCAGGGTGAACGCCCCGTACGGCTTGCGCCCGTACAGCAGGGCGTCGGCGATCCACCGGTCGCACCACAGCTCGTCGTGGTACGGCGCCGGGGCCCGCGGGTCGACGGCCAGCCCCTGGGCCAGCACCGGGTTCCAGGCCGACACCAGCGGGCTGGTGAAACGCGGCATGCGCGGCCCGTTCCAGTGGCTGAGCGCGTAGCCGTACCAGATGGTGACGACCTCGACCCGCCGGTCGGGAAGGGGCCGCTCGTAGGTGCCGTTCATGATCTGGCCGCCGTCGGGGTGCCGCCAGGGGCCTGGGGCGACGGTCGTGCCTGCGGGGACGGGAGGAGTCCGGTAGTCGGGATGCAGTGTCCACGCGTGTCCAGCACGTCGGCTCGCCACAGTCCCTGCCCCCTCGGGTGCCAGACCACTTGAGTGGCCATCGTGCAACAGCCGTAATCGAGTTGCAATAGAGCAGGGCCGAACGCTGATTTTTGTCATCGGCGACCGTGACGTACGTATTTGGTCAGTGCTGTTGCCGGTAATCCCCGGCCCGGCGCACGTGGTCGATCATGATGCGTTCCGCGGCCTCGGCGTCGCCGGACTCCAGCGCGGCCAGGATGCCCTCGTGCGCTTCGAGCTGGGCCCGCACCTGGGCCTCGTCCAGCCACAGCGACGCCTCGGCGGGCACCGGGAAGCTGTTGCGCACCGACCTGGCGTGCGCGGCCAGGAAGGCCGGGCCGCCGATGTCCACGATGCGCAGGTGGAACCGCCTGCTCTGCTCCCCGAGCCGGTCGTGCCTGCCGTGCGCGGCGTCCTCGACCATCGAGGCGTGCAGGTCGCGCAGCCCGGCCAGCTCCTCCGGGGTGATGCGGCCGGCCGCCAGGCGCGCGCCCAGGCCCTCGACCACCGCGCGCAGGCCGTAGTACTCGGCGACGGCCTCGTCTCCCAGGTCCACGACGGTCGCGCCGTGATGCGCCTCGTAGCTGATCAGCCGGTCCTTCTCCAGCCTGCGCAGCGCCTCGCGCACGGGGGTGACCGACACACCCAGCCGGCGGGCCACCTCCCCGGCCCGCAGCGCCGTGCCGCCCGGGATCCGCGCGGTGCGGATCTCGTCGAGCAGCACGCTGTAGACGTACTCGGCCTTGCTCATCGGCGGCCGGGGCTCCGTAGGCGACATGTCCCCAAGTTTCTCGTAGATCAGTCACTCTGGTTGGACCTATGACATATTTCTTATAAGTTACATACCTATGACGAGCCTCGCCGACCTCCGGGTCATCGACGCGGCGACCCTGTTCGCCGGTCCCTCCGCCGCGATGATGCTGGGCGACTTCGGCGCCGACGTGATCAAGATCGAGCACCCCCGGCGCGGCGACCCCTCGCGCGGGCACGGCGCGTCCGTGCCCCGGAAACGGGCCGGCACCGACGAGCCCGTGGACGGCGTGGGGTTGTGGTGGAAGACGCTCGCGCGCAACAAGCGCGCCGCGGCGGTGGACCTGTCGCGGGCCGAGGGCCAGGAGATCCTGCGCCGCCTGGCCGAGCGGTCCGACGTGCTGATCGAGAACTTCCGCCCCGGCACCCTGGAGCGCTGGAATCTCGCCCCCGAAGACCTTCTTGAGCTCAACCCGCGGCTGATCGTGGCGCGGATGACCGGGTTCGGGCAGTTCGGGCCGATGGCCAAGCAGCCGGGGTTCGGGACGCTGGCCGAGGCCATGAGCGGGTTCGCGGCCATGACCGGGCAGCCCGACGGGCCGCCCACGCTGCCGCCGCTGGCCCTCGCCGACGGCATCGCGGGCCTGGCCATGTCGTACGCGATCATGGTGGCGCTGCGCGCCCGGGAGCAGAGCGGGCGGGGGCAGGTCATCGACCTGGCGATCATCGAGCCGATCCTGGGCATCCTGGGGCCGCAGATGACCGCGTACCAGGCCCTGGGCGTCGTGCCGCGCCGCACCGGCAACCGGTCCAGCAGCAACGCGCCGCGCAACACCTACCGGACGCGCGACGGGCGGTGGCTGGCCATCTCCACCAGCGCCCAGCCCGTCGCCGAGCGCGTGGTCACCCTGGTGGGGCGGCCCGACCTGGTGGAGCAGCCCTGGTTCGCCAGCGGGAGCGGGCGCGTGCAGCACGTGGACGAGCTGGACGAGGCCGTCGCCTCCTGGATCGCCGAGCGGGACGCCGACGAGGTCATCGCCCGTTTCGAGGAGGCGCAGGCCGCGGTCGCGCCCATCTACGACGTCTCCGACATCGCCGAGGACCCGCAGTACGCGGCGCTGCGCACGTTCGTGGAGGTGCCGGACGAGGAGCTCGGCTCGGTGACCCTGCAGAACGTCATGTTCCGCATGTCCGACACACCCGGCGAGATCCGCTGGCCGGGACGGCCGCTCGGGCGCGACACCGACGAGGTGCTCGCGGAGCTCGACTACACCGGCGAGCGGATCGCGGCCCTGCGCGAAGCGGGCGTGATCGCGTGAACGTCACCTGGCTGTACGTGCCGGGCGACCGGCCCGAGCGCTTCGACAAGGCGGTCGCCTCCGGGGCGGACGTCGTCATCATCGACCTGGAGGACGCGGTCGCGCCCGCCCGCAAGGACGAGGCCCGCGCCAACGCCGTGGCCTACCTCCGCGCCCGCCGGGACGCCTCCCCGGCCGCGCAGTTGCACGTCCGGGTCAACGACCTGGCCACCGGGCGCGGGCTGGCCGACCTCGAAGCGGTCGGGGAGCTCGCCGACGCCGTGCGGCTGCCCAAGGTCGAGTCCGTGGCCGTGCTCGACGCGATCACCGGCGCCGCGCCGGCGTACGCGCTGCTGGAGTCGGCGGCCGGGATCCTGGCGGCCCGCGAGATCGCGGCGCACCCGAAGGTCGCCGGCGTCGCGCTCGGCGAGCAGGACCTGGCCGCCGAGCTGGCCATCGCCGACGAACGGGCCATGGACCACCTGCGGCTCCAGGTGGTGCTGGCCGCGGCGGCGGCCGGCCTGCCGCCCGTGCCCATGGCCGTCTACCCGAACGTCAAGGACGAGGCCGGCCTGCTGGCCTCCTGCCTGGCGGGCCGCGCGCTCGGCCTGTTCGGCAGGACCGCCATCCACCCCCGCCAGATCCCGGTGATCAGGCGGGCGTTCCGCCCGTCGGAGGAGGAGGCGGCCAGGGCCGCGGAGATCGTCGAGGCGGCCGAGCAGGCCGAGCGGTCCGGCCTGGGCGCGGTCGCGCTGCCCGACGGCCGCTTCGTGGACGCCCCCATCGTCGCCAGGGCCCGCCGCACGGTCGCGCTCGCCCGGCGGCCGGCCGATCCGGCGGACTGAGAGCGGACCGGGCGCGGACCGGGCGCGGGCCGGGAGCGGGCTAGGACGACGGGTACCAGCGGGCCGACAGCTCCTCGTCCGCGGGAGCGGGGCCCGGCAGCTCCCGGTGCGCGGGCGGCACCCGCAGCGCGTCCATCAGGAGCGTCAGGTAGCGCTCGCGCAGCTGTGCGGTGCGCTCCTCGTCGCCGAGCTTGATCGAGGCCATCTGCTCGAACAGCAGCGCGATGTCCGTCGCCGTCACGTCCGGCCGCAGCACGCCGGCCTCCACCGCCCGGCGGTGCGCCTCGGTGGCCAGCGACGAGGCCAGGAACGCGGCGCGGCCCAGCTCCTCGGTCGGCGTGAACGTGCCCGCCAGCCTGATCGTCAGGGAGTTGGTGTCGGCCTCCACGATGCCGCGCAGGTAGGCGGCGAACGCCTCCCACGGGTCGCCTTCCTGGGCCAGCGACCGCTCGGTCACCTCGATGTAGAGCTGGAGACCGTCGCCGCACAGCTTCTGCAGCAGCGCTTCCTTGCTGGGGTAGCGGCGGTAAAGCGCGCTGATCCCGACGCCCGCCTTCTCGGCCACGGCCGCGATGGGGGCGCCGGGGTCGGCGGTGAAGACCGCCCTGGCCGCTCGCAGGATCAACTCGTCGTTGCGCGCGGCCTGCGCCTTGCGGCCGCTCATGGGTGCGCTCGTCATACCCTTCAGCATATCGGAACGTAAGGTTCCGTTCTACGGTGGATAAGTCCGCATGTCTATACATAGAGATGATATTGGGGTAGAACCGGGGCGAGCCCGTTGGTCTTGGAGGTGTCCTATGAGACGTACCCCGATCGTGCTGGCCCTGCTGGGCGCGCTCGCCGTGACCGGCTGCTCCTCCTCCGGAGGGCAGAGCGCCCCCGCCGAGAGCTCGGCGGCCGCCGCCCCCGCCGGGAGCTCGGCCGCCGCGAGCGCCGGCTTCGCCGTCATCACCCACGGAGGCGCCGGCGACTCCTTCTGGGACGTGGTCAAGAACGGCGCCGAGGCCGCAGGCAAACAGTACGGCGTCAAGGTGACCTACCAGGGCGACGGCGACCCCGCCAAACAGTCGCAGCTCATCGACCAGGCCGTCTCGGAGAAGGTGGACGGCATCGTGGTCTCCATGGCCAACCCCGACGCGCTCAAGGAGGCCATCGGCAAGGCCGTCGCGGCGAAGATCCCGGTGGTCACCATCAACTCCGGCGCCGACTCCTCCAAGGCGTTCGGCGCCATCACGCACGTCGGGCAGTCGGAGGACGTGGCCGGGCGCGGCGCGGGCGAGCAGCTCAAGGCCGCCGGCGTCACCAAGCTGCTGTGCGTCATCCACGAGGCCGGCAACGTCGGCCTCGACCAGCGCTGCAAGGGCGCCGAGCAGACGCTGGGCGGCACGGTCGAGCGGCTGCAGGTCGACGTGGGCAACCTGGCCGACGTGACCTCCAAGGTCACCGCCAAGCTCCAGTCGGACAAGCAGGTCAACGGCGTGCTCGCGCTCAACCCGGCCGTCGCGGTCGCCGCCAGGGACGCCATCAAGGACTCCGGCTCGCAGGCCAAGCTGGCCACGTTCGACCTGTCGGGCGACGTGGTGTCCGCGATCAAGGACGGGGAGATCCTGTTCGCCGTGGACCAGCAGCAGTACCTGCAGGGCTACCTGCCGATCACGTTCCTCAACCTGTACAAGAACAACCTCAACACGGTCGGCGGCGGCCTGCCCGTCAACACCGGGCCGGGCTTCGTGACCAAGGACAACGCCGAGCAGGTGGCCAAGCTGGCCGAGGCGGGCACGCGATGACCCTGGCGGCCGACGAGCGGGTCACCGACGTCGGCCTGGCCCGCCGCCTGCTCATCAGGCCCGAACTGGGCGCGGTGGTCGGGCTGGTCGTGGTGTTCGTGTTCTTCGCCTCCCAGTCGCCGGTGTTCCGGTCACTGGACGGCATCGCGAACTGGCTCGACCCGGCCGCCACGCTCGGCATCATGGCCGTCGCGGTCGCGCTGCTCATGATCGGCGGCGAGTTCGACCTGTCGGCCGGCGTGCTGACCGGCACGAGCGGGCTCATCCTCGTCACGCTGGCCACCCGCTACGGGTTCAGCGTGTGGGCGGCCATGCTCGTCGGGCTGGTCGTGGCGCTGGCCGTCGGGTTCGCCAACGGGCTGGTCGTCACCAGGACCAAGCTGCCCAGCTTCATCGTCACGCTGGGCACGTTCCTCATGCTGCAGGGCGTCAACCTCGGCGTCACCAAGGCCATCACCGGGACGGTGCAGGTCAGCGGCCTGCGCCGGGCCTCCGGCTTCGAGACCGCGAACGCGATCCTCGCCGGGACGATCCAGATCGGCGGGACCTCGTTCCGGGTGGCGATCCTGTGGTGGATCCTGGTGACCGTCGTGGCCACCTGGGTGCTCATGCGTTCCAGGGCCGGAAACTGGATCTTCGCGGTGGGCGGCAACGAGCAGGCCGCCCGCGCGGTCGGCGTGGCCGCCGCCCGTACGAAGATCGCGCTGTTCATGACGACGGCGTTCGCCGCCTGGCTGGTCGGCTCGATCCTCGCGCTGCGGTACACGTCCGTGCAGGCCAACATCGGCATCGGCCAGGAGTTCATCTACATCATCGCCGCCGTCATCGGCGGCTGCCTGCTCACCGGCGGGTACGGCTCCGCGATCGGGGCCTCCATCGGCGCGGTCATCTTCGGCATGGCCGACAAGGGCATCGTGTTCCTGGGCTGGAACGCCGACTGGTTCAAGTTCTTCCTGGGCGCGATGCTGCTGCTGGCGACGCTGGCCAACCGCCTGGTCAGGCGGTACGCCGAGGAGGTGAAGCATTGATTCTCGAGACCAGGGGCATCGGCAAGACGTTCGGGTCGGTGCTGGCGCTGCGCGACGTGTCGATGGGCGTGCGGGCCGGCCAGGTGACCTGCGTGCTCGGCGACAACGGCGCCGGCAAGTCCACGCTCATCAAGATCCTGGCCGGGGTGCACCAGCACGACGTCGGCGCGCTCCTGGTGGACGGCCAGGAGGTGCGCTTCGCCAGCCCCCGCGACGCGCTCGACCGCGGCATCGCGACCGTCTACCAGGACCTGGCGATGATCCCGCTCATGTCGGTCTGGCGGAACTTCTTCCTCGGCTCGGAGCCGAAGAAGGGCCTGGCCTTCGACGTGGCCAAGGCGCGTCGCGTGGCGCGGGAGGAGCTGCGGGCCATGGGCATCGACATCCGCGACGTGGACCAGCCGGTCGGCACGCTGTCCGGCGGCGAGCGGCAGTCGGTGGCCATCGCCAGGGCCGTCCACTTCGGCGCCCGCGTCCTCATCCTCGACGAGCCCACCTCCGCGCTGGGCGTCAAGCAGGCCGGAGTGGTGCTGCGCTACATCGCCAGGGCCCGCGACCGGGGGCTCGGCGTGGTCTTCATCACCCACAATCCCCACCACGCCTACCCGGTGGGCGACCGGTTCCTGCTGCTCAACCGGGGCGCCAGCCTGGGCGAGTACGGCAAGGCCGACATCACCACGCAGGAGCTGACCTCGCTCATGGCGGGCGGGGCGGAGCTGGAGGAGCTGGCGCACGAGCTGGAGCGGGACTGACCGTTTTAGGGGGAATTTGACGCTTTTGGGCGGTGGTCTGGAGGTACGAGCAGGCACAAACCCCTAGGTGTGACATTCACCCCGGGGGGTCATCGTGACCACAATGATCAAGCGGGTCGTGCTGGAGCCGGCGGCGCAGGAGTTCGCCGACGCCACCGCACGGCGTCCGTTCATCTACGAGCTGCCGCCCGAGGAGGGTCGCGAGGCGCTGGAGCGGCTCCAGTCCGACCCGGACGTGCCCAAGCCGGAGATCGACGAGGAGTGGATCCAGGTCCAGGGCGGCCCGACAGGCCTGGTGCCGGTGCGGATCGTCAGGCCCAAGGGCGCCAAGGGGACCATGCCCGTCATCTTCTACATCCACGGCGCGGGCTGGGTGTTCGGCTCCGCCCACACCCATGACCGGCTGGTGCGGGAGCTGTCCGTGCGCTGCGGGGCCGCCGTCGTCTTCCCGGAGTACGACCGCGCTCCCGAGGCGAAGTACCCGACGCAGATCCAGCAGAACTACGCCGCCGCCCGCTGGGTGTCCGAGCACGGCAAGGAGAAGGACCTGGACCCGGCGCGGATGGCGGTGTGCGGGGACTCGGTCGGCGGCAACATGGCGACCGTGCTGGCCATGATGGCCAGGAAGCTCGACTTCGTGCGGCTGCGCGGGCAGTGCCTGTTCTACCCGGTCACCGACGCGAACTTCGACACCGAGTCCTACCGGCAGTTCGGCTCCGGCTACTACCTCAACCGCGACGGCATGAAGTGGTTCTGGGACCAGTACACCCCCGAGTCCTCCCAGCGGGCCGAGAGCCACGCCTCGCCGCTGCGGGCCCGATCGGAGGAGCTGCGCGGCCAGCCGCCCGCGCTGATCATCACGGGCGAGGCGGACGTGCTGCGCGACGAGGGCGAGCTGTACGCGGCGCGGCTGCGCGAGCTGGGCAACGACGTGACGGCGGTGCGGATGGCCGGTATCGTGCACGACTTCGTCATGCTCGACAAACTGCGCGGCACGCACGCCTGCCGGGCGGCCATGACACTGGCCACGAGCATGCTGCGGCGCTGGATCGAGTCTTGATCTACGCGCCCGCGGCGGTTCCCCCGGGGCCGTTATTACGCCGCCGGCCGGCGACGCAGGGCGGGCCGCACAGATCGGGCGGCCCGCCAGTGCGGCCTGCACAGGAGCGCCGGACCAGGGCGGCCCTATGGTGCGGCCATACTCAGCGCCCCCCTCCGAGGAGCTTCCATGACCGCCGTCGACTCCCGAACGATCCCCATCGGCGCGGCATTCGATCGGATGCCGTTCACCCGCAGGCACGTGCTCATCGCGCTCGCGCTGTTCATCGCGTTCGTCATCGAGTCGTGGGAGCAGCTCGCCCTCGTCTACGTCTCCGGCGACCTCGGCACCGCCTTCGGGATCGACGAGACGGGGGTCGGCGTCGTGCTGTCGGCGGTCGCCTTCGGCATGATCCCCGGCGTGCTGGTGTGGGGGCCGGTGGCCGACCGCGCCGGGCGCAAGCCGGTCGCGTTCTGGTCGCTGCTGGCGTACGGGGTGATCGCGTTCGCCTCGGCGTTCGCGCCGAACCTGGCGGCGCTGGTGGGGCTGCGGGTGGCCTCCGGGCTGGCGCTGGCCGGCGTCTACACGATCACGTTCCCGTACTTCCTCGAACTGCTGCCGACCCGCTCGCGCGGGCGGGCGGCGGTTTACCTGTCGATCGGGTGGCCGATCGGCATGCTGGCCGCGATCGGGGCGTCGACGACGCTGGGCGGCCTGGGCTGGCATGTCGTGGTGATCGCCAGCGCGGCGGCGGGACTGTGGGCGTTCGCGATCAGGGCGTGGGTGCCGGAGTCGCCGTACTGGCTGGCCGCCCGGGGCCGCCAGGAGGAGGCGCGCGCGGTGCTGCGTGCGCTGGACAGCCCCGACTCCGAGGCCACCTTCACGGTGGCGAGCGAGCGGGTGGGACGGCCGCTCGACCTGTTCCGCGGCGGGCTGGCCCGGATCACCGTGGTCATGCTGCTGCTGAACTTCGTCTTCAACTGGGGCTACTGGGGCCTGCAGACGTGGCTGCCGACGCTGCTGCAGCAGAAGGGGCTGACGTTGTCGGCCTCCCTCGGGTTCGCGGCGCTGAGCGCCCTGATGATGATCCCCGGGTACGTGAGCGCCTCGCTGCTGACCGGCCGGTTCGGCCGCAAGAAGGTCTTCCTCGTCTACGTCGTGGCGGCGCTGCTCGGCGGCATCTGGTTCGCCACCGCCTCCACCACCACCGGCCTTTACCTCGGCAACTTCGTGCTGTCGTTCTTCAGCCTCGGCGCCTGGGGCGTCTGGAACACCTGGAACGGCGAGTTCTACCCGACCGCCCTGCGCGGCACCGGCTACTCGTGGGCCACGGCCGCGCAGCTCGTGGCCACCACCGTGGCGCCGTCGGCGGTGGGGGCGCTGCTGGCCCACGCCACCGGGTTCACCGCTACCATGCTGATCATCAACGCGTTCATGGTGGCCACGGCGCTGCTGGCCGTGCCGCTGCCGGAGACGGAAGGACGCGAGCTGGAGTGATCCTCGGCGTCGCCCTCGCACGGCCCGCACCGGTGCTGGTGGCCGTCAGGGACGGCGCGCCCGAATGGCCGGTGAGCCGCGCCGCCGCCCGCGCGGCGGCGCGTGCGTGCGTGGCGGTGGACCTGGGCGACGTGGCCACCGCCCCGGTGGCCGCCATCCGGGTGGGCGGGCCGTGCCCGGAGGCGCTGCGCCCGCGCGTCGGCTCGGGGGCGGCCACGATCGTGCGCGGCGGCCACAGCCTCACCGGACGCGTGCTGGCGCCGCTGGACACCGAGGCGGTCCGGAGCTTCGCCGCCACGTGCGGGCTGACCGATTTCGCGGTCACCGCGACCGGCTCGCCGATGCTGGCCGATCACGAGCTGGCCGTGGCGGCGATCATCGCGGCCACGGTGCCGGAGGCGCGGATCACGCTGTCGTACGAGTTCGGGTTCCCGGGGCTGCGCGAGCGCGAGGAGAGCACGATCCGCAACGCGGCGCTCGGCCCCGAGGCGGGGCGGATCGCCGACGAGGCGGCCCGGGAGCTGCCGGGGGTGCCGGTGTTCTTCGCCAGGTCGGGCGGCGGGCTGGTGTCGGCCCACTACTTCCGGCGCTACCCGCTGGCCTGCGACCTGGGCGGGACGGCGAGCCTGGCGCGGGGGCGGGTGGTGCTGCCCGGTGTGCCCGAGGAGGTGGCGGCGGCGTACGGGGCGGCGATCGGACGGCCGGAGGCGCAGGTGGAGCGGATCGTGCAGGCGCGGGGACGGGCGGAGCTGGACCGGGTGCTCCAGGACGCCAGGGACGAGGCGCTCACCCGCGTGGTCAGCGCGGGCGCCCTGCCCGGGTCGGCCAGGATCGCGGAGACGACCGTGAACCCGCTGTCGTACCTGCCGGACGGGCTCTACCGGGTGCGGGTGACGGCCGAGGGGACGATGCCGTGAACCCGCGGGGAGACGAGGCCGTGGTGATCGACGAGGCCGGGCTCGGGCGGTTCTCGGCGGGGGCGAGGATGTTCGCGACGGGGGCGGCGGAGTCGGCGCACGCCCTCGCCCTCGACTGGGCGGGCTCGGTGATCGGGGCGGGCGTCGGGCTGGTGGCGGCCGGAGAGCTGGCGCCGGACACCCTGTGCGTGGCGATCAGTCTGGTCGGGTCCACGACCGCGCTGGGGGAGCAGCTGCCGAGGGGCGACGAGCCCGCCCGTGCCGTGCGGGCGCTGGAGCGCAGGCTGGAGCGGCGGGCCGGGGCCGTGGTCGCGCTCAACCTGGCCGCCGAGAACGCCCTCGTCCCGCTCATCGCGGCGGCCCAGCTGGGGGTGCCGCTGGTGGACGGCGACGGCACGGGGCGGGTCTTCCCGCTGCTGGAGCAGACGACGTACGCGCTGGGCGGGATGAGCCCGGCCCCGGTGGCGCTGGCGGGCGGATCGGGCGAGCTGGTGCTCCTGGAGACGGACGGCGGCCGGGTGGAGGAGCTGATGCGTCCCGTCGTGCTGTCGGTCGGCGGGTGGGCGGTGGCGGCCTGCTACCCGATGACGGCCGGTGACCTGGCGCGGGTGCTCGTGCCCGGGACGGTGAGCCTGCTGCTGCGGGCGGGCGAGCCAGGGGCGCCCCGCTCGGCCGCGGCGCCGTTCGGCGTGCGGACCCTGTGCAGGGGACGCATCCTGGCGGTGGAGGGCAGCACGGGGCACGGCGCCGACCTGCCGCTGCCGTCGCTGCCCTCCAGCATCGTGGTGCAGGAGTCGGAGGGGCTGCGCCGGCTGGTACGGCTGGAGGCCCACAACGAGATCGTGCTCGCGCTGGCCGACGGGGCCGCCGTGGCGATGACGCCGGACCAGATCTGCATGATCTCCACGGCCGACGGGATGGTCGTGGACGTCGACAAGGCGGTGCCCGGCCTGGAGGTGGACGTCATGGTCGTGAACGCCGCGCCGGTCTGGCACACGGATCGGGGGCAGGAGCTGGGCGGGCTGCACGCGTTCGGGATCCCGCTGTGACGGGGCCGCGGGCGGGGTGGGAGGCGCCGGTCACGGTGGCCGAGCTGGTCAACGCCGGGCCGCTGGCCGGGGCCAGGATGTACGGCTCCGGCGAGAACCCCGTGCACCAGGTGCGCATCGTGGACGAGCTGTCGGTGTTCGGGACCGTGGCGCCGCACACGGCGGTGGTCCTCATCGGGGCGGCGGCCGGCGGCGGGTGGGCGGTCGAGATGGCCACCCGCCGGGCGTGGGAGCAGGCGGCGGCGTGCGTGATCGCCCCGGCGGGCGGGCTGAGCGAGGGCTCCGGCGAGGTGCTGGCGGAGCGGCTGGGCGTCACGCTGATCTTCGTGGATGAGGATCCGCTGATCGTCGCGGTCCGGATCGCCTCGGCCGCCGCCCGCCCGGAGGCGGCCCGCACCCAGCTCGTGGCCCGCTGCGCCACGCGCCTGGCCGAGGCCGGTCCCTCGGCGCGTCGCGTGCTGGGCGTCCTGAACGCCGAGCTGCCCGGCACCTCGGTGACCCTCCTCGACCGGTACGGGCGGCATCTGGCCGGGGCACGGGCGGATGTGAGCGCCCGGCCCGACGCGGGAGCCCAGCCGGACGCGGGCGCTCGGTCCGGGGGCGGGACGGGGGCGCGGTGGTCGGCCGAGGTGGAGGTGCCCGACCTGGACGGCGGCGTGCTGGGCACGCTCGTGGCCGGCGGGTCGTCGCGGTCGCCGGGATGGCCCGCGGCCGTGCGCACCGTGCTGGGGCTGGCGGTGGCCCCGCTGACGGCCTGGGCCGCCCAGGAGCGGCTGCGGGCCTCCCGCGACTTCGCCCTGCAGCGGGCCCTGGCCGAACGCCTGCTCGCCGAAGCCCGGCAGGAGCCCGAGGAGCCCGCCGGACCGGAGGAGGGCGGGGCGCGGGCGGAGGCCATCGCGCTGGGCTGGCCCGTCGAGGGCGCGCTGACCGCCTACCAGGTCCGCCCGACGGTGGAGGCGGGCGACGCCGCGCTGGCCGGGACGCTCATCATCGCGGCCGTGGGCCGGGTCCCCGTGCTGCCCAGGGGCGAGGGCTGGGCCGGATGGTCGCCGCTGGACCCCGGCGAGCTGGCCGAACGCCTCGGTCGCTGCCTGCGGACGATGCCCTGGCCGTGCGCCGCCGGGGTGGGCGCGCGGATGGAGGGCCTGCGGTCCGTGGGGGAGTCGCTGCTGGGAGCCGAGGCGGCGGCGTTCGTGGCGGGAGCGGGCGCGGTGGCGCGCGCGGACCGGATGGGCCCCGCCGAACTGCTGGGCGCCCTGCCCACCGGCGTCCTGCGCACTCCGGCCGCCGTCGTGCTGCGCCCGCTGCTGGCGGTCGACAAGGACGGGACGCTGCTGGAGACGCTGGCCGCGGTCCTGGACGAGGGCGGCGCGCTGAAGGCGGCCGAACGGCTGGGCGTGCACCGCAACACGATCACCACCCGCCTGGAGCGCATCAAATCCGTGGGCTTCGACCTGGACGACGCCGCCACCCGCCTGGCTCTGCAACTCGCCTGCCACGTCCTCCTCCGCTGAACGCGCCCGCCCGTGCGGGGTGCACTGACGGACCCCTCGCCCTGTGCGGGCCGCACATGCGGGCGGCGCCCCCGTCGGCGTACGGTGCAGCGCATGAGCTATCGCGTCGCCATGGACATCGGCGGCACCTTCACCGACGTCGTCTGCTACGACGAACGCAGCGGGACGGTCACCGCCTCGAAGGCGCCCACCACCCCGGGAGACCTGGCCGAGGGGGTGTTCGCCGCGCTCGGCCGGGTCGTCGACGATCCGGCGGAGATCTCGTTCTTCGTGCACGGCACCACGCAGGGACTCAACGCGCTGCTGGAGCGCAAGGGCGCCCGGGTGCTGCTGCTGGCCGGTCAGGGCGGCAGGGACGTCTACCAGATCGCCAGGGGAAACCGCGACCGCATGTTCGACCTGCGGTACCGCAAGCCCGCGCCGCTGGTCCCGCGCCAGGACGTGATGGAGGCGGGCGGCCGGCTGGACTACCTGGGGCGCGAACTCGCGCCGCTCGACGAGGAGTCGGTGCGGGCGGCGGCGCGGCGCGCGCGGGAGGAGGGGTTCGACGCGGTGGCGGTGTGCCTGCTGTTCTCCTACGCGAACCCGGCGCACGAGCTGCGGGCGGGCGAGATCCTGCGCGCGGAGCTGGGCGAGGACGTGCTGGTCGTGCTCTCCCACGAGGTGGCGCGGGAGTGGCGCGAGTACGAGCGGACCTCGTCGGCGGTGCTGGAGGCGTACACCGGGCCGGTGGTGCGCCGCTACCTGGCCAGGATCGAGCGGCGCTTCGCCGAGCGGGGGCTGGCGGTGCCGGTGCACGTGATGCAGTCGTCGGGCGGGCTGGTGAACGCCTCGTACGCGATGCGCAGGCCGTTGTAGACGCTGCTGTCCGGCCCGGTGGGCGGCACGATGGGCGGGGTGGCGGCGGCCCGGCTCATGGGACGCGGACCCGGCGTCGATGGGCAGGGACGCGGACCCGGCGTCGATGGGCAGGGACGCGGGGAGAACGCCATCTGCATCGACATGGGCGGGACGTCGTTCGACGTGTCGCTGGTGGTGAACGGGCGGCCGGACGTGAGCGCGGAGGCCGGCATCGAGGGTTACCCGGTGCTCATGCCGATCGTGAACCTGCACACGATCGGCGCGGGCGGCGGCTCGATCGCGTACGCCGAGGCGGGCGCGCTGCGGGTCGGGCCCGAGTCGGCCGGGGCCGTCCCCGGGCCCGCCTGCTACGGCAGGGGCGGCGTGCGGCCCACGGTGACCGACGCGAACGTGGCGCTCGGCCGGGTGGACCCGGCCTGGTTCGCGGGCGGGCTGATGACGCTGGACGTGGAGGCGGCGGGCACGGCGGTGGCCACGCTGGCCGACGAGCTGGACATGGACCCGCTGCTGCTGGCCGAGGGGATCTGCGACGTGGCCAACGCCAAGATGGCGCAGGCGATCCGCACGCTGACCGTGGAGCACGGGATCGAGCCGCGGGAGTTCGCGCTGGTGGCGTTCGGGGGCGCGGGGGCGATGCACGCCGCGTTCATCGCGCGTGAGCTGGGGATCTCCGAGGTCGTGGTGCCACGCTTCCCCGGGGCGTTCTCGGCGTGGGGGATGCTGGAGGCCGACGTGCGCCGGGATCTGACGCATCCGTACTTCCGGTCGCAGGACACGCTCGACGGCACCGACATGTCCCGAAATTTCGTGACTTTGGAGGAAGATGCCCTGGCGGCGCTCTCCGCCCAGGGCGTGCCCGACGAACGGCACCGGGTCGAGCACGCCGTGGACATGCGCTACGAGGGCCAGGACTACACGCTGACCATCCCGCTGCGCGACGCCGCCGAGCCCGCCGGGCCCGGGTTCCTCGAGACGATCGCGGCCCGTTACGCCGAGGCGCACACCGGCCGCTACGGGCACGCCACCCCGGAGGCGCCGGTGGAGTTCGTCATGCTGCGCAGCACCGGGTTCGGCTCGTTCCCGCGTACCGCCGCGGCCACGCAGCAGGCCCCCGAGGAGCGGGCGGCGTACGTACGGGATGTGATCTTCGACGGCGCCGTGCACAGCACCCCGGTGCTGCGGCGCTCCAGCCTCGACGGTGAGCTGGCCGGGCCCGCGATCGTGGTCGAGGAGACCGCGACGACGGTCATCCCGCCCGGCTGCGTGGCCACCGTGGACCCCAACGGCTTTCTCATCGTGAAGGTGAACCTTTGATCGACCCTGTCACCACGGAGATCATCCGCTGCGCGCTGCTGCAGGCGGCCGAGGACATGAACACCACCCTCATCCGCAGCTCCTACACCCCCGTCATCTACGAGGCCAAGGACTGCGCGGTCGCGCTGCTCGACCGCGACCACAACGTGCTGGGCCAGTCGTCCGGGCTGCCGATCTTCCTGGGCAACCTGGAGGTGTGCACCCGCGAGACCGAGCGCCTGTACGGGCGGGAGGTCTGGCAGGAGGGCGACGTGTGGGTGCTCAACGACTCCTACATCGGCGGCACCCACCTCAACGACGTCACCGTCTACGGGCCGATCTTCGTGGACGGGGATCTGGCCGGGTTCGCGGCGTCGCGGGCGCACTGGCTGGACGTCGGCTCCAAGGACCCGGGCGGCTCCATGGACTCCACGTCGATCTTCCAGGAGGGCCTGCGGATGGGCCCGGTCAAGGTGTACGCGGGCGGTGCGCCCTGCCGCGACCTGCACGAGGTGATCGCCCGCAACGTCCGCTTCCCGCACGCCACGCTCGGCGACCTGCGCGCCCAGGTGAGCTGCGCCATGACGGGGCAGCGGCGGCTGAAGGAGATCGTGTCGCGGTGGGGCCTGGACACGGTGCTGGCCGCCCGCGACGAGATCTTCGCCCAGACCGAGCGCATGGAGCGCGCGGCCATCGCGGCCATCCCCGACGGCGTGTACGAGGCGTCCGGCTTCCTGGACAACGACGGCATCGACCTCGGGGCCCCGCTGCCCGTCAACGTCACGGTCGCGGTGTCGGGCGAGTCGATGCACGTGGACCTGACCGACTGCGCCGACCAGGCGCTCGGCCCGGTCAACTGCGGCGCGGCCCAGGCCGTGGCCGCCGTCCGCGTCGGCTACAAGCTGCTGGTCTCGGGCGACGTGCCGCTGAACGGCGGCTCGTTCCGCCCGCTGTCGGTCGAGACCCGGCCCGGCTCCATGCTGGCCGCCGAGTCGCCCGCCGCCTGCCAGTACTACTACTCGCATCTGGGGCTGCTCATCGACCTGGTGGTCAAGGCGCTGGCGCCGGTGCTGCCGGACAAGGCGGCCGCGGCCTCGTACGGGGACTCGATGATCGTGCAGTTCACCGGCACGGACCCGCGCACCGGCAAGCTGTACGTCTCCCAGGAGGCCACGGTCGGCGGCTGGGGCGCCTGGGAGGGCGGCGACGGCGAGACCTGCCTGATCAACAACGTCAACGGCGCGCTGCGGGACATGCCGATCGAGGTGCTGGAGACGCTGTTCCCGGTCCGCGTGCGCCGCTACGAGATCCGCCCCGACACCGGCGGGGCCGGCCAGTGGCGGGGCGGGAACGGGGTGGTGCGCGAGTACGAGTTCTGCGGGGACACCTCGCTGTCGCTCTGGTTCGAGCGCTCGGTCACCCCGGCCTGGGGGCTGGCGGGCGGCGAGGCGGGCGCGCCGCCCCGCGTCACCCTCAACCCGGGCACCCCGGACGCCCGCGAGATGCTCAAGGTGAACGCGCTGCCGGTCACGGCGGGGGACGTGCTGCGCTGCGAGTCGGGCGGTGGCGGCGGTTACGGCCCCGCCAGCCGCCGCTCCCACGCGGCCACGGCCACCGACCTGGCCCAGGGCCTGATCACCGGCTGATCACCCGCCGGAGCGTCCCGCCGTACCAGCGCTCCCCTCTTGCGCTGGTACGGCGGGAGGGCCCTGGCCGCGCAGCCGGTCCATCTCCCGCCACTCGGGACGCAGCCCGGTCAGGCTCGTGACGAGCGCGTAGGCGACCCCGCACGCCAGCAGCACCGGCGCCAGGCCGGCCGCCGTCACCGCCGCCCCGCCCAGCAGCCCGCCCAGCGGGATGCCGGCCCACATCACCGCGCCCTGCATGGCGCCCACCCGGCCCAGGAGGTGCCGGGGCACGCGCTCGTACGAGATCGCGCTCAGGATCGGGTTGAGGAAGCCGCTGCTGAACCCGATCACCACGCACACGGCCACCAGCGCCCACACCGGCGTGTCCACGGCCAGGACGAGGAACTTCGGCGGCCCGCCGAGCAGGAACGCCACGAAGAACACCGGCCTGCGCCGCATCCGGTGCGCCACCGTCGCGGCCACCAGGCTGCCCCCGACCGCGGCCAGCCCCATCACGCTGACGCTCAGCCCCAGGACGGCGGGCCCGTGGCCGGACTCCTTGGCCCACACGGGCGCGAGCACCTGGCTCCAGGCCGCGTCCAGCAGGTTCGTGGCGGTGACCATGACGATCATCGCGAGCAGCAGCGGCTCGCCGCGCAGGAACGCCAAGCCCTGCCCGAACCGCCGCCAGTATCCCTCCTCCTCGCCGTGCGCGGGGGCGCGGTGCCCGAGGCCGCGCGGCAGCGCCACGGCCACGACCGCCGATCCGAGCGCGAACAGGGCGGCGCTGACGCCCACGCTGGACAGCGGGCCGAGCAGCGCCACCATCGCGCCGCCCAGCCCCGGCCCCACGGTCGTGGCCAGCCGTTCCGTCACGCCCATCAGCCCGGTGGCCCGCTCCAGCGGCACCCGCCCGCGTTCGGCCGCCTCCGGGACCATGATCTCCTTGGCCAGGTCGCCCGGCCCGCGGGCCGCGCCGATCACCGCGACCAGCGCGACGATCATGCCCAGCGGCAGCAGGCCGAGCGCGTGCAGCCCGACCATCGCGGCGGCGGCCGAGGCGCTCACGACGTCGGCGACCCACGAGATCCGGCGCGGCTCCGCCCGGTCCAAGAGCGGCCCCGTCAGCGCCTTGACCAGCACGTACGGCGCCATCTCCGCGAACGCCACCAGCCCCGTCCACACCGCGCTGCCGGTGGTCGTCAGCACGAACCAGGGCAGCGCGATGGCCGACACCCGCGTCCCGGTCATCGACACCGCTATGGACGTCAGCACCCCGGCGATCGGCCGTAAGGACCCGCGCGGCTCCATCACGCCTCCCCGGAGGATTCCAGTTCGGGAATGACCTGCGTCATCAGGTAGACCAGCACCGCGTCCGGCGGGGCGTCGTCGCCGTCGCGCCGGTAGCGGGCGAAGAGCTCCGCCAGGTCCGCGCGCAGCCGCCGCGCCTCCTCCAGGGTGAGACGGAACGGGATGGAGCTGAGGTCGAGCACGCCACGCCACGGCGCCGGCATGGTCTGCAGTCCGTTGAGCGCCTGCTGGGTGCGCAGGTTGTAGAGGGCGGCGATGGACTGCATGTACGCCAGCACCGCCTCCGGCTCCCGCTCCGACAGGTTGTTGTCGTCGTCGATGAGCCGGGTCGTCCGGTGGACCGAGCGCCACCAGCGCTCGCGCGCGTTGCCGCGTTCGGCGTCCTCCTCCACGAACCCGGCGGCGCCGAGGCGGCGCAGGTGGTAGCTGGCCGTTCCGGAGTTCACCCCCAGGCGCTCGGCCAGGCGGGTGGCGGTGGACGGGCCGTGCTTGCGCAGCAGGTCGACGAGCTGCACCCGCAGGGGGTGGGCGAGCGCGCGCAGGCCCTTGGCATCGAGGACGACCACGCTGTCGGGGGATGACGTCATGGCTCGCAGCCTAAACCGCAAACACTTATTCGCAAACACTTCTTCGCGAAGAAGTGTTTGCGATTTTCGGCCGACGAACAACGGCATCCGCCGCGACCTGCGGGGGCGCGGGCGGGCCCCCGTCAGGTGACGAGCACGTCGCGCAGGAGCTTGCGGCCGCCCGGCCGGGCGCGCCACTCCCTGGGGTAGCCGAGCGACACCTCCTCGAAGCGCACGCCGTCGTACCAGGTGACGCGGGGGATGTGCAGGTGGCCGTAGATCATGGCGGCGGTCGGGTAGCGCGTGTGCCAGTCCCTGGTGGCGGTCGTGCCGCACCACTGGGCAAACTCCGGGTAGCGCAGGACGTCGGTCGGCTCGCGTACCAGCGGATAGTGGTTCACGAAGACCAGCGGCAGGTCGTCCAGCCGGGCCAGCCGCTCCCTGGTCAGGCGCACCCGGGCCCGGCACCACGCCTCGCGGCTCGGGTACGGGTCGGGGTGCAGGAGGTACTCGTCGGTGCAGACCACGCCGGTGCTGTGCGCGTACGCCAGCCCGCTCGCCTTCGTGAGATGGCCCGCCGGCAGGAACGTGTAGTCGTAGAGCAGGAACAGCGGCACGATCCGGACCGGCCCGCCCGCTCCCTCCCACACCGGGTACGCGTCCTCCGGCGTCAGCACGCCCAGGCCGCGGCACATGGCGACGAGATGGTCGTAGCGGGCCACGCCGCGCAGCTCCGGCGGGTCCCCGGGCGGGGTCCACAACTCGTGGTTGCCCGGCACCCAGACGACCCGGTCGAACCGCGCGGCCAGCAGGCCCAGCGCCCAGGCGATGTCCTCCAGCCGCTCGCCGACGTCGCCCGCGACCAGCAGCCAGTCGCCGGGGTCGGCCGGTTTCAGCTCCTGGACGATGGCCCGGTTGTCCTCGTAGCCGACGTGCAGATCGCTGACGGCCAGCAGCCTGCTCCCGCCTTCGCTGGGCAAGGGGTGTCCCTCCTTCGCGCTAGGGGACGGGGGCGTTCTCCCCTGTGACGATCATGTCATCCGTCTTCCTGGGCAGCATCGCCGCGACCTCGCGCGCCAGATGGGGGTCGGCGAGGAACGCCTCCATGATGGCCAGTTTCAACGCGGCTCGGCTCGGCTCGTCGTCCGGCTTGGCGTTCGCCATCGTCTCGATCACCTGTCTGGACGCGGCGTCACCGCGGCCGAAGACCCGCTGCAGGATGCGGGTGCCGCGGGCCACGCCCGTATCGGCGCCCAGCTCGCGGGTCCTGGCCAGCACGCTCACGCCGTAGGCGTCGATCGCCGAGGAGACGAAGGGCATGAGGTCGCTCACAGTGTCCATGAGACCCTCCTGTAGGTCCTGATGGAATGACGAGATGCTAGCTTCCGGAGTTCGTCCGGCAAGGGCATAACCTGTCGAATGTGCCTGCGCCGTACCTGACCCTCACCTCCGTCGTCGAGCACGAGACGGAGGCGAAGCGCTCGCGGTTCATCTGCGCGCTGGCGCCCGCGCGCAGCGTCGAGGAGGCCGTCGCGTTCATCGGCGAGCGGCGGCAGAAGCACCCCGGCGCCACCCACAACTGCACCGCCTACGTCGTCGGGCAGCGCGTCCAGAAGGGCGACGACGACGGCGAGCCGGGTGGCACGGCGGGCACGCCGATGGTGCAGGCCCTGGTGGGCCGGGGGTTCAGCGACGTGGTGGCGGTGGTGACCCGCTATTTCGGCGGCACCCTGCTGGGGGCGGGCGGGCTGGTGCGCGCCTACGGCTCCGCCGTGACCGAGACCCTCGACCGGGCCGAGCCGGTGCGGATGGTGCCGGCCAGGGTCGTGCGCGTCGCGGTGGCCCACGACCAGGCCGGGCGGGTGGAGAACGACCTGCGGGCCTCCCGCCACCCGGTGCGCGAGGTGACGTACGCGGGCGAGGTCACCTTCGCCGTCTCCGTGGGCGAGGACGAGGTGGCGCCGTTCGCGGACTGGGTGGCCACGCTCACGGCCGGGCGGGCGCGGGTGGACGTGGGCGAGGAGATCCACGTCCCCGGCTGATCAGCCCTCCAGCGCGTACTGCATGACCCGGAACTTGGCCTGGGCCTCGGCCAGCTCGGCGGCCGGGTCGGAGTCGCCCATGATGCCGCCGCCCGCGAACAGCCGGGCCCGGCGGCCCTGGACGAGCCCCGAGCGCAGCGCGATGCCCCACTCGCCGTCGCCGTGGGCGTCGATCCACCCGACCGGCCCGGCATAGCCGGCCCGGTCCATGCCCTCCAGCTCGCGGATGACCTCGATCGCGGTGGGGGTCGGGGTGCCGCCGACGGCCGCCGTCGGGTGCATGGCGGCGACCACGTCGAGGACGGAGGCCCCGTCGGCCAGCCGCCCGGTGACGTGGCTGGCCAGGTGCTGGACGTTGGGCAGCACCAGCAGCTCGGGCTCGTCCGGCGTCTCCAGCGAGGCGCAGAGCGGGGCCAGGGTCTGGCGCACCGAGGCGATGGCGCACTCGTGCTCGTGCCGGTCCTTCGGCGAGGCGAACAGCGCCGCCCCGCGGGCGATGTCGTCGGCCGGGCCGATGCCGCGCGGGGTGGTGCCGGCCAGAACGAGCGACTCGATCTCCTGGCCCGTACGCCGGATCAGCAGCTCGGGAGTGGCCCCCACCAGCCCCGCGACCGAGAACGTGTAGCACTCGGGATAGCGCCGGGCCAGCCGGGTGAGCAGCAGGCGCACGTCGATGGGCCGCTCGGCGGTGGCGACCAGGTCGCGCGCCAGCACGACCTTCTCCAGCTCGCCCTCGCGGATGCGCTTGGCGGCCCTGGCCACGACGTGCTCCCACTCGGGCGCGCTCAGGCTGCCGTCGCCGTAGCTGATGCGGCCGGGGTCGCGGATGGGGGAGAACGTCTCCAGCGGGGCGTCGCCGATCGTGGTGAGCCAGGCGTGGCCGTCGCGGCGGGCCAGCACGGCGCGCGGGACGACGAGGACGGAGCCGTGGGCGTCCTCGTCGAAGGTGAAGCTGCCGAAGGCGACCGGGCCGGAGCCGGGGGTGCGTACGGCGTCGTCGACGTGGGCGTCGCCGAACACGCCGGCCAGCCACTGGCGGGCCCAGGCGAACCTGCCCGGACCCGGTGGCACGGCCACCCGTGCGGCCTGTCCCCAGCCGACGAGGCCCTCGCCGTTCTTGACCCAGGCGTAGGGCGCCGTCCTGGGCAGGGATGCCAGCAGGTCACCCGGGTCGCCGACAGAGGTGGTGCGAACCGGTAGCGGGCGGGTTGTTCCGAGCGCGACACTCACCCAAGACACTCTATGCGGGAACTGAACACGTTCGACTCAGACCCCCGTGAATGCGAGGTTACGGTCAACGAACCCGGATAAAACCAGACATTGAGCTTCATTTGCCCCATCCTCATCGGGGTCGGGCTGTCAAGCGGCGATATGAAGTCGGTCCGGAAATCACAGACCTCGCCGGACGTCATGGTGAGCCGCTGATCCGCTTCCTACCTTGAGTCCATGATCGGTCGCCTGGGCTCAGTCCTCGCCGCAATGCTCCTCGTCTCCGCCACGGGTCCGGCCCAGGCCGCCGCGGCCCAGCCCGTCCCCGAGATCATGGCCGCGCTCGGCGACTCGATCTCCACCGGCTTCAACGCCTGCGGCTGGTACGTCTCCTGCCCCATGCGCTCGTGGTCCTCCGGCGACAACCACGAGGTGAGCAGCCACTACCTGCGCCTGTCGGCCATGTCAGGAACGCTCCAGAAGCACAACCTCACCTTCGCCGTCCCCGGGGCCACCAGCGCCGACCTGCTCGGCCAGGTGCGCAAGGCCGTCGCCGCCAAGGCCGACTACGTGACGATCCTGGTCGGCGCCCAGGACGCGTGCGTGGCCACCGAGCAGGACATGACGCCCGTCACCACCTACCGGAGCCGGATCGACGCGGCGCTGGCCGAGCTGCGGGCCGGGATGCCGCAGGCCCGCGTGTTCGTCGCCAGCATCCCCGACCTGCGGCGGCTGTGGCAGGTGGGCAGGACCCAGCCGCTCGCCCGGACGTTCTGGACGGCCGGCCGCGTCTGCCAGAGCATGCTCGCCAACCCCACCTCGACCAAGCGCGCCGACGCCGGCCGCCGCGAGCGGGTGCGGGCGCGGGTCATGGCCTACAACCGCGCCGCGGCCAAGGCGTGCGCCGCGTTCGGGTCAGGCTGCCACAGCGACGGGGGTGCGGTGTTCTCGTTCCCGTTCACGCTCGACCACGTCAGCAAGTGGGACTACTTCCACCCGAACATGGAGGGACAGCGGAT
The DNA here is from genome assembly GCF_044460125.1 of Nonomuraea sp. NPDC050153. Taxonomy (NCBI): domain Bacteria; kingdom Bacillati; phylum Actinomycetota; class Actinomycetes; order Streptosporangiales; family Streptosporangiaceae; genus Nonomuraea; species Nonomuraea sp. NPDC050153. The sequence goes on from NZ_JBITJQ010000030.1 coordinate 144,058, forward strand.
CCTGGCGAAGCAGACGTTCGAGCACGGCTTCACCTGGGACGACCCGCGCTAGCCCATCCGTCACCGGCACTGGGCCAGCATCATCCTCTTGTCCGCCGGGGTGACGGGCACGTCGTACTTGAGCGCGACCTGCGCGAAGCGGGTGACGTACGCGCAGCGGATGCGCCGCTGCGGCGGTAACCAGCTCGCCGGGCCGGAGGCGTCCTTCTGCTCGTTGGCGGAGCCGGCCACGGGCAGCAGGTTCAGCGGGTCGTTGGCGAAGTCGAGCCGCTTGGACATCCGCCAGCGCGGCGCGCCCATGCGCCAGGCGTAGTTCAGCGGCACCACGTGGTCGACCTGCACCGCGTCCGGGTTGTCCTTGTGCCAGTGGATGGTCCTGCCGGTGTAGGGGTCGGTCAGCTCCATGGAGACGACCTCGCAGCTGGAACCCGCCCGGTACTTCACGTTCTGGCCGTCGCGGGCCAGCAGGTCGTCGCGGGTGCGGCAGCCGTTGCGCGCGTACGGCACCCCGGTCGCGGTGTCGGCCCAGTTGCCGCCGTACCGGGTGCGCTCGTAGCCGGTGTTGGGGCCGAGGCCCTTGACGCGCACCCGTTTGACGAGGGCACGTGCCCTGGCCTTGTCGGCGTTCGAGATGATGGGTGCCAGGCCGGGCCTGGTCCCGCCGGCGTTGCCCAGGGGGCTGGTGGCGGTGGCCGGAGGAGTCTTGGCGCCGCCGACGAAGGAAACGACGATGATGGCTCCCGCTAGAAGGGCGATGGCGTCCTTCGTGCTCAAGCAGGCCTCCGAACATCAAAGGTTGTCTAGAGAAATTCCCGGCATCCGGTGTTTTGACACGGGGAGGGTTATGTGACTGATCGTCCGATCGACCCGGACGTCGATCTCCACATCCCGGCGCAGCGCGCTGAGCTGCACTGGCCCGTGCTCGTCGCGATCGCGGCCGGCGGTGCGCTGGGCGCGCTGGCGCGCCACGGCCTGCAGTCGGCGCTGCCGTCCGGGCCGGGGGACTTCCCCTGGGCGACGTTCCTCGTCAACGTGTCCGGGTGCCTGCTGATCGGCGTGCTCATGGTGGTGATCACGGAGGTGCGGCCGGCGCACCGGCTCGTGCGGCCGTTCCTGGGCGTGGGGGTGCTGGGCGGGTACACGACGTTCTCCACGTACGTGGTGGACATTCAGCGGGCGGTGGCGGCTGGAGCGGCGCTGACGGGGCTGGTCTACCTGGCGGCCACGCTGGTGACGGCGCTGGCGGCCGTGCTGGCGGGCATGTGGCTGACCAGGAGGATCGCCAGGATGCTGGCAGGCGTGCGATGACGTTATTGCTGATCGTCCTGGGGGCGGCGGTCGGCGCGCCGCTGCGGTATCTCGCTGACCGGGCCGTGCAGGCGCGGCACGACACGGTGTTCCCGTGGGGGACGCTGGCGGTGAACGTGGCCGGGTCGGCGCTGCTGGGCTTCCTGGCCGGGCTGCCGGTCGGCGGCGGGGTGATGGCGCTGGCGGGCACCGGGTTCTGCGGCGCGCTGACCACGTACTCGACGTTCGGGTACGAGACGGTGCGGCTGGTCGAGGAGGGCGCCCGCTTCCACGCGGTGGCCAACGCGGGCGCCGGCGTGGTGGCCGGGCTGGGCGCGGCCTTCTGCGGCGCGGCCCTGGCTCAAGCCCTTTGACCTGCTCCCCGCCCCTGAAGGGACGGGGATTCCCGTGCCGCTATGCGGCAGCTCGTGCCGCTTGCGCGGCCCGTGCCGTGGAACGGGGTGCTTGACGTTTCGCGGACCCGGGTGGGTCTCCACGCCCTGAGACGACCAGCCCGGCCGCCTGTCCTTTGGTCTTAATGTTCCTCGCCCCGACGATGTCGGCGTGCTCGGTGTGCCCGCAAGAAGTGCAGGAGAAGATCGCTTGGCTCTTGCGGCTCTTCTCATCCACCTTCCCGCACGCAGGTTCCGGGCACGTCTGGGACGTGTACGCGGGGTTGATCTTATGGATGGCGCTGCCGGTGTAGCGGGCCTTGGAGCGGAGGGCGACTTCCAGGCCGTACCAGCCCTTGCCGAGAATCGCCTTGTTGAGCCCGGACTTCGCTGCCGCGCCGTTGCATAGGAACCTGCCCGGCCGGTCGGGGTCGGGCTTGGGCTTGACGGCCGCGCTCATGCCCTTGGTGTTCAGGTCTTCGATGACCACGTGCCCGTACATGCGGGTGAGCCGGTGCGCGGCCTGGGCGTTGAAGTCAGCACGCCGCCACCGGACCCGCCGCATGATCGCACTCATCGCGGCCACGACCGTCTTGCGCCGCTTCGATCCCTTCTTCGTGCGAGCGAGTTGGCGTTGCAGCCGTAGATACCGTTCCGCTTGGCCGGGCGTGAGATACCCGAGGTCGTCCTCCCGGTCCTGTTTCCTGTCCTGTGGCGGCTGCCTGGAGGAGACACCGTCGGTCCCGGCGTGGCGGCGGTCGAAGAACTCCCCGTCCGACGTCACGGCGGCCGTGGCCACCCCCCGGTCCACGCCCGCCCATTGAGGGCACGCGTGTTCCTCACGCTCGGCGATCCCATCGTCGATCAGGAAGCTGATGAACCAGTGCCTGCCGTCCCGGGACACGGTCGCGGACTTGACGGTTCCCCCGAGCGGGCGGGACATCCGAAACCGCGTCCACCCGAACTTGGGCAGGAACACCCGCCCCCACCTGCGGCCGATCCGCTCCACGGGAAGGTGTTTCGCGGTGGGGAACCGAAACGAGGGCCGCCACTTCGCCTTCGCCTTCCAGGCCACCTTCCACGTGCCATGCTTGCGGCACGCCTGGTCCAGGTCCTTGAGGGTCTGCTGGATCACCTGGGCGGGGGCGTCGGCGAGCCAGTCGCAGTACGGGTCTTTCTTGGCCTCGGCCAGTTGCTTGCACTGCTCGGCATAGTCGATCCACTCCCCGCGCCGCCGGTATTCCCGCCGTTGTTCGAGACCGGTGTTCCACACGGCCCGGCAGATCCCGCCCAGCCTTTCGGCGAACGCCCGCTGCCCGAAGTCGAATTCCAGGCGGTACTTCCGGCCCGCCAGCATGCGCAACACCCCCTCTCCCACGGGACGCTCACGTCTCACCGACTCGAACACATTATCATCTGGTCTATGAGCCAGGAAGTGGAATATCGACGAGGCAGACATGTGGTTTCCGCGATGCATGTCCATCTGGTCTTTGTCACCAAATATCGGAGAAACGTGTTCGACGACGCGATGCTGCGCCGCTGCGAAGACATCATGATCGAGGTGTGCGACAGTTTCGAGGCTGAACTCCGCGAGTTCAACGGCGAACACGACCACGTCCACCTGCTCATCCACTACCCGCCCAAGGTCGCGATCAGCAAACTCGTCAACTCGTTGAAGGGCGTCTCCTCGCACTACCTTCGCAAGGAGTTCACCGGCCGGGTCAACCGCGCCATCATGCACGGCCACTTCTGGTCACCCAGCTATTTCGCCGCCTCCTGCGGCGGAGCGCCACTATCGATCATCAAGGCGTACATCGAACAGCAGCGCCGCCCCACCTGAGGTTCCAGGTCCGCGCTCCGCGCTCAGGGATGTCCCGCCTACGGCGGGTCATCCCCCCAAAGGGGGACCGCATTCATCCCCGGCCTGAAGGACTCCGTTGCCCAATTCGGTGGGTCATGCGGTGAGTGCCAAGTCGAGGCGCGCGAAGTATGAGACTCGGGTCTCGCCGAGGGGTGTCTCGGTGAGCCAGGCGTCCAGGCGGATGAGGTTGATCGCGGCTGCTGACAGCGCGTTGGCCAGGTGGGTTTTGTTCAGGCCGAGGTATCGAGTCCGGCGGATACCGGCGCGGACGGCTTGGGAGATGGTCCCTTCGACACCGGCCCGGATCTTGTAGCGCTCTTTCCAATCGTCGGTGAGCTGCTCGCGGCGGGCGCGTTCCAGGGCCTCGTGCTGAGCCTTGGGACGGATGGTGAGCTGGCGTAGCCCGATGGCAGCGGTGGTGCATCGCGGACGAAGCGGGCAGGGGCCACAGTCACGTTTGCGGAAGGCGAGGCGGATCAACGGCGTGCCGCGGCTGGTCTCCTCGCGCCACTTGCCGCTGGTGTGGCCTGCCGGGCAGATCGCCTGCTGGTTGTCGAAGTCGATGGTGAAGGCGCTCAGGTCGAACCCGTCGTCGCGGCCGGCCTGGCGACTGGTGGAGGCCCGCATGGGCCCCAGCAGGGTGACGTCGTATGTGGTCATGGCCTGCACCAGCAGCGCTGCCGAGGTGTAACCCATGTCGACGGCGTGCTCGGCGGGCAGTAACTCCCGCGGTGCCAGGTCATCCCAGACGACTGCGGTCATCTGGGAGTCCTCCACGGTGGCGTCGGTGGTCGCCACATATGTGATCAGATGAGGGGTGTCATCGTCGCAGGTCTCGGTCAGATGGACCTTGTAACCGACCCAGCCGGTCCCGCGCTTGACCCCATACCGAGCCTCGCGGTCATAGGGCGAGGCCAGCCGGAATCTTCCCGGCGGCAGATCCTTGCCCTGCCGCACACGCACCTCCCCGTCGGTCCGGTAGTACTGCTGGATCCACGCCTCGCGCAGCACCTGCACCGCCGGGACCTGCCGCAGCCAGGCCGGAGCGCCGCGGTCATAAATCCGCTCCAGTAGCCGGTAGCCGTCCGCTCCGACCTGGATCAGGTAGTCCGCCCGCGCCGCTTCTCCGTTAGGCAGCCGGTAGGCATCCACCCGCTCCCCGTACCGTTCCTGCCATGCGGCCGGAGCCCACGCCGCCAGCCAGCCCGGCTCACAGGCCGCCAAGGCGTTCAACGCCGACCGCATCACCTCGCCGACGAACTCCGCCCGGTTCAACGCCCGCACCGCGGCCAGCACATGCGTGGAATCGGTCCGCTGACGTCCTCCCGCACGCAAGAACCCCAGGCCACTCAACCGCTCCACGAGCAGCTCGAAGATATGCTCCTCCTGGCCGTGCTCGACCAGGCGGGCGCGAAAGCCGCTGAGCACCGAAAAGTCGAACCCCGGATCCTCCAATTCCAGGCCGCCGGGTAGCGGGGACGCATTGCTGCGTCCCCGCCCCTAAGAACCGTGCGTGCCCGTCGTCCGAGCACACGGCTCAAGCAAGCCCCGAAGGCTCGCGGGCAGTCAGAAGTGCTGGTCTGCCGCCGGCACCGCGCATTCTGCGTCGGCGGCAGCCGGTGTGTACCAGGCGTGGAGCGACGCGTCCGTCCGGCGTGCCCAGGTCCGCCTCAACCGCGTGTTTGCGGGTCGCGTGGCGGAGCACCTTGAACCACTGCTCCCATTCGTCTGGGGTCTGTGGTCCGCGGTCGGCGTGCAGCAGCAGGGCCCCGCATAACGAACAGCGGCCGTCTTGCGCTCGAAAAAGCCGCAGGGTGACCGGGTCCAGCAGGGGTTTGCTGCGGCGATGCCGTGTGGCCCAGAAGTCGGCCAGGGCGGGGTCGTCGGGCGACGCCGTTCCTGGCACCATCCGGTGCCGGACGATGGGAGTCCAGGCGAACCTTCGCAGGAAGAGGCCGCTGTGGCGGTCTCCGAACACCCACTTGTCCCGCCGGAACCGGTCGAACTGGCCGAAATACCGGGTGACCACCCAGCGCCTCGACTTGTTCGGGTGGGAGTACCTGGCCCACTTGTAGGTCAGCCTCCACACGTGCTGGTCCAGCAGGCGGAACGCCCGCTTGGACACCCCGATCCGGTAATAGGCAGCCCAGCCTCTGATGATCGGGTTGAGCTTGGCGATCAGCACTTCGGCGTTGGCCCCTCGCAGGGCGTGGGCCTCGGTGCTGAGCCGTTCCCGGATGCGTCGCATGGCCGCTTTGCTCGGTTTGGTCAGCAGCTTGCCGCGGAACCGGCGGATGTTAAACCCCAGGAAGTCACAGCCCTCATCGAGGTGGACAATGCGCGTTTTGCCCTCGTTGAAGGCCAGGCCCCTGGGCGCCAGCCATTTGGCAAGCCTCGCTTTGACCTCTTCGGCCTGTTCCCGCGAGTGGCACAGGGCGAGCAGATCGTCGGCGTAGACGACCAGGACCGGGGATCCTTTCGCCACCAACGAGGCATTGCTGCTGAGTTGTTGGTAGCGGACTCCGGCGGCCGTATCCATTCCATGCAGTGCAATGTTTAATAGCGTGGGACTGATCACACCCCCTTGCGGAGTCCCCTCCTCGGTGGGCATGAACCAACCTTTCTCGACCACCCCGGCTTTCAACCATCCGGCAATGAGTCCCCTGCCGGGAAACGTGCCCAGGGCTGAGAGCAGATGGTTGTGGTCGATGTGGTCAAATGCCGCTTTCAAGTCGGCGTCGAGTACCCACAGGCGTTTGGCGTTCTTGCCTTTGGCCGTTTCGTGGATGGATGCGGCCGCGGACTGCGTCGGCGGCCTGCCGATCGGACAGGTTCTCCGCGTATTGCAGCACCGACACCAGCGCCAACTGTCCGGGAGACAAGCCGGGACGTCCCCGCACACCGAACATGCCCGCGAATTCCGCATCGGCGAACAGCGGGCCCAGCGCGTCGCGGACCCGCATCGCCATTGTCCCCTTGGGAAACGCCGCCCGCGCCACACGCGCGGTCAACTCGGGAATCTCCGGCCACGGACGCGGCTGCATCGACATCAGCCCACCATCCTCTCACCGCTCGCAGACGAGGAATCGCGCGGCAGACCATCCTGGTTCAGGACATCATCGGCTTCCGAGAAGACACGCCGAATTGGGCAACGGAGTCCTGAAGGCCAAGGCTTTCTGCGGACCTTCGGTAAATGGTTGGCCGGTGGCCCGCCGGCGATGGCAGGATGGCCCGGCAGTTGTCCGCCGACGATCAGGAGCATCAGATGCGGTGCCTCGGAATCTCCCAGCGCCCTGTTGGCACGAGAGTTCCCGAGGACTTCCATCACCGTGCACATCCTGAACATCGGCATCCTCGCGCACGTGGACGCGGGCAAGACCAGCCTCACTGAGCGGCTGCTGTTCGAGACCGGGGTCATCGACCGGCTCGGCAGCGTGGACGAGGGCAGCACCCAGACCGACACCGGCGAGATCGAGCGCCGTCGCGGCATCACCATCCGCACGGCCGTAGCCTCCTTCACCCTGGGCGACCTGCGGGTCAACCTGGTCGACACACCCGGCCACGCCGACTTCGTGGCCGAGGTCGAGCGCGCGCTCGGCGTGCTCGACGGCGCCGTGCTGGTGCTGTCGGCCGTCGAGGGCGTGCAGCCGCACACCCGGGTCCTGATGAAGACCCTGCGCAAGCTGCGCCTGCCCACGCTGATCTTCGTCAACAAGATCGACCGGGCCGGCGCCAGGGAGCGGGAGCTGCTGGCCGACATCCGGCGGCGGCTCTCGCCGTACAGCGTCGCCCTGAACACCGTGCGGCACCTCGGCTCCAAGGCGGCCGCCACCGCAGCCGTCGCCTCGCCGGAGGAGGCGGCCGAGGTGCTGGCCGAGCGGGACGACGGGCTGCTGGAGCTGCTCGTCGAGGGCAAGATGCCCGACTTCGGGCAGGTACGCGCGGCGCTGGCGCGGCAGTGCGCCGCCGGGCAGGCCTGTCCGGTGCTGTTCGGCTCGGCGCTGACCGGGCAGGGCGTCGGCGAGCTGCTCGACGCCGTCCACCTGCTGCCCGCCGTGACCCAGCCGGACGGGGAGCCGGAGGAGGCGGCGCGGGCGGCGGTGTTCGCGATCGAGCGCGCGCCCTCCGGGGAGAAGGTGGCCTACCTGCGGGTACGCGCGGGCGCGCTGCGGGCGCGCGAGCACCTGACCTTCCACCGGGGCCGGCAGGTCTACGACGGCAGGCTCACCGCGCTGGCCGTCGCGGGCTCGCCCAGGCGGCGGCGGGCGGTGGCCGGGGACATCGTCAAGGTGTGGGGCGTGCCCGAGATCCGCGTCGGCGACCACCTGGGCGAGCCGGGGCCCGCTCACCGGGCCCATTTCACCCCGCCCAGCCTGGAGACCGTGGTGCGGCCCCGCGTCCCCGGCCACGAGCCGCGCCTGCATGCCGCGCTGCTCGCGCTGGCCGAGCAGGATCCGCTGATCGGCACCCGTACCCTGGCCGGCGGCGAGACCTCGGTGCTGCTGTACGGAGAGGTGCAGAAAGAGGTCATCGGCGAGACCCTGGCCAGGGACTTCGGCGTCGAGGCGCTGTTCGAGCCGAGCCGGCCCGTCTACTTCGAGCGCCCGTCGGGCACCGCGGAGGTCGTCGAGGAGATCCAGCGCCAGGGCCGCAACGAGTTCACGGCGACCGTGGGCCTGCGCGTCGAGCCGGGCCCGAAGGGCTCCGGCGTCGGCTACCGGCTGGAGGTCGACCTCGGCTCGCTGCCGCTGTCCTACCACCGGGCCATCGAGGAGAGCGTGCGCCTGGCCCTGGGCGAGGGCCCGCACGGCTGGCCGGTCACCGACGTGCTCGTCACGGTGACCCGGACCGGCTACGTCGCGCCGGTCACGGTCGCGGCCGACTTCCGCGGCCGCGCCCCGATCGTGCTCATGCGGGCGCTGCGCCTGGCGGGCACCACCGTGTACGAGCCGTGCCACCGGTTCGAGCTGGAGGTGCCGCTGGAGGCGTTCAGCGCGGTCAACGCCAGGCTGGCGGCGCTGGGCGGCGAGCTGCACGACACCGGCAGGCGCGACGACACCTGGGTGCTGGAGGGCGAGATCCCGGCGGCGGCGGTGCACGAGTTCGAGCGGCGGCTGCCCGGGCTGTCGCACGGGGAGGGCGTCTGGTGGTCCGCTCCGGCCGGCGACCGGCCCACCCGATAGGTGGTATGTCGGGTTTCGGTGGAAGATGGGTATTAAGTGGCACAGTGCACCATTACAGGTGCCATGTCCGTACAGGGGGGATTCCCATGGCAGACACGAAGAAGAAACCCGCCGCCAAGTCCGGTAAGTCGAAGAAGCAGGCCATCAAGACCAGCAGGCAGGCCAAGGAGACGAAGAGGGAGACCAGGAAGTCGACCTCCGAAGAGGAGTGACCCGGACGGGGCAGCCGTGGTCCGGCTGCCCGGGCGGGCCGGCCGGGCGGCCGTGGGGGAGTTCCGGCCGCCGGTCGAGATCGCCGGGCAGCTGTGGCGAATTGTCTGACCCGGGTGATGTGATCTGACAGCCGGGGGCCGCGGGCCCTCGGCTGTCGGCTCGACCAGGAGTGGCGCTCATGTCCGGCTACCTGCGTTTTCCCGCTGTCTTCCAGGACGTGGTCGTCTTCGCGGCCGAGGACGACCTGTGGATGGTGTCCGCCCAGGGCGGGCGGGCCTTCCGGCTGACCGCGGGGCTCGCCGAGGCGGGCTATCCGCGCATCTCGCCGCGCGGCGACCAGCTCGCCTTCGTCGGGCGCGAGGAGGGCCCGGAAGAGGTGTACGTCATGCCGTCCGACGGCGGCGCCGCCCGCCGGCTCACCTTCCACGGCGCCCGCTGCACGGTCACCGGCTGGGACCCCGAAGGGCGCATCCTGTACGCCAGCGACGCCGCCCAGCCGTTCGAGGGCCGCAAATGGCTGCACCGCGTCGCGCCCGGCGGGGTCCCGGAGCGGCTCCCGTACGGCCCGGCGAACTCGATCGCGTACGGGCCCGAAGGCATGATCGTGCTCGGCCGCAACACCGCCGACCCGGCGCGGTGGAAGCGCTATCGCGGCGGCACGGTCGGCGACCTGTGGATCGACCCGCGTGGCGACGGCGAGTTCCGGCGGCTGATCCGGCTGCCGGGAAACCTGGCCTCGCCCTGCTGGAGCGGCGGCCGGGTGTGCTTCATCTCCGACCACGAGGGCGTCGGCAACGTCTACTCGTGCACCCCCGACGGCCAGGACCTGCGCAAGCACACCCACCACGACGACTACTACGCGCGCAACCTGTCGGGCGACGGGCACCGGCTGGTCTACCACGCGGGCGCCGACCTCTACCTGCTCGACCACCTGCTCGACCCGGGAGAGCCGGCGCGCCGGCTGGACGTGCTGCTGGCCAGCTCCAGGACGCAGCGCAACCGCAGGTTCGTCGACCCCGCCGAATACCTCGACAGCGCCACGCTCAGCCCCGACGGCAGCGCGCTGGCCGTCACGGCGCGCGGCAAGGCGTACGCGATGGCCGACTGGGAGGGCCCGGTGACCCAGCACGGCTCGCCCGACGGCGTCCGCTACCGGTTCCTGACCTGGCTCAACGACGGCACCCGGCTGATCGCGGCGGCCAGCGACGAGGGCGACGAGGAGCGGCTGGTCGTCCTCGAAGGCCACGAGGGCGGCGGCGGCACGGAGGTGGCCCGGCTGGGGCGGATCACGGCGCTCGTCCCCGACCCGGTCCACGACCGGGTGGCCGTCGTCAACCACCGCTACGAGCTGCACCTGCTCGACCTGGCCGCCGGGCGGGCGGAGCTGGTGGAGGCCAACCCGCACGGCTCGCCCGAGGACCCGGCCTGGTCGCACGACGGGCGGTGGCTGGCGTACGCGAGCCCGCTCGACGCGCAGTCCAGCGCGATCAGGCTGCACCACCCCGAGACCGGGCGGACGCTGCAGGCCACGGAGCCGGTGCTGCGGGACTCGATGCCGGCGTTCGACCCGCAGGGCCGCTACCTCTACTTCATCGGCCAGCGCACGTTCTCGCCGGTCTACGACCAGCTCCAGTTCGACCTGGGTTTCCCGCTGGGGACGCGCCCGTACGCGGTGGCGCTGCAGGCGGACGCGCCCGACCCGTTCATGCCCGTCCAGCGTCCCCTGGACGCGAAGGACGGCGACGGCGAGGACGACGACGAGCCGGAGCCGCTGCGCGTCGACGTCGACGGGCTGACCCGGCGCGTCACCCAGTTCCCGCTGCCCGAGGGCCGCTACGAGAAGGTGGCCGGGCTCAAGGGCAAGGCGCTGATCCTGACCAGCCCGCTCGAAGGCGAGAGCTCGCTGCACCTGTTCGACTTCGCCAAGGGCAAGAAGGAGCACTTCGCCGACGGCGTCACCGACTTCGAGCTGGGCCGCGACCACAAGACGCTGCTCTACCGCGCGGACTCCAGGCTGCGGGTGGTCAAGGCCGGCGAGCCGCCCGAGGACGACGAGGCGCCGGGGCGCGAGAGCGGGTGGATCGACCTGTCGCGGATCAAGGTCTCGGTCTGCCCGGAGGCGGAGTGGCGGCAGATGTTCCGGGAGGCGTGGCGGCTGCAGCTGGAGAACTTCTGGAGCGAGGACATGGCGGGCGTCGACTGGGCGGCCGTCTACGACCGCTACCGGCCGCTGGTGGAGCGGGTCACGACCCGGGGCGAGTTCTCCGACCTGCTGTGGGAGCTGCACGGCGAGCTCGCCACGAGCCATGCCTTCGAGAGTGGCGGCGAATACCGCCCTGGGCCCGACTACACCCAGGGCAAGCTGGGCGTCGACTGGGACTACCGCGACGGCGTCTATCACATCGGCTCCATCGTGACCGGCGACCCGTGGGACCCGGCGGCGACCTCGCCGCTGAACCGGCTCGGCGTCGACGTACGCAAGGGTGACGCGGTCCTGGCCATCAACGGCGCGCCCATCGGGGAGGCCGCGACCCCGAACGAGCGCCTGGTCAACCAGGCCGGCGAGGAGGTCGAGCTGACGCTGCGGCGGGAGGAGCGGGTGTTCACCGTCACCGTGCGCGCCGTCTCCGACGAGCAGCCGGCCCGCTACCGCGACTGGGTCAACCTCAACCGCGCCGAATGCCACCGGCGCTCCGGCGGCCGGGTGGGCTACCTGCACGTGCCCGACATGGGGCCCGAGGGGTTCGGGGAGTTCCACCGGGGGTTCCTGGCCGAGTGCGACCGGCAGGCGCTCATCGTGGACGTACGCTTCAACGGCGGCGGTCACGTGTCGGCGCTGCTGCTGGAGAAGCTGGCCAGGCGGCGGCTCGGTTACGACTATCCGCGGTGGGGCGACCCGGAGCCGTACCCGCCGGAGTCGCCGCGCGGGCCGCTGGTGGCGATCACGAACGAGTGGGCGGGCTCCGACGGCGACATCTTCAGCCACACCTTCAAGCTGCTGAAGCTGGGCCCGCTGGTCGGCAAGCGCACCTGGGGCGGCGTCATCGGCATCTGGCCGCGCCACCAGCTCGCCGACGGCACGGTGACGACGCAGCCGGAGTTCTCCTTCGCCTTCGACGACGTCGGCTGGCAGGTCGAGAACTACGGCACCGATCCCGACATCGAGGTCGACATCACTCCGCAGGACTTCGCCAGGGGCGTGGACACCCAGCTCGAACGGGCCATCGACGCCGCGCTCGGCCTGCTGGCCGAGCGTCCCCCACATACTCCCGATCCTCGGCATCGGCCGCGCATGCAACCTTAGTGAGGTTACGGGCGTCTAAGGATCATAGGTGGGGGAAAGCGCATCGGGGACGAACACGTGCACTCCACTGAAGCGGGACAATAGGCCGGTGGCGAGATTCCTCGTCACCGGCCATGTGTGTTGAGACTTCTTCCGGTCGACAAAGGGGGATCTGTCAGGTGCGCGCATTGGCACGCAAGGGCAAGTCGGCGGTGCGCCGGCTGTATCGGGGGTACAACCGGCGCAAGATGCTCAACGCGCCACCGCCTTCGACGCGGCAGGTCCGCATCCTGTTGCTGCACGCGAACGGGATGGGGGGCACGATCAGGACCGTGTTCAACCTGGCCAGCTACCTGGCCAAGGAGCACGACGTCGAGATCGTGAGCATCCTGAAGGAGGAAGAGGAGCCGTTCTTCCCCATCGACCCGCGGGTGAAGTTCCGTTTCCTCGACGACCGGATCAACCCCAGCGCCGACCCGCTGCGCGCGGTGCTGTCGAAGATGCCGAGCCGGATCATCCCCAAGGAGGAGTCGGCCTACCACCGCTTCAACCTGTGGACCGACCTCAAGCTCGCCCGCTACATCCGCTCGCTCGAGACCGGCGTGCTGATGGCCACCCGCCCCGGGCTCAACCTGGCGGTGGCCCAGTTAGCGCTGCCCGGCGTCATCACGATCGGGCAGGAGCACGTGGCGCTCCGCACCCAGGCCGAGCCGATGCAGGAGCTCATCAAGTGGCGCTACCGCCGCCTCGACGCCCTGGTCACGCTCACCAAGGCCGACCTGCGCGACTACCGTGAGACGCTGCCGAAGAAGCCGAAGAAGCTGACCCGCATCCCCAACGCCGTGCCACCGATGACGGGCGGCGTCTCCAAGCTGGACGCCAAGGTCGCCATCGCGGTCGGCCGGATGACCCGTATCAAGGGCTTCCACCGGCTCATCACCGCCTGGGAGACGGTCGCCGCCGCCCACCCCGACTGGACGCTGCGCATCTTCGGCGCGGGGCCCCAGGAGGAGAACCTCGCCCAGCAGATCGTGGAGGCCGGGCTGCAGGACAAGATCGAGCTGCCCGGGCCCACGTCCGACGTGGGGGCCGAGCTGGAGAAGGCGTCGATCTTCGTGCTCAGCTCGCGTCACGAGGGCTTCCCGATGACGATCCTGGAGGCGATGGGCAAGGGGCTGGCGATCGTCAGCTTCAACAGCCCGCACGGGCCCAAGGAGATGATCACCCACGAGACCGACGGGCTGCTGGTCAAGCCGCGTACCAACGCCAACCTGGCCTCCTCGATCATCCGGGTGATCGAGGACGAGCAGCTGCGGCGGGACCTGGCGGCGGGGGCGCTGGAGACGGCGCGTACGTATGACGTGGACGCGGTGGGGGAGAAGTGGGACGCGCTGCTGTCCGAACTCCTGGCCCGCCGCAACGGCACCTACGTCCGCCCCCAACGCCCCCTCACCACCCAGGACCCGCACATCCCGTCCCCGGACGCCTCCGGTTCGACCCCTGCCCCTGCTCCTGCCCCAGCCGCGGACGCCTTCGGTTCGGCCTCTGCCCCCGCCCCGGCTCCGGTCGCGGACGGTGGGGCCTCGGTTCCGACCCCGGCCTCGGCTCAGGCAGCGGGCGGGACGGCAGCAGCCTCAGCCGGAGCGCCACCGTCATCGGCCCCGGGTGGCCCGGCACCGCTCTAGGACACTCCGGCCTCGCGCGGCGTGGCTCCGGGCGCGCCAGCGCTGACGTCGGACGGTGCGGCTCCGTCCCGGGGCGGCGCGGCGCGCTGCACTTGAGCTGATCCGCTCCACCTGTGCCACCGGCGCCGTCCCGTGGCACCGGTTGCTGGACCTGCGGCGGCCGGTGCCATCGGCGGCTTTGCCGATGGCGGGTCAGACTCCGGAGCCGGTGAGCTCCACCGGCTCCGCGATGACATCGACCAACGCCCCATTCCGATAGACGGTGATCGGTAACGGCCGCCCGATGGCGTCGGCGAACATCAGCCGCTGCAGGCTCTGCGCGTCCCCCACCGGGCTGCGGCCCGCACTCAGCACCAGGTCACCGGCGAGCAGCCCGGCCCGATGAGCGGGCGAGCCCGACACCACCTCCACCACGCGCAGCGCCCCCGCCTGCCCGGTCCGCCGCCGCAGCGGCTCGGGCAGCGGCGCGGGCGAGGTCACCAGCCCCAGGAAGGCCCGCCGGACCCGCCCGTCCCTGATCAGTGCGGCGATGATGGACCGGGTCGTGGCGTTCATGGGCACGGCGAGTCCCACGCCCACCCCGGCCACCGCCGTGTTGATCCCGACCACCCGCGAATGCGAGTCGGCCAGCGCGCCGCCGGAGTTCCCCGGATTGAGCGCGGCGTCGGTCTGGATCACGTCCTCGATGAGTCGTACGGCCGATCCGCTGCGCGCGGGCAACGACCGCCCGAGCCCCGACACCACCCCGGCCGTCACCGACCCGGACAGCCCGAGCGGATTGCCCACGGCCACGACGAGTTGCCCCACGACCAGTTCGTCGCTGTCACCGAGTGTGGCCGGCGGGGGCATGGCCGCCTGCGCCCTGATCACCGCCAGATCCGACAGCGGATCCCGGCCCACCACGGTGAAGTCCCCCGAGCTCCCGTCGGCGAAGGCCACGGTGCCGGCCCGGGAGGAGCCGATCACGTGCGCGTTCGTCAGCAGGAAGCTCGGCGAGCCATGCGTGAAGGTCCGGCCGGTGAGGAAGTCGCTCTCATCGAGGACCACGGCGGATCCGCTGCCTCTCGTTGTGCGGACGGCAGCGACCTTCGGAAGGAGTTGGGCGGCGACAGAGGAGACGACCTGGGAGTAGGCGTCGAGAGGATCGGCCATCAATCCCTCCAGATGATTACTTGCTTACAAGGTAACTCCCAGGCTCGGCAGGTGCGATCGCGTCCCGGCCGAAGCCGCCGCGAGGCACCCTGGCGGCGCGATCGACCCGGTCGCAGAGCCCACCCCGGAGAGCGTCAGCCGGGCCCCGGCCAATGTCCGCAGAATGTCCGGTTGCTGCCCTGGATTTCTCTTGCTTGCCGGGCGACCATCTCCCCGTACCGAAGCCACGACTTGGGTCCGCGCCAGGAAAAGAGGCTCCATGCGCGCCACGTTCAGGAAGCTTTATCTGGTCACGGCGGCGGTCATCATGATGACGTTGCCGATCACTACGGGCACGGCGTACGCCGCCGAAACGGCGTACAACGTAAGAACTCAATGGCTGGCGGAATGGGCGTTGAGCTCGATGCCGATGGACACCGTGAGCCGCGATATCTGGCTGGCGGGAAACCGCGGAGATTACGGCTGGTACACCTACGTCAATCCCCCTGCCGAGGTCTATGTCGGTGTCCCGTGCGAGACCTACACCGGACCCATTTTCGAGGGGACGTACAGTTGGACCTCGCAGATCTGGCCTGGGAGACCCTGGGACGGGTGGTACCGGATCGACAGCTATCTCTCCCACAAGACCGCCGGCGTGTCATACAAGATCAGCTGCAATTTCCGGATACCCGGTGACGGCAATTACACGTGGGGCAGCGCTCTCGATCCGCACTTCTGATCGCTGATGCCGCGACGGGGCCGGTCACCCCTTGCGGGCCCGACCTGCCCCATCGCGGACGCACTACCGGCCAGGGTCGTCACCGACGTCGAGATCAGCGCTACCGGAATCGTCGGCAGTGCTCCGGCCTTCAGTTCACGCCGGGGAGCGCGTCAATGTCGCCCGCGCCCCCGCTGGTCGCAGGCGAGCCGCCGCGCGTACGCCCGTCCCGGAGGCGGCCCGCTTCTTCTGTCTCCTTCGCGCCTTCGTAGGTCACCTCCCGCCGCGTTCCACTGCTTCTGCGGCCGGTCCGGGACCCGGACCGAGGGGACTCGGGCCCGGTCAGAGGCGGGAGGTGCGGAACGTGGTCAGGACGGCGGCGTGGTCCGAGGTCCAGTCGTTGCCGCGATGGTTGGGAACGGCCGCCGGCGTGCCCTCGACCAGGGCCTCGGAGCCGGTTACGCGCAGCGGGCCCGCGTAGTAGACGAAGTCGATCCGGTCCTGCGGCTCGGGTTCGCCCTTGTGCGAGTCGTACCCGTAACCCCCGGTGAACACCGGATAGATCGGGGACCACGTGATGCCGGGCGCGGTCACGGGGTTCGGGTGGGCGACCCGATAGGAGTCCCGCAGCCCCGCCTGCGCGGGCAGCACCGAGGTCGGCCACGGGACCGTGGTGTAACCGCACCGGCTCGTGGCCCTGGTCCAGTCCAGATGGGACGGGGCGTTGAAGTCGCCCGTCAGGAGCACCGGCGTGCGCCGCGCCGCGTCCAGGTCCGGCTGCATCTCCTGCAACACGGACTTGATCTGGGGCGTACGGCCGGAACGCTCCTCGTTGGCCAGCAACTGATCCTGCGTCAGCTTGCCGAAGCACGTGTCGTACGGGCCGTACGGGTTGTAGCCGAGGTGGACGTTCCACACCACGACGTCCTGGCGCTCGCCGATCCGAACCCGGACCTTCGTCGCCACCGACAGCGGGCCGCTGTCCACCGGGGCCTTGCGTTCGATGATCGGGTACCGGCTGATCACGCCGATGTCGGTGCCCGACTGGTGATAGTCCCAGCCCAGCGCCTCGGCCAGCTCGCGGGTGGAGACGGCCGAGGTCTCCTGGAGACCCACGACGTCCACATCGGACTTGAGCAGGAACCGCAGCTCCTTCTCCCGGCCGCCGTCGACCTGGCTGCCGCTGTGCCACAGGTTGAAGCTCATGGCCCTGAGCTCGGGCACCAGGTCCTGGCCCGGCCGCCGTACGTCGATGCCGACCATCGCCGTGCCGGTCTCACCCCGCGCGTTGCGGGCCTCGACGCGCAGGGGCGCCGGACGCAGCGAGTCGCGCAGGCGCGGCGTCCCAGTGACCTCGCCGTCGGCCGACACGGTGATCCACCGCGGCCCGCTGACCTTGCGGAACGTGAGCCCGTCGGTGTCCCCGCGGACCAGGCCCCCCACCTTCGCCTGGTACGGCGTGAGGGCGCGGGCGTTGCGCAGGTCGAAGGCGTCGGTGATGAAGTGCAGCGGTGCGTTGCTCGCGATCCGCACCTTCACCGGCGAGGCGAGCCACTGGTAGCCGTCCTGCGCCAGGGCGAAGACGATGTAATTGCCAGGCTCCAGCCCGTCGGTCGGCAGGGCGGCCTCACCGCTCTCCCCGGTGATGTAGGTCCAGCGCAACGAGGGACCCACGAACTTCTCGTCCACCGGGCCGTCGCCAGGATCGGTGTAGAGGCCGAGCCAGTTGGTCGGGTGGGGGCGGGGTGTGGTGTAGGACGCCTTGATCGGCTCACCGCTGCGCACCGTCGCCGAGGCGACCGTCAGCGTACCGTCCGGGGACGCCGACGCCGACGCCGGGAGCACTCCAGCTGACAGGACGAGCATCGCTATGCCGAGCGACGTGAGCCAACGCATCCGCGCCTCCTTGACCGACCTCGTGCAGCGTGGTGCGGGCTGATGAAGATCATGTAAACGGGCCGTGGCAAACCGCCGGCGGCCGGCGGAAACCTGTGCCACGAGCGCAGAGCAAGGCGTCCGCGCCGGTCTCCGACCCTGGTGGGGCGCCGAAACTCACCCCCGCTTCCCGGTACATCGCCCGCCGCCACAGCGTTTCTCGTCGTGCCACCTCACGCCCGAACGAGCCGGTACGCCGCCTTTCGGGGGCGGCGTCGATCAAGGGCCGGTTCGCTGCGGACGACGGTCGGCGTCGTGGCGTGCGCTGCGGTCAGGACGGCGCGGGGTGAGCCGTCCTTGGCTGATCAGGATGCCGAGGATCACCGGCACGCCGCCGGCGGGTTGGTTCCAGTGGATGGTCTCGCCGAGGACGAGGACGAGGACGAGGATGCCCAGGACGACGTCGACGACCGGCGTCACATAGGTGACGGTGGTGCCTCACGCGGCGATCACCCAGGTGTTCCAGATGTAGGCGAGCCCGGTTCCGATCGCGCCCAGAGCCAACAGGCCGATCACGAGTCGCCAGGACGGGTTCGAACCCGGCGCGAGCAAGAGGCCGATGGCGGCGATGGTCGTGGGGTCCTACCGGTTGGTGCGCAGCGGTCTGCGGCTGAGCATGAGCGACGCGGCCTCACGAAACCCGGGCCGGCTCCCTCCAGCGCGACCCCGTGCGCATGCACCTCGGCCACCTCAGTCGGCCGAGGTTTCATCCCGGTGGCTGTGCCCCTCGGCCGCCACCATGCTTGGCATCCCCGGCTCGCGGTCGCCGTCCCCTCATCGGACCTCGCGCCAATCAGGTCGAAGCGGTCATGGTGCCGAAAGGGGCTCTCAGAGCAGGCGTAGTTGCTCCGGCTCGTCCGGGACCGGTGCCGCGGGCCGGGGTGGGAGCCGGCGGGCCATGGCCGGGGTCGCGCGGCCTGCGCCGTGGCGTTGGGCCAGCTCCTTGACCAGGCCCGTCACCCGCTCCTGGTACGACTTGGGCGCGTACGCGCCGCGCCCGTACAGCTCCAGATAGCGGGGCACCAGGCGCGGATGCTCGCGCGACAGCCACCCCAGCCACCACTCCCGCGCCCCGGGCCGCAGGTGGAGCACGATCGGGGCGATGTGGGTGGCGCCGGAGGCGGCGATCTCCTTGACGGTGGTCTCCAGCTGGGCGGGGGAGTCGGTGAGGTACGGGAGGATCGGGGCCATCAGGACGCCGCAGGCGATGCCGTTGTCGTTGAGCGTCGCGCACACCTCGAGGCGCCTGCGCGGGTTGGGGGTGCCGGGCTCCACCGCGCGCCACATCCCCGGGTCGACGAAGCCGACCGACACGCTGGTGCTCACCTCCGTGACGTCCGCGGCCTCCGTCAGCAGGTCGAGGTCCCGCAGGATCAGCGTGCCCTTGGTGAGGATGGAGAACGGGTTACGCGCGTCGCGCAATGCGGACAGGATGCCGCGCATCAGCTGGTAGCGGCCTTCCGCGCGCTGGTAGCAGTCGACGTTGGTGCCCATGGCCACGTGGTGGCCGCCCCAGCGCGGCGAGGCCACCTCCTTACGGGCCAGCTCGGCGGCGTTGACCTTGACGACGATCTTCGAATCGAAGTCTGCTCCGGCATCAAAATCTAGATACTCATGCGTTTTTCGGGCAAAACAGTAAATGCAGCGATGTGTGCACCCGCGATAGGGGTTGATCGTGTACTCGAACGGGACCCGGCTGGCCCCCGGGACCCGGTTGACGATGGATCTGGCCTGGATCTCGTAGAAGGTCATCCCCCTGAACTCGGGCGTGTCGAACGTGCGGGTGACCGCGCCGCGAGCGAACAGCGGCACGGCCGGATCGTCCTGACCGGGCCCGGCCAGGCGCAGGTTGTCCCAGCGCATGCCATGATTAGAACAAGAGTTCGAGCATGATCGCAAACCGAAAAGAGGTTGCAATTACCTGGTCAGCCGGGGGCTAATGATCTTCAGGGTTGGGCAGAAAGACGTCGCAGAGCTTGCGTTCGGGAGGTGCGCCAATGGCCTGGTCGCAGGACGAGGAGCGGATGCTGGCCCAGATCGAGCAGCACCTCGTCGCCGACGATCCGCGACTCGTCGCACGACTGGAGTCGTTCAACGAGCGGGTGCGTCGCAGCGAGGCGAAGGTCAAGGGGCAACCGGGCCGCAGGCGCAGGCCGCGCCGCTCGACGGTCATCATCCTGATCAGCTGGCTGCTCATCGCCACGCTGGTCGCCACGCTCCTGATCATGGTGCTCCGCCACGAGGCCGCCGCAGCGCTCGCGCTGGCCGCCACCTTCTAGCCGCTCCGTTACGGGTTGGCGCCTTTCCGGCGCCGTCTTGCGCTGCCTTCCGCACGCTGGGTCACGGTTCGTTCTCGAACCGTTTCCCCGCTGCATTCCAGGCCGCCATCAATCCGTTCCGGAGCGGCTCCCGCCGGACGCATTCGGGCGGCTGCCGTCTCATGCCGGTCATCGGGGGCACCAGCTTCAAGGCCGCGGCCTGTCTTCGGTGAGTGCCGTGGTTGTCGAGGTGGGCGTTTATGCCCGTACGCGGTTCTGCCTCCCGGAAATGGACCTCTGCCCGGAACGGGGGCGCAACCGCTCGGCGCGACGATCACGGACGAGCCCTGCCGAGCTTGGTTGCCCCGAAATCCGACGGGATGTGGTGCCGAATGAACGGGCCGGGGCCGTACCCAACCAGACAGTGACAGCCTGGGTGGAAACCGGTTGGACGCCACCCTTCGTGCCCGGCAGGCTCGGATCATGAGCGATCTCCCCGGGTTCGAGCCCGGCGCGCGCCTGCTGATCGTGAACAGCGACGACTTCGGAATGCACCAGGCGGTCAACGAGGCGGTCGTACGCTCGATCGAGGAGGGGATCTCGGGCTCGTGCAGTCTGATGACGCCCTGCCTGGGCGCGGAGCACGCCATGGGCCTGCTGCGGGAGCGGCCCGAGATCCCGTTCGGGATCCATCTGACCTTGGTCTGCGACACGCCCCGCCGCCGGTGGGGGCCACTGGCTGCCAGGGAGGAAGTGCCGTCACTGCTCGACGAGGCGGGCGAGCTGTTCACCCCCGACCGCATACCGGAACTGCTCGCTCAGGCCCGCCTTGACGAGGTGGAGCGGGAGTTCCGCGCACAGATCGCCGCCGTGACGGATGCCGGGCCGGCGCCCACCCACCTGGACTGGCACTGCCTGGCGGACGGCGGGCGCGCCGACATCTTCGATCTGACAGTGGCGCTGGCCCAGGAGTACGGCCTGGCGGTACGGGCCTGGCTCGACCCGGCACGCGCGAAACTTCGGGCGCGCGGGCTGCCGGTGGTCGACCACGACTTCCTGGACAGCTTCCGGCTCGACCTCGACGACAAGGCGGCCACGTACGCCAGGCTGCTGCGCGAGGTGCCGGCCGGGCTGAGCGAATGGGCCGTCCACCCGGGGCTGGGCGGCGAGGACGCGCAAGCGATCGAGCCCGATGGGTGGCGCGTGCGGCGGACCGACTACGAGTTCCTCACCTCACCCGAGGCGCGCGAGACCCTGCGGAGCGAGGGCATCATCGTGCTCGACTACCGAGTCCTGCGGGAGTTCTGGGTGAGGCGAGGCCCCGCTGGAGCCCGTTGACATCGCACAACGCACTGAACGCCGGTCATGCGCCGCCGCCGGCTCGCCCGATCGAGCGCTGCGTAGGCCATGCACGCGGCCTGGCCGGAGCCTTTCGTGCCGCGGGACACGGCGGCTGCTTTCGCGTCAAGGCCTCGGACCCATACCGGCAAAAAGGCCTTGGAGTATGCGATCAACGTAGTCGTGGGTCACGGGCTCCTGGATGATCAGAAATCTGAAGTACAGGGGGCCGGACAGGATCGACATGGCCAGGTCGAGGTTGAAGTCGAGTGAGATCTGCCCCTGATCTTGGGCCGCCTTGAGGCGGGCGACGGTCTTTTCCGTCTGCGGGCCGATGAAGCGCGGCGGCGACTGCGGGATCATGCTGAGCCTCGCCCAGCAGTGCCCGGTAGAGCGGGCCCCATGGCGGAGCGCCCAGCAGGTCGACCGCCGCGTAGATCTGCCGGCGCAGGTCGGCCATGATGTCGCCGGTGTCGGGATAGTCGAGTACGGGCTCGTTCCGTGACAGGAGCGCGTCAAGAAACAGCAGGCCTTTCGATGGCCAGCGGCGGTAGATCGTGTGCTTGCCGACACCGGCGCGGGCCGCGACCCCCTCGATGCTCAGCTTGGCGTAACCGACCTCTCGGGCCAGGTCCAGCGTGGCCCGCATGATCGTTTCGGTCCGGTTGTCGGCGCGAGGGCGCGGTGGTCGCTCATGCTGCCCAGGATCCGGTAGGCGATCGCGAAAAGCAGCGGCCGTAGCTCCTGGAACTCCTCAGTGCGGGTCACGCCGACTATTGATATCAGCATTGCCGGACAAAAGTGACAAAGTGTCGCAGGTCACACTCGGCCGAGCTCACATCCGTGCCGGGCTGTCTCGTCTGGGGGTTGTAACAGCTGAAACCGGCAACAAGGAGCACACCATGCAGAAGGTCTGGTTCGTCACCGGCTCGTCCCGCGGCCTGGGCCGCAACTTCGTCGAGGCCGCCCTGTCGCGCGGTGACA
>NZ_JBITJQ010000031.1:0-15070 GCF_044460125.1 Nonomuraea sp. NPDC050153
ACCGGACTTCCACCGGCAAGCGACGACGAGCTTCCGCAACCGATCGTCAATCACTCATTTCGATCAACCACCAATCACTACTGGACACACAGGAGAAACCGACATGTCCGTCGTCCGCTCGCACCGCTACTCCGTCGGCGACGCCGACCTGGAGGAGTTCCTGGCCCGCCGGAGCTCGCTGATCGCTACTGTCCGGAAAGGACACCCCGGGCTCACCCACGCCGTACTGATCCAGCTTGACGACGGCACCTACACCGACACCTGGCACTGGGAGAGCGCCGAGCAGTTGGGCGCGGCGCTCGCCGCCCTGCCCACCTTCACGGAGGCGCCGCTGACCATGGCCCTCACCAAGGACGCCACCGCCCTGAACGGCCAGGTCGTCGACGAGCGCTGAGACCCGGCGTCCGTCCTGCCTGCGGCGGATGAGCCGCGCCGCACCGGCTCATCCCGCCGCGACCCGGGAACTTCACCAGTGAGGAGTCCACCACATGGCAAGGTCGGCCGGCACCTCGTCCGCGACGCCGAACCGCTCCTACCGTGACGTGCTCCGCGACAAGCGCGTGGCCGGGCTGCTGCTCGGCGACCTGCTGGCCAACATCGGCACCGGCATGATCATCGTGGCCATGCCCGTGCAGACCCTGCGCGTCCACGGGCACATACCCCCGGCGATCGCCGTCGGGATGGTGGAGGCGGCGCCGTTCATCCTGTCGACGGTCCGAGCCGATGCCGGAAGCGCGAGAACCGTTCCAGGTGGGCAGTGCCTGAGCCGATGCCGGAAGGCGTGAGAACCGCTCCCAATGAGCCGAGCCCAAGCGATGCCGGAAGCCGCGAAAACCGCTCCCGGAGAGCCCGGGCCCGTCCCGCGGTCCTGGGAGATGCGCGAACCGTTCGGAGTCAGGCCGCAGGGAGGAGAGCGGCGTGGTCCGGCGAAGGACGGGCGTCAGCGGTACTTGTTGAGGGCCGTGGCGACGAGTTTGGCGGCTCGGTCGGCGGTGCCGAAGCCGGGTCGCCGAGCCCTGACGTTGACCGACACCGTGACGTTCGACAGCCGGAAGGAGACCTTCGTCTCGTAGACCCGCGACGGCCAGCCGGGCACCTCCCGGGTATAGCTGAACGCCTCGTCACCGACCTTCGGCCCCGTGCGGACCTTGGTCTTCGCGTTGCGCTTCGGCTCGTCCTTCATGAACTCGACCATCTGGTCATGGGTCATGTTGGCCGCCGAGGAGCTCGGCAGACGGTATGCCGTGACGTTCAGGGAGGTAGTGTCCGCCCCGCTCCAGGAGCAGGCGGAGTCGATCAGGAACTGGCGCTTCATCGGACCGCCGAACAGCGAGCGCGTCTGGGCACTGGTCAGCAGATCGCAGGCCTCGAAGTCGCGGGAGATGACCGGTGTGGTCTCCGGCGACGGGCCGAACCTCACCGACGGGGAGTAGGTATAGCTGACCCGGGGGGCGAGCATGGCGCCGAGTACGCGGATGACGTTCGGGAACAGGTATGGCACGACCACCACCCCCGCTGCCACGATCAGCACCACTGCGAGCAGCGCGCCCACGGCGACCTTGACGCCGCGGCGCCGAGGCGGGCGGCCCGTGCCCGGCATGGTCCGCATTCGTGGCGAGGTCGGAACGTTCGTGCTCTCGCCTCGCGAGATGGCCCTCAGCCAGTCGGCCACCTCGCCCGGGGAGCAGCGGCGTACCGGGTCCTTCTCCAGGATCGCGGCCAGCACGGGCGCCAGCGGGCCGGCCAATCGGAAAGGGGCGGGCTCCTGCATCAGGACGGCGGCCAGGACCGCGGCCTCGTTCGGGCGGGGGAAGGGCGGGCCGCCCTCCACCGCCGTGAAGAGCGTGGCGCCGAGCGACCACAGGTCGGCGAGGGGGCCGTCGGCCTCGCCACGCAGGCGTTCCGGGGCGATGTAGCCGGGCGAGCCGGTCAGCATCCCCGTCTGCGTGAGCCCGGTGTCCCCGGCGATCGTCGCGATGCCGAAGTCGGTGAGCAGGACCTGCCCGTCGTCGGTGAGCAGGACGTTGGCGGGTTTGACGTCCCGATGCAGGATGCCGGACGCGTGCGCGGCCGCGAGGGCGTCGAGCATCCGCAGGCCGATCTCGGCGACGCGGTGCGGCGGCATCGGGCCGTCGTCGCGTACGACCCGGTCGAGGGAGCGGCCACGGACCAGCTCCATGATGATCCACGGCCGACCGTCGTCGACGACCACGTCGTGCACGGTGACGATGGACGGGTGGGAACGCAACGTGGCCGCGGCACGCGCCTCGCGGAGCGTGCGTTCGGCCAGCTCGGCCCGCGACTCCTCGTCGAGGTCGGACGGGAGCCGGACCTCCTTGACGGCCACTTCCTGCCGGAGGAGCTCGTCCGTCGCCCGCCAGACGGTGCCCATGCCGCCCTGGCCGAGCTGCGCAAGCAGCCGATAGCGGCCTGAGAGGAGCGTCACCGTGCCATTACCGACGTCTCGGACTCCGCGACCATTCGTCGCCTCCTGTCGATATATGGCTGAGCACGGGCATATCAGATAGTAAGCGAACGAATCGCGAGCGTCAGGGAATGTCGATCAAAGGTCAAATGAGGCCCTTGAACACCTGGCCCAGGCCGCCCTCGAACTGCTCCTCCTAGCTCCGGTCCCCTGCCCCGGTCTCCCCCACTCTGGTTCTCCCCCGCCTCACTGATTCTCCCCCGCTCCGGTCTCCAGCTCCCGTCTCCAGCTCCGGTCGGCCCAACGGCGGTCCATGGCAGCCAGGGGTGGGGAAGCAGACGGACGGTGGCGGGCACCGTTCGCCCGACAGCGGTCCACAGCAACCAGAGGCGGGGAAGCAGCAGCCGGACACTGGCGGGCATCGTTCACCCGACGGTGGTCCACGGCGGCCGGGCAGGAGTGCGGGGTTGGGGGGAAGCGGTGGGGCATCGGCCAGCGTCGTTCGCCATCGGGTCGAGATCTTGCTCAAGATGCTCGTTGCCACCGCCGACATCGCGGCGTCCGGGGTGCGCGCCGAGTCGGCCTCGACCTGGCGGCCTTTCCGCCGCCTGGCTCGATGAGCGGTTCCCCCGGGCCGATGTCCCTCGCGCTTTGATGGCTCCCCCTGCTGTGCGCACCCCCGTACCCGATTCGACGACGATCTGTGACGGCGGGCAACCTGGCGGTTTACCAGTGGTGGGCGCCGTGGAGCTGGCCGCGGACCGCGCCGTCGGGGAACTCGGCGGTGTGCAGGTTGGCGTACCAGTTCTTCGGGTTCTTCTTGATCCCGTTGAGCACGCTGGTGTCCTTGACGCGGACGGAGCCGGCGCTCGTGTTGCCGCGGGTCGTGCCGTTGGACAGCAGGTCGATGACAACGGGGCCGTTCTTGCCGGCCTTGCCCCGGTGAATGTGGAAAGCGGTGGGCTTGGCGACCTTCTTCCACTGGACGAAGTAGTAGAGGCGGTCCCCCTTGATGCGGAACTTCGCCACCGCCAGGCCGTTCCGGTCGTTGACCTTCTTGCCCGCCTCGCGCACCTCGTTCTTACCGAGGAGGACCGCGGAGAAGTAGTACGTCTTGGCTGCGCTGGTCACCTTGGCGGTGGTGATCGTGGCGGGGGCGGCGGTCACGGGGGTTGCGCTGGCCGGTGCCGAGATGACGGTCAGGGCCGCGGCGGCAGCCAGCGCCGCGCCGGCCGCCACGCGCCGCCACTCGATACGGCCGTTGTTGATCTGCTTGAGGGTGTTCATCGGGACCTGCCTCCGGTTTATCTTTTGGATCTCTTCGGACACGGCAGGACGTTAGTGAAGGTGCATCCGGTTTTCTGTGGACAAATCCGCATAGGTGGCAGAGGTGATCAGCGTCACAGACTCCGATGATGGCCGACCAAGACGCGGCGGTGATGGCGACCCTGAAGCATGGCTTCGGCAGCGGGCGAGCAAGTGCCGGAACGAGGCGGGCGAGCGAATGCGGGGCAGGAGAGGCGAGCGGGCCAGAGGTGGGTGGGCGCTGAGTGGCGTGTTACTCGAGTGGGGCACCGACCGGCGCATTCCCGGATCGGGCGTCAAGCGGCGCACATCAGGCGGGGCACCGAGCGGTGCGTTTCCAGGTGTGGTGCCGAGCGACGCATATCCCAAGAGGGACACTGAGCGTGTGTATCCCAGATCGGGTGCTGAGTGGTGTGGTTGCCTGGGTGGCTCCTGGTGGGTCTGGTTGGCAGTTGGTGCGTGGGTTACTGGGTGACGTCGAGCTCCATGCGCATTCCTGCGGCGTAATGGCCCGGGAAGTTGCACACCAGTTCGTACCGTCCAGGCTTCAGGGTCAGCGTTACCCAGCTGCTGAACCCGGGTGCGATGCCCCCGCCCTTGCCCTCGCCGCAGTTGTGGGACGCCTCGCCGAGGGAGCCTGCCTCGCTCACGCGGTTGTCGGCTTCTACGGGGCGCTTTCCGATGGATTGGCCCGCCGCGAGCGGCAGTACGACTACCTCGTGGGCGATTGTGCCGGTGTTGGATGCGCGGAGTGACACGGTGCCTGGCGTGACCTTGGCCGGTTTCACGGTCAGGCGCATGGGTGCCGCCCCCGTCGTATCGGTCAGGTTCACGTCCACGATCTTGCCCGGCAGTGGCGGAGGGGTGCACTCTCGCGCGAGTCGCGACCCGGCCACCTGTTCTGTGGCCGTCGGCGTGCGAGTCAACGCCGTGAGTGTGCCTGTGCCGATCGACGCCGTTGGCGTGCCAATCAGCGCCGTCAGTGTGCCGGTCAACGCCGTCCGTGCGCCGGTCGGCGCCGTCGGCATGCCGGTTGACATCGTTGGTACGCCGGTCAGCGCTGTTGGTGTGCCGGTGGACGTCGTTGGTGTGCCGGCGAACAGTGTGGCTGTCATCGCGACTGCTGTGGAGCCTGCGAACCAGACGTCGTGAAGCCTCATCGGGCTCACCCCCCGAGTGCGCGTCTGCTCACCCGTCTCCCGCGTTCTGGTCGCGCTCTCGACCGGCGAGCGTCCGTCCCCTCTTCCAGGTTACGGGCACGGCCCGTGGCCCGAGCCTGTCAGGCGCCGCAGCTCACGAATCGGAGGCCCCGGGTGCGGGGGTGTGCGAGTCCGCGGGGGCCGATTCCGTAATCCTCGTGGGTGCCTGTCTCCGGTGAGGACCGGGCCGGCTCGGAAATGGCTGCCTGATGAGACGGTGGGCGGAAAGGGCGGGTTGAACATGTTTCGTCACGAGGGCCTCGGCTGTGCAAAGCGTTTCTTGTTGCTGCTGAAAGTTTCAGCGGGCGCGTGGCTGTCGTCGCAGATGGGCGAGGCGCGCGGAGCGCGGTGTTTGAGGTCCCGCTGTTCGGATGCCTACGGTGCTGGAGTCCGCACACGGTGATCCCGGCAAGGAGTCCGTCATGCGCGCCCGTGTCGTACCTGCCCTGATCCTGGCCCTGATCGCCCTCATCGTCAGCGCTCCCGAGGCACGCGCACAGGTGGTCGGCGGCTTTGACTTCTCCCGGGCGGAGGTCTCCGTCACCGGCCTGCAGGTGCCGTGGGGTCTGGCGTTCCTGCCGGACGGCAGCGCGCTGGTCTCCGAGCGGAACACGGGGCGAATCCTCCAGGTACGGCCCGGCCAGACGCCCACCCAGGTCGCCACCGTCAACGGGGTGAGCGCCTCCGGTGAGAGCGGCCTGCTCGGCATCGCGGTCAGGGACGGCTGGGTGTACGCGTACTTCACCAGCACCGCCGGGGACAACCGGCTGGTCAGGTTCCAGTTGAGCGCCCCTCAGACGCAGACGGTGATCTTCTCCGGCGTTCCCAGCGCCACCATCCACGACGGCGGCCGTCTCGCCTTCGGCCCGGACGGCATGCTCTACCTGGGAACCGGTGACGCCGGCAACACCAGTAACGCCCAGAACCTCAACAGCCCCGCCGGCAAGATCCTGCGCATGACACCCACCGGCGGGGTGCCTTCGGACAATCCGTTCGCGGGATCCCGTGTCTGGAGCTACGGCCACCGCAACGTGCAGGGCCTGGCCTGGGACTCCCAGGGCAGGATGTACGCCAGCGAATTCGGCCAGAACACCTGGGACGAGATCAACCAGATCGTCGCGGGCGGCAACTACGGCTGGCCCACCTGCGAAGGCAACTGCGGCAACACCTCCCTCCGCAACCCCATCGTCACCTGGACGACCGCCGAGGCGTCGCCGAGCGGGCTCGCGTACGCCAACAACACGCTCTTCGCCGCGGCACTGGGCGGCCGGCGCCTCTGGACGGTGCCGCTGACCGCCAGCGGCACGCCCGGCACGCCGCTGGCCGAGCTCCAGTCCACGTACGGGCGCCTCCGCGCGGTCGCGCCCGGACCGGATGGCTGGCTCTGGGTGACGACCAGCAACCGGGACGGCCGCGGCACGCCGGTGGCCCAGGACGATCGCATCATCCGCATCCCACCGGCCACCAGCGGAACCGACACCGCCCCGCCGACCGCCCCCGCCAACCTGGCCGCCTCCGCGACCACCTCCACCGGCACCACGCTGACGTGGGCCGCCTCGACCGACAACGTCGGCGTGACCGGCTACGACGTCCTGCGCGCGCCGGGCTCGTCCGGTGGCTCCTTCACGCAGGTGGGGACCGCGACGGCCACCTCGTTCACCGACACCGGGCTGACCGCCGGCACCGCCTACCGGTACCAGGTCCGCGCCCGCGACGCGGCCGGCAACTTGTCCCCGGTGTCCAACACGGTCGCGGTCACCACCGGCACAGGCGGCACCGCCGGCGGATGCACGGCCACGGCGGCCACCCAGTCCCAGTGGAGCACCGGCTACGTGATCCAGCCGGTCACGGTGACCAACACCGGCACCTCCACCACCACCGGCTGGACGGTGACGTTCACGCTGCCCAGCGGGCACGCCGTCACCGGCTCCTGGAACGCCACGCCGTCCGTGAGCGGCCAGACCGTCACCGTTCGGAACGCCGGGCACAACGGCACGCTCGCGCCCGGCCAGAGCACCACGTTCGGATTCCAGGCCAGCCGCCCCAACGGCAACACCCAGACTCCCTCCGGCTACCAGTGCACCGGTTCCTGACCTGGCGGCCGGCCAGCTTGCTCCACAGGTCGAGAGGGCCGAGAGGGTAGAGCGGGCCTGGTCGTCGGAGCCTCCAGCCGACGGTGGCGTGGCGGTGCTGTGGTGCGGGACGGCTGGCCGTGCGGTGGTGCGTTGGGGTTGACCAAAGATGTGTCGGGGTTGACCAAAGGTGTAAGGCCGTAGATCGATCGATGTACGGCTCATTTCGCCCGGCGGGACGACGGCGGCGGGGCGTCGCGCCACCAGGCTTGATGGTGTGACCAGACGTATCGACGCGCTTGACGTGTTGCGTGGCGTGGCCATCATGGGCACGCTCGGCACGAACATCTGGATCTTCACCGCCGCAGACGGGCCTGCCGAGTTCCTTCAGCTCGGCGGCAGCACCGGTGTGGTGGAGACGTTCCTGAGGTTCATGTCCAACGGCAAATTCCTCGGGCTGCTGACCCTGCTCTTCGGGGTCGGCCTTGAACTGCAGTATCGGAGCGCCGTCCGCCGGGGCCTGAGGTGGCCGGGGAGGTATCTCTGGCGTGCGACGCTGCTGTTCGCCGAGGGGGCGCTGCACTACGTCCTGGTCTTCGAGTTCGACGTGCTGATGGGGTACGCGATCACGTCCATGATCGTGGCGTACCTGGTGGGCAGGAGCCGTCGCGCGGTCACCGCCTGGATGGTCACCGCGGGCGCGCTGCACGTCACCATGGTGGCCCTGGTCACGGCGGCCCTGATGGTGGGCCCGGCCGGCGGTGGCGCCCTGGCCTACCCCCAGGACAGTTGGCTCGACCAGGTCGCCTTCCGCCTGCGGTACATCCCCGTCTTCCGCGCGGAGCTGGTGTTCATCATCCCCATGGGCATCGTCCTGTTCCTTCTCGGGGCCCGCCTGCTGCGCGCGGGCGTCTTCGAGGAGCACGGCGCGGGTCTGCGGAGGAAGCTGATCGTCATCGGCCTCGGGGTTGGTGTGCCGCTGAATCTGGCCACCTCATTCGCGGGTCCCGCCTGGTTCGCCGTCGACCGCTACCTCCTGGCGCCGCTGGTCGCCCTCGGCCTGCTGGGGCTGATCACCTCGATCGTGCTCGGCATGCGGGGCGCGCCGGGCGTGCTCAGGAAGGGGATCACGAACGTCGGGCGGACGGCGCTGTCCTGCTACGTCTTCCAGAACCTGGCGGCCGGCGTCCTCTGCTACGGCTGGGGCCTGGGGCTGGCGGGCCGGCTCGACGGGCTGCGGCCCTGGTGGGTGACGGTGGTGTGGGCCGGGATCTGCGTGCTGTTCGTGGTGCTGTCCTCGCTGTGGCTGCGCCGGTTCAGCCGCGGGCCGCTGGAGCTGGCCTGGCAATGGGCCTATCAGGCGCCGGGCCGGGGAACAGCGCCTGTGACGGCTGAAGGCGAAGAAGCGCGGCTGGTGACCGGGGGGCGATCGGATGGCCGGGGGGCGCTCTGATGGCGGGGTGGGGAGCCCGTACGCTGGTCGCGAGCCCGGCACAGAAAGGCGAGCGGACGATGCGTTACCGGCGAGCGGTGGAGAGGCTGCGCCAGCTCGCCCAGGCGTGCGAGCAGACCCGGCGCGTGCCGGCGGACGAGCCGTTCCTGCGCGCGGCGCACGTCTTCGGCGATCTGCTCGCGGGCGCCGACCCGATCGATCACCTCGAGATCGTTCTGGTGCTGAACCTCCCACCGGACGAGGTCACCTGGGGCTCCCACCCTCCGGGCACCGCGTGGCTGGTCGACTTCCTCCGGCTGGACAAGGGCGGAGTCGCCTACTGGTGGCGTTCGCACCTTGATCCGGTGGAGAACCACCGCATCCACGACCCGGTGCGGTTCTGGTCGCTGGACGGGCCCGATCGCGACGTGCTCGACGCGCTGGCCGAGCGCCGCTTCGACCGGGTGCGCGAGGTGGCGCCCCGGCCTCAGGAGGGTGCCGCCCCGGTCGCCGGGGAGCTGCAGGCGGCGCTGGACCATCTGCGTGCCGTACGCGACTCGTACTGGGACCGGCAGTGGCGCCGGCGGCATCGCGGTCTGGGCCGCTACCCCGAGCACCACCTGTGGGAGGCCGTCGAGGGCTACCTGGACCTCCTCGACGAGCACGGGAAAATCCCGTTGCCGCCGGAATCCGCGGAGGGCTAGGGTCGCGATCACCATCTCGTGACGGAGGAGTTGCTTTATGCGTGTCGATGAGCTGACCGTCCCGACCAATCAGCCATCACACATAAGGACTCACGATCTTGGATCTGTCACGTAGCTTCACCATCCGGGAGAGCAGTCACCGGATCATCAACCCGTTCACCCCTGAGAAGCTGGCCACGCTGGGCGCGGCGATCGGGCTGCGGCCCGGAGCCACCGTGCTCGACCTGTGCTGCGGCAAGGGTGAGATGTTGTGCACCTGGTCCCGCGACCACGGGATCACCGCCACCGGCGTCGACATCAGCACCGTCTTCCTCGCCGCCGCCCGCGAGCGCGCCACCGAGCTCGGCGTCGGCGGGCGGGTGACGTTCACGCACGGGGACGCCGCCACGTACGCGGCCGGCGAGCCGGTCGACGTCGCGGCGTGCGTCGGGGCGACCTGGATCGGCGGCGGTACCGCCGGCACGGTCGCGCTGCTGGAGCGCAGCCTGCGCCCGGGCGGCACGATGCTGATCGGCGAGGTGTTCTGGCGTGCCGAGCCGCCCGGCCAGGAGGCCGTCGAGGCGTGCCACGCGACCTCGCGCGACGACCTCGGGACGCTGCCCGACCTGTTCGAGCTGTTCGACGGGCTCGGGTACGACGTCGTGGAGATGGTGCTCGCCGACGAGGACAGCTGGGACCGGTACGTCGCCGCCCAGTGGCGCAACCTGCGCACCTGGCTGGACGCCAACCCCGACGACGAGCTCGCGCCCGAGCTGCGCGCCGAGCTGTCGCGCGAGCCGCTGCGGTACGTCCGGTTCCAGCGGCAGCTACTCGGCTGGGGCGTGTTCGCCCTCATGAAGCGCTGAGCTCCGCAGGCTCCGGCCCGGCTCGTGGAAGAGGCCGGGCCGGAGCCCACCGGGGGGGTCAGGTTTGGGAGGGGACGCTCGGAGAAGAGTTCCTCTTGACGGGGAGATCACCTCGGGGGGCTGTCGTTGTTTATCTCTTCAGGTGAGCGCGTCTTGTCGGTGGACGGGTGCGCCGTCAGGGCGGTCAACGCCGACCGGGTCGCCGCCGTGGGCGAGCGGATGCCGGCCGCCGACGCCTTCGGACCGATGTCCGATCCCGACCTGGCGCTCGCCCACACCGAGCACACCGAGGTCATCCACCCCGAACGGGACGGAGCCGACTGATGGGCGCCGGGCACGGACACGGGCACGCGGGTGCCCGGCACCGGTGGCGGCTGGCGGCCTCCTTCGCGCTGATCGGCTCGTACTTCGTGGTCGAGCTGGTCTACGGCCTGATCTCCGGCTCGCTGGCGCTGATGTCGGACGCCGGGCACATGGCCGCCGACGTCGTCACCCTGGGCGCCGCGCTGGTGGCCACCCGCATCGCCACCCGGCCCGACGCCACGGGAAGGCGCAGCTACGGCTCCTACCGGGCCGAGGTGTTCGCGTCCCTGCTGGCCGTGATCGTGATGCTCGGCGTCGCCCTGTACGTGGTCGCCGAGGCCGTCGGCCGGATCGGCAGGCCGGCCGAGGTCTCCTTCGGCCCCATGCTCGTCGTCGGCGCCATCGGCCTGGTCGTCAACCTCGTCGCCCTGTTGCTGCTGCGTGCCGGGGCCGCCGAGAGCCTCAACGTCAAGGGCGCCTACCTGGAGGTCGTCGCCGACACGGCCGGGTCCGTCGGCGTCATCGTGGCCGGGTGGCTCATCATGGCCACCGGGCAGACGTTCTGGGACACCGTCGTCGCCCTGGCCATCGGCGTGTTCGTCGCCGTACGCGCGGTCTCGCTCGGCCGCCAGGTCTTCGCCGTGCTCGGCCAGCACGTCCCCGAGGGCATGGACTCTGGGGCGGTCGCGCGGGACCTGGCCGCCATCAACGGCGTACGCGAGGTCCACGACCTGCACCTGTGGACCCTCACCTCCGGCATGAACGTCGCCACCGCCCACCTCGTCACCACCGACCAGAACGACAACCACGCCATCCTGGACCAGGCCCGCGACCTGCTGCTGCGCCGCCACGGCGTGGCCCACGCGACCCTCCAGGTCGAGCCCGCCGACCATACCGGCTGCGACGAGCTCGGCTGGTGATGTCCCGCCCGTCCCTGAGGGGAGCCTTCAGGGACGTCTCAGGGAACTCCCCGACGCCCCGGCAGGGCCCGGTGAACCACACTTGGGCGTTATGGGCATGAAGAGAGCGGGCATGATCGCAGGGCTGGTGGGGGTCGCCGCGGTGTTAGCCGGGTGCGGCCTCGGTGGCCCTCTCGATGAGGACACGAAGTCCTACGACGTCGGCGACAAGGTGGCCGGCATCAGGGTCGTGGCCGACTCCGGCAACGTCGAGGTGGTGGAGTCCGACCGCCAGGGCATCCACGTGACCGAGCATCTCGTCTGGCGCAAGAACAAGCCGGAGACCAGCCATGCGGTCCAGGGCGACACCCTCGCCCTGACCTACAAGTGCCCCCGCACCTGGGGGCTGGGGAGCGCGGGCACGTCCTGCGACGTGGACTACAAGGTAGAGGTCCCCAAGGGGCTCCGCGTCAAGGTCAGCACCGACTCCGGGGACCTGACGCTGACGGACCTGTCCGGCGAGGTGGACGTCCACAGTGACTCCGGGATGATCGAGGCCACCGGCCTGTCCGGAAAGCGGGTCGTCACGGAGACCGACTCGGGGGACACCGAGCTCGCCTTCACCGCGCAGCCGGACAAGGTCGTGGGCACCTCGGACTCGGGCGGGATCACGGTCCGCGTGCCGCAGGGGCCGTACAAGGTGGTCGCCAAGACCGACTCCGGCGACAAGAACATCACGGCGGCCAACGACGCCTCGGCGCCGCGCACGATCGAGGTTTCCAGCGACTCCGGCGACCTGGAGGTCGCCACGCCGTAAGGCCGTGCAGCGGATCGGGGACGGCACGCGTTCCTAAAGCATGAACAGTAAGACAGTCGCGCCCGCGCCGCCAGGGGCCGAGGTGGTGCTGGCGAGCCTGTATCGCGAGCACTGGCTCGCTCTGGTGCGCCTGGCCGTGCTGCTCGTCGGCGACCGGGAGAGTGCCGAGGACGTCGTACAGGACGTCTTCTCCAGGTTGCACGGCAAACACCCCGAGAAGCTCACTCTGGCGTACGTCCGCGTCTGCGTGCTGAACGCCTCCCGCTCGGTCCTGCGCAGACGCGGCGTGGCCGCCCGGGCGCCGCTGGGCGGGTCGAGCGAGCCGGTGGACTCCGCGGAGACGGCCGCGCTGCTGGGAGAGTCGCGCCAGGAGATGCTGGTCGCCCTGGGCCGGCTGCCCAGGCGGCAGCGCGAGGTTCTCGTCCTGCGTTACTACCTCGACCTCTCCGACGCCGAGATCGCGAAGGCGACGCACGTCAGGGAGAGCACCGTGCGGTCCACCGCCTCCAGGGCCCTGGGCCGGCTCCAGCGCGAAATGGGAGGCAAGGCATGAGCGGCATCGAGGAACGCCTCAGGGACGCGCTGGCCGCCAAGGCCGACACCGTGCGCGACGACGGGCGGCCCCGCCACCTGCCCGCGCCGCGCGAGCGGTCGTACGGCGCGAGGTGGTGGGCGCCGCTGGCGGTGGCGACCGCGATCCTGATCGTGGTGGCGACCACCGTCGCGGTCACCCGTACGGTCACGTCACCCGCTCCTGCGGTCCGGCCGACCCCCGGCACCTTGGCGCCCCCCGCCGAGCAGGTGTGGCCGGGCGCGGTACACGAGATCCCGACCAAGGGACCGGGCGGCGGGGGGTTCCTGCCGGACGTGTTCATCAGCGACCGGGTCGTGGTGGGACGGGGCTACCCCAAGAACCGGCCCGGCGAGATCTGGTCGTACAACCTGGACGAACGGACCTTTGCCAGCCTCGCGCGGCTCAAGGAGGGGTCCGCGGGGAACCCGGTGGTCTTCGGTGAGGGTTACCTGGCCTGGCCGGCGCTCAGCGGCCGCACGAATGAGGTCTGGACGGTGCCGGTCGCGGGTGGCGTGCCCCGCCGGATCTTCTCGGGCCGCGCCACGGTCACCAGCGACAACATGACCTTGGGGATCAGCCGCCTGGCCGTCGCGGACGGCATGGTCGTGTGGTCGCCCGACGAGGGCGGCATCTACCGGGCCCCGATGAAGGGCGGGAAGGCCACCCTGATCAGCGGGACGAAGGATTACAGCCTGGTCGAATGGCCCTGGGCCGGGTCGCCGCGGAACGACAACATGGCGGACGACTTCAGCTTCCGTCCCGTGGAGCACCTGCGGAACGTGCTCACCGGCGAGCGCAGGGACGTGGTCCCTCCCTCTGGACGGACATCGTGGGTCGACTGCGGGGTGACGTGGTGCTTCAGCGGTTCCGAGGCGTGGCGGCGCGACGGCACGGGCCTGCGGAAGCTGCCGGGAGAGGCCCATGAGGAGCTCTCCTCGGGCCGCTTCGTCCTGCTCCGCCGGGAGACCGGCGGACAGAGGGAGAGCTCCCTGCTCGACCTCGCCACAGGACGTACCGGCCTGCTGTTCCGGAGCCCGGCGAGCAGGGACGGCAAGCCCCTGCTCGCTACCCTGCAGGACGGCGTGGTCTGGTTCCAGTCGGGACGGGACACCAAGGTGCTCGTCGATCTGGCCGCCATCGGCCGATGAGTTTCGCCGGCGGCGGGAGTCATACCGGTGACGGTGAACGACTGGAGGTTTCCATGACGACCACGCACACCCTCGCCATCCCGGGTGGACGCCTGCGCTACGAGGTCCGCGGCTCCGGCCCCGTGCTGGTGATCACGGGCGCGCCGATGGCCGCGGCGGACTTCGCGCCGCTGGCCGAGGCGATGGCGAGCGACTACACGGTGGTCACCCACGACCCCCGGGGCATCTCGGGGAGCGTGCTCGACGACCCCGCGCAGGACTCCACCCCCGAGCTGCGGGCCGATGACCTGGCGCGCCTCCTGGACGCCCTGGGCGCCGAGAGCGCCGACGTGTTCGGCAGCAGCGGTGGCGCGGTGACCGGGCTGGCGCTGGTGGCCCGGCATCCCGGCCGGGTGCGCACGCTCGTCGCGCACGAGCCGCCCTCGCTGGAGCTGCTCCCCGACGCCGCCGACCAGCGCGCCGCGACCGAGGACATCATCGCGGCCTACCATCGGGACGGCGTCTGGGCGGCTTTCGCCAAGTTCATGGCCACCGCCGGGTTCGACCAGGGCGACGAGGGCGCCCCCGCCGGGCCTCCCGGGGAGCCGACGGAGCAGATGCTGGCCGACAGCGCCCGCTTCTTCGCCCACGAGCTGCGCGGCACCACCCGCTACGTGCCCGACGTCGCCGCGCTGAAGGCCGCCCCGGCCCGGGTCGTGGTGGGCATCGGCGACGAGTCGGGCGGGCTGGTCACGTACCGGACCTCCGTGGCGCTGGCCGAGCTGCTGGGCACGCCCCCGACGGAGTTCCCCGGCGACCATGGCGGCTTCATCGGGAGGACCGAGGAGTTCGCCGTGGCGCTGCGCAAGGTGCTCACCGGCTGAGCTCGGCGGAAGACACCCGCGGGCCCGGCGTGTTGGGGTGGAGGAACCCTACGAGGAGGGCCTATGAGCAAGCGGGCGCTGGTGCTGGGCGGCGGCGGGGTCGCCGGGATCGCGTGGATGACGGGCGTGCTGGCGGCGCTCGCCGACGGCGACGTGGACGTGACAGGGGCCGACCGCGTCGTCGGCACGTCTGCCGGCTCGGCGGTCGCCGCCCAGGTCACCAGCGGCCTGCCGCTCTCCGCGCTGCTCGAACGGCAGGTCGATCCCGCGCTCCAGACGCTCGAACTGCCCAGCGGGGTGCCGATGGAGGAGCTGTGGGCGAAGTTCCAGGAGGTCTACGAGAGCACGCCCGACCCGGTCGAGCAGCGGCGGAGGATCGGCGCGCTG
Organism: Nonomuraea sp. NPDC050153; assembly: GCF_044460125.1. Lineage (NCBI taxonomy): Bacteria > Bacillati > Actinomycetota > Actinomycetes > Streptosporangiales > Streptosporangiaceae > Nonomuraea > Nonomuraea sp. NPDC050153. The sequence continues at coordinate 14,974 of NZ_JBITJQ010000031.1, forward strand.
GCGCTGGCCGCCGACACGATCAGCGAGGCCAGGCGGCGCGAGGTCATCGGGGCCCGGCTGCCCGTGCACGAGTGGCCGGAGCGCGACCTGGTGATCG
>NZ_JBITJQ010000031.1:15169-158459 GCF_044460125.1 Nonomuraea sp. NPDC050153
GCTGGCCCCGATGCCCGACCTCGGTGAGCCGTCCTGGGCCGCGCTCGACGGCCGGGTCGAGGTGATCGAGCCGGACGCCGACTCGCTGGCCGCCGACACGATCAGCGAGGCCAGGCGGCGCGAGGTCATCGGGGCCCGGCTGCCCGTGCACGAGTGGCCGGAGCGCGACCTGGTGATCGTGGCGGTCGAGGCGGTCAGCGGCGAGCCCAGGCTGTTCGAGCCGGGGTCGGGGGTGGGGCTGGTGGACGCGGTGGCGGCCAGCTGCGCGGTGCCCGGCGTGTGGCCGTGCGTGACGATCGACGGGGTCCGCTACATGGACGGCGGCGTGCGTACGAGCACCAACTCCGACTTCGCGGCCGGGTTCGACAAGGTGCTGGTGCTGGCCCCGATGCCCGACCTCGGTGAGCCGTCCTGGGCCGCGCTCGACGGCCGGGTCGAGGTGATCGAGCCGGACGCCGACTCGCTGGCCGCCGCCGGCGCCGACCCCCTCTCCCCGGAGGTGCGCGCTCCAAGCGCCCGGGCCGGATACGCCCAAGGCCGCTCCGCGGTCACCCGGGTGGCCGCCCACTGGAGGTGATCGGCTCTTGAACCTCCCGCCACGGGAGGTTCTACGGTCGGGTGCGTGAGCGAAGACGCGCGTCGATGGACGATCGGGGAGCACTCCCGCAAGTTCGCCGCCAGGGCGCAGGCCGCCACCACCGCCTCCCACCCGGTGCTCCTGCGCGTCTGGGCGGACGCCGGGCACGGGGGCACGAACTGGAGCACGATCGTCGCGCAGCAGACGGACTGGCTGGCCTTCGTCATGCGTGAGCTGGGCCTGCGACCGAGCGAGGACGTACGCCAAACCGTGTCCTGACATGACCGGCATCAAGGAGTTCACTTGCGGAAGGGGGCGATTCACGAGACCCGGTCGATGGGCCGCGCACCACCGATCCGCAAGGAACGCGAGGTCGTGCAGATGAAGAAGATCCACCCCAAGGTCGAAGAAGCGGTCGACACCCTCAGGCTCACCCCGATCGCCAGGCGGCGCCTGCTCACCGGCGCGGGGCTGGCCAGCGCGTCGGCCGCGGCCTCAGCCCTGCTGGCGGCGTGCACGTCCAGCCAGGACAAGCCCGCCGCGAGCGGCGGGACCGGCGCGGCGGCGGCGCCAGGGGACTTCCCCGCCACACCCAAGTGGAAGTTCGTGCTGGTCTGCCACGTCACCACGAACCCGTTCTTCACCCCCACCCAGTACGGCGCCCAGGACGCGTGCGCGCTGCTCGGCACCGAGTTCCAGTGGACGGGTTCGAAGGACTCGATCGTGGCCGAGATGGTGAACGCCTGCAACACCGCCATCTCGGCCAAGGCCGACGGGCTGGCGGTGGCCGTCGTGGACAAGGCGGCCTTCCGCGACCCGGTCAACCGGGCGCTGGACGCGGGCATCCCCGTGGTGTCGTACAACGCGGACGGCGCCCGCGACGACAAGGGCACGAGCCGGCTGGCCTACATCGGGCAGGGCCTGTACGAGTCCGGCTACGCCCTCGGCCGGCGTGCGCTCCAGCAGGTGGACTCGGGCGAGGTCGTCGGCTTCATCGCCACCCCCGGAGCGCTGAACATCCAGCCCAGGATCGACGGCGCCCAGCAGGCGATCAAGGACTCGGGCAAGCCCGTCAGGTTCACCCCGGTCGGTACGAACGCCGACGTCACCAAGGGCCTGTCGATCATCGACGCCTACGCCCAGGGCCACGCGAACCTGGCCGGCATGCTGGCCGTGGACGCGGGCTCCACCCAGTCGATCGGGCAGACGGTCAAGAAGTACAACATGCGGAGCAAGGGCCTCAAGGTGGCCGGAGGCTTCGACCTGGTGCCGGAGACGCTGGCCGCGATCAAGGCGGGCGACCTCGACTACACCATCGACCAGCAGCCCTACCTGCAGGGCTTCCTGCCGGTGCTCTACCTCTACCTCTACAAGCTGTCCGGCGGGCTGCTGTTCCCCTCCGAGACGAACACGGGCCTGCTGTTCGTGACGAAGGACAACGTGGGCCCGTACCAGACGACCAAGACCCGCTTCGAGGGCTCCGACACCGCGCAGAAGCTGGTGGAACGTTCGGGCGCCATCGCCCATGCGTAGGGTCCGCGAGGAGTTCCTGAAACACCGGGAGGCCGGCGTCCTGGTGGTGGCGATCGCTCTGGGGCTGTACTTCATGTCGGTCACGGACGTCTTCCTGACCGGGGACAACCTGGTCAACATCACCCAGGCCGCCGCGCCCACGGCCATCGTCGCGTGCGGGACCGTGCTGCTGCTGGTCAGCGGGGAGATCGACCTGTCGGTCGGCGTGGTGGCGGCGCTGGCGCCGTTCATGATGCACTACGCGATCGACTTCTGGGGGTTCCCGGCGCTGCCGTCGATCCTGCTGGCGCTGCTGACGGGGACCGCGATCGGGTTCGTGAACGGGTTCGTGACGGTGGTGCTGCGGGTGCCGTCGTTCGTGACGACGCTGGGCACCTTCTACGCGGTGACCGGCATCGTGCTGACCACGTCGCACGCCTACCCCGCCGAGATCCCCGCCGCGGTGGACGGGACGATCGGATCGTGGCTGGGCGCCTTTCCGTGGGCCCACCTGGCGTGGGCCGCGCTGATCGTGACCGTCCTGCACGTGCTGCTGACGCGTACCAGGTGGGGGTTGCACACGATCGCGGTCGGGGGCAACCCGCTGGGGGCGTCGGAGGCGGGCGTACGAACCGCGCGCATCAAAATCGGAAATTTCATGATTGGCGGGACTCTGGGGGCGTTCGCCGGGCTGATCGAGGCGTTCCGGATCCACACCATCGACCCGAACATCGGCGGCGGCACCGGCCTGATGTTCACCGCGGTGTCGGCCGCGGTGATCGGCGGCACGGCGCTGGCCGGCGGCTCCGGGACGATCGTCGGCGGCGCGATCGGGGCCCTCGTCCTGGCCATCCTCCAGAACGGCATGAACCTCATCGGCATCTCCGCCAACCCCTACTTCCTCATCCTGGGCGGCGCGATCCTGCTCTCCATGATCGCGAACGTCTCCCTGACCAGGCTGCGAAGGGCGGGACGGACATGACCGAGGTCCTGCGTACCGAGTCGCTGTCCAAGCGGTTCGGGGCGGTGACCGCGCTGCGGGACGTCAGCCTGACCTTGGCGCGGGGCGAGGTGCTCGGCCTGATCGGCGACAACGGCGCGGGCAAGTCCACGCAGGTCAAGCTCCTGTGCGGGTTCCACCAGCCGGACTCGGGCCGGATCCTGCTCGACGGCGAGGAGGTGACGCTCAAGTCGGTGCGGCAGGCCAGGTCGCTGGGGATCGACATCGTCTACCAGGACCTCGCGCTCATCAACGAGCTCAGCGTCTACCACAACATGTTCCTGGGCCGGGAGCACGTCGGGTTCGCCCGGCTGCTGAGCAACCGGCGCATGCGCCGCCTGGCCACCGAGCACCTGGACGCCATGGGGGTGCGCATCCCGTCGGTGGACGTCGAGGTCGCCAAGCTGTCGGGCGGGCAGCGGCAGGCCATCGCGGTCGCCCGCTCGGTCTACTCGCGCTCGCGGATCCTGCTGCTGGACGAGCCGCTGGCCGCGATGGGCGCCAAGGAGGGAGCGCTGATCCTCGACCTGGTCAGCGACCTCAAGGCGCGCGGCGAGGTGTCCGTCGTGATCATCGCGCACAACTACGCGCAGATCCTGGAGGTGTGCGACCGGGTCAACCTGCTCCAGCACGGCACGATCACGTTCGACAAGCCCACCGCGGACACCTCGCTGCAGGAGCTCACGGACCTGGTCGTGCGGGAGTACCGCAGGGCGCGCGGCGGCGGCGCCTAGCGGAGCCGTACGGTCGTGGAGGCGCCCTCCTCGCCGGCCAGCCCGGCGAAGGTGAACGTCTCCCCCGCCCACGTGACGCTCAGCTCGTCGAGGTCGCATCGGGGGTCCGACACGGTCAGCGTGCCCGCGCGCACCAGCACCGCGCACGGGGCCGAGGCGGTCAGGCCGCCCGCGCTCCCGGCTTCCCAGAAGTTCGCCGCGGTCAGGCCCAGCGAAGGCACGTGGACGGCCTGCAGGCGGTCGGTGTTGGCGAGCACGCGCACCCAGCCGGGGTCGGCGGCCCGCGCGCGGGTCTCCTCCTGCCCGGCGCCGGGCAGGAGCAGGTAGACGTACCCGGCCGAGCGCGGGTCGACGCCGTGGTCGAGCCAGAGCGTCACGTAGTCGCGGGTCACGCCGCCGCCGGTGCGGCGCTCGCGCGACGTGCGCAGGGGCCCGCGCACGACGTAGCCGCCGTGCCCTTCCAGGTGGGCCCAGCCCTCCCGCACCGTCAGCGGGGCGCCGGTCCTGCGGTTGTCCACGACCGTCTCGACGGCCACGCCGTCCTCCGCGGTGATGCCCGCGCCCAGGCACACGATCGCGTCGTCGAGGAAGAACCACGACCTGAACGCCTCCATCGTGCTCTCCAGGCCGTTCAGGTGCTGGCCGACGGTGGCGTACGTGCCGTCCGTGGCCCCGCCCACCCACCGCCCCGGCGGGCAGGTGTCGCCCCAGGCGCCGCCCGCGCCGTCGGGCAGCCGCTTGGTGGAAACGGTCGTCCCGGGCAGCCGGTAGGGGTCCACCGTGGGCCAGAAGTCGTCCGAATACTGGTCGCCGTGGCCCGCGGCCCACCAATAGAGCATCCCCGAGCCGGTGTGCCAGCCGCGCAGGTTCTCGCCGTTGCCGTGCTCGTAGTGGCCGATCCTGGAGGAGGCCATGCTGAGCGCCGCGCACCAGCCCGGCCTGCGGTGCACGGCCCTGGCGCTCATCGGCAGCAGCCGGTGCCCGACCGGCTCCTCCGCCGCCGGCACGGAGGCGTCGCCCACGACCGCGGCCAGCCGGGCGTGGAACGCGGGCTCGGGGTGCGCCAGCATCGGCCGGTACGTGTCGCGTGCCGCCCAGCCCTTGACCATGGCCTGCCAGCGTGCCCGCTCGGCGGCCGGGGCACCCTCCCCCAGCAGCAGGACCGCGGCGGCGATCTCCCGCCCCCGCTCGTGGTCGCCGAACGGCTTCCTGGCGACTCCCCTGCCGCGGACCAGGTCCATGCAGGCGCCGTCGCGCACGAAGGGGGCGAACGACCTCTCGACCATGTCGAACACGTTCCGGTCGGAGACCTCCCACGGCGTGCCCCGCAGCACCGCGAACAGCGTCGCCAGCCCCGACAGCAGCGTCACCCCGTAGGCCCCCTGGTAGGGCACGTGCGTGTGCTGGATGAACGACCCGTCCCGGTAGAACCCGTCGCCCTCGCCGACGACGCGGAACACCGGCGCGAGCGCGGACACCGCCAGCGCCGCCTTCCCGTAGTCGGACCCGAGCATGGCCCGCAGCAGCATCACCAGGCACAGGTCCACGCGGTTGGCCGCGGTGCTGTTGCCCCGGTAGGCGCCGAGCCGGCGTTCCGGCACGAAGTGGTCGACCGCGTCCCGCAGCCTCGCGCCCTGCGGCTCGGGCAGCCCGACGAGCACCGCCGCGTCGAGCAGCGCCTTCGGCACGCCGATCTGCCAGTGCCACCAGTTGCCTGTCGCCTCGGCGCCGTCGGCGTACACGTTGCGCCGGTAGTGGTCCACGCCCTCCGCGACCGCCGCCGCCAGCCCCGCGTCGCCGGTCAGGCCGGTGCCCTCCAGCACGTACGCCCGCGCCATGGCCCGCAGCCGCCGCGGGGTGGCCACGAAGGAGGGGAACGCCTGGTCGGGCCAGAGCGAGGCGCGGCCGGGAGCCATGGTGTCGCGGTGGCGGGCCGCCGTCCCGCCCAGCTTCGCCAGCCAGGTCCGGTACGGCTCGGCGGCCGGGTCGTACCCTCCGCCCACCGTGACCTCCAGCCAGCGGCGGCGTAACCGGAGGAAGGAGTCGTCCGGGGTGAGCGCGGGGGCCGCGGGCACCAGCGCGCCCAGCGCCCCGGCCGCGGTCACGCCGCCGAGCCGGAGGAACGAGCGCCTGGTTGGCCGGTGCACGCCTCGATTATCGGCTCAGAGCGGGAGCACGGCCCCGAACCGCTTCACGGTCCTGATGATCGGCGCGGTCTCGATGCGCCCGATCGCGGGCAACGCGCCCAGGCTCTCGGTCAGATAGCGGTAGAACGCCGCGTCGTCGCGGCACACGACGTTGGCCATCAGGTTGGCGGGGCCCGTCGTCGCGCCGACGTACGCGACCTCCGGGTGCCAGGCCAGCGCCCGCCCGGTGGCGTCCAGGTCGGCCGGCGGCACCGACATCCACAGCTGCGCCTCCACCCGTTGGCCCAGCAGCACGGGCATCACGTCGAGGTGGAAGAAGAGCGCCCCCGCCGCGTAGAGCTGCTCCACCCGGCGCCGGACCGTCGACTCGGACCAGCCCGTCACGGCGGCCAGGTCCCCGTAGGAGGCCCGGCCGTCCCGCGACAGCGCCGCCAGCAGGGCGTCGTCACCGGGGCCCAAGGTGATCTCCTCTTCCCCGGCATGGCGGGCGAACGCCCGTCCCTCCTCGATGCCCGCCACCTGCTCGGAGGAGAGCGCGGCCAGCCCGGCCCAGCCGACCCGCCCGCCGACGAACATGTGCAGGGTCCGGTGTGCCGTGACCGACAGCACGCGGTCGGTCTTGGCGAGCCTGCCCAGCAGCAGCGACTGGCGTTCCTTCGCCGTGCGCTGGAGCGTGTTGCAGGAGATCTCGGTGCCGCCGGACAGCAGATGCACCCAGGACGTGTCGGAACGCCGCCCGAGCGCCTCAGCGATCGGGACCGCCGCGTCGGGCGTGCACTGCAACCTGATGGACCACGACTCGAAGCCGAGCCGCCGCCCGTCCACGACGCCGGCCACGCGTACGGTGCCGCTGGCGCGCAGCCGCCGGTAGCGGCGGGCCACCCGCTGGTCGGACACGCCGAGCACCTCGCCGATGCGGCTGAACGAGGCCCGCCCGTCCACCTGCAGCGCGTGCAGGAGCCCGCGGTCCACCTCGTCCAGCGTGATGTTTTTCACCGTCACAGGCTAGCTCGCGCGGAAAACCACCAGAAGTACCGCTTCTACTGGCGAATATCCCCATGCAGGCTCGACCTTATTCGCCATGACCCAGACCTCCGTAGCGACGAGGACCGGCTGGTGGCCGCTGGTGGCCGCGTGCACCGGCGCCTTCATGCTCCTCGTCGACGTGACCATCGTGATGGTCGCGCTCCCCGACATCATCGACGACCTCCACATGTCCTTCACCGGCACCCAGTGGCTGCTGGACGGCTACGCGCTGGCCCTGGCCGCCCTGCTGCTCGCCGCCGGTTCCTTCGCCGACCACGCGGGACAGCGCAGGGTCTATCTGTGGGCGTTGATCGTGTTCGCGCTGGCCTCGCTGGCCTGCGGGCTGGCGCCCAGCGGCGGCGTGCTGCTGGCCGCCCGCGTGGTCCAGGGCGCGGGCGGGGCCGCCATGATGGCCACGACCCTGGCCCTGGTCAGCGCCACCTATCACGGCAGGCAGCGCGGCATCGCGTTCGGCGTGTGGGGCGGCGTCAGCGGGGCCGCCGCGGCCATCGCCCCCGTGCTCGGCGGCCTGCTCACCGAGCACCTGCACTGGCGGGCCATCTTCCTGGTGAACCTGCCCATCAGCCTGGGCGCCGTCTGGCTGACCCTGCGCACGGTCGAGGAGTCGCGCATGCCCGGCAAGGGGCGGCTCGACTGGCCGGGCATGGTGACGTTCACGGTGGCGGCGGGGGCGCTCACGTACGGGCTCATCGAGGTCGGGCAGCACGGCTGGACGTCGGCGCGGACGCTCGTGCCGCTGGCCGCGGCGGCGGTGGCGTTCGCGGTGTTCGCCGTCATCGAGACCCGCGTCGAGCACCCCATGCTGGACCTCAGGCTCTTCGCGAACCGCTCGTTCAGCGGCATCATGACCGGGGCCACGCTGCTCGTGCCTGCCGCGTTCGCCTGCCTCGCGTTCACCTCGCTCTGGTTGCAGCAGGACCTCCGCCTCGGCCCCATGATGGCGGGGCTGGCGCTGTCGCCGATGGCCCTCGCCTCCCTGGTGACCTCGATCGCCGCCGCCCGGCTCCTTCCCGGGCTGTCCCCGAGGGCGGCGATCGGCGGCGGGCTGCTGCTGATCGGCGCGGGCGCGTTCCTCCAGGGCACGCTCGATGCGGACTCGTCGTGGACCGCGCTGGTGCCCGGCCTGATCGTGACCGGCGTGGGCGTGGGGCTGGCCATCCCGTCGCTGAACTCCGCCGCCATGGCGCACGCCCCGAGACAGCGCGCGGGCATGGCCGCGGGCACCGTCAACACGGCCAGGCAGCTCGGGTACGCGCTCGGCATCGCCGTGTTCGGCATCCTGTACCAGGACGGCCTGGCCCCGTACGCCGCGCTCGACGACGTCTACCGGGCGAGCGCCGTCACCGGCCTGGCGGCGGGGCTCCTGGTCCTGGCCACCGTCCGCCCGGCGAAAGCGGCGTGAGCGTCAGAGCAGCCGGCGGATCTCACCGTACGCGCGGTAGAAGCCGCCCCGGCCGGCGGAGCGCACGCCGTCGACGAGGTAGCGGGCCCCGGCCTCCCGGACGTCCTTGGGGAACTGCACGTTCCACGACTCGTAGCCGGGGGTGACGACGCGGACCCGCAGCCGCTCGCCGTCCCTGACGCACTCCACCACCACGCCGTCGCCCGCGTCGGTGGTGGTCTCCAGCGTCACCGACGGCTCGACGACCTGCAGCGACGCGGCCGCCTTGACGTCGAGCGGCTGCGGCACGCTGCCCGCGCGGGCCGCGGCGATGGCCGCCTCGCTCGCGTCGATGCAGGCCAGCGAGCCGTCGGTGGTGACGATGTAGAGGCGGTCGTCCAGGAACTGCATGGAGAACGCGGAGCCGCAGCCGGTGCCGAGCTTCCACAGCCGTTCGCCCGAGGCGTCGAAGCAGTAGACCGATGAATGGTTGTCGCCGGCGAAGACGTGGCGGCCGCCCGGCGAGGTGGCGCAGGAGTAGACGGCGCCGTCGCACTGGTAGGCGGCCTCGATCCGGCCGTCGCCCTTGGCCAGGCGGATCACCCGGCCCACGGAGCCGCGGGCGGTGCCCGCGTAGACGGAGTGCGCCTCCTGCCAGCCGAACAGCACCTGCTCGCCGAGGGCGGTCTGCCAGACAGGCGTGCCGCCCTCGACCTCGTAGCGGGCTACGCCCTTCGAGTGCCCGTGGTAGACCGAGTCCTCGTCGCACCTGACCATCCAGGCCGAGTCGCCGGCGCCGTTGCGCGACCACTGGAACTCGTCCTCGTAGTCGATCGTGGTGACCCCGCCGGCGCGGTCGGAGACGCCGAGCACGCCGTCGTGGATGTCCAGCCAGTAGATGTCCACGTCGGCGGCGATCTCATACGCGGACCTCGGCACCTTGCCGCTCAGGTCGTACACGCGGCCGTCGTCGCAGCCCGCGTAGATCCAGAAGTCGTCGGCCACGATGCACTTGACGCCGTCCGGGAGCCTGAAGCGGCCGGTCACGGTGCCGGAGTGGGTGACGGTGTAGACGTCGCCGCGCTGGTTGCCGACCCAGCAGCGCTCGCCGTCCACGAAGATCCCGAACGCCGACGCCCCGCTGTCGAAGCGCCACAGGACCGGCGCCTGCTGGGCGGTGGAGGTGGTGCTGGCGATGGCCCGGTGGGTGATGGCCCGGCGCTGGCGCACTCCGCGGACCGCCTGGGCGTACCCCTTGCGGGTCTTCTCGCCGATCTTCTTGGCGGCCGCGGCCTGGGCCTTGGCCGCGGTGGGGAAGTCGGTGACCTTGGTCTGGCCGGCCTCGCCGATGCGTCCGTACGTGATCGTGACGCGGGTGCCGGCCACGGTCACGTCGTAGAACTTGTGCGATCCGCCGCCGTCCTCTGACAACTCCAGATAGGTCATGTCCGCGCTTCTCCTGATTTAACGGGCCCTGATCACTTGCCCCGGAGAGTAGAGGACGGCGGCGACAAACCGCAGGGACTTACTTGTCGTACTCGTACGCCCCGGCGTCGACCGCGCCGTCACTGCCGTCGATCGCCCGGCCGGTCACGTCGTCGTCGCTGAACTTGGTGATCCCGAGATCGATGGCCGGGCTCCCGGCACGCAGGCTCAGCGGGTTCTCGGCGTTCGAGAGGTCGAACAGCGGGTCGGCCGTGACGTTGTCGTGGCCGCCCATCTGGTGCTGCGCGGCGCCGAAGAACACGTTGTGGTGGCTGTCGGTGACGTTCGGGCCGTAGGCGGTCTTCTTCACGACCTGGATGACGTTCTGCGACATCGACAGGTGGGCGTTGGTGCAGCCCGCGTCGCAGACGACGCCCTGGGAGTCGGCCTGGGTCAGGTACACGGAGTTGTTGCGGAACACGGTGCCCAGCACGGGCCCGTTCGGGTCGGGGTCCTCACCGGGCTCCTGCGGGCCGCGGGTCACCAGGGCCGCGCCGGTCTTGGGGCCGGTGATCACGTTGTACTCGAAGACGTTGCCCGAGGTGCCGTCGGGGTCCGCGGGGTCGCCGTTCTCGTCGACGTCCTTGCTGGTGCCCAGCTCGGTGAAGGTCTCGTTGTCCACCGCGATGTTGTGGTGGATGCGGTTGCCGGAACCGAGGAAGATCTCCACGGCCGCGCCGTCCAACCCGTAGTCATAGCTGGTCGCGATCGAGCCGCGGATGTCGTTCCAGCCGATGTCGGAGTTGTCACCCTGGACGAGCATCGCGAACGCGCCCGAGTCGTCGTTGCCCGGCTCCTCGGTGTTCTTGCTCATGAAGTTGTTGTCGACGAACTCGTTGGCCGTCACCGCGTTGTACTGCGCCTTCGGCGCGATGTAGACCCCGGCCGCGGCGCCGGTGATGTAGTTGCGCTCGACGACGTTGTGGTCGCCCGTCACCTTGACTCCGGCCCACTCACAGCGGCCGTCGTCCCGGGGCACTCCCACTTGCAGGTTGTAGACCTCGATATAGGAACCCTCCAGGCTCACGCACGCCTCGTTGTCCCCGGAGATGATCGGTTTGGCGGTGCTCGTGCCATAGGTGTCCACGACGATCGGGGCCTGCGCGGTGCCCTTCTCGGTGATGGCGAGTTGCTGCCCCTTCCACGTGCTGCCGCGCTTCAGCAGCAGCTTGGCGCCGGCGGGCAGATTCGCCGCCGTCGCCTTGGTGAGGGTCTTCCACGCGGTGGCCTCCGTGGTGCCTAAGGCGGAGTCGTTGCCGTTGACGGAGTCCACGTAGTAGACGGCGGCGGCCGCCGATGCGGTGCCCGTTGCCACGGTCGTGGCGAGCGTGGTGGCGACGAGCGCGAGTGCCGCCGTCGACGCGCCGGTCCGCAAGTTCCAGCCTGACATTCAGCCTCCAGAACTGCCGGGGCTTCGTCACGCAACGAAGATCATCCCCAGCTTGCGGCTGACACATTAACCGGATTTTGTCGGAAAGTCCCGATTTTTCCTGACTTAAATCTGTATGTTCACGTTCCTGCACGGAGCGGCACCACGTTGCCGGACGCGCCGTTCCGCGGCAGCGCGAACCAGGTGGCCTTGCCGACGAGCTCGGGGTGGGTGACGTAGCGCTGGGGATGGCAGCCGTAGAAGCCGTCGGAGAGCCTGGCGATGATCCGCAGCCCGCGCCCGTGCTCGGCCCGCTCGTCCGGCGGGGCGGGCTCCGGCAGCAGCGGACTGCTGTCCAGGACCACGCACATGATCTCTTTCGCGTCGATGTGCAGGACCAGTTCGTAAGGGGCGTCGCCGTACATCAAGGCATTGGTGATCAATTCGCTCACCATGAGGACGGCATCGTCAACGAGGTCCGAACAAAGGGAGAGTGCCGACAATTCATCGCGGATGACCGCCCGCGCGTGACCGACCGTCCGGACGTCCTCGCGCAGCGGCCAGACGTACTGCATCCGGCTCCGACGAGCTGATCGCAGCGTGGCCATGGCATCTCTTTCCTGTGTTTGCCGGGCTTCCGGGACAGAGGGGCAGCGAATGCGCGATTCACTCAACAAGAGGACCTGCCTATGGGTTGACGTACACGGCCGTCGAAACCTGTACGCACGAGGAGGCCTTTTGGGTCGAATCTTCGGCGAGAAATCGCAATTCTTTTTAGCCGCCCGTCCGAAACGACGGGTATGGGCTCTGCCATGAGCACTGACGAGAACACGCCCGAGATCGACGCCCAGCCCCCCGCCGCCACCCCCCGAGCGGGCCGGCGGGGCGCGCCGCCGCCGAAACCCAAGCCCGCCGGGATGCAGGCGCTGGAGCAGGCGCTGTCGAGGGCGGGCAAGGAGTTGAAGGACATCCTGTGGACCCGGCCATGACGACCGGCACCTGAGGATCCTGTTCGCGTCGCCGCTGCCGTGGCCCGGCGACGCGACCCGGCTCAGCGGGCCTGCCCGGCCTCTCCCGCGAGCAGGGACCAGACGTAGGACGGGGTCAAGGGGACGTCGGTGACCCGGCCGGCGATCTCCGGGAGGGCGGCGGCCACGGCGTTGGCGATGGCGGCCGGAGGACCGATCGTGCCCGACTCCCCCACACCCTTCATCCCGCCGGGCGTCAGCGGCGACGGCGTCTCCAGCATCACGACCTCGATGTCCGGCACCTCCCGCGTGGTCGGCAGGAAGTAGTCGGTGAGGGGCTGGCCCTCGGGGGTGTAGACGATCTCCTCGGTAAGCGCCTGGCCGATCCCCTGGGCCACGCCGCCGCGGATCTGGCCCTCCACCACGGCCGGGTTGACCAGCACCCCGGCGTCGTTGACGACCCAGTAGCGCTCCACCTCGACGGCCCCCGTCTCCGGGTCCACGGCAACGGCGGCCGCATGGGCCCCGTAGGCGAAGGTGTAGGCGTCGGGGTCGTAGGTGACCCGTACCTCCAGGCCCGGCTCGACCCCGTCCGGGAGGTCCCAGCCGCGCCACGCCGACGTGGCCAGCTCCCGCAGCGTGACGGACGCCGCCGGGTCGCCCTTCACCCGCACCGCGCCGTCGGCGATCTCCAGGTCGTCGGGCGCCGCCTCCAGCCGGTGCGCGGCCAGCGCCACGAGCTTGCCGCGCAGCCGGGCGGCGGCCCTGGTGAGCGCCCCGCCACCGACCACCAACGACCGGCTGGCGATCGACCCGACCGACGAGTACGGCGTGGTCGCCGTGTCCCCCAGCACCACCCGCACCCGTTCGATCGGCACCCCCACCCGGTCGGCCGTGAGCTGGGCCAGCGCCGTCTCGATGCCCTGCCCGATCGACACCACCCCCGACGACACGACCACGGACGCGTCCTGCTCCATGCGCAGGAACACCGCCTCGTAGCCGCCCGCCTGGATGCCGGTGTCCTTGAACTCCTTCGAGGGCCCCATGCCGGTGGTCTCCACGTGGCAGGAGTAGCCGATGCCGCGCCTGCGCCCGTCGGCCTTCTCGACGGGGACGACCAGGTCGCGCAGGGTGCGCAGGGCGTGCGGGTAGTCGCCGGAGTCGTACCGCTGATAGACGCGGTTCGTGTACGGCAGCTCGCCCGGCCCCAGCATGTTCCGCAGCCGCAGCTCGACCCGGTCGACGCCCAGCCGACGCGCCGCCTCGTCGATCAGCCGCTCCCTGGTCAGGCTGCCCTCCGGCTGGCCGAACCCGCGGTAGGAGCCGGTCGGCGTGGTGTTCGTGACGACGCCGCGCACGCGGACCGCCACCCGGTCGAACCGGTACGGCCCCGGCAGCAGGGTGGCCGTCACCGCGGCGGTCGACGCGCCCACGTTCGAGGGATGCGCGCCGATGTCGCCGACCACGTCCACGTACAGCGCCACGAAGCGCCCGTCCCCGTCGAGCGCCAGCCGCGCCCGGTGTGTCGCGGCCCGCGCCGGCAGCGTGGCGACCAGCCGGTCGCCCGGCGACTCCGACCAGCTCACCGGGAGGCCCAGCCGCATCGAGGCCAGGCAGATGAGCGCCTCGTCGGGATAGACGTGCTCCTTGCCGCCGAACCCGCCGCCCGTGTCGCGGCTGATGACGCGTACCCGGTCCAGGTCGAGCCCGAACGCCCCCGCCAGGTGCTCGCGCACGTGGTGCGGCGCCTGCGAGGAGATGTGCACGGTCAGCTCGTCGTCGGCGTACGCGGCCACCACGCCGCGCGGCTCCATCGGGTACGGCGAGACCCGGCCCATCGTGAACGTCAGCTCCACGACGTGCGCGGCTCCCTCGACGAAGGCGGCGCAGTCCTCGTCGCCCATCGTGAAGTCGGTCAGCACGTTCGTGCCCCACTCCGGGTGGAGCAGTGGGGCCCCGTCCCGCATCGCCCGCTCCGTCCCGACCACCGCCGGCAGCTCGTCCAGCGAGAGGTCGACGAGCTCGGCGGCGTCCCTGGCGGCCTCGGGGGTGCGGGCGACGACGACCGCGAGCGGCTGGCCCGCGTACCTGATGGCGTCGTCCAGCACGCGGTAGGAGCTCATCCGCTGGCCGGGGGACAGGTGGACGCAGGGCAGGCGCAGGTCGGGGGCGTCTTGCGGGGTGATGACGTCGAGGACGCCCTCGACCGCCCAGGCCGCCTTGGCGTCGCAGCCGAGCAGCCGCCCGTGGGCGATGGGGCTGCGGACCACGTACGCGTGGACCGTTCCCGGCAGCCGCACCGCCCCGACGTACCTGCCTCGGCCGGTCAGCAACCTGGCGTCTTCCCGCCGCGGCGTCCTGGCGCCGACATAAGGCTCACCCATGGTCCCGATTCTGAGTGCGCCCGGGCAGCCTGTCGATGACCCCCGCGGCCAGGCACCTCAGACGACCTCGAAGGCCGCCATCATCGCCATGTCCTCGTGTTCGAGGTTGTGGCAGTGCAGCACGTACCGTCCCCGGTAGTCGGTGAACCTGGTGACGATCTCGACGGTCTGGGCCTCGCGCAGCTCGACGGTGTCCTTCCACTCCGGCGGCCCCTGCGGCCGCTCGCCGTTCACCGTCAGCACCTGGAAGTGGTCGAGGTGCAGGTGCACGGGATGGGCGACGTCGCTGGTCAGCCGCCAGACCTCGACGTCGCCCAGCCTGGGCCTGGCCTCCATCCGCTTGGGATCGAAGGGCTTGCCGTTGATCAACCAGCCCATGCCCCCATCGCTGAACTCGAACTCCCGCGTCACCGTCGCCTTCCCGGGATCGAGCGCCTCGATCGTGGACAGCCGCGCGGGCACGGCCGAATCGTCGCTCCCGTCCCGATCCACGGCGAACCGCATGACCCTGCCCTGCGCGCCCTCCCCCGCCAGGTTCCGCAGCTCGACCTGCCGGCCCACCTGGTACGCGGAGAAATCGATCACCACGTCCGCCCGCTCACCGGGCGCCAGCCGGAGTTGCCGCACCGTACGCGGCCGAGCCAGCAGCCCGCCGTCCGTGCCGATCCGGACCATCGGCCCGCCCGTCGCCAGCTCGTACGTCCGGGCGTTGGAGGCGTTGCACAGCCGCAGCCGGTACCGCGCCCTGGCCACCCGCAGCTCCGGCCACGGCGCCCCGTTCACCAGGATCACGTCCCCGAGCACGCCCCCCATGTACGCCTCCCGCACCCCCGGCCGGTCCCCCAGCCCCGGATACAGCATCGTGCCGTCGGCGGCGAACGACCGGTCGCAGATCAGCAGCGGCAGGTCGCGTTCCCCGGCTGGCAGCGGCAGCGCCTCCTCCTCCGCGTCCCGCACCAGGAACATCCCGGCCAGCCCGCGCCAGACCTGCGGCCCCGTGTAGTCCATCCGGTGGTCGTGGTACCAGAGGGTGGCGGCCCGCTGCTCCAGCGGGAACGCGTACTCGCGGGACGCCCCCGGCGCCACCAGGTCGGTGGGGAAACCGTCGGACTCGGGCGGGGTGTGCCCACCGTGCAGGTGCAGGACGGTCGGCTCGCCGAGCTGGTTGACCAGCTTCACGACGGTCCGCCGCCCGGCGCGCGCCTCGATGGTCGGGCCGGGGAACGTGCCCCCGTACCCCCAGATCCCGGTACGCAGGCTGGGCAGCACCTCCACCTCGGCCGCCCGCTCGGTCAGCTCGTAGAAGTCGGCCCCGCCCGCGCTGCGCACCGGCTTGGCGACCTCCGGGACGGGCAGCGGCACCGCGTACGGCTTGGGCAGCGGCGCCGCGCTCGCCAGGAGTTGCGGCTGCGGGGTGCCCGCGAGCAGCGAGCAGCCCGGAACGGCGGCCACCGCCACCGCGCCCAGCCCCAGCAGCCGCAGCGCGTCTCGTCGTGTAGGCGTCATGACCGGGAGGTGGCCCTGACGAGCTGGACGACCCCGCCGCCGAACATCATCACCCCGAGCGGCACGTGCACGGCCTTCATGTGGGCCGTGCCGAGGATCGCCACCACCACCGTGGCCACCAGCAGCGCCACGGCCGGAAGGATGTACTTCGCGCTCCCCCCGCCCGGCCACCGGACCAGGATCGCCGCGACGACGTGCGCGAGCCCGACGGCGAGCAGGGCGACCGCCGAGGCCATGTGCAGCGCCCGGCCGCCGGGCGAGGAGAGCAGCAGGCCCGCCGTCACCGCCTGGAGCAACAGCGCGACGACGTGCAGGGCCGCCACGGCCGTCAGCGCCCGCATGTGCCAGGTCACCGGCCGGACGGCAAGGGTGTGTTGCGCGGTCATGATCGATCTCCTGTGAGTGCCGAGCCGGTGATGAGGAAGACCGCCATGCGCGCCATGCCGAAGTCGTCGGCGAGCTGCGCGTAGACCTGGGCCACCCGGCCGGTGGCGGCCTGCGGCTCCACCGGGATGACATAACGAAACTGTGTCTCCATAGCTGGACATCGTGATATTTCTCCTGCTCCAGGGCGTCGTGCCCTGGTCGACTCCTGCGCCTACCGCCCCGGGCGCACCTTCGCGCGAAGTACTGCGCCGGGAGTAGCCGGGAATTACATCCAGGCGCGGAGGATCGTGTCCCGGCCAAGGCTCTAATGTGCAGGAATGACCTCTCTGCACGGATGGCGGCCACTCGCCCTGGACGGCGCGCTCGCCGCTGTCGTGGCCGCGATGCTCTCCGTCATCGTGCTGGTCACGCCGCAGGCGGGCGTCCTCGACCTCGCCGCCGTCCTGGTCGGCTCGCTCACCCTCGTCGCCTGGCGCCGCGCGCCCCTGGTGCCGCTGCTCGTCGGCACGGCCTGCATGCTCGTCTTCTCCGTGCACGCCCAGCCGGGCCCGCCCGCCGCCTTCCCCGTGATGGTGGCGGTCTTCAGCTCGGTATGGGCCGGGCACCGGCTGCCGGCCGCGCTGGTGAGCCTGGTGTTCCTGGGCGCCACCCTGACGGCGGACCTGGCCACCGTCACCGGGCAGAGCCCCAAGGACATCGTCCAGGGAACGATCTTGCTGCTCGGCTGGTTCCTGGCTTCGGGGGTGGCGGCGACGGTCACCCGGCACCGGCAGGCGTACCTGGAGCAGGCCGAGCAGCGGGCCGCCGAGGCCGAGCGCACCCGTGAGGAGGTCGCGCGCCGGCGCGCGGGCGAGGAGCGGCTCAGGATCGCCAGGGAGCTGCACGACTCGCTCACGCACAGCATCTCGGTCATCAAGGTGCAGGCGGGCGTGGCCGTGCACCTGGCCCGCAAGCGGGGCGAGGAGGTGCCCGGGTCGCTGCTGGCCATCCAGGAGGCCAGCGGGGACGCCATGCGCGAGCTGCGCGCCACGCTGGAGGTGCTGCGCGACCCCGGCGCCCCCGACGACGCCGGCAACCCTGACGACGCCGGCTCCGGGCCGCTGGACAGCCGGCTCGACCGGCTCGACGACCTGGTGGATCGGGCCCGTTCGACCGGGCTGACGGCCACGGTGACGGTCTCGGGGGAACGGCACGACCTGCCGCCCGAGGTGGACCGGGCCGCGTACCGGATCGTCCAGGAGGCGCTCACCAACGTCTCCAGGCACTCGGGCGGGGCGGCGGCGGCCGTACGCATCGACTACGGCGGCGACGAGCTGGTCGTGCAGGTGGACGACGACGGACGGGCGTGCGTGGACGCGCCGCCCGTGCCCGGCGTGGGCCTGCTCGGCATGCGCGAGCGCGTCACGGCGCTCGGCGGCCGACTGCGGGCCGAGCCCCGCCCGGAGGGCGGCTTCACCGTACGCGCAGAGCTTCCACTGGGGGAACCGACGTGATCCGCGTGCTGCTCGTGGACGACCAGGCACTCATCCGCGGCGGCTTCCGCGCCCTGCTGGAGGCCGAGGACGACATCGAGGTCGTGGCCGAGGCCGCCAACGGCGAGCAGGCCCTCGCCCTCGCCCTCGAACACCTGCCCGACGTGGCGCTCGTCGACATCCAGATGCCGGTGATGGACGGCATCGAGGCGACCCGGCGCATCGCGGCCGACGAGCGGCTGAGCGGGGTCCACGTCGTGATCCTGACCAACTACGGCCTCGACGAGTACGTCTTCAACGCGCTCAGGGCGGGCGCGGGCGGGTTCCTGGTCAAGGACACCGAGCCCGCCGACCTGCTGCAGGGCGTCAGGGTCGCGGCCCGCGGCGACGCGCTGCTGTCCCCCGCCATCACGCGCCGCCTCATCGGCGAGTACGTGGCCCGCCGCCCCGAGCCGGAGACGCAGGGCCTGGAGGTGCTCACCAACCGCGAGCGCGAGGTGACCGCGCTGGTCGCCCGCGGCATGTCCAACGACGAGATCGCCGCGCACATGGTGATCAGCCCGACCACCGCGAAGACGCACGTCAGCAGGGCCATGACCAAGCTGCGGGCACGCGACCGCGCCCAGCTCGTGGTCTTCGCGTACGAGTCGGGCCTGGTCGCTCCGCGCCGGAGTTGACCCCATGATGAAATGAGGCGTGAACATCATTTCGCGCGGTTTCCGCGGCCGGCACCGGCCGGGTGACCACCGCCTGCCACCGGGGCAGTACCTGGTGGACGACTTCCCCGTGCTGTCGGCCGGGCCGACGCCGCGGGTGCCGCTGGACCGGTGGGAGTTCGCCATCGACACGGAGGCCGAGCAGACCCATCGCTGGTCGTGGCCGGAGTTCACGGCGTTGCCCAGCGAGACGCCGACGGTCGACATCCACTGCGTGACCAAGTGGACCAAGCTGGACACCACCTGGGAGGGCGTCTCTCTCGACGTGCTCTTCGAGGACGTCGAGAGCACGGCCGAATACGCGCTGGTCTACTCGTACGGCGGCTACACCACGAACCTCCCGCTTGAGGACCTGCTCGACGGCAAGGCGTGGATCGTGCACCGCTTCGACGGCGAGGAGCTGGAGCCGCGGCACGGCGGCCCGGCCCGGCTGATCGTGCCGCACCTCTACTTCTGGAAGTCGGCCAAGTGGGTACGCGGCATCCGGCTGCTGAACGAGGACTGGCCCGGCTTCTGGGAGACCGCCGGATACCACAACTACGGCGACCCGTGGCGCGAGCAGCGCTACGAGGGCGACTGACATGCGCCGCCTGGTCTGGCGGGCCGCCGAGCTCGCCGAGATCGTCACCGAGACCGCGACCGCGCGCACGCTGCGGTTCCGGGTGCCCGACTGGCCGGGGCACCTGGCGGGGCAGCACGTGGACGTGCGGCTGACGGCCGAGGACGGCTACACCGCGCAGCGCAGCTACTCGCTGGCCGGCCCCTCCGACGGCGACCTCGTCGAGCTGACCGTGGAGACCGCCCCGGACGGCGAGGTCTCGCCGTACCTGACCGAGGTCATCGAGGTCGGCGACCGGATCGAGCTCCGCGGCCCGGTGGGCGGCTGGTTCGTCTGGCGGCCGGAGAGCAAGGCGCCGGTGGTGCTGGTGGCCGGCGGTTCGGGGATCGTGCCGCTGATGGCGATGATCAGGGCGCGCCGGCAGGCGGGCAGCCGGGTGCCGTTCCGCCTGCTCTACTCGCTGCGCGACCCGGGCCGCCGCTACTACGCCGAGGAGCTGCGCCGCCCCGACCCCGGGCTCGACATCGCCTACCTCTACACCAGGTCCGCGCCGCCGGGCACGTCCCGCCCCGCGAGCCGGATCATGCTGGACGACCTGGCGGAGGGCGGCTGGCCCGCGACCTTCGAGCCAGACTGCTACGTGTGCGGGCCGACGGGGTTCGTGGAGGCGGCGGCCGATCTGCTGCTCGCGCTGGGCCACGCGCCCGAGCGCATCCGTACCGAACGTTTCGGATAGTTCCGGATAGAGAGGGGAGAAACCGACATGACCGCGGAACACCTCGACGGCAACGCGCTGGCGGGCCCGCTCGGAGAGATCTTCGCCGTGGACGTCACCGCCGCCACCGGCCGCTGCGCGAGCTGCGGGCTCGCGGGCCCGGTCGCCTCGCTCCGCGTGTACGGCCCCGACCCCGGGTTGGTGGCCCGGTGCCCCGGCTGCGAGGAGGTCATCCTCCGGCTGGTACGCGCCCCGGGCCGAGCCTGGCTCGACCTGCGCGGCACGGTTTCACTGCGCGTTGACCTGCCCGACTGACGACGTTGGGGACAGATCGTTCCTCATGAACGTGCCCGACTGAGTACACTCGGGCACGTTCAACCGGCCGAGATCTGTACGGCGAGGCTCTTGGCCATGGGCGGCGCCCAAGGCCCCGTCCCTCTGGAGTCACGTGAGCAGCGGGCTAGTCGACGCGCCCCCGTCCGGACCGAGCGCGCCACCCCGGCGTCGCCGCCGCTGGCTGCGCTGGACGATCGCGGTCACCGTGACCGTGGTCCTCCTGGTCGCGGGCGTCGCCGTCGGCGTCTACGCGAAGCTGACCGGCAACGTCAAACACATCGACGTCACCGCCGACGACCTCGGCGCCACCCGGCCGCCCAAGGTCGCGAGCACCGCCATGAACGTCCTCGTCGTCGGCTCCGACCAGCGCGACGGCAAGAACGCCAAGTACGGGCACCACATCGCGGGCGAGCGCACCGACACGATCATGCTCGCGCACGTGTCGTCCAAGCGCGACAACGCGATGGTCGTCAGCTTCCCGCGCGACTCGCTCGTCCAGCTGCCCGCCTGCCGCGCCACCGGCGGCCTGCCCGGCCAGCAGCCCCACCTGGGCATGATCAACGAGTCGTTCAACTCCGGCGGCATCGCCTGCACCTGGAAGACGATCGAGTCGCTCACCCACATCCGCATCGACCACTTCGTGAAGGTCGACTTCACCGGCTTCAAGAGCATGGTGAACGCCGTCGGCGGCGTCCAGATCTGCCTGCCCGAGCCGGTGAACGACAAGAAGGCCCTGCTCCACCTGCCCGCCGGGCGGCAGACGCTCAACGGCGAACAGGCACTCGGCTACGTACGCGCCCGCTACAGCATGGGCGACGGCTCGGACATCGGGCGCATCCAGCGGCAGCAGATGTTCATCGCGTCCATGGTCAAGAAGATCATGAGCGGCGAGACGCTCACCGACCCCGCCAAGCTGCTGGGCATCCTCGACGCCGGCACCAAGGCGGTCACCACCGACCGCGGCCTGAGCATCGGCGTCATGAAGGACCTCGCGACCAGCCTCCAGGGCCTCAACGCCGGGCAGATCCGCTTCATCACCACCCCCTGGCACTACTCCCTCACCCAGCCGGGCCGGGTCGAGTGGGTGCAGCCGCAGGCCGGCCACCTGTTCCAGATCGTGGCCAGGGACCAGAGCCTCCAGGGCGTCAAGGGCGGCCAGACCAAGGTGGGGCGGACGAAGGTCCAGATCGAGCTCCGCAACGGCACCTGGCGCAGCGGCCTCGGCACCCAGGTGGCCGCCGCTCTGGAACAGCGCGGCTACCACATCACCAAGATCGGCGACTCGGCCCGCAAACCGCAGCCCAAGACCACCGTCCTGTACGGCCCCAACGGCGAGACCCGCGTCCCCACCCTCACCAACGACCTCCAGACGTCCACGCTCAGGAAGGTCGCGGCGGCGCAGACCAACCGGCTGGTGCTGGTGATCGGCTCGGACTGGACGGGCCTGAAGCCCCTGCGCGCGGACGACACGGAGTCCATCAAGGGCTTCGACGCCACCCACGACACCTGCGCCACCTGACCCCACCCACCCGGCGCACCGCAGCACGACGGCGCCGGGCCCACCTCGCCAGCGCGGCGCGGTGTGGTGTGGTGGGCCGGGAGCGGGGGTTCGCGGGGGTGGTGGGCTCAGCGGGCTTCGGAGAGGCCCCCGCCGTCGATGGCGGTGAAGCCGGCGTCCTCGATCAGCGGCACCACCGCCTTCTTGGCCGCCTCGTCGTCCCCCCAGTAAGGCATGTCGGCCCGCGACCCGCCCCGCTGCCCCACCGTCCCCAGCGCCAGCAGCTCCTTGGGCCACTTGGTGTTGAACGTCCGCACCAGCCGGACCTCCGCCCCGAGCACGTGGTGCTGGTACTGCGGGCTGGTGAGCCCGCCGGGGACGGCGACCACCACGGACAGGCCGTCCCGTTCGGCGATCGGGTTGCTGGGGTCGACGACGATCTTGCCGGAGAGCGCCCCGTCGAGCTCCGCCGCCACGGTGGGGAACGCCTCCCACCCCACCGCCAGCACGACGACCTCGCCGAACCGCGCGGCCTCGGCCGGCGGGCCGCCCCTGGCCTCCCCGCCGGTCGCGCCCGTCGCCGCCTCCACGCGGGCGGGGTCGGCGTCGCTGAAGAACACCTCGTGTCCGCCCGTCGAGAACAGGCGGCCGAGAGGCACGCCCAGCCTTCCAGAACCCACGATTGCCACACGCATGTCTTGATCACCTCGTCACCGAAGGAACTCCCCGGCCCCCGCCGTGAGACATTCCTCCCCAGGTCAGAGGCTTGCTACGCGATGAGCGACGAGAGAGCGGCGAGGGAGTCGACGACCTGGCGGGCGTCGGGCGTGGCGGCCGGGTCGAGCAGCCACTGCAGCAGCAGCCCGTCGGTGATGGCCACCAGCACAGACACGAGGACCTCCGGCGCGACCGGCAGCTCGACGTCCAGCTGAGCCACGGCCCTGCGCACCATGTCGGCGCCCGCGCGGCGGCAGCGGGCGTACGACTCGGCCAGCCGCTCCCGCAGCGCGGCCTCGCGCAGCGCCGCCGGATAGCCCTCGACGAAGACCACGAGCTGCGGCCGCAGCTCCTCGAACGCGTCGACCAGCTCCGTCATGGCGCGCTCCAGCATCTCCCGCGCGCTGCCCGCCGCCGAGCCGAACATCGCCCGCTCGACCTGGGCGATCCACTGGTCGAAGAACTCGGCGATGGCCTCGTTCAGCAGCGCGTCCTTGCCGCCGAAGTGATAGCCGATGGAGGCCAGGTTGGTGCCTGAGGCGGCGACCAGGTCTCGGGCCGTCGTACGGGCATAGCCCTTCTCCCGCAGGCAGCTCACCGCTCCTGCCAGCAGTCTCTCCCGGTATCCACCGGCCTCTGTTCGTGCCACGTGATCCATGCTACAGATATATACAAGCGTCTATGACGTACGTACATATACGAGAGAGGTGCGAAATGATCCCTCCCGGGCCGAGACTCCCCTCAGCGGTGCAGACGGCGTGGTTCATCCGGGACGCGCCGGGCATGCTCACCAGGCTCCGGCGCAGGTACGGGCCGATCTTCACGGTGCGCTTCACCGGTCTCCCGCCCGAGGTCTACGTGACCACCGGGGAGCTCGCCGAGCAGGTCTTCCGGACCGACCACGGCGGCGGGCGCGCGGGCGAGGCGCGACGCGAGTTCCTCGCGCACATGGTGGGCGAGCACTCCGTCCTCACGCTCGACGGCGACCCGTGGTGGCGGCACCGCAAGCTGCTCAACCCGCCGCTGCGCGCCAAGCAGGTCGCCGGCTACCGCGACGACATCGCGGCCATAGCGGCGGAGCGGATCGCGACCTGGCCGCTGGGCAGGCCGTTCGCGCTGCGCGACCGCATGCAGGACATCACGCTGGAGATCATCATCCGGTTGATCTTCGGGATCCGGGACGCCGGGCGCGTCGACCGGCTGCGCGCGCTGCTGCCCCCTCTGATCGAGACCGGCGGGTCCCCGCTGATCCCCATGCTCCCGGAGATGTTCCGCCGGATCCCGTTCGGGCCCTACCCCCGGTTCGTACGGGTGAGCGCCGAGGTGGACACGATCCTGTTCGACGAGATCCGCCGCCGCCGGGCCGCGCCAGGGGGCACCGACGTGCTCGGCCGCCTGCTGGACACCGAGCTGGACGACCGGGAGATCCGCGACGAGCTGATCACCATGCTCCTCGCCGGGCACGAGACCACCGCCACCGGCCTCGCCTGGGCCTTCGAGCGGCTCCTGCGCATGCCCGAGGTCCTCGACCGGCTCCCCGACGACGAGTCCTACCTCGACGCGGTGGTCAAGGAGGTGCTGCGGGTCAGGCCGGTCGTCTACGAGGCGCCGAGGCTGCTCGACAGCCCGCTACGGCTGGGCGAGTACGAGATCCCCGCCGGATGGTACGCCGGACCGTTCATCCCGCTCGTGCACCACGACCCCGCCGCCTTCCCCGAGCCCGACGAGTTCCGCCCGGAGCGCTTCATCGACGGACCCCAGAGCAGGGCCTGGATGCCGTTCGGCGGCGGGCGGCGCTTCTGCGTCGGCGCACAGTTGGCCCTGCTGGAGATGCGCGTCATCATCCGCGAGGTACTGCACCGCCTGGAGCTCACGGCGCCCGATCAGGCACCGGAGGCCAGGCGGCTGAAGAACGTCACGCTCGCGCCCGCGAACCTGACCCGCGTCACTGCGCGCGCTCGGACTCCTGCTCGGACGCCGTAGGCGGGTAGATCTCCTCGCGACGGTCATCGGCGCCCAGCTCCTCGCGAAGCCGGTCGTAGTCGATGTTGTGGTTGGTGTACTTCAGCTGGCGAGCGACCTTCGTCTGCTTCGCCTTGGCTCTTCCTCGGCCCATGGCTACTCCCTAGTCCCCGCTGTCATGCTATCCAACTACGTTACGACTTGAAGAATTATGCAACTGCGCTGGATTAGTCTGGGCTATATGCACGTGGAGGTCCACCAGGCCAAGGCCGACTTCTTCAGAACGCTCGGCCACCCCGCTCGCATCCGAGTGTTGGAGCTACTCCAGGAAGGGCCGCTTCCCGTCCGGGATCTGCTGGCCCAGATCGACATCGAGGCCTCGAGCCTCTCCCAGCAGCTCGCCGTCCTGCGCAGAGCGGGGATCGTGAGCGCGATTCGCGAGGGCAGCACCGTCGTCTACACACTGGCCACTCCCGAGCTGGCCGACTTGCTTGGGGCTGCCCGCAGGATTCTCACCGACATGCTCGCCGACCAGGGCGAGCTGCTCGCGGAGCTGCGAGCGGAGGTCACCTAGCCGGCGCCTGCCGCACGCGCTCGGGATACCAGGCCGTGAAGCCGGCGGGCAATACGAATGAGAGCACCTTGATGGCGACGACCAGCGTCGTCGCGTGAGGTGAGACGGACAGCACGAGGGTGAGGGAGACCGCGGCGACGGTGAAGGCCGCCGCCCAGACCGCGGTGATGATCGCGTTGACGCGGTAGAACCGCGGGGTCTCCCAGACCTCCTTCGGCGCCATCGTGCGCGCGATGCCGAGCGTGAAGGGCCTGCGGATGGCCAGCGAGCCCCAGGCGGTGCCGGCCAGCCAGACGTTGACCAGCGCGGGTCCGTACGGCGTGAGCGGCGAGTGCGGGGCCACCAGCGACAGCGCCGTGAGGCCGGCGAAGAACAGCGCCGCGCTGCTCTCGATCACCATCTCGTCCCAGGCCTTGCCCGCCCTGCGGTCGATGACGACCAGGGCGAGGGCGATGACGAGCCCGGTGATGGCGCCCCAGCGCCACTCGTCACTGGTGGCGATGACCGCGTAGACGATCCAGGGCAGGAACCCGAGCAGGCCGCGCATGGCGAGGTGTCCTTTCACATTCCTAAAGTGACATGTCGAAGCTAGAACTTCCTAAGCCGATATGTCAATATAGGAATATGAGTCTTCGACACGCCCTGCTGGGGCTGCTCTCCGAGGGGCCCGCGAGCGGATACGACCTGCTGAAGATGTTCGACATCTCGCTGTCCAACGTCTGGCCGGCCACGCAGAGCCAGCTCTACTCGGAGCTGGGCAAGCTGGCCGAGGCGGGCCTGGTGGACGTGTCGGCGGAGGGCCCGCGCGGCCGCAAGGAGTACGCGATCACCGGGGAGGGCCTGGCCGAGCTGCGCCGCTGGATCACCGACGTCGAGCCGACCAGGGTCCTGCGCAGCGACATGCTGCTCCGCGTGTTCTTCCTGGCCCAGGTCTCGCCCGAGCAGGCCCGCGCGTACCTCCGCCACCAGGCCGAGCACGTGCGCAAGCACGTGGAGCACCTGGAGGGCATCCGCGAGTTCCTGGAGAACCGCGAGGACAACCTCTCGGCGTACGGCCGGATCAGCCTCGAGTACGGCCTGCGCCTGGGCCGGGCCCAGCGGGAGTGGGCCGAATGGGCCGAAGGGCAGATCCGTTAGGCTCTGCCGCATGGTCTCCGAGCTGTTCGATCCCAAGGCGTGGCAGGCGGTCGAGGGATTCGACTTCACCGACATCACCTACCACCGGGCGGTCGACCAGGGCACGGTGCGGATCGCGTTCAACCGCCCCGAGGTGCGCAACGCGTTCCGCCCCCAGACCGTCGACGAGCTCTACCGCGCGCTCGACCACGCCAGGCAGACCACCGACGTCGGCTGCGTGCTGCTCACCGGCAACGGCCCCTCGCCCAAGGACGGCGGGTGGGCTTTCTGCTCCGGCGGCGACCAGCGCATCAGGGGCAAGGACGGCTACCAGTACGCCGACGGCTCGGCGTCCACCGGACGGCTGCACATCCTGGAGGTGCAGCGGCTCATCCGGTTCATGCCCAAGATCGTGATCTGCGTGGTGCCCGGCTGGGCCGCGGGCGGCGGCCACAGCCTGCACGTCGTGGCCGATCTCACACTGGCCAGCGCCGAGCACGCCCGCTTCAAGCAGACCGACGCCGACGTGGCCAGCTTCGACGGCGGCTTCGGCTCGGCCTATCTCGCGCGGCAGGTCGGGCAGAAGTTCGCCCGCGAGATCTTCTTCCTCGGCGACACCTACACGGCGGCCGACGCGCACCGCATGGGCATGGTCAACGCCGTCGTCCCGCACGAGGAACTGGAGCGCACAGCCCTGGAGTGGGCCCGCAAGATCAACGGCAAGTCGCCGACGGCGCAGCGCATGCTCAAGTTCGCCTTCAACGCGATCGACGACGGGCTGGTCGGGCAGCAGGTGTTCGCGGGCGAGGCGACGCGGCTGGCCTACATGACGGAGGAGGCGGCCGAGGGCCGCGACTCGTTCCTGGAGAAGCGCGCGCCCGACTGGTCGCCCTTCCCCTGGCACTACTGAGCCGCCGCCCCCGGGCAGACTGGGGGCATGAGGATCAAGGTGCCGCCGGCGTTGACCGCGTCTCACGTGAAACATGACGGGGAGGCCGGTCGCGCCTGGTCTGCCGGGCTGCCCGCGCTGGCCGAGCGTTACCTGGAGGAGTGGGGGCTGCGGCTCGACGGGGAGCCCAGGCACGGGGTGGTGTCGCTCGTGCTGCCCGTCGTACGCGAGGACGGCGCGAAGGCGGCGCTCAAGCTCCAGCCCGTCACCGACGAGAACGTCACCGAGGCCCCCGGCCTGCGCACCTGGGCCGGTGACGGGTCGGTGCTGCTGCTCGACTCCGACCCCGGGACCGGCACCCTGCTGCTCGAACGGCTGGAGGCCGACCGGTCCCTGTCCGGCCTGCCGGACGACATGAAGGCCCTGGACATCCTCGCGGACCTGCTGGCCCGCCTGGTGTCCTACCCGGCGCCCGAGGGGATGCGCCGCCTGGCCGACATCGCCCGGGCGATGCTGGACGACGTGGACGACGCCGTGGCGAAGCTGTCGCGAGAGAGCGACCGCCACTGGATGCGCTACTGCGCGGGCGCCGTCGGCGAGCTCGTCTCCGAGCCGGGCGACCGGCTGCTGCACTGGGACCTGCACTACGACAACGTGCTGGCCGCCGGCCGGGAGCCGTGGCTGAGCATCGACCCCAAGCCCCTGGCGGGCGACCCGGGGTTCGACCTGCTGCCCGCCCTGCACAACCGCTGGGACGCGGTGGTCGGGTCCGGCGACGTGCGGCGGGCCGTGCTGCGCCGCTTCGACCTCATGGTGGACCGGCTCGGCCTCGACCCCCGGCGCTCGGCCGGCTGGACGCTCGGCCGGGTGCTGCAGAACGCCCTGTGGGACGTCGAGGGCGGCGAGACCGAGCTCAACGAGGTCGGCCTCGCCGTCGCCGACGCCGTGCGTCAGCGGATCTGAAGGACGATCTTGCCCCGGCCGTGGCCGGCCTCGATCTCCCGGTGCGCCTCCGCCGCGTCCTCCAACCGGTACGTCCTGCGCACCGCGAACGTGAAGGCGCCCTCGGCGTACAGGCGGGCGTAGCGCCCGAGCCGCTCGGCTGAGCGCTGCCCCTGGACCAGCCGCACGCCCAGCTCGGCCGCCTTGCCGTGCTCGACCAGCGTGACGATCCGGCTCCGGTCCTTGACCAGCTCGATCGAGACCTCCAGCGCGTGGCCGCCGGCCCCGTCCAGCGCGGCGTCCACACCGTTCGGGGCGAGCGCGCGTACCCGGTCGGCGAGCCCTTCGCCGTAGACCACCGGGACGGCCCCGAGCTCGCGCAGGTAGGCGTGGTTGGCCTCGCGGGCCGTGCCGATCACGGTGGCCCCGCGCCGCCGGGCGATCTGCACCGCCGCCGTGCCCACGGACCCCGCCGCGCCGTGCACGAGCAGCGTCTCGCCCTCCGCCAGGTCGATCCCGTCGATCGCCAGCTCGGCGGTCTGCACGCCCGAGGTCAGCCCGCCGGCGACCTCCCACGGCACCTCCGCGGGCTTGGGCGCCACGTTCGTCCCCGGCACCACGACGTACTCGGCGTACGCATGCAGCACCGAGAACCCGAGCACCTCCTCCCCTACGGACACCCCGCTCACCTCGTCGCCGACCTGGTCCACCACGCCCGCGAACTCGTTGCCCGGGATGCGGGGGAAGGGGGCCTCGGCGATGTACGCCGGCATCCACCCTGCTCGTACGGCCGCGTCGAACGGCTGCACGCCGGCCGCGTGGACCCGCACCCGCACCTCACCGGGACCCGCCTGCGGCGCGGGCAGCTCCATCACCTTCAGAACCTCAGGGCCGCCAGGCTCGGCGAAGGCCGCGGCTCTCATCACCTCAGTCATGAGCCCAAGCGTGCAACCTCAACCTAAGTAGAGGTCAAGCCGGAGAAATTTGCCAGACTCTTCGGGAACTTTCCGCTTTAGTCACGCTTTATCTGTATATAGTCCGTCAGGACATCAACGGGGGATGGGCACACGAGGCGGGATGACCGAGTTCTTAGACACCGTACTGAGCTTTCCGACAGTCATTTTCACTTTCCTTCTCGTCGTGGTCATCGGTTATTGGCTGACCGTGATCACCGGGCTGTTCGAACTGGAAGATGACGCCACCTGGCTGGGCCTCGGGGGAGTACCGGCCGGGATCGTGCTTTCGCTGTTGATTGCCCTGGCCTGGTTGCTCTGCCTGATAGGCAGCGTGGTGGCGAGTAGCGGCCTGCTCATCGCCGTCCCCTTCGCCGCACTGGGCGGGGCCTGGCTGGCCGTCCGTGGCCTGCTGGGCCCGCTGCGCAGGCTGTTCCCCGCCGGGGACCGGCACTCGCGGGGCGACTTCGTCGGCCAGATGTGCGTGATCCGCACCGGTGCGGCCACCCCCGACTTCGGCCAGGCCGAGGTCACCGCCGCCGATGGCTCGTCCGCGGTCGTGCAGGTACGCACGACCGGCAAGGACCGGCTCGCCCGCGGCGACAACGCACTCATCTTCGAATACGACAAAGACGGCGAATTCTTCTGGGTCATGCCCTACGAAAGTGAGCACTGATGGACGTCATCTCCACCGGATTCGGCATATTCCTCGCCGTCATCCTGGTCATCGTGATTGGCCTGCTCCTCGTCATCGGCCGCCTTTTCCGCAAGGTGGAGCAGGGCAAGGCACTGATCGTCTCCAAGGTCAACAAAGTGGACGTGACGTTCACGGGCGCCGTCGTCTTACCTGTCGTCCACAAGGCCGAGATCATGGACATCTCGGTCAAGACCATCGAGATCGAGCGGACCGGCCGCGAGGGGCTGATCTGCCAGGACAACATCAGGGCCGACATCAAGATCACGTTCTTCGTCCGCGTCAACAAGACCGCCGAGGACGTCATCAAGGTCGCCCAGGCCATCGGCACCGTACGCGCCAGTGACGAGTCCACGCTGCAGGAGCTGTTCAGCGCGAAGTTCTCCGAGGCGCTCAAGACGGCCGGCAAGCAGCTCGACTTCGTGGACCTCTACACCAAGCGCGACGAGTTCAGGGACGAGATCGTCCGGCTCATCGGCACCGACCTGAACGGCTACAGCCTTGAGGACGCCGCCATCGACTACCTCGAACAGACCTCGCTGATGCAGCTCGACAAGAGCAACATCCTCGACGCGCAGGGCATCCGCAAGATCACCGAGCTGACGGCGATCGAGCACGTGCGCACCAACGAGTTCCAGCGCAACGAGGAGAAGGAGATCACCCGCCAGAACGTGGACGCCCGCGAGGCCATCCTCGAACTGCAGCGCCGCCAGACCGACGCCGAGCTGAAGCAGAAGCGCGAGATCGAGACCGTCAAGGCCCGCGAGGAGGCGGAGATCGCCCGCGTGCAGGCCGAGGAGCGGCTGCGTGCCCAGGCCGCGCACCTCAAGACCGACGAGCAGCTCGGCGTGCAGAACGAGAACAGGGCCCGCGAGATCGCCGTCGCCGAGAAGAACCGCGAGCGCGTGATCGCCATCGAGTCCGAGCGGATCGAGAAGGACCGCGTGCTGGAGGTCATCGCCCGCGAGCGGGAGACCGAGCTGTCGCGCATCGCCAAGGACAAAGAGGTCGAGACCGAGAAGCGGGCCATCGCCGAGGTCATCCGCGAGCGCATCGCGGTCGACAAGACCGTGGCCGAGCAGGAGGAGAGCATCAAGCGGCTGCGCGTGGTCGAGGAGGCCGAGCGCACCCGCCAGCAGGTGATCATCGCCGCCGAGGCCGAGGCCCAGGAGAACCTGGTCAAGGACATCAAGGCGGCCGAGGCCGCGGAGGCCGCGTCCAAGTTCAAGGCGCGCGAGGAGCTCGTGCTCGCCGAGGCCAGGCAGCAGGCCGCCGAGCTGGAGACCCGGGCCAAGATCCGGCTGGCCGAGGGCGTCCAGGCCGAGTCGGCCGCGGCCGGGCTGGCGCAGGTGCAGGTCAAGGAGCGCGACGCCGAGGCCATCGAGAAGGTGGGCCGCGCTGAGGCGCTGGTGCTGAAGGAGCGGCTGGCCGCCGAGGCCGATGGCGCCAGGTCCATGGCGCTGGTCGAAGGCGACCGGCTCAAGGCGCAGGCCGAGGGCGAGCAGGCCATGGCGCTGGCCGGGGCGGCCGCGGTGGGCGAGAAGCTCAAGGCCGAGGCCGAGGGTCTCACGCAGAAGGCGGCCGCGATGGCGGCGCTGGACGAGGCCAGCAGGGCGCACGAGGAGTACCGCCTGCGCCTGGAGGCCGACAAGGAGATCAGGCTCAAGCACATCGACGTGTCGCGGCATGTGGCGGAGTCGCAGGCGAGCGTGCTGGCCGCCGGTCTCGCCAAGGCGAACATCGACATCGTCGGCGGCGACACGATGTTCTTCGACAAGGTGGTCGGGTCCATCACCGCGGGCAAGGTGGTCGACGGCTTCGTGGGCCACTCCGAGGTCGCGGGCGCGCTGGTCTCGCCGTACGTGAACGGCTCGGCCAGCCTGGCGGCCGACCTGGCGGACGTGATCGGCGGCGTGCGTACCGAGGACATCAAGAACCTGACCGTCTCCGCCCTCCTCATGCGGCTCATCCAGGACGGCGGCCCGCAGACGACGGCGCTCGGCGAGCTGCTGGAGACGGCCCGCAGGCTGGGCGTGGCCGACTCCCCGGTGGCGGCTCTTCGGTGAACGACCTGGAGGCAGGGACCTACGAGGTCCTCAGGAATCGGCTCCAGGCCCAGGCCAAGGCCCTGACGGCGGCGGCCGAGGCGCTCAACGGGGCGCGGCTGAAGGTGTTCGGCGGCGCGGAGCTGCGCCTGCTGGGCACCGAGCGGATCCGCACGGAGAACAACTGCGTCCCCAAGGACATCGTCTCCCTGGGCGACGTGATGCTCTTCGGCTACAACGTCTTCATCGGCCTCAAGCCGGAGACGGCGGTGGCGGACGTGTTCGCGGTGCACCGGTTCTCCCGGGACGGCGACGCGTTCAGGTTCGACGCCGACAAGCTGGAGACGCTGGACGACCAGGCGTTCAAGAAGGACTTCGCCGAGCTGTACCGGTACTACAAGGAGACCAGGCTGCAGCAGCTCCGGCGGGTCGAGGGCAAGCTGCTGGCGGTGTTCCAGACGGGTCCGGCGGACCTGCGGGTGCTGCGGTGGACGGTCGACAACGGCGGGGTCCCGAAATATCAGGACAACCGGGGGGAGCGTGACCACGCCTTCCCCCCGTCCCACGACTTCGAGTGGACGCCGACCACGCGCGACGACCACGTGCTCGGGCGGCACCCGCACATCTCGATCGGCGGCGAGGTGTTCGTCGAGACGGTCGGCGGCGACCTGACCATCAAAATCGAGAACAACACGGAGAGCGGCGCCGGCATCTACGCCGAGCCGGTCGCCGAACAGCTGCAGAGCCTGGCGGACGCCGACGTCGAGTACGCCAGGGTGGGGCCGCTCATCCTCATGCGCATCAGGCCGTACAAGGAGACCGATCGGCGCCACCTGGTCTTCAACACCCGCACCAAGGCCGTGATCAGGCTCGACGGCCTCGGCCAGGCGTGCCAGCGCCTGCCCGAGGACCAGGGGCTGATCTTCCCCGGCGGCTACTACCTGACGACCGGGGTCAGCAAGACGTTCGACACGGACGTGACGGACCTGGAGTTCGAGCGGGTGGTCCGCTCGCCCAACGGCGAGGACGTCCTGTACGTCTTCCACGCCAGGGGCGACGGGCGGTCGCTGCTGCTGCCGTACAACGTGATCAGGAAGGAGGTCGCCAACCCCATCGTGTGCCACGGGTACTCGCTGTTCGACGACGGCACGATGGTGGTCTTCCGCGCGACCTCCGACGAGCCGACCCGGGTGCACCCGATGCAGGTCTGGCAGACGCCGTACGTCTCCGACACCTACGCCGCCGCCCAGCCCACCGGGACGGGGCCGCTGGAGCGCATCGGCAACGCGGAACTGGTGCGCGGTATCTCCGACAGTCTGTCCGTCTCGCGGATGGTCGAGGAGATGGCGGCTTCGGCGGGGACGTTCGAGGGGCTGATCGCGGCCTGCACGCGGACGTTCGACTCCTACCACTGGCTGGCGGAGCACGGCCTGAGCGGGCCGCTCGCCGACGTGCGGGCCACCGCCGAGCAGGTGCTGGACGAGTACGAGAACGTCGAGCTGCTCACCCGCCAGGCCGCCGCCGCGCTCGCCACCGCCGCCGAGGAGACCACCCATCTCGTACGCGAGGCGCGGGCCGGCAGTCCGGTCAGCGCGGACGCCTGGGTCGACCTGCTGGCCACGCTGCGCCGGGCCCAGGGCCGTCTGGTGACGTTGCGCGAGACCCGCTACATCGACCTGGCCGGCCTGGACGCGCTGTCCTCTTCCGTGGCGGAGGAGCTCGCGTCCGTCGGCCGGCGGGCGGTCGACTTCCTGCGGGGCGCGGACGCGTTCACCGCCTACCACGCGGCCGTCGAGCAGCTCGCCACCGCCGCGGCGGCGATCGGCACGGTCGCGGAGGCCGCCCCCGTGGCGGACCGGCTGGCCGCGCAGGCGGAGGGGCTGGAGGTGGTGACGGAGGTCGTCGGCTCGCTGGACATCGCCGACGCCACCGTGCGCACCTCCATCCTCGGCCGGATCGCCGAGGTACTCGGCGGGGTGAACCGGGCCCGCGCCCTCCTGGACGGGCGCCGGCGCGAGCTGCTGGGGACGGAGGGGCGGGCCGCGTTCGCCGCCGAGTTCGCCCTGCTCGGCCAGGCCATCACGGGCGCGCTGGCCATGGCGGACACCCCGGCCAAGTGCGACGAACAGCTCGGCCGGCTGATGCTCCAGCTGGAGACCCTGGAGTCGCGCTTCGGGGAGTTCGACGACTTCGCGGCGCAGCTGTCGGCCAAGCGGGAGGACGTCTACGAGGCGTTCTCGGCCCGCAAGCAGACCCAGCTCGACGACCTCGCCCGGCGTGCCGACCGCGTCTTCGCCTCCGCCGAGCGCATCCTGGGCAGCATCACGCGCCGCCTCGGCTCCCTCGGCTCCCTGGACGAGGTCAACACGTACTTCGCCACCGACCCGATGGTGGCCAAGATCCGCTCGGCCGCCACCGAGCTGCGCGCGCTCGGGGACGCCGTACGGGCGGAGGAGCTGGACGGGCGCGTCAAGTCCGCCCAGCAGGAGGCGGGACGGGCCCTTCGCGATCGCCTCGACCTCTTCTCCGACGGCGGGGAGACGCTCCGGCTCGGCCACCACCGCTTCGCCGTCAACACCCAGCCCATCGACCTGACGCTGGTGCCGCACGACCAGTCCATGTACTTCGCGATCACCGGAACCGACTACCGCTCACCGGTGCCCGCCTCGTTCGCCGACACCCGGCCCTTCTGGGACCAGCTGCTGGTGTCGGAGACGCCCGAGGTGTACCGGGGCGAGCACCTGGCCGCCTCGCTCCTGGACTCCCTCGCCCCTGGGGCCGCTCTTGAGGACGCGGTGCGGCAGGCGGTGGAGTCGCGCTATGACGAGGGGTACGAGCGCGGGGTCCACGACCACGACGCCACGGCCATCCTGGACGTGCTGGTCCGGCTGCGGTCGGGGGCCGGGTTGCTGCGATACCCGGCGGAGGTGCGGGCGGCGGCGCAGCTGTTCTGGGCGTTCGGGGTGGACGAGGTTTCACGTAAAACATTCACCACGCGGGCCGTGTCGCTCGCCCGCGCCCGCGCCGTCTTCGGCCCCACCGCTGCCCTGGACTCGCTGGCCACCGAGCTGGGGACGTCGGTCGCACACTTCATGACGAGCCTCCGTACGAGCACGCCGGGGTCGGGGGGCGAGCTTCTCGCGGGTGAGTACCTCGTCGAGGAGCTCGGGGGCAGCCCGTTCGGGTTCGTGACCAGCAAGGCGGCGCGCGACCTCCTCGACGGGTTCAGGAAGACCCTGGGCCCCGCCAAGGTGCGTGAGTTCGAGGAGGAGCTCAAGAGCGTGCCGCTCCCCGAACGCCTGCAACTGGCCCACGCCTGGATGGCCGCCTACCACCAGGGCCCCGAGGTGGCGGAGGCCATCGCGGTGCAGCTGTGCGACGTCCCCCGCCACGACTCCAGCGCCGCCACCCAGGAGACCGTGGACGGCCTCCTGGGCACCCATCCCCGCGTCAAGGACCGCAAACTCGACCTCCGGCTGGACGAGATCCTCACCAGGACGCGCCACTTCCGGCAGGACCGGGTCCCGGCGTACCGGGCGTACCAGCGCCGCAGGAGCGAGCTGGTCGAGGCCGAGCGCCGGCGGCTGCGCCTGGACGAGTACAAGCCCAAGGTCATGAGCGCCTTCGTCCGCAACCGTCTCCTCGACGAGGTGTACCTGCCGCTGATCGGCGACAACCTGGCCAAACAGCTCGGCGCGGCGGGCGCGGGCAAGCGTACGGATCAGATGGGCCTCCTCCTGCTCATCTCACCGCCCGGCTACGGCAAGACGACCCTGATGGAGTACGTGGCCAGCCGCCTGGGCCTGGTGTTCGTCAAGGTGAACGGCCCGGCCCTGGGCCACGAGGTGACCTCGCTGGACCCGGCGGACGCACCCGACGCGACGGCCAGGCAGGAGGTGGAGAAGATCTCGTTCGCGCTGGAGACCGGCAACAACACGCTGCTCTACCTCGACGACATCCAGCACACCTCGCCGGAGCTGCTGCAGAAGTTCATCTCGCTCTGTGACGCCCAGCGCCGCATCGAGGGTGTGTGGAATGGCCGCACCCGCACGTACGACCTGCGCGGGAAGCGGTTCGCAGTGTGCATGGCGGGCAACCCGTACACCGAGTCCGGCCGGCGGTTCCGCATCCCCGACATGCTGGCCAACCGGGCCGACGTCTGGAACCTGGGCGACGTCCTGTCGGGCAAGGACGACCTGTTCGCGCTGAGCTACGTGGATAACGCGCTGACCTCCAACCCGGTGCTCGCGCCGCTCTCCGGCCGCGACCGCGCGGACGTCGAGCTCCTCGTACGGCTCGCCAAGGGCGACACGACCGTCCAGCCCGACCAGCTCCGCCACCCGTACAGCAAGCCGGAGCTCGACCAGATCCTCAGCGTGCTGGCCAAGCTGGTGCGCGTCCAGGAGATCATGCTGGCCAACAACCAGGCCTACATCGCCTCGGCCGCCCAGTCCGACGAGGCCCGCACCGAGCCCCCGTACCGGCTGCAGGGCTCCTACCGCAACATGAACAAGCTGGCGGAACGCATCGTCCCCGCCATGAACGACGCCGAGCTGGAAGCGGTGATCGACGACCACTACCTCGGGGAGGCCCAGACCCTGACCACGGACGCCGAGGCGAACCTGCTCAAGCTGGCCGAACTGCGCGGCCGCCTCACCCCGGCCCAGGCCGAACGCTGGGCGGAGATCAAAACCGCCTACCTCAAGGCCAAGGCCCTGGGCGGCGCCGACGACGACCCGATGACCCGGGCCGTCGGCGCCCTCGGTCTCCTGGCCGACCGCGTGAGCGAGGTCGGCACCGCCATCCGCGAATCCGACCGCTGACCACCACGTCCGCCCCGGGCGCACTCTTGCGGCGACCCGCCAGCGGTGCCCCAGCGCGCCGCGCGGTGGGCCGGGTGCGGGGTGGCCGTCCCAGGGGCTGCGGGTGGGTGGCCGACGGCAGGGACTCCTTCATGGGTGCCGACGGGCGAGGCCCCCAGCAGCACCGACGGCAGGGGCCTTCCCCCAGCCCGTCTACGTCGTCAGGTCGCGGGTGGCCGCGCGTTGGAGGGTGGTGGCGCGGGTGAGGTAGTCGAGGATCAGCTCCAGCTCCTCATCCGTGTACCGCTCGTACAACTCCCCCAACGCCGCCATGAACGGCTCGAAGAGCTCGCTGAACCCGGCCAGCTGCTCATAGTTGATCTCCACGATCACGCGCCGCCGGTCCCGCGTGTCGCGTACCCGCCGCACCAGCCACTTCGCCTCCAGCCGGTCGATCAGCCCGCTGACGGTCGCCGGCGCCAGGCCCGCGTGCTGGGCGAGCTCCCCCGCGGTCAGCGGCCCCATGCGTTGCAGCAGGTCGAGGGTCTTCTCCTCCGTCATGCCGAGCCCCAGCCGCTCGCCCATCGCGGTGTGGAACATCACCGCGGCGTTGCTGCTCTCCCGCCCCGCCGCGGCGAGCGCCTCCAGCAAATTCGTTCGACGCTCCGAAATATCTCTGGACACAGGTGAAGCCTCTCGCATATATTTCGTTTGGCCGAACGAAAGGTTATCACCATGAAGGCTTTGATCATAGGCTGCGGCATCGGCGGTCCCGTCACCGCGATGGCCCTGCGCGAGGTGGGCATCGACGTCGAGATCTTCGAGGCGTACGGGCAGGGCGCGGAGGACGTGGGCTCGTTCCTGAACGTCGCCTCCAACGGCCTGGCCGCGCTCCGCGTGCTGGGCGCGCACCGCAAGATCCTTTCGCGGGCCATCCCCACCCCGCGCATGGTCATGTGGAGCGGCACCGGCAAGCGGCTGGGCGAGGTGGCCAACGGGCTGCGGCTCGACGACGGCACCGTGAGCCACACCGTCCTGCGGTCCGACCTCTACCGGACCATCCGCGACGAGGCCGCCCAGCACGACATCAAGATCACGTACGGCAAGCGCCTGGTCTCGTACGACGAGAGCGGCAGGCGGGTGACGGCCAGGTTCGAGGACGGCACGGAGGCGACGGGCGACTTGCTGATCGCATGCGACGGCGTGCACTCGCGCACCCGCGCGATCCTCGACCCGGGGGCCCCGGCACCCCGCTACAGCGGCCTCTACAGTCTCGGCGGGATCGTGCGGGACACCGGCATGCCCGGCGAGCCGGGCGTGTACAACATGGTCTTCGGCAAGCGCGCGTTCTTCGGCTACACGGTGGCCGAGTCGGGCGAGACCTGGTGGTTCGCGAACCTGCCCAGGCGGCTCGGCGACGTTCCGGAGGACTGGAAGCCGGTGCTGGTCAGGGCGTTCGAGGACGACGCGAACTCCTCCGCCGAGCTCGTCCGGCGCAGCGACGTGCATCCGGGGGCGCCGATCTACGACCTGCCGCCGCTGCCCATATGGCACCGCGGCCGGGTCCTGCTGACCGGGGACGCCGCGCACGCCACCTCGCCCAGCTCCGGCCAGGGCGCCTCGCTGGCCATCGAGGACGCGGTCGTGCTGGCCAGGTGCCTGCGCGACAGCGGGAGCCACACGGAGGCGTTCGCGCGGTTCGAGGCCGAGCGGCGGCCCAGGGTGGAGCGGGTGGTGGCGTATTCCAGGACGATCAGCAACAACAAGGCCGCGGGACCGGTCGCCCGGGTGTTCCGCGACCTGATGCTGCCGTTCTTCCTGAAGAAGAGCGCGAGCCAGGAGTCACTGGCCTGGATGTACCGCTATCAGGCGAGCCTGTGAAACCGCCGCCTCGCCGGCCGGGACCAGCGGCAATCGCACGTCCGGGGTCGGGATCAACCCCTGGGCGTGCAGCACTCCCTTGATCACGGTGGGGTTCGGCTCGGCGAAGAGCGCGGCCGAGAGCCGCGCCAGCCGGTGCCCGAGCGCCCGCGCCCTGACCGCGTCGCCCGCGTTCCAGGCGTCCACCAGCTCGACGTAGCTCCGGGTCTCCAGGTGGGCCGAGGCGAGGATCCCGCCGACGGCGCCCAGCGCCAGCAGCGGCGAGATGAACGCGTCGTCACCCCCCACCACCTCGAACCCCTCCGGCAGGTCCCCCAGCAGATCCACCGCGTCCTGGTCGATCCCGCCCACCGAGTACTTCATGCCCGCGATCATCGGGTGCGCGCCCAGGTGCCGGAACGTCGCGGCGCCGACCGCCTGACCGGTCCGGTACGGAATGTGGTAGATCACCAGCGGCACCGGCGTCTCCTCCGCCAGCGCCTCGAAGTGCGCGATCACCCCGCGCTCGCCCGGCCGCAGGAAGTACGGCACCGTCACCAGCGCGGCGCCCACCCCGGAAGGCAGGCTCCGCAGAGCCCGGGCCGTCGAACGCGTGTCGTTCCCCGTCACCCCCACCGTCAGCAGCGCCTGCCGCTCCGCGCACACCCGCGCGCACGCCTCGATCACCAGCGCCCGCTCGCCGGGGTCGAGCGCCGCCACCTCGCCCGTCGTGCCCAGCGCGACCAGCCCGGCGGCCCCCTGGTCGAGGTAGTCCGAGGCCAGCTTCTCGATCGCGTCCACGGCCACCTCTCCCGACGAGGTGAACGGGGTGACCAGCGGCACGTGTAGTCCTCTCAACATGCTCCGAGCCTGGCCTGTCCGAACCCGTTAGGTCCAGCGCGGATTTCTTCGCTTGAGATTAAGCTCAACTTATGCTCGATCCACGCAAGCTCCACCTCCTCCGCGAACTCGCCAGGCGCGGCACCATCGCCGCCGTCGCGGAGGCGGCCACGTTCACGCCTTCGGCCGTCTCCCAGCAGCTCAGCGCCCTGGAACGGGAGGCCGGTGTGCCGCTGCTGGAGCGCACCGGCCGCACCGTGGCGTTGACGCCCGCCGGGCACCTGCTGGTCGAGCACGCGCACGCCGTTCTGGAGCAGCTCGAACGCGCGTCGGCGGCGCTCGCCGTCGCGCGTGGCGGGCCCTCGGGGCCGCTGCGGATCGGCGCGTTCCCGACGGCGGCCCGCGTGCTCCTGCCTCCGGCACTCGTCGACCTGACCGGGGCACATCCCGGGCTGGTGCCCATGGTCTCCGAGATCGACCCCGCCGACGTCTCGGCCGCGCTGCGGGCCGGCGAGCTGGACGTGGCGCTCGTGCACGAGTACGACTTCGTGCCGCCGGTGACCGACGCGTCCATCGAGACGGAGCCCCTGTACAGCGAGCCGATGTACCTGACCGACCGGCCCTCCGTCGCCGACGCCCGCGCCGACTCGTGGATCACCGACAGGCCGGGCACGCTCTGCCACACCATGGCGATCCGGGCGTGCCAGGCCGCCGGCTTCGAACCACTCGTACGGCACCACATCGACGACTTCGACACCGTGCTCGCCTTCGTCGCCGCCGGGCAGGGGGTCGCGCTCGTACCGCACCTGGCGGCGATCGACCCGCCGGAGGGGGTGACGCTCACCCGCCTGCCGCTGAGCCGCCGCACGCTCGCCGCGTTCAGGAGGGGGAACGGCGGGCACCCGGCGATCAGGGCGGCCGTCGCCGCCTTCCACGCGGCGATCCCCCACCTGCCCCTCTAACGCAGCAGCCCCCTGATCAGGTCGGCGAAGCCGGCGGCGAGCCGTTCGTGCTGCCCGGCCCGCAGCTGATCGGCGATCGGCTCCATGTGCAGCGTGCCGAGCAGCATGTGGGCGATCTGCTCGGCGTCCACGTCGGGCCGTCCCTCGGCGATCAGCCCGGACACGTGCCGGTGCCAGGACCGGTAGATCGGGTTCTCCTGCCTGGGCTGCTCGCCGTGGGCCTTCGTGGTGACCCTGGCGTGCTCGATGGCGCTCATGAGGTTCCCGTTGCGCGCCGCCAGCGCCGCCACCCCCGCGAAGAACGCGAGCAGCCGCTCGACCGGCTCCGCGCCCGGCCCCAGCGGCGGCGGCCCCTCGGTGAACGCCTGCTCGAACTCGCGCGCCCGCTCGCTCATCAGCTCGATCATGAGCCCCGTACGGCTCCCGAACCGGTGGAACACCGTCCCCTTGCCCACCCCGGCGGTGGCCGCGACCCGCTCGACCGACACCTGCTCGGGCGGGTGGCGCCGCAGCAGCTCCTCGGCCGCCCGCAGGATGGCCTGCCTGTTGCGCGCGGCGTCGGCCCGCTCTCGACGTTCCATCCGGTCATTCTTTCCCATGGACAAACTTGACCACCGGTCCATATATTAACTGGACCATCGGTTCAGTTGAAGGAGCTTCAAGCATGCGCGCAATCGTCCTGTCGGAGACGGGCGGCCCCGAACGGCTCGAAGTCGCGGACCTGCCGCGCCCCCGTCCAGGCGAGGGCCAGGTCCTCATCCGCGCCCAGGCCGTCGGCGTCAGCTACGCCGAGACGCAGATCCGGGCGGGGACGCTGCCGTTCCCGCTGCCGCTGCCCGCCGTGATCGGCGCGGAGGCGGCCGGCGAGGTGGTCGAGGTGGGCGAGGGGGTGGACGCGAAGCTGCTCGGGAGCACGGTCGTGGGGGTCACCGGCGGGCTCGGCTCGTACGCCGAGTACGTCGCGCTCCCGGCCGCCATGACGGTCCCGGTGCCGGAGGGCGTCACCCCGGCCCAGGCGCTGGCCGCGGGGGCGCCGGGCGCGATAGCCCTCGCCCTGCTGCACAAGGCACGCCTCGGCGGCGGTGAGACCGTGCTGGTGGAGGGAGGCAGCGGCGCGGTGGGGACGTACCTGGTGCAGCACGCGAAGGAGTTCGGTGCCGGGCGGGTGATCGCCACCGCCGGCTCGGCCGCCAAGCGGGACCGGACCGCCGGGATGGGCGCCGACCTCGTGCTCGACCACGGCCCGGCCGGCTGGCCCGACGAGCTGCCGGACGTGGACGTGGTGTTCGAGGCCATGGGCGGCACGGTCGCCAGGCGGGTGCTCGACCACCTCACTCCCGGCACCGGCCGGATGCTCTATTACGGGCTGCTGACCGGGGAGCCCGCCGCCGTCACGGCCGCCGACCTCATGGAGCGCGGGGTCACGCTCACCGCGTGCAGCGGCCCCGGCTGGGGCGGGGAGGTGTTCGGGACGCACTATCCGGCGATGCTCGACCGGCTCGCGTCCGGGCGCAGCGCCGCCTACATCGACCGTACGCTGCCGCTGGAGGAGGCGGCCCAGGCCCACCGCCTCCTGGAGAGCCGCGCGGCCACCGGCCGGATCCTGCTCGCCCCGTAAGCAGCAGTCACCGGCCGGGTCCCGCTCGCTCCGTGGGCGGGCGTCAGGAGTCGAGGACCGCTTCGAGCACGGCCGTGGTGCTGTCCCCGCCCTGGTCGTAGTCGCCGGCCGTCAGCGCCACGACCAGCTCCTCCTCGGGCAGGACGAGCAGGCGCTGCCCGCCGTTCCCGAGGCCGCCGACCCAGTGGCGGTCGCCGGTGTTCACGTACCACTGGTAGCCGTACTCGAACCCGGCCTCGATCACCACCCGCGGCCGCAGCAGCTCCTGGATCCACTCGCCGGGCACGACGTCCCGGCCGCCGTCGAGCACCAGCTGCCCGACGGCGGCCAGGTCGACCGGCCGCAGCCGCAGGCCGGCCGCGGCGCTCACCGTGTCGTGCTCTCCCTTGGACCACTCGAACGCGTCGATCCCGAGCGGGCGGAACAGCGCGGTCGCGGCGTACTCCTCCAGCGGCCTGCCGGCCCCGCGGGCGATGAGGCCGCCGAGCAGGGCGGTGGCGCCGCCGCAGTAGTGCCACTGCTTTCCGGCCTCCTCGACGACGGGCCGCTCCAGCACGTACCGGTACCGGTCGGGAGCCATCTCCATCGCGATCTCGCTGTTGGCCGGGCTGGTGTAGGGGGCGCTCTCGTCCCATTCGAGACCGAGCGTCATGGTCAGCGCGTGCTCGACGGTCAGATGAGCGCGTTCCCGATCCGCCACCAGATCCGGATATTCCGGAAATTGGGCCATAAGGGCCGCCCCCGGCTCCGGCACGAGCCCTTCGCCCAGCGCGATGCCGTACAGCAGCGCGACCGCGCTCTTGGAGACGGACCGCAGGTCGTGCAACGTGTCCCGGTCGAACTCGACGTGTCCCAGCGAGTCACCCAACCGGTGGTCCGGCCCGGCGCCGTAACGTTCGAGCACCGTCTCCCCGCCTCGCACCACCACGAGACCGTGGAAGTTCGGCGCCTTACCCGAGCCCAGGACCTCGTCGACCCGCTCAGCCATTGCCATGATGTTCCTCCCGAAAGTCGGCACACCCTGGCATACCGCCTCACACGGTGTCAGGTGCAAGTGCTAGGACAGCTCCGACAGCGCGCGTTCCCAGGGGAAACGGTGGGCGCCGGCGTCCGGCTCGTCCGTCGCGAACTGCCCCGGCCCGCCGAACACGACCCGGACGCCGTCGCCGCGCAGCGCGTCGATGCTGCGCAGGAAGGGCCGGCGGCCGGCCAGGGCGTTGTTGACGAACGGCAGCACGACGACGGGGATCCCGAGCCCGGGCGCCTCGGCCAGCAGGCCCAGCGCGTAGGTGTCGGCGA
Organism: Nonomuraea sp. NPDC050153; assembly: GCF_044460125.1. Classification (NCBI taxonomy): domain Bacteria; kingdom Bacillati; phylum Actinomycetota; class Actinomycetes; order Streptosporangiales; family Streptosporangiaceae; genus Nonomuraea; species Nonomuraea sp. NPDC050153. Next base: position 58,236 of record NZ_JBITJQ010000031.1, read on the forward strand.
TGCCCTGGGCGAACTTGTTGACCGTGTTGTAGGTCGCCGGCGCGACGATGATCGCGCCCGGTCGGGGAGGTTTGGGCTCGTACGGCTTGCGATACCGGCTGCGGACGGGCCGCCCGGTCTGGGCCTCCAGGGCGGCCACGTCGATGAAGTCCAGGGCCGACGGCGTGGCGACGACCTGGACGGCCCAGCCCTGCTCCTGCGCCAGGCCGACGAGCCGGCCGACGTCCGGGGCCGGACCGGCGGCGCACACGATGATGTAGAGCTCAGCGCCCTGCACGCGTTGACTCCCGAGGGTTCGGCGGTGCTGCGCCGCGGCTGCCGGGCAGCCGCGGCGCTCTTCATCCCGGCCGGTCAGGCCGTGGCCGATCAGTCGGTGCCGGTCAGTCGGTGCCGGTCAGTCGGTGCCGAACTCCATCGCGGCGTGGTCGAGCAGCTCGTCGTCGCCGGGGATCTCGCCGGGCTCCCCGCGGTTGGCGATCGCCTCGGCGCCGCCCTCGGGCATCGCGCCGATCAGCTCGGTCGTGGCCGTCTGCGGGGCGTCGATCAGCATCGGGTGCTGCGGGCCGACGATGCCGAGCCCGGCGTACTGCTCAAGCTTGGCGCGGGTGTCGGCGATGTCGAGGTTGCGCATGGTCAGCTGGCCGATGCGGTCGCCCGGCCCGAAGGCGGAGTCCTCGGTCCGCTCCATGGACAGCTTGTCCGGGTGGTAGCTGAACGCCGGTCCGGACGTGTCCAGGATGGAGTAGTCCTCGCCGCGCCGCAGCCGCAGGGTCACCTCGCCGGTGACCGCGGTGCCGACCCAGCGCTGCAGCGACTCGCGCAGCATCAGCGCCTGCGGGTCCAGCCAGCGGCCTTCGTACAGCAGCCGGCCCAGCCGCCGGCCCTCGGCGTGGTAGTTGGCCAGGGTGTCCTCGTTGTGGATCGCGTTGACCAGCCGCTCGTAGGCGGCGTGCAGCAGCGCCATGCCCGGCGCCTCGTAGATGCCCCGGCTCTTGGCCTCGATGATCCGGTTCTCGATCTGGTCGGACATGCCCAGGCCGTGTCGGCCGCCGATGGCGTTGGCCTCCAGGACCAGGTCGACGGCGGAGGGGAACTCCTTGCCGTTGATGGTCACCGGTCGGCCCTGCTCGAAGCCGATCGTGACGTCCTCGGCGGCGATCTCGACGGAGGGGTCCCAGAACCGCACGCCCATGATCGGCTCGACGAGCTCGATGCCCGCGTCGAGGTGCTCCAGCGCCTTGGCCTCGTGGGTCGCGCCCCAGATGTTCGCGTCCGTGGAGTAGGCCTTCTCCGTGCTGTCGCGGTAGGGCAGCCCGTTGGCGAGCAGCCACTCGGACATCTCCTTGCGACCGCCGAGCTCGGTGACGAAGTCGGCGTCCAGCCACGGCTTGTAGATCCGCAGGGCGGGGTTGGCGAGCAGACCGTAGCGGTAGAACCGCTCGATGTCGTTGCCCTTGAAGGTCGAGCCGTCGCCCCAGATCAGCACGTTGTCCTCAAGCATGGCGCGCACGAGCAGCGTGCCCGTGACGGCCCGCCCGAGGGGCGTGGTGTTGAAGTAGGTGCGCCCGCCGGACCGGATGTGGAACGCCCCGCAGGCCAGGGCCGCGAGCCCCTCCTCCACGAGCGCCGCCCGGCAGTCGACCAGCCGGGCGACCTCCGCGCCGTACGCTTTGGCGCGGCCCGGCACCGAGGCGATGTCAGGCTCGTCGTACTGGCCGATGTCGGCGGTGTACGTGCACGGCACCGCACCCTTCTCGCGCATCCACGCGACCGCGACCGAGGTGTCGAGGCCGCCGGAGAAGGCGATCCCGACACGTTCACCGACAGGCAAGGACGTGAGCATCTTAGACACGAGTAGAAGTATATACACACTGATGCATGACCATGCAAAGCCCCTCGCCGGATTTCTACCCGCGATCGGCAATCGCCGGCTCAGGGGGCGGGTTTCCTGGCCTCCACGATGCCCGTGCCGAACCACGGCCCGCCGTACCAGAACCGCCAGCCCGCGTCGCGCCGCCGCACGTCCACCACGCCGAGCGAGCGCAGCGTGTCCTCGTACGCGGCCGTGTGCTGGAAGTCGGCGATCAGCATCGACCCGCCGGGCCGCAGCACGCGGTGCGCCTCGCGCACGGCCCGCTCGCGTCCCTCGGCGTCGGGGATGTTGTGGATGGCCAGGCTCGACACGATCACGTCGAACGCGCCGTCGTCGAACGGCAGGTCGCGCATGTCGCCCGTCACCAGCTCCACGCGGTCGGCGACGCCTTCGGCCGCGGCGTTCGCCCTGGTCCTCGCCGCCCGGTTGCCCGACTGGTCCTTCGAGTGCCACAGGTCGATGCCGGTCGCCGTGCCGTGCTCCAGCCGCCCGGCCGCCATCAGCAGCACCGCGCCCCGGCCGCAGCCGAGGTCGAGCAGGCGCTCGTCGCCCGTCAACCGCTCGAGCTCCCCGGCCCAGACCGCGAACTTGCCGCGCCGCGTCGTGTAGAGGTAGCTGGCCGCGCTGGCCAGCGTGTAGAGCCCGCCGAACAGGAACGCGATGCCCGCCAGAGGGATGTCGAGCATGAAGGAGACCGTCGCCAGGGCGAGGAGCGCGAGCGCCCCGAGGAGCAGGCCGCCCAGCGCCCATGGAGCGTCGAATCCGTAGCTTCCGTGTCGCTTGCGCACACTCACGTTATATCTCAAGGTGGTCTTGACATGGAATTGACCTGACCCGTCCCTTCCAACCGTCTTTCCCGCACAGCGCATTACTAATGTGACGTGGATGGGCGCGCAAATGGGGGTTTGACCAGGCATGACGGTGAAAGAGCGGGGATTCGGCCTGGGGGCGAGCATGGCCCTGACGCTGGCATCGTCCTTGTTGTGGGGAGTGGCGCACCTGGCCGTGGAGCGCCGCAAGACCGGCCTGGCGCTCATGTTCGGATATGTCGTGATGCTTGGCGGCATCCTCACCGTGCTCACGGCCTTCAGCACGCACCTGCTGTCGCTGGCGGTGCAGCCGCGCTGGCTCGTCGGGTTCACCGTGGCAGTGGTGGTGATCGCGATCGTCTGGACCGGCGTGGTCATCTGGTCCTTCGTCCTGGTGCGCCCGCCGAGCTCCGACAGGATCGGCCGCTTCCTGACCACGGCGCTGACGCTCGCACTCTGCGGGCTCATCCTGACCCCGACGTTGTACGCCACCAGGCTCGCGTACCTGTCACGCGACGTCGTGAACACCCTGTTCCCCAGTGCCACCGCCACCGCGCCGATCATGGCCCAGGACCCGTGGAACGGCGCCCGCCGGGTCAACTTCCTGCTCCTGGGCGGCGACGCCGCGCCGAACCGGCCCGGCGTGCGCACCGACAGCATGACCGTGGCCAGCGTGGACACCGAGACCGGCGCGACCACCCTGTTCGGCCTGCCGCGCAACCTCCAGCGCGTCCAGTTCCCCGAGGGCGCGGCCAGGGACCAGTTCCCCTTCGGGTTCACCGGCAGCGGCCCCGACACGCCCGGCCTGCTCAACGAGATCTTCCAGTACGCCGAGGACCACCCCGAGACGGTGCCGGGCGTGGAGCGGCGCCGGCGCGGGCCGACCCTGATCAAGCAGACGATCGGCGACATCCTCGGCATCCCGGTGGACTACTACGCCCTGGTGGACATGAAGGGGTTCGCGGAGATCATCGACGCCATGGGCGGCGTGAAGGTCACCATCAAGGAGCCCATCGTGTACGGCCGCTACCGCGAGGGCCTGCTGCCGGCCGGCACCCGCAGGCTGTCCGGCGCGGAGGCGCTCTGGTACGGCCGCTCGCGCACCGACAGCGACGACTACGTCCGCATGGGACGCCAGAAGTGCCTGCTCAACGCGGTCGCCAAGCAGGCCGACCCGATGACCGTGCTCAACAGCTTCGAGCGGCTGGCCGCGGCGACCAAGCGGGCCATCTCCACCGACCTCCCGCAGGACCTGCTGCCGGCCGTCATAGACCTCTCGCAGCGGGTCAAGGACGCGAAGATCCGCAGCCTCAGCTTCGTGCCGCCGCTGATCAACACGGTCTACCCCGACTGGTCGTTCATCCGCCGCAAGGTCGCCGAGACCCTGGAGGCGCGCCCCGCGGCCAGGACCGCCACCAGCGCGGAGCGGACCCCGGGCACGGACGACCTGGACGCCCCGGTCAACCTCGACGCCACCTGCGCCTAGACCGGCTTCTTCCACTCGCCCACCCGGGCTTCTCACGCATGCCTCGGTTTCGGCGTCGCGCCGTGCACGGAGTGTGGCATGATGACAACCGAAACGGAAACGGTTTTCATACCCACGAGACCTCAGGAGGGGCCGTGAGAGTGGCCTTCGTCGGAAAGGGCGGCAGTGGCAAGACGACGATGTCCGCACTGTTCGCCAGACATGTGGCGAGCCAGGGCGGGCCGGTGGTGGCCGTGGACGCCGACATCAACCAGCACCTGGCCATGGTGCTCGGCCTCGACCGGCAGCCCGAGCCGCTCGGCGCCCATCTGACCGAGATCAAGGAGCGGCTGCGCGGTGACAACCCGCGCATCCCCTCCGCCGACGCCATGGTCAAGACCACCCCGCCCGGTCGCGGCTCCCGGCTGCTGAGCTTCGAGGACCTGGCCGCCGACCCGTACGCGCTGACCGCCCCCGAGGGGCTGCGCCTGCTGGCCACCGGCCCGTTCAACGAGGACGACCTCGGCGTGGCCTGCTACCACTCGAAGGTCGGCGCGGTGGAGCTGCTGCTCAACCACCTGGTCGACGGCCCCGGCGAGTACGTCGTGGTGGACATGACCGCGGGGGCCGACTCCTTCGCCTCAGGGCTGTTCACCCGGTTCGACCTGACGTTCCTCGTCGCCGAGCCGACCAGGCAGGGCGTGAGCGTCTACCGGCAGTACCGCGACCACGCCGCCACGTACGGCGTCGCGCTGGCCGTGGTCGGCAACAAGGTCCACGGCCCGTCCGACGTCGACTTCCTGCGCGAGCACGTGGGCGACGACCTGCTCACCTGGATGGAGCACTCCGCCGCGGTCCGCGCCATGGAGCAGGGCCGCCACTTCACCCTCGACGACCTGGAGCCGGCCAACGCCGACGCGCTGGCCGTGCTCCGCAAGACCCTCGACGAGCAGGACAAGGACTGGGCGCGCTTCGGCCGACAGACCGTGGAGTTCCACCTGCGCAACGCCCAGGCATGGGGCAACGACCGGACGGGGTCCGACCTGGCCTCACAGATAGACCCGGATTTCGTATACGGCCCCTGAGTGCCCCCCTCCAGGCATCTGGAGCGATCACAGATCCCCACCTAGCGTCAAATTGATCCCATTCGAGAGGAGACAGCATGTCGCTGACCGTTCCGAACGAACTGCTCGACCAGGCCCGGGCCGGTGACGTGGACGACGCGGCATTCATCGCGTGCGTCCGCGACTCGCTGCCGTACGCGTGGTCGCTGATCAGCGGGCTGGCCGAACAGCGCGAGCAGACCGGAGCCGAGTTCGCCGACAACCAGGTGCCGCCGCCGTCCGAGGAAGCCCGCGGCCAGCTCCTGCGCTGCCTGGCGAGCGACGCGATGCGCGGAGCGCTGGAGCGCCACTTCGGGGTACGGCTGGCCTTCCAGAACTGCCACCGGGTCGCCGTCTTCGACCCGACGGCGACGAAGGCCCTGCACGAGTTCGTCACCCCGAGGGCCCAGATCCTCAACCAGAAGCCGGAGCTGGTTGACTGCTGACCGGCCGGCCCGGTGACCCGGCTCGCCCCGGGTCACCGGGCTCGCAGCATCGGCAGCACCTCCGCCCCGAACCGCCGCACGTTCTCCAGCGTCCGCCGGTGCTCGCCCAGCCCCTCGACCAGCAGGATGAACCGCTCGATCCCGGTGTTCTCCGCGGTACGCAGAATCGTCGCGGCACAGTGCTCGGCCGACCCGACCGGATGAATCCTGGCCAACAAATCCACATATGCCGGGATATTCCGTGTAGGTCGCGGCCGATCGTCCACCGGCACGTACCCCGCCAGCCCCGGCCCCAGCCACCGGGGCAGCGACTCCTTGATCTCCCGCACCGCCTCCGCCGTGGAGTCGGCCACGTGGGCCACCCCCGCCGCCACGTGATCGGCGGCGCTCCCGCCACGGGCGATGTAGTCCTTGACCAGGGCGGCCTTGTCGGCGTCCCCGATGTGCATCCCGAGCAGCATCGGCAGCCCCCGCGCCGCCGCCACCCCCACGGTCGCCTCGGAGGTGCACGCGACCACCGGCCGCATGCTCGCGGCCGGCACCACCTGGACCTCCCTGAACCGGAAGAACTCCCCGTCGCCGACGACGGGTCCTCCGGAGAGCGCGTCGAGCAGGACGTCGAGCGACTCCCCGAACCCCCGCTCGAACCGCTCGGCCCCGGTCCCGAACACCTCCAGGTCCACCCACGGCCCGCCCCTGCCGACGCCCAGCGTGAACCGCCCGCCGGACAGGTGGTGCAGCATGGCCGCCTGCTCGGCCAGCGCCACGGGATGCTGCGTGGACAGCACGCTGACGGCCGTGCCGAGCCCGATCCGCGAGGTCCTGCCGAGCGCGACCGCCGCCAGGGTGGTGGCGGAGGGGCACACGCCGTAGGACATGAAGTGATGCTCGGCGACCCACGCGTCGTCGAACCCCGCCTCCTCGGCGGCCACGATCACTTCGACGGCATCGGCCAGCACCTGCCCGGCCTCCTGGCCGGGGAACTGCGCCGCGATGACGAAGACCCCGATTCGCACCCACCCGATGATGCCCGATGGGGTCCGTTCAGCCGAACAGGCTGGCCTGGCCCTCTCCCGCGAGCGGGTCCCGATGGTGCTTGAGGTGCCGCCACCGCGGGAGGTCGTCGAGGTAGGACCACGAGAGGCGATGGTGGGGCGTGGGGCCCAGGCGGGCCAGGGCCTCCTGGTGGACGGGCGAGGGGTAACCGGCGTTCTCGGCGAAGCCGTACTCCTCGCAGCCGATCGTCCCCATGTACGCGTCGCGCCGGACCTTGGCCAGGACGGACGCCGCCGCCACCGAGATGCTCGCCGCGTCGCCCTTGACCTCCAGGCGGACCGGCCAGGGCGCGCCGATGTAGTCGTGCTTGCCGTCGAGGATCACCGCGTCCGGGCGTACCGGCAGCGCCTCCAGCGCCCGCCTGGCGGCCCGGCGCAGGGCCTCCGTCATGCCCAGCGCGTCGATCTCCTCGTGGGTGGCCTCGCCGAAGCCGATGCCGGCCGCCCACGCGGTCAGCTCCTCGGCGAGCGGGGTGCGCCTGGCCGCCGAGAGCTGCTTGGAGTCCGTGAGACCGGCCGGCGGGCCGGACAGGTCGGTGACGACGGCGCAGACCGTGACCGGGCCCGCCCAGGCGCCCCGGCCCACCTCGTCGACGCCCGCGACCGTGCGGATGCTCGGCTGGGTCAGCAGGAGGTGCTCGATGTCGTACGTCGGCGCCATAACGGCAGACGCTATCGCCTCACCGGACCGCCTCGTCATTCGTCCAGCGGATCGCCGGGCGGCCGGCGGTCCGCCGGACGCACCGGGTCGAGGTCGGCGGCGATGTAGCGGGCGGCCACGTGGATCGCGCGGAGCGTCACCGACACCGACGGCCGGTGGACGCTCGAATTCCGGGCGACCGCGTGCACGTCGCGCCCCACCGGGTTCCCCGGGAACCGGCGCACCGCCAGCCCCCGCACGCCTGCCGCCAGCGCGAGCGCGGGCACAGCGGCGATCCCGATCCCCTTGGCCACCAGCGAAAGGATCGTTCCCAGCCCCTCGAACTCCCACGGCGACGGCCGGGTGCCGCCCACGTCCACCAGGAGCCGGTCCACCGCCAGCCGCGACGGCTCCCCGTCGGGCGTCGCCATCCACGGCTCGTCCCGCAGCTCCCGCAGGTCCACCGGCACGCCGGGGTCGGCCAGGCGGTGCTTGCGCGGCACCACCAGCACCAGGGGGTCGCGCAGCAGCGGGAAGACCCGCAGGCTCTCGTTGTCGCGCACGCGCCCGTACCAGTCGTCCACGAGCGCGATGTCCACCTCCCCCGACTGCACCTCGCGCATGCCCCGGCCCGACCTGCTCTGCCCCAGCCGGAGCGTCAGCTCGGTGTGGCGGCGCAGCGAGCTGGCGAGCGCCGGGGCGAACGCCACCGCCGCCGTCGGGAAGGCGGTGACCACCACCCGCCCCGACGGCGTCCCCGCGTGCGCGGACAGGTCCGACTCCGCCTCCTCGACCATGGACAGGATGCGCTCCGCGTGCGCCACCAGCCGCCGCCCCGCGTCGGTCAGCTCGGCGCTGCGCGCGGTCCTGTCGATGAGGGCCGTGCCGGTCTCGCGTTCGAGCGCGACGAGTTGCTGCGACACGGCCGAAGGACTGTACCCCAGGGATGCTGCTGTCGCCGCGATACTTCCGCGTCGCGCGAACTCGCAGATCAGGACCAAACGCCGCAATTCAAGCATCAGTCTTCCTTATGCCTACCCACGAAAAGCCTCGCTTGTGCTGATGCCTTCATCAAACCACCCTGGGAACGTGACAAACATGACCGTGACGTTGTCCGCCACTCTGGCGGCGAACGAGGACATCGACCGAAGACGGCGCGCCGGGGAACGAGTGCTGCACCTGGCCTTCGGCGAGGCAGGGCTGCCCGTCCACCCGGCGCTGCGCGACAGGCTGGCCGCCGCCGCGGAACGCAACGGCTACGGGCCGGTCGCGGGGGCGTCCGAGCTCAAGACGGCGGCGGCGGGCTACTGGACGCGACGGGGGCTCCCCACCGACCCCGAGCTCGTCGTCTGCGGACCGGGCAGCAAGTCCCTGCTGTACGGCCTGCTCCTGGCGATCGGCGGAGACATCGTCCTGCCCGCGCCCAGCTGGGTCAGCTACGCGGCGCAGGCCGACCTGGTCGGCTCCCGCCCCATCCTGGTGCCCGCACCGCCAGGAGAGGGCGGCGTGCCCGACCCCGACCGCGTGGCCGGCGAGGTGCTCCGGGCCAGGGCCCAGGGCAGGACGGTCAACTCGCTGCTGGTGACGCTCCCCGACAACCCGACGGGCCGCCTGGCCGGTCCGGCGACCATCGCGCGCCTGGTCGAGATCGCCCGCGAGCTCGATCTGCTGATCATCTCGGACGAGATCTACCGCGACGTCGTGCACGACCCGACCCTGCCGTACACCTCTCCTGCCGACCTCGCACCTGAGCGCACGGTCATCACCACCGGGCTGAGCAAGAGCCTGGCGCTGGGCGGCTGGCGGATCGGCGTGGCCAGGCTGCCCGCGGGCAGCCACGTGCTGCACAGGAGCCTGCTCGCGGTCGCCAGCGAGATCTGGTCCGCGCCCGCGGCCCCGGTGCAGGAGGCGGCGGCGTACGCCTTCGACGAGCCGCAGGAGCTGCTCGTCCGCATCGAGCGCAGCCGTCGGCTGCACGGCACGGTCGCCAGGGCCGTCCACGAGCGGTTCACCGAGATCGGGGCCGACGTGCCCGCCCCGCAGGGCGGCTTCTACCTCTATCCCGACCTGAGCCACCTCCGGCTCGGCGGCTCCGCCGAGATCACCAAGATCCTGCTGGAGGAACACGGCATCGGCGTCCTGCCCGGACACGCCTTCGGCGACGACCCGGCGGCGGCCAGGGTGCGGGTCGCGGTGAGCCTCCTCTACGGCGAGACCACCGAAGAGCGACTGACCGCCCTGAACAGCCCGAACCCGCTCCAACTCCCGTGGATCTCCGCCAATCTGGACCATCTTTCGACGGGTCTGAAGGAGCTCGCCTCGGTGCGGCACTGAGCGGCACGTGAACGGCGTCCCGCGGTGATCCTGACACCATGTCACAGTTAGGCGAATCTTTCCCCAAGGGCGGGTTTACCATCCCTCAAAAGGGGCCGCTGACCTGCAGCAACACCCTGTCTGCAGAAACCTGCAAAAGATCTTCCTAACTGCATGGTTACGTGCGCCCCCGCTTCCCCCCATCATGTGCTCATGCCCGCTCTTGTCACCTTGTCCGGGCGCTCCGTGCGCCTGGAACCTCTCAGCCTCGCGGTGATCGATGATCTCGTCGCCGCGGCGGGTGAAGACCGTTGCACATACGCCTTCACTCGTGTCCCGGAAAGCCGGGACGAGATGGTCTCCTATGTGGAGGCCGCCATGGCTGAGCAGGCGGAGGGCCGCTCCATGCCCTTCGCCATCCGGTGGCTGAACACCGACCGCGTGGTCGGTGCCACCCGTCTCATGCACCTGGAGTACTGGCAGGGCCCCATGCCCTGGCCGCCGGGTACACGCGGTGCGGTGGGCGAGATCCCGTCCGTGGCGGACATCGGTTACACCTGGCTGGCCGCCAGTGCCCAGGGCACGGGTGTCAACCGTGAGAGCAAGTTCCTGATGCTCTCGCACGCCTTCGAGACATGGAACGTCCACCGCATCACCCTCAAAGCAGACGTCCGCAACATCAAGTCCCGGGCCGCCATCGAGGCCCTCGGCGCACACTTCGACGGGGTGCGACGAGCGGATAGCCGAGGCGCCGACAACACGGTCCGAGATACCGCCTTCTACTCGATCCTGAGCTCCGAATGGCCGCTCGTGCGCGAGCGGCTCGCCCTGCGGCTCGGACTGGTCGAGGCGGCCTGAGAACCTGTCCACCACGGCCCCGCCCCAAGAAAGTTCGGGCGGGGCCGTATTTTTTTCTGCCTGCAGGTGCTCTACATGACACGCGCCCCCGCGGTGTGGGTCATGCCTAGCCGACCATCAGCATCCAGGGACGCGCTCAACGCCGGATCAAGGACGGATCAACGCCACATTTAACGATCAGTCCGGAATCTAGGTGACAAACGACGTTGGATCTATCATTTGGCAACAAAACGATCCATTGGGCTGGGAGACATACGGCATGGCTGGTCAGAGCGTCGAGAGCGGGCTGAGGTTCGCCGTGCTCGGTCCTGTCCGCGCCTGGCGTGACGGCCAGGAACTCGATCTGGGCACCCCGCTGCAGCGTTCCATCCTGGGCATGCTGCTGCTTCGCGAGGGCCATGCGGTCACTCCCAACGAGATGATCGACGCGGTCTGGGGCGAGGACGCGCCCCCGAGGGCCCTGGGCGCCCTGCGCACCTACGTCTCCCGACTGCGTACGGTGCTGGAGCCCGACCGGCCCGCCCGCTCCCGCCCGGAGCTGCTGACGTCCATCGGGAGGGGCTACGCGCTGCGGCTGCCCGACGGCTCGCTCGACCTGATCCGCTTCGAGCGCGGCGTCCAGGAGTCCGAGAGCGCGCGCAAGGGCGGCCGGCTGCGCGAGGCCGCCGAGGGGCTGCGCGAGGCGCTGTCGCTGTTCGAGGGCGAGCCGCTGGCCGGGACCGTCGGCCCCTACTCCGAGCACCAGCGCGACCGGCTGGTCGAGCGCCGCATCAGCATCGTCGAGGCGCTCATGGACGTCGACCTGGAGCTGGGCAACCACGCGAAGGTCGTCTCCGAGCTGATCGCGCTCACCGCCGACCACCCGCTGCGCGAGAAGCTGCGCGCCCAGCTCATGCTGGCCTACTACCGGTGCGGGCGGCAGGGCGACGCCCTCAACGTGTTCACCGAGACGCGCGAGGCCCTCATCGACGAGCTCGGCATCGAGCCGGGCCCCGAGCTGGCCGCGCTGCACCAGCGCATCCTGGCCGCCGACCCCACGCTGGCCGCCGCCGAGATCCCCGCGGAGGAGCCGGCGGAGGAGCCGGAGCAACCGCGGGCGCCCCAGCTGCCGCGCCCCGCGCAGCTCCCCGCCGCCGTCAACGACTTCACCGGCCGCAAGGAGGTCGCCGTACGGCTCCGCACGCTGCTGTCGGCGCAGTCGTCTGGCGAGGGCGTGCCGGTGGCGGCGATCTCCGGCATCGGCGGCGTGGGCAAGACCGCGCTGGCCGTGCACGTCGCGCACCTGGCAGAGGACCTGTTCCCCGACGGCCAGCTCTACGTCGACCTGCGCGGCTACACCGACGAGACGACCGCGCCCGAGTCGGCGCTCGGCGGGTTCCTGCGGGCGCTCGGCATCCCGCCGGACGTCATCCCGGACGGCCTGCCCGAACGCGCCGCGCTCTACCGGTCGATCCTCGCCGACCGCCGCATCCTCGTGCTGCTCGACAACGCCCGCGACGCCGAGCAGGTCCTCCAGCTGCTGCCGGGCTCGCCCGGGTGCGCGGCCATCGTGACGAGCCGCGGCAAGCTGGCCGACCTGCCCTCCGCGCGGCTCATCGACCTCGACGTGATGGAGCCGGGCGAGGCGCTGTCGCTGTTCGCGTCGGTGGCCGGCGCCGAGCGCGTGTCCGCCGAGCACGGCGCGGCCATGGACGTGGTGGCCGCTTGCGGGTTCCTGCCGCTGGCGGTGCGCATCGTGGCGGCCCGGCTGGCCGCGCGGCCCTCCTGGACGGTCGCCTCGCTCGTGCCCAGGCTGGCCGACGAGCAGCGCCGCCTCGACGAGCTGCGCGTGGGCAACCTCGCCGTCGAGGCCACGTTCGCGCTCGGGTACGGCCAGCTGGCGCCGGCCCAGGCGCGGGCGTTCCGCCTGCTGTCGCTGCCCAAGGGGCCCGACATCTCCACGGGGGCGGCGGCGGCCGTGCTGGCGGTGAGCCGGTTCGAGGCGGAGTCCGTGCTTGAGTCCCTCGTGGACGCGAGCCTGCTGGAGGCGCCCGCGCCCGGCCGCTACCGCTTCCACGACCTGCTCAAGCTGTTCGCCAGGCGCGAGCTGGACAAGTCCGAGCAGCCCGAGGCCAGGGCGCTGGCGCTGCACCGGCTGCTCGGCTTCTACCTGGCCTCGGCCCAGTCGGCGCACAGCCTGGCCTACGAGGGCAGCATGATCCCGGCCAACATCGTGACGATCAGCGAGGGGCTCTCGTTCACCGGCGTGGACGAGGCCGTGGCCTGGCTGATCGCCGAGGGCGACTCGCTGTTCGCGGCCATCAACCAGGTCGCCGCGTCGGCCGTCGCCGGCGAGCAGCTGCTGCCCGCCGGCGACCTGCTGGTGGCGATGGAGCCGCTGCTGGAGGCGGGCACGCACACGCGCGAGTTCGCCCATGGCACGCGTGCCGTGCTGAACTCCGCGCAGCGGCTCGGCGACCAGGCGACCGAGCTGCGCAGCCGGTACGTGCTCGGCCGCGTGCTGTTCGCCGACAACCAGCTGAAGGCGGCGGAGGAGCACTTCAGGGTCGTCCACGAGCTGTCCACGGCCCACGGCGAAAAGATCGTCACCGGCGAGGTGCTCAACGCCCTGGCCGTCGTCGTCGGCAGGCAGCGCCGCCACATCGAGGCGCTGGAGCTGTTCGACGCGGCGATGCGGTTCTACCGCGCGAACGACGTGCCGGCCGGCGAGGCGCTGGTGCTCAGCTACTCGGCCCGCGACCACCTGGGGCTCGGCCGCCCCGCGGACGCGATCGCGGCGGCGGAGAAGGGGCTGGCCCTGTTCACCGAGATCGGCAGCGGCGCCGGCACCGCCCGCGCCCGCTACCACCTCGGCATCGTGCTGTCCCGGGTCGGCCGGCTCACCGAGGCCGTCCACCACCACGCCGAGTGCCTGGCCTTCTTCCGGGCCAGCAAGCAGCGCGTCTGGGAGCAGCGGGTCTGCTCCAGGCTGGCCGAGACGTTCATCGCCGCCGAGCGCTATCCCGAGGCCGTGCGCCACGCGGAGCAGGCGCTGGTGGTCTCCCGCGAGATCGGCCACCCGTACGGCGAGGCGCTGTCGCTCACGGTGCTCGGCAGGGCGCTGCGCGGTCTGGGCAGCGCGACCAGGAGCCTGGAGTGCCTACGGCAGGCGTTCGAGATCTTCTCCCGGCTCGGCGCTCCCGAGGCCGGAGATCTCAAGGCCCTGATCGACACCGTCCTCGCCACCGAGACCGTCAAAGGGGCCGTCGTCGAGTCCTGAGTACAGCTCGTCGTCCAGACGTGTCATCCACACATGGTTGATCAAGGCTGTCCTTTCGATGAGAAACCTGCTATATGGACTGCCGCTACGATCGACCAGCCACGACCGTAGGGCGGCAGTCTGATGAGCAGGTTTCTTGTCGATCAGGCCGTCACGAATGTGTCGGTGATGCAGCCCGGCCGGTCATCTGTCGCCGCCACGCGTCGCTAGGGGGCCCGGTTATCCGGATGCTCCGCGTAACGGCTAGCCGCCTCACCTAGACGACCGGCCGGACCTGACACGGCCCTCGAACCCCCCGGGGTCCGTGTCCTGGCCATGAGCCTCCACCCCAGCTGTCAACGTCCAATTGACGGCCGATTAAAGCAGGAAATAGCCCTCCGCGATCAGCGGCCTGACCGCGTGGGAGTCGAGGATCTCGCCGTCGCCGACCAGCTCGGCGATCACGTTGAGCAAAGGGCCGAGCGCCAACTCGCCGTCGCAGACACCGGCCAGCGCGGCCTCCACCGTGCCGACCTCCCTGCTGCGGCGCAGGCCCTGCGTCTGACGCAGCACGATGCGGATGGGGTCCTCCGCGCCCGGCAGGCCGATGCGCTCGTCGAGCAGGCCGTCGGCGGTCCGCAGGAGCGCCGAGTCGAGCTCTTTGGCGCGGTGGGCGGTGGCGACGGCGTCGAGCACGGAGTCGACGTAGTCGCCGACAGGGAGCGAGACCGGGTGGTCGAGGTGCTCGACGCGGACGACCGGGTCGAGCGTGCCGGAGTTGCGCATGGTGATCCAGCCGAACCCGATGCCCTCCACCTTCCGCTCGTCGAACCAGGCCAGCCAGCGGTCGTAGTGCTCGGCGTACGCCTTCGTGCCCTGCTCGGCGGCGTCCCTGAGCCAGAGCTCGACGTATTCGGCCGGGTCCTGCACGTCGCGCTGGACCACCCAGGAGTCGCAGCCGGTCTCGCGTAGCCAGCCGCCCACGCGGTCGTGCCAGTCCTCGCCCTCGACGTGCAGCCAGTTGGCCAGGAAGTGGGCCTGGCCGCCGGGGTTGAGGTGGGCGGGCGTGCGGCGTACGAGATCGCGGCAGAAGCCGTCACCGCCGGCCTCGCGGTAGGTCAGGCCGCCCCCCGGGCCGATGACGAACGGGGGGTTGCTCACGATCAGGTCGAACAGCTCGTCCTCGACCGGCTCGAACATCGACCCCGTACGCGCCTCCACGCCAGAGACGCCGGACAGCTCCCAGCTCAGCCTGGCCAGCTCGACGGCCCGCGGATTGACGTCGGTGGCCACGATGTGCTCGGCCCGCCCGGCCAGGTGCAGCACCTGCACGCCGCAGCCGGTGCCGAGGTCGAGAGCGCGCCCCACCGGGCGGCGGGTGACCAGCTGGGCCAGGTTGGCCGAGGCGCCGCCGGCCCCGACCACGTGATCGGGGCGCAGCGCCGGGTCGCCGGGGCGCACCTTGCGGTCGGAGACGAGGTAGCCGCCGGTCTCCCAGGGCTGCAGGTGCGCGGTCGCGCTCACCTGGTCGCCGTCGACCCTGACCAGCCCCGAGTCGAGGACCTCCGCGGGGACGGACGCGAGGGGGACGGGAACGCCCAGCCACCACAGCCTGATCAACGCCGCCAGCGGATCGAGGTCGGCGGTGGCGCGCAGGGCCGGCACCAGCTCCTCCCTGGCCAGGGCCGAGGCGGCCATGCTGCCCAGCCGCTCGCGGACGCCGTCGATCGTGTAGTCGGTCTCCAGGAGGTGATGGCGCAGTCGTTCCACAAGTCCATCCTTTCACCACAGACCCTCACGAGGCTCCGCCGGTCACGCGAGCTACCGTCCCCCGCCTTCAGCTCGTCGCTTTGTGTGCTCATACTGTTACTTAGGCGCCCAAGCGTTCTGCAAGCGGCGGACAAGTGATGAGCGGTATCTCTAGGGAAGTCACCACGTCGCCCCGAGGAGCGGACCCATGCTGATCCCCTGCTTGGCCTGCGAGTCCCGGTTCGGCCCCGACGAATACTTCCGTGCCTGCTCCGACTACAACCGCGGCATGGACCTGGTGTCCTGGACGTGCCCGCACTGCGGCAACCGTGACGACCTGCGCGTGCTCCCGGGTGAGCTGGGGTTCGGCTATCCGTGTCGAGGCAGGTTCGACGTGCACGACCGGGTCCGCGTGCCCGGTCTGCGCAGGCACCGCGGCGACCTGCGACTGGACATCTCACTCGACCGGGCGAGCTGGCGCGTCCACGCCCGCCTCCGCCAGCCCGCGTGACGACCCCACGCGGTCCGGCGGGTCAGACGAAGGGGAGCGCGGGCGCGCAGGCGTGGGCGGGCCGCTCGCCGCGCAGCAGCCGGGCGATGTCGTCCACCAGCGTCCCGGCCAGCTCCTCCCGGCTCTCCCCCGTGGCCTCTCCCAGCCGGGGCGTCAGCACCACGTTGGGGAGCCCCGTCAGGGGGTGGGCCGGATCGAGCCACTCACCCTCGAAGTGGTCGAGCCCCGCACCGCCCACCCGTCCCTGGCGCAGCGCGTCAACCAGCGCCGTCAGGTCGTGCAGCGCGCCGCGCGAGGTGTTGAGGTAGATCGAGCCCGGCCGCATCGCGCCGAACTCCGGGTAGCCGAAGAAGCCCCGCGTCTCCGCGGTCAGCGGCACGTGCAGCGACACCACGTCGGACTCCGCCAGCAGGGCGGGCAGGGTGTGGGTGGCCTCGGGCACGAACGGGTCGCAGGCGATCACCCGCATGCCCAGGCCCTCGCACCGCCAGCGCGTGGCCCTGCCGACGCCGCCCAGGCCCACGATGCCGAACGTCCGGCCGGTCAGCCGCCGGCCGCGGTGGCGCTGGGCGGGCGGCACCTTGCCGACGCGCCCCTGGCGTATCTCCCGGTCGGCGGCCACGATGTTGCGGCTGACGGCGAACATCAGCGCGAGCGTGAGCTCCGCGACCGACTCGGGGTCACGGTCGGCGGCGTGCAGGACGGTCACGCCGAGCTCGGCGGCCAGCGCCAGGTCCACGCTGGTGGTCGGGCCCATGACGGCCACCACGTCGAGGGGCAGGGCGAGCACCGACGTGCGAACCTGGTCGCCGTCGGTGATGAGCACGGTCGCGCCGGTCTCGATGACCAGGTCGGCGAGCTGCTCGTCGGTGAAGCCGAGGCTGGGACGCGCGGGAACCTCGGCCAGGTCGGCCACCTCGCCCAAGCGGGCGAGCGCGCTCTCCGGCAAAGCGGGTAGTGCCAGCGCCCGAGGTCGAGTCACAAGTGGACAATAACACCACAGACCGTACCCGGATCATCGCTCCCCGCGCTGGTACAGGCCCCGTCCTGCGGCGGCAGGCCCCTTTCAGGGGACCGTCATTGCTGGCGGAGGCTCTGCCAGGCGGCGGCGCCCAAACCCTGGATCTCCTCTTCCGTGGGCGTGTGGGCGCCCGCGAACCACAGGCGGCACATCTCCTGCGCCGGCCCCAGCCACAGCACGTAGCACATGGTCGGGTGGACGGGCTGGAGCAGGCCGTTCTTCATGTGCGGCCGCCACCAGTCGGACACCTGGCGGAAGAAGGCGCGCCGGGCCTCGGCCACCTCCGCGCCGCCCGGCTCGTGCTTGCGCGGCGGCCGCTCGCTGACCAGCAGCCTGGCCCGCTCCGGATATTCGCCGGCCCATCGCATGTGGAAGGCCACGACGGCCTCGATGCCGTCGCGGGCCTCCTCGTGGCTGACCAGCTCGGCGAGGAACGCGGCCTGGTAGGCCGTCAGGATCTCCGCGTACAGCACGCCGAAGACGTGCTCTTTGCTGGCGAAGTGGTGGTAGAAGCTGCCGACGCTGACGCCGCTCTCCTCGCGGAGGCTGGCCAGCGTGGTGGCCGAGACCCCGTCCTGACTGAAGCGGCGGAGGGCACCCTCGATGATGCGGGTCCGGCCGTCGCGTCCGTTCTTGGCACTCTTCACGCTGTCAATGGTGTGCCAACAGAACCTTGTTCCGCAAATAGGCCGAGCGGATCGATCATAGCGGTCACCTCCACCGATCCGGAAGTCACCTTCATCTCGGCGTCCGGCCAGAGGCGGCGGACGAGCCTCAGCACGCGCCGGTTCTCCCCCAGCACGTCCATGCCCACGGTCCGCGCACCCCGCACGGAGGCCCTGAGCAGCAGCTTGCCGATCAGCTCCGGCCCGATCCCCCGGCCCTGCCACGGGTCGGACACGACCACGGCGACCTCCACGTCGGCGCAGCCGCCCCGGAAGCTCATGGCGTGGCCGACGATCTCGCCTCCCTCGACGGTCGCGACGAGCGCGTCGCGGCGCTCGTCGAGCGCGAGCAGCGTGCGCACCAGCCCGGGGGCGGGAACGCTGATGCCGGTGAAGAAGCGGAGCGTCTGCGTGTGCAGCGACAGCCCCGTCAGGAAACGTCTGATCCGTTCCTCGTCGTCCGGGCGCGCGGGGCGGATCTGGGTTCCCTGCATAGACTCAGCCTGCCCGCGAGTGCTGGGTCTGTCAAATGAACTCAGATATAATGCAGCAATGAACGTTCCCTTCCGGGTGAACAACTGCTCGATCGAGCGCACCCTGGACATCGTCGGGGAGAAGTGGACCTTCCTGGTGCTGCGCGAGGCGTTCAGCGGCGTGCGGAGGTTCGCCGACATGCAGGCGATCACCGGCGCCCCCCGCCAGGTGCTCAGCGCCCGGCTCGCCCGGCTGGTCGACGAGGGCCTGCTGCGCAAGGAGCCCTACCGCGAGCCGGGCCAGCGGCAGCGCGACGAATACCGGCTCACGGACAAGGGCCGCGACCTCTATCCCCTCCTGGTCGCGCTCATGCACTGGGGCGACAAGTACATGGCGGACGAGGAGGGGCCGGCGGTGCTGCTGACCCACCGCGACTGCGGGGCCCCCATCGAGCAGCATTTCCGGTGCGCGGACGGCCACGAGGTGGGCGGGCCGCGCGAGGTGACCCGGACGCCCGGGTCGGGGGCCCAGCTCAGAAGCGCATAGGCGCGTGAAGGGGCACCCCCTCCGGTGCCTAGTCTTGATGCGTGTACCGGTTCCTGCTGACGCCCCGATGGCTCGCGCTCCACGTGGTGGTGCTGCTGGTCATCCCCGCCTTCGTGTTCCTCGGGCGGTGGCAGTTCGGACGCTTCGAGGAGCGGTCGGCCAACAGCGAGCGGGTCACGGCCAACATCGAGGCCGCGCCGGTGCCGCTGGACCGGCTGGCGGTCCCTGGGCAGCAGGTCCGCGAGGTCGACCGGTTCAGGAAGATCACGGTCTCGGGCACGTACGACCCGGCCCACGCCCTCCTCGTACGCAGGCGCCCCCAGGAGGGGCAGACCGGGTTCTACGTCCTGACGCCCCTCGTCACCGGCAACGGCACGGCGCTGATCGTGAACAGGGGCTGGGTCAAGGCAGCCGCCACCGCCGACGCCACGCCCGAGGTGCCCGCTCCACCCACTGGACAGGTAAATGTCACCGGGCGGCTACGACTCAGCGAGACCGAGGAATCCAGCGGCATCCGGGAGCGCTCCGGGCTGCCGGCCGGGCAGGTGCTGCTGATCAACGCCGACAAGATCGGGAAGGGGCTGCCGTACCGGCTGGTGGGCGGGTACGTCGAGCTGACCGAGCAGGCGCCCGCGCCCGCCGCGGCGCCGGCCCCGGTGCCCGCGCCCGACGTGGGGGCGGGAGGCGGCCTCAACCTCGCGTACGGGGTCCAGTGGTGGCTGTTCATCGGCATCGCGCTGGCCGGGTGGGTCCTGCTCATCCGCCGCGAGGTGGCCGAGCGGAAGGCCGCGGAGCGGTCCAAGGAGTCTGTCACCCCCGCCGATTAAGGTGTGGAGGGTGATCCGCCACATTGAGTTCGCCAACATCTTCAACTTCCGCGACGTAGGTGGATATGCCGCCCATGACGGGCGCGCGGTCCAATGGCAACGGCTCTACCGGGCCGACGCGCTCGGCTGGCTGGCTGGGGACGATCTCAAGACCTTCCGTGAGCTGCGCATACGCACGGTCATCGACCTGCGACACGCGTCCGAGATCGAGAAGGGGGGCCGCGTCCCGGACGCCGAGGGGCAGAGCTATCACAACCTGCCCATCGAGGGCCGCCGCTGGGACATCACGACCTACAAGGAGGAGAGCGGGGTCGCGAGATTCTTCGCCGACCGCTACCTGGAGGTGACCGAGGACGGCGTCGACAACCTCAGGACCGCCCTGGAGACGATCGCGCGGGCCGACAACGCCCCCGTGGTGATCCACTGCGCGGCCGGCAAGGACCGCACCGGGGTGCTCGCCGCGCTCGTCCTGTCGCTGGTGGGCGTGGGCGAGGACGACATCGTGGCGGACTACGCGCTCACCGGGCTGGCCACCGAGCAGTTCATCAGCAGTTGGCGCGCCAGGCACCCCGACGCGCCCATGTGGGCGGGGTTCGGCCTGGCGCCCGCGGAGGCCATGCGCCTGTTCATCGACGACCTCAAGGCGCGGCACGGCTCGATCGAGACGTATGTCACACAGGTCCTGAACGTTTCCCTCGCCACCATCTCCGATTTACGCGGCCATCTGCTGACTGAACCTGGTTCTGCTGGGTAGTGGCAGGCCGGGTCCCACCTGCTGCGTCCAGGTGAGCGGCCCATCCCTGGCCTGGGACCGCCCGCCGCCCCCCTCCTGGCGGTCCCGGGTCAAAGATCTCGGATACCCAACGGATACGTCGCAGCTTGTTCGACGTTATCCAGCCGTCGTACGGTTACCTGCGTGACTACGCCGCTGCTCCCCGACCCTGACCCGAGGCGGCGCGACTACGTGATCATCTCCGCCGACGATCACCTGATCGAGCCTCCCGACCTGTTCGAAGGCCGGTTGCCGGAGAAATATGCGGATGTCGCGCCCAAGGTCGTGGAGACGGAGGCGGGTCACCAGGTCTGGCGCTACGGCGGGGCCACATACCCGTGCGCCGGCATCGACGTGGGCGCCGGGCTGCCCCGCGAGCAGCGCACGCTCGACCCCATCAGGTTCGAGAACATGCGCCCCGGCTGCCACGACATCGAGGCCCGCGTCCAGGACATGGACGTGGCGGGCATCTGGGCCGCGCTCTGCTTCCCCGGCATGCTGGCCGGGCAGTCCGGCATGCCGTTCGCCAGGACCCGCGACCAGGAGCTCGGCCTGGCCCTGGTCAAGGCGTGGAACGACTGGCACATCGACGTCTGGGCCGGCACCTACCCCGAGCGGATCATCGGCCTGCAACTCCCGTGGCTGCCCGATCCCGACGTGGCCGCCAAGGAGATCCGCGAAAACGCCGCCCGCGGCTTCAAGGCCGTCGTCTTCCCCGAGTTCCCGACCCGGCTGCGGCTGCCGTCGATCCACTCCGGCCACTGGGACCCGTTCTTCGCCGCCTGCGAGGAGACCGGCACGGTGATCGCCCTGCACGCGGGCGACTCGTCGTGGTCCCCCGTGCCCTCGCCCGACACGCCCATCGAGGCCATCACCACGCTGATGCCGACCAGCGCGATGTTCGCCTGCGCCGACTGGCTCTGGTCGGGCGTGCCACTGCGCTACCCCTCGCTGCGCATCCTCATCGTCGAGGGCGGCGTGGGCTGGCTGCCCATGCTGGCCGAGCGCGCCGACTACGCCCTCGACCACCCGGTCGCGGGCGAGGCGTCGTGGGAGGGCGGGCTCAAGCCCAGCGAGGTGCTGCGCCGCAACTTCTTCTTCGGCACGCTCGACGACCACGCGCTGTCGGGCGTGCGGCTCGCGGTCGGGCTCGACCACGTGCTGCAGGCGAGCGGTTACCCGCACTCCGACTCGACCTGGCCCGACACGCAGAAGTCCGTGGCCCGCAATCTCGGAACGCTCCCGCCCGCCGACATCGCCAGGGTCGCCTACGGCAACGCGGCCCGCCTCTTCGGCCACCCGCTGCCCTCACGCGCCTGGCTGCGGATGGAGGAGATCTAGCCCGGATCCAGCCCGGATCTAGCCCTCTTCCTCGACCGGCCTGGCCTGGATGACGTTCCGCTCGTGCTCGACGAAGCGCCCGCTCTCGCCGAGCAGCGTGGCGACGAGCCACAGGAACACGCCGAAGTCGTCGACCACGCCGATCATCATCAGGAAGTCGGGCACCACGTCGACGGGTGACAGGATGTAGACCACGCCGACTCCGAGCAGGGCGAGCCTGCTCTTGCCCATGCCCGCGTACTGTCCGCGCATGACCGCGCCGACCATCCGCGGGATCGCCCGGACCCTGGTCATCAGACCGGGCGACCCCGGCTTGGTCACCTCGCGGTAAGTCCGCCAGGCCGCCGCCGTCCGTGCTGCCTTCGCCATCATGAGGAACCCCCTACCCCCGGCTTCTCACGACATAACGCGTCGGGACCGCCACGAGTTCCTGACCGCCCAGGAGGATCAGCGCAGCGCCGCGTGCTCGAACGGCCTGGCCTGCTCGATCTGCGCGGCCACCCGGACGAGCAGGTCCTCCCTCCCGGCCGCCGCCACGAGCTGCACGCCCACCGGCAGGCCGGCCTCGGTGGTGTGCAGGGGCAGCGAGATGGCCGGCTGCCCGGTCGCGTTGATCGGCGAGGTGAAGGCCACGGCGTGCGCCGTCCGCCCGAACGCGACGCTGAGGTCCTCCGGCGGGATCCAGCCCAGCGGGAACGGCTCGACGCCCAGCGAGGGCATCAGCAGCAGGTCGTGGCCCGCGCTCCACCACGCGGCCATGCGGCGGCGGTAGCCGTCCACCCACTGGGTGGCCAGGATGTGGTCGGCCGCGCTGCGCGTGCGGGCGGCGCCGAGCATGGCGACGTTTCGCGGCTCCAGCTCCTCGGGCCGGACGGGCTCGCCGCGCAGCTCGCCCAGGCTGTCCACGTGCGCGGCGAGGTTGTCGGCCACGATGGCGCCGAAGCGCTGGGCGAACTCGGGCTCGGCCAGCGCCCTGGGGCCGCCGGGCACGACGTCGTGACCGAGCGACTCCAGCAGCGCGGCGGCCCTGGTCACCGCCTCGGTCAGCGCGGGCACCTCGGGCACGGCCCCGTTGGGATGCCTCGTGACGAACCCGACCCGCAGCCGCCCCGGCTCCCTGCCCACCTCGCCGGCCAGCGGACCGGGCAGCGCGGGGGCGTCGTACGGGTCGCCGGGCCGCAGCCCGGACACGACGTCGAGCGCCGCCGCCGTGTCGCGCACGGTCCTGGTGACGAATCCCGGGCACGAGAACCCGCTCCACCCCTCCCCCATGACCGGGCCCAGGCTCACGCGCCCACGCGTCGGTTTGAGCCCCACCAGGCCGCACAGGGACGCGGGGATGCGGATCGAGCCGCCGCCGTCGCTGGCGGTGGCCACCGCGACCATCCCGGCCGCCACCGCCGCCGCCGAGCCCCCGCTTGAGCCGCCCGCCGAGTATGCCGGGTCGTACGGGTTGCGGGTCGGCCCGAACGCCACCGGCTCCGTGGTGATCGTGCTGCCGAACTCCGGGGTGTTCGTCCGCCCAAGCAGCACGAAACCGGCCTCGCGCAGGCTCACGACGCCGTAGCCGTCCACGCCGGGCTCGACGCCGTCGCGCACGTTCGAGCCCGCGCTGTAGGGCTCGCCCGACTCGCGCCACCCGAGGTCCTTCAGCAGGATGGGCACGCCGCGGAAGGGCGCCTCCTTGGGAATGGAGTCGATCTCCGCCAGCGCCCGCTCGAAACGTCGGTGGATGACCGCGTTCAGCTCGCCGTCGCGGGCCTCGATGCGGGCGATGGCGGCCTCGGCCAGCTCCCTGGCCGTCAACTGCCCGTCCCTGACCGCCTGCGCCTGGCCGACCGCGTCCAGCCTGAGCACGTCGTCCATGCACCCTCCTACGCTCGGGGAGCCACGCCTTGGGGAGCTACGCCTTGGGGGCCAGCTCGCGTACGGCCTGCTCTATGGAGATCTCACCGCCCGGGATGGGCGCGAGAACGGGGGTGTCCAGCCCGTTGTCCACGTATTCCTGGATCCTGGCCCGGCAGGTGGCCGCGTCACCGTGCACGATCAGGGCGTCGACCACCTCGTCGGGGATCGCCTTGAGCGCCGCCTGCCGGTCGCCGGCCTGCCAGGCCTCGTGCATGGGCCGCAGCGCCTCGCCCCGGCCCAGCCAGTCGTGGAAGGCGGCGTACACCGGGACGGTCAGGTAGGTGGCCAGCATCCACCTGGCCATCTCGCGCACGCGGTCGGTGTCCTCGCTGACGCAGACGAACAGGCGGGCGATCAGCTCGGTGCCCTCCCCGATCTCGGCGCGCACCTTGCGCACGTCGTCGGGCGAGAGCCAGTTCGTGATCGCGCCGTCGGCCTCCTCCGCGGCCAGGCGGAGCATCCTGGGCCGCAGCGCGGCCAGCACGATCTTCGGCGGGAGCTCGGGGGCCCGCTCCAGCTTGAACCCCTTGACCGCGAACGTCTCGTACGTCTCCGAGACCTTCTCCCCGGCCAGCGCCTTCTTCAGGAAGCGCAGCGTGTCGCGCGTGCGCGCGAAGGGCTTGTCGAAGCGCCCCGCGTTCCACCGCTCGACGATCGCCGGCGACGAGGCGCCGATGCCCAGCACGAACCGCTCGGGCGCCAGGTCGGCCAGCGTGGCCGCCGACATGGCCAGGAGCCCCGGGCCGCGCGTCGAGACGGGCACGATGGCGCTGCCCAGCCTGATCCCCGGCGCCCACTGCGCGGCCATCGCCAGCGGCACGAACCCGTCGGCCCCGTTGACCTCGGCGGACCACGCGTCGGTGTAGCCCAGCCCGGGCAGCTCCGCGATCAGCTCCCGCGACTTCGACAGCGGGCGGTCGTAGAAGGGGATGGTCATGCCCCAGTTGCTCATGCGCGGCCTCCAAGCGCCTCCGAGCCAGCCTCGGCCACGCTCACCTTACCAACCGACCGGTATGGCGTCCTAGGCTCGCAACTCGTGGACCGCCGCGATGAAGTCCTTCGTGATCCCCCGCAGCCCCGGCAGGTGCGACAGCCCGACCAGCCGGTCCACCAGCGGCACCGTCACCTCGATCAGCCGGTACGTACGCGCGCAGCCCGGCGAGGTGTCGTGCACCCAGAACAGCACCATGCCCATGGACAGCAGCCAGAGCAGCTCGGGCAGCTCCTCGCGCAGCTCGGCGTTCATGCGGTCGCGCGATCCCTCGACGACCTGCCGGTAGATCCCGATGGAGGCCTCACGGGCCGGGGAGGACTGCTTGCTGAACGGGCTCAGCGGGTTGGTCGGCTCGGCCGCGTGCTTGTAGAACTTCACGGCGAACTCGTGGTAGGGCTCGGAAACGCGTACCCACTCGCGTAGCACGCCGCTCAGCCTGGCCGCGAACGACGTCTCGGTGGCCAGGAACTCCCTGCAGGCCTCCTCGTGCTCGGCCTGGGCGCGGTCGTAGTACGCCTGGATCAACGCCTCCTTGCTCTCGAAGTAGTAGTAGGCGTTGCCCACGGACACCCCGGCCTCGGCGGCGATGGCACGCATCGTGGTCGCGTCGAAACCGCGCTCCCTGAACAACCGCAATGCCGTCTCGACGATGACGTCTCGGGTGCTCTCCGATCCTCGGTTTCGGGCTTCGGACACGTTCGTCACTTTACGTCGTGAAGGGGCGTCGAGCAGAAAACCCGCTCATCAGGCTGCTGTCCGTCTGTTGTGTTGAGTCAGGCCCATAGCAGCAGTCCAAGTTAGCAGGTTTTCCAGTCCAAGGTCATGTAGCCGCACGGTGATCACCGCCACAAGGCAAAGTTGCACCTGCGGCATGAGTTATCTCCTGTGAAAGGTGGGATTGTCGTTTCAGGCGGAAGGGCTATTTCCGCGAAAAGGCATCGACATGTGGATACGTGGAACAGTGCGCCTCGCTGTAGTCGCACTGCTCGGCATTGAGATAACCATAATCGCGCTGGCCTCGGCCGCTTCAGCCGCCACCCACCCCGATGGGACGTCTGGGCCGGACAGCCAGAACATGGCCGGACCCGACGACTCGGAGTACGAGGCCGGGCCGCGCCCGGACGGGCCCTGGGGGTTCGAACGGCTCATGGCGGCCGGTGACACGGTCGCCGCCACGCCGGACTGGCCCTTTGGCGGATCGGCCGCCACCCAGGACCGGTCGGCGGAGGAGCCGGCCGAGGACTGGACGACGGCCCGCCTGCGACGGCCCGCACAGCTCGCGGTCATCGACCCGCCGTCGATGGCAGTGCGATCTACGGCCGCCAGAGCCGCGAAGAGCCGCGTACGTGCCGGGGTGGCAAGGATCGCCCGGATCCGGCCGCGCGCGGCGCACAGGCGCGCTGAAGTCGATCTGACGCGTGTCCTGCCGCGCTTCGGGGCCATGCACATGTCCCACGCCCTGGCCACCGACTGGCTGAGGAGCGGGGGCGTGCGGACGAAGTCGACCGGCAACTGCTCCAGCAAGCACGTGCACCACTGCACGTCGCTCGACTCGGTGCGGACCGGCACGATCGCCCGGATGATCGAGCTGAAGCGCGAGAGCGGCTGCCCGATCATGGTGACCGGCGGCACGGAGGCGGGCCACGCGTCCGGCCAGTACAGCCACGGCAACGGCTACAAGCTCGACATTTCCCACAACGGCTGCATCGACCGGCACATCACGCGCAACCACGCGAAGGCCGGCGTGCGCAGCGACGGCTCCCGGCTCTACCGCTCCGGCTCAGGCACGATCTTCGCCGACGAGAGCGACCACTGGGACATCCTTTTCCGGTGACAGGGCCCTGTGACAGAACCGGTGACGGGACGCCGCGCGGGGAGCGCACGGCGTCACACCACCCGGACAGCCCGGACGGCGGACGCCGTGCGGAACGCACGGCGTCACACCATCCGGACGGGACTACAGCTCGCCCGCGACCAGCTCGGCGATCTCCGCCGCGTTGAGCGCCGCGCCCTTGCGCAGGTTGTCACCGCACACGAACAGGTCGAGCGTGTTGGGGAAGTCGACCGCCTGACGGATGCGGCCCACGTAGGTCGGGTCGTTGCCCACCACCTCGAGGGGCGTCGGGAAGACCCCGTTGGCCGGGTCGTCCATGAGGACCACCGTCGGCGCCGCCTCAAGGACGCGGTGCGCGTCGGCGACCGTGATCTCGCGCTCGAACCGCGCGTGCACGGCCAGTGAGTGGGTCGTGATCACCGGCACGCGCACGCAGGTCGCGGAGACCTTGAGGTCGGGGATGCCGAGGATCTTGCGGGACTCGTTGCGGAGCTTGAGCTCCTCGGAGGCCCAGCCGCCGTCCTTGTAGGAGCCGGCCCACGGCACCACGTTGAACGCGATGGGCGCGGGGAACGGCGAGTCGTCGGACAGCTTGTTGGCCAGCACCTTGCGTACGTCGCCGGCCGCCTGGCCGATCGTACGGTCGCCCGCCAGCGCCTCGATCTCGTCGTAGAGCCGCGCGGAACCCGCCACGCCGGCACCCGACACCGCCTGGTAGGAGGCGACGACCAGCTCCGTCAGCGTGAACTCGGCGTGCAGCGCCCCCATCGCCGCCATCATCGACAGCGTCGTGCAGTTGGGGGTCGAGATGATGTTGCGCGGCCGGCTGCGGGCGTCGAGCGGGTTGACCTCGGGCACGACCAGCGGCACGTCCGGCTCCATCCGGAACGTCCCCGACTTGTCGATCGCGATCGCGCCGCGCTCGGCCGCGATCGGCACCCACACCGCCGACACCTCGTCGGGCACGTCGAAGATCGCGATGTCGATGCCGTCGAACACCTCGGGCGCGAGGGCCTGCACGACGACGTCCTCGCCGCGCACCTGGAGCACCTTGCCCGCCGAACGCGGCGAGGCGACGAGACGGATCTCGCCCCAGATGTCCTCACGCGACGACACGATGTCGCGCATGACGGTCCCCACGGCGCCGGTGGCGCCGATCAGGGCAAGAGTCGGCCTGCTCATCGTCCACTACCTCCGTACACCACGGCTTCGACCTGGTCGGCGTCGAGCTTGAACGCGCGGTGGGCGGCCTGCACGGCCGCGTCGACCCCGTCCTGCTCGACGACCACTGAGATGCGGATCTCCGAGGTGGAGATCATCTCGATGTTGACCCCCGCGTCGGCGAGGGCCGCGAAGAACGTCGCCGTGACGCCGGGGTGCGAGCGCATGCCCGCGCCGATCAGCGACACCTTCCCGATCTGGTCGTCGAAGAGCAGCGACTCGTAACCGATCTGGCCCTGGATCTTCTTCAGCGACGACAGCGCCGTCTGTGCGTCGGCCGTCGGCAGCGTGAAGGAGATGTCCGTGCGGCCCGTGGCCGCGGCCGAGACGTTCTGCACGATCATGTCGATGTTGATCTCGGCGTTTGCCAGCGTTTTGAAGATCGAGGCAGCCTCTCCGACCTTGTCGGGGACCCCGACAACAGTGATCTTGGCCTCGCTCCGGTCGTGCGCGACGCCGGAGATGATCGGCTGCTCCATCTCGGTTCCTTCGGTGTAAGGGTCGGAGACGACCCAGGTGCCTTCCTTGGTGCTGAACGAGCTGCGCACGTGAATCGGCAGGTCGAACCGCCGGGCGTATTCGACGCAACGCAGATGCAGGATCTTCGCACCGCAGGCGGCCATCTCCATCATCTCGTCGTACGAGATCCTGGGGATCTGCTGCGCCGCCGGCACGATGCGGGGGTCGGCGGTGAACACGCCGTCGACGTCGGTGTAGATCTCGCAGACGTCGGCCTGCAGGGCCGCCGCCAGCGCCACCGCCGTGGTGTCGGACCCGCCGCGGCCCAGGGTGGTGATGTCCTTGGTGTCCTGCGACACGCCCTGGAACCCGGCCACGATCGCGATGTTGCCCTGGTCGATCGCCTCACGGATGCGGCTGGGCGTCACGTCGATGATGCGCGCCTTGCCGTGGGTGGAGTCGGTGATCACGCCTGCCTGCGAGCCGGTGAACGAACGGGCCTCGTGGCCCAGGTTGGCGATCGCCATCGCCAGCAGGGCCATGGAGATGCGCTCGCCCGAGGTCAGCAGCATGTCGAGCTCGCGGCCCGGAGGCAGCGGCGACACCTGCTCGGCCAGGTCGAGCAGCTCGTCCGTCGTGTCGCCCATCGCGGAGACGATCACGACCACGTCGTTGCCGGCTTTTTTCGTCGCGACGATCCGCTGCGCGACCCGCTTGATGCAGGACGCGTCGGCGACGGACGAACCACCGTACTTTTGCACAACGAGCGCCACGAGAGTCTCCCGGTTTGGACTGTGAGGTGCCAGTCTACTGGGGGCTTCTCATGAACCCGATGGGCCGTACCACTATCTGGACGATCAGACGGTGGTCTCCTCGGCGACGTCCAGGCGCGAGTGCGCGGCCAGGGCCTGGAGTGCGCGCATCGCGGCGCCCGCGTGGTTGCCCCAGGTGTTGAAGTAGGAGTACTGCCACCACCAGAGCGCCTCGTGGGGCCGCCCCGCGTGGTAGTGGCGCAGGCCGTGGATGAGGTCGGCCGCGACCGCGGTCAGGTCGTCGGAGAGCCGGTAGGGCGTGACGCCGGTGTCCTTGTACGGGTCGAACACCTCGGCGTAGTCGTCGACCGGCCCCAGCCGCTCGGCCAGCGCGGTGCGCACGCCGTCGATGTCGGGATCCTCGCTCATGGCCGGCTCGTAGTTGCCCGCGAGGATCACGTCACGGTTGGCCCCGAGTTTGGCGCCGGCCAGGCTGACCTGCGCGACCTCCACCAGCAGCAGCGACCAGATGGCGTCGCCGCCCTCGCCGCCCGCGACCCTGGTCAGGCCGTCAACGTAGTCCTGCGCATGCCCGGAGATCTCTTCCGCCAGCGCACTCCACTGGTCAGACATCCAGCAGCCTCCGTCCTTCGAACGCGCGGCCCAAGGTCACCTCGTCGGCGTACTCGAGGTCACCGCCAACAGGCAGACCGCTGGCCAGTCGTGTCACTTTGATGCCCATCGGCTTGACCAGACGGGCGAGGTAGGTAGCCGTCGCCTCGCCCTCGAGATTGGGATCGGTGGCGAGGATGAGCTCGGTGACCCGGCCATCCGCCAGACGTGTCATGAGCTCGCGGATGCGCAGGTCGTCGGGGCCGATGCCGTCGATCGGGCTGATCGCGCCGCCGAGCACGTGGTACGTGCCGCGGAACTCGCGCGTCTTCTCGATCGCCACGACGTCCTTCGACTCCTCCACCACACATATCACGTGGGTGTCGCGGCGCGGGTCACGACAGATCCGACACTCCTCCTCCGAGGCCACGTTTCCGCAGACCCGGCAGAAGCGGACCTTCTCCTTGACCTCCAGCAGAGCGTGCGCCAGCCGCTTGACGTCGGCTGGATCGGCCGCCAGCAGGTGGAACGCGATCCGCTGCGCGCTCTTGGGACCGACGCCGGGCAGCAGGCCCAGCTCGTCGATCAGATTCTGGACGACACCCTCGTACATGCCTAGAACCCTGGCAACTGTCCGAGACCGCCGCCACCCAGCCCCTGGGCCAGCGGGCCGAGCTTCTCCTGCTGCAGGTCGGCGGCCGCGCGGACGGCGTCGCGGACGGCCGCGATCACCAGGTCGGCGATCGTGTCCGCGGTGTCCTGCGCGTCCCCGGCGTCGATCACGCTCGGGTCGATCTTGAGCTCCAGCAGCTCGCCCGAGCCGTTGACCACGGCCGTGACCAGGCCGCCGCCCGCCGAGCCCTCGATCTGCGCGTCGTTGAGCTCCTGCTGGGCGCTCACAAGCTGCTGCTGCATGAGCTGGGCCTGCTCCAGCAGCTGCTGCAGGTTGACATCCCCTGGGTTCACCGTCGTGCGCTCCTCGTGGCTCCGCGTTCTTGACTGCCACGAGCCTACGGGGTTTGGGCGTCGTCCTGTACTGGTGCCGCCCTACCTGGGATGTTTTTTGGCCGGATCTCGGCCCCCCTCCAGCGTCCGAGACCCGGCCAGCACGTCGGCGGAGCGGCCGCACCACGCCGACGCGTTGGTACAGGAAGTTAACGACTCGAACGTTGCACACACGTTGCGTTCATTCAATCACCCTCTGCAATCCCCCCGAACGACTTGCGCGGACCACTCATAAGACGGATGCTCTTTGTTGACTACTTGGAGTGACCAATGAGTTACGCCCACCTTGATGCGTACTCGCGCCTGCTACGCGGAGCGCACGAAGCGGCGGCGGCCGGCGGCCCGCGGCCGGAGCTGCCCCGCCGCCTGATCACGGCCTCCTGGCAACGGTCGCTGGAGGCCGGGATCGATCCGGAGGGCAAGAGCGCGCCCCTGGTCGTCGACCTCTCCCGCATCAAGGACATCCGCCAGGCGCATCTCCTGCAGCCGCTGCTGCCCCTCATCGCCCAGACGCTCTCCAGCCTGGCCGACGAGGTCCTGATCGTCACCGACGGAGACGGACGGGTGCTGTGGCGTGAGGGCAACCACGCGATCATGCGCCAGGCAGACCGGATCGGTCTGGCCGACGGGCACCAATGGGCCGAGGGCACGGTCGGCACCAACGGCATCGGCACCGCGCTCGAAGCGGGCCAGCCCGTGCACGTGTACTCGGAAGAGCACCTCATGCGGGTGCTGCACATCTGGTCGTGCAGCGCCGCCCCGATCACCGACCCGGACTCTGGCCTGATCGTCGGCTGCGTCGACGTCAGCGGCACCTCGCGCAGCCTCCACCCCGCCACCGTCGCGCTGGTCGCCGCCACGGCCAAGCTCACCGAGACCCAGCTCGCGCTGCGCATGCACGAACGCGACGAGCGCCTGCGCCGCCGCTTCGAGTCCCTGCGCGGGCGGCCCGGGGTCCTGCTGTCGTCCACCGGCCGCGTGCTCTCCGGCGACCCGGCCGGCACCCTGGGCGAACGCATCCTCCTGTCCGGCCAACGGGTGATACTCCAGGACGGGTCCGCCGCCGTGCTCGAACCGTTCTCCGACGGCTTCCTGCTGCGTCTCACGCCGTCCGCGGCGCCTCCCACGCTCGCCCTGGCCTTCCTGGGCGAGGGGCAGCCCGTGGCCACGTTCGGCGAGCTCGACCGGCCGCTCTCGCTCCGGCACGCCGAGATCCTGGCGCTGCTCGCGCTGCATCCGCACGGCCTGACGGCCGAGCAGCTCTCGTTCCACCTCTACGGCGACGACGGCAACCCCGTGACCATCAGGGCGGAGATCCACCGGCTGCGGGCCCAGCTCGGGGAGGCCATCGCGGCCAAGCCGTACCGGCTGACCTGCCCGGTGGAGGCCGACTTCCTGGAGGTCCGCCGCCACCTGTCGGCGAACGACACGCGCGCGCTGGCCCGCGCCTACCGGGGCCCGCTGCTGCTCCGCTCGGAGTCTCCGGAGATTCGCCGCGAACGGGACGAACTGGAGGCGCAGGTACGCGCGTGCCTGCTGCGGCACGGGTCGCCGGAGGAGCTGTGGGCGTACGCGCAGACCTGCAACGGCCGCGACGACTACGAGGTCCTGGAGCGCCTGGCCGCCCTTCCCTCGACCGACCCCCGCTCCGCGGCCGCCCGCTCCCGCCTCTGCCCCTGAACGCTCAGGCGCGTCCTCGGGCGTGGCCTGACGCGTGCCCTCAGGTGTGGTCGATCTCGCCGATCACCTGTGCGCCGAGCTCGCGTTCCAGCAGGGCCATGCCTGACACCGCGTCCACGTCGGCGTCGGCGTCGTTCAGGGGGTCGACGTCGTCCGACTCCGGGCCCTTGTTACGGGCTGGGACGGTCTCCGGCCAGGCCGCGGCACCGCCACGGGCGGCCGGGACGCGGGGACCCGCCTGGGCCGCGGCCCGCGCCGCCGACCTCGCGGCGGCCAGTCCGCTCCCGACCGTCGCGCCGGAGGGCTGGTGGGCGGCGACGGAGACGGTGTTCGTGGGGTCGGGGGCCGGCGGGGAGCCGGGGCTGAGGTCATCGGGGGCCTCGGGCCAGGACTCGTCCGTGGTCTGATG
Source organism: Nonomuraea sp. NPDC050153 (assembly GCF_044460125.1). Lineage (NCBI taxonomy): Bacteria > Bacillati > Actinomycetota > Actinomycetes > Streptosporangiales > Streptosporangiaceae > Nonomuraea > Nonomuraea sp. NPDC050153. The sequence continues at coordinate 90,816 of NZ_JBITJQ010000031.1, forward strand.
TCCGTTGGTCGCGGCCGGGGGGTGGCCTGGGCCGGGCTCCTGGGCGTCCCCGTCGTCCTGGGACCCGCCGTGGGAGGCCGTACGCCCTTGGGGACCGTGAGCACCCTGCCCACCCTGAGCGCCCGGCCCGCCTTGAGCACCCTGGGCACCCGGCCCGACCTGGGCGCCGGGAACGCCGGCAGGTCCGGGCGGACCTGAGGGGGCGGCCTGCGGGCCGGTGGAACCCGGCGCCGCGCTGTGGCCTCCTGCCGGGCCGCCGTGCGACGGCGGGCGGGGAGCGCTCCGGGACGGGGCCGGGGAGCCGCCGACGACCGCCTCGACGCGCCACGTACCGCCGAGCACGTCGACGAGCGCGCCGGCCACGACGGCGTCCTTGCCGCCGCCCGTGAAGTTCTTCATCGCGCCGACCTGGGTGAAGCCCAGGGTGACGACGTTGCCTTCCACGCCCACGACCTGGGCGTTGGTGCTCACGTTCGCCCAGACGACGATGCTGCGCTGCTTGAGCGCGGCCAGCACGGCGGCCCACTGCGCCTGTATGGCACCCGCGCCACCGCCGGTGGGCGCGCCGCCTCCGACGGGAGCGCCGCCGCCGGGCTGTCCGCCGCTTGCCGCCTGGGGCGCGCTCACGGCCGGGGCTGCCTGCGTCACGGGAGGCGAGCCCGGACGAGCGGTCTCGGGCCAGTCGTCAGCCCCCGCGGCACCGGAACCGGCAGCGGTGGCCTGGGCCGCCACTTCACCCGCGCTCCCGGCGCCGGCCGGAGCCGGGACGCCGCCCTGGCCGGCCGAAGCACCCGGCCGAGGAACAGGCACCGCACCGGAACCGGGTACGGAGGCCGTACCGGCTGAACCGGAAACGGGCGGGCCAGAAACAGGCGGGGCGGAAACGGACGCGACCGGGGCGGACGCTCTCGCGGCCATCTGCGCGACGGCACCACCGCGCTCAAGGCGTTCGAGGCGGGCGAGCAGCGCCTCCTCACCCTGCGCGGCGCCCGGGAGCAGGACGCGGGCGCACATCAGCTCAAGCAGCAGCCGAGGCGAGGTGGCGCCGCGCATCTCGGTGAGACCGGCGTTGAAGACCTCGGCCGCCCGGGTGAGCTCCGCCGGGCCCATCGAGGCGGCCTGCTGCACCAGGCGCTCCAGCTCGTCGGCGGGCCGGTCGAGCAGGCCGCTCGACGCCGCCTCGGGGACGTTCGCCAGGATGACCAGGTCGCGGAAGCGTTCGAGCAGGTCGGAGGCGAAGCGGCGGGGGTCGTGGCCGCCCTCGATCACCCGGTTGACCGCGTGGAACACCTGCCCGCCGGCACGCGCCGCGAACGCGTTGACCACCTCGTCGAGCAGGTCGCCGTCGGTGTAGCCGAGCAGGGAGACGGCCTTGGCGTACGTGATGCCGTCCTCCTCGGCCCCGGCGAGGAGCTGGTCGAGGATGGACAGCGAGTCACGCGCCGAGCCCGCGCCCGCCCGCACCACGAGGGGCAGCGCGTTGGGCTCGAAGGGCACGCTCTCGGAGGTGAGGATCTCCTCCAGCAGCGCCCGGAGCGTCGCGGGCGGCATCAGCCTGAACGGGTAGTGGTGCGTACGCGACTTGATCGTGCCGATGACCTTTTCCGGCTCGGTCGTCGCGAAGATGAACTTCAGATGCGGCGGGGGCTCCTCGACGAGCTTGAGCAGCGCGTTGAAACCCTCGCGGGTCACCATGTGCGCCTCGTCGATGATGTAGATCTTGTATCGCGCGGAGACGGGGGCGAAGAACGCCCGTTCCCTCAGGTCACGCGCGTCGTCCACGCCACCGTGCGAGGCGGCGTCGATCTCGATGACGTCCAGGTGGCCGGGACCGGTCGGGGCGAGCGCGACACACGACTCGCAGACACCGCACGGGTCGGGCGTAGGACCCTGCTCGCAGTTGAGGGAACGCGCCAGGATGCGGGCGCTGGAGGTCTTGCCACACCCGCGAGGACCGCTGAACAGGTAGGCATGGTTGATCCGCCTCGTACGCAGCGCCTGCCGCAGCGGGTCTGTGACGTGCTCCTGACCCTTGACCTCGGCGAACGTCCCGGGCCGGTACTTGCGGTAAAGCGCAAGGCTCATGCGACCATCCCGCCTGCGAGGGGGCTCTCAACGAAGAGACCCCTCGCACACCCGCCAGAGCCCGCTTATCCTTGCTGCCTTCCGGCCCTGGGGAGGTTCACAGGATGACGCCGCGCGAGGGGTCCCTGCACAGTCTAGCCGGATGCCGCAGTGCTTGCTCCACCCCGGAAAAGGTGGTCTGCGCACACCCAGAAGTCCGGTAAGCTCGTCGACGGAGGATTCGCCTAGTGGCCGAGGGCGCACGCTTGGAAAGCGTGTATAGGGCAACCTATCAGGGGTTCAAATCCCCTATCCTCCGCGCCTGGTTGAGGCAGTAAACGCGAAGGGGCCGACCCCATCCAAGTCGGCCCCTTTTGCTATTCCAGTCTTCTTCGGAGGGCTCACCTCCCTCCCAGAGCAAGCCCTGCGAGCCCTGATCCGCGAATCACTCGGCGCGCGCCACGAGCCCCGCCACCTCTGGCTCGTCAACGAAATCCCCCGCACCCCCGGCGGCAAACCCGACAAAGCCGCCCTGCAGAACCTCGCCAACGGACCTACGTGATCGAGCGGCGCTCGACCCAGCCGGTCGCCGTGACCGGGCCGCCGTCCCCCGGTTTGGGCAGGCCCGTGGCGGCGGTGACGTGATCACCGTGTGAGGTCGGGTCGTCTGGCGTGCGGGGTTTGCCGGGGCTCGTCTATGGTCCCGTCCGTGGAGGACCTGTTCGGCGGGGCCGCGCCGTACTACGCCAGGTACCGCCCGGGATACGGCCAGGCGGCGATCGGGCACCTGGCGGAAGCGTTCGGCGCGGACAGCCGGGTGCTGGATCTCGGATGTGGCCCCGGGACGATCGCGATCCCGCTGGCGCGGCGGGTGACGGCGGTGCTCGCGGTGGACCCCGCGCGGGAAATGCTCGCCGAGGGGAGGCGCCTGGCCGGGGGCCTCGCCAACATCGCCTGGTTGCGCGGCGACTCGACCGTTCTGTGGGCGTTGCCGCCGTTCGAGCATGTGGTGATGGGCCGGTCGTTTCACTGGATGGACCGCGGGTCCGTGCTGGCGGAGCTGGACGGACTGCTCCCACCCGGCGGCGCGGTGGCCCTTGTCGGCCCGGCGAGGCAGCGGGGAGAGCCGTGGCAGCCGGACTCGCAACCGTGGCAGCCGGTCGAGAGGCGGGTGTGCGAGGAGTTCGGCCTCGACATCCGCACGGCGGCCGATTCCTTCCACGCCACCGGCGAGCATCATCACGACCTGCTGGCCGCCTCGCCGTTCAGCGGCGTGGAGTCCCGGGTGTTCGGCCGACGGCTGACCTGGGACGTGGATGGGCTGATCGGGCTCCAGCTCTCCTACTCCTACAGCTCGCCCGCCCGGCTCGGCGACCATCTGCCCGCCTTCGTCGGGGCGCTGCGGCGAGCGCTGCTCGCCGACAATCCGGTCGGCCGGTGGGAGCAGGAACTGGTGACCGAGGTGCTGATCGCCCGGCGGCCCGGGCGCTGACGGTTTCGCCGGCAATCGTTGTCCGGACGATCAGATCAGGCCGGTCAGGTGGCCACCATGGCCTTTGAGCGGTCGGTGGCCATGTGGATGGCGAAGACGCCGAGGACCGTGCCCGTGACGTAGCGCTGGACGCGGAGCCAGAGGGGGCGGCTGCCCAGGAAGGCGGCCAGGGCGCCGGCCGAGATGGCGATCAGGCCGTTGACCGTGGTGGCGACGACGATCTGGACGGAGCCGAGCGCCAGGCTCTGCAACAGCACGTGACCCATCGACGGGTCGATGAACTGCGGGAGCAGCGACAGGTACAGGATGGCGATCTTGGGGTTGAGCAGGCAGGTCAGCAGCCCCATGCCGAACAGCTTGCGCGGAGGCTCCGGCTCCAGTTGGCGCGGCTGGAAGGCCGAGGTGCCGCCCGGCTTGAGGGCGTTCCAGGCCAGCCAGAGCAGGTACGCGGCGCCGGCGAGCTTGAGTGCCGTGTACGCGGCCGGTACGTACGCGAAGACGGCCGTCAGCCCCAGGCACGTCGCGGTCAGGTAGAGGGTGAAGCCGAGGAAGACGCCGGTGAGGGAGATCAGGCCGGCCCGGCGGCCCTGGGCGATCGATCGCGAGATCAGATAGACCATGTTCGGCCCGGGGGTGAGAACCATACCCAGCGACACCAGTGCGATCCCGATCAAGCCACCCGTCATGTCGGCAGATTAGCCGAAATATCCGGTTTTTTGCATCTTGATTTGTCGCGCTGCGTATTCGCCCCGTCGCTGGGGAGTAGGGAGACATGCAGTTCGACGACGACGCGCAACTCGACCCGTCACAGGTCGAGGACGTTCGGGCCTCGGGTCCGCAGCCGGGCAGGGGCGGGATGCCGGGCGGGTGCTCCCTGCCCATCGGCGGCCGGGGCGGCTGTGGCGGCTGTCTGCTGCTCATTCTGGCGGTGGCCGCGCTGTTCCTGTTCGGGATCGTCCCCTCGCCGTTCAGCGGCCAGGGCCCGCAGGAACGTGGCCCGCAGGAAGGCGGGCAGCAGCCGCCCGCCCCGACCACGGCCGCCCCGACCGGCAACCTGGCGGCGCGGTGCCGCACCGGCGCCGATGCCGAGCAGTCCGAGGACTGCCGGATCGTCGGCACGGTCAACAGCATCCAGACATACTGGCGGCAGGCGTTCCAGGAGCGCGGCAAGACGTACACGCCCGCCAAGACCGTGCTCTTCTCCAACGCGGTCAACACCGGCTGCGGCACCGCCGACGCCGCCGTGGGCCCCTTCTACTGCCCCGCCGATCGCAAGGTCTACCTCGACCTGTCGTTCTTCAACACGCTCCAGCGGAACTTCGGCGCCGAGGGCGGTCCGTTCGCGCAGGCGTACGTGGTCGCCCACGAGTACGGCCACCACGTCCAGAACCTGCTCGGCACCATGAACAGGGTCGGCCCCAACAGCAGGCCGGGCGCCGAGAGCCCATCGGTACGGCTGGAGCTGCAGGCCGACTGCTACGCGGGCGTCTGGGCGCACAACGCGGTCAAGACCGGCTTCTACCGGGAGCCGTTCTCCCAGGCGGACATCGACCAGGCGCTCAGCGCGGCCTCGGCGGTCGGAGACGACAGCATCCAGCGGCGCACGCAGGGCCGCGTGACCCCGGACGCCTTCACCCACGGCACGTCGCAGCAGCGGGAGAAGTGGTTCACCGTCGGGTACGACAGCGGGGACCCCAAGCGGTGCGACACGTTCTCCGGAGGCATTTGACGCGGCCCTGTGGGGAAGCCGCCCGCAGGCTTCCCCGGTGGCGTGATCCACAGAATCCAGCGACGCACCACCGGCAAAATCGATCCTGAATCGTTCACGCACGGCAGCTTCGAGCAACGCGTCAACGCCTTCCAGCGCGGCTGCAAAAACGGCGGAGCCACCGCCTGCGAACCGGCAGACCTGCGTTGACGCTCCCGGACAACGCAAGGAATCGGATTCTCTCCTAAAATCGGTGGGGTGATCTTCAAGCTTGTCGGCGACGGACGCCCTTATCCCGACCACGGCCTCTCCAACCGGGAGTGGGCGCAGATTCCGCCACGGCAGGTCCGGCTCGACTCGTTGATCACCACGAAGGCCGTACTGGACCTGCACTCGTTGCTCGCCGCCGACTCCACCTTCTACGGAGACCTTTTCCCGCACGTGGTGCAGTGGCAGGGCGAGCTCTATCTGGAGGACGGCCTGCACCGCGCGTTGCGCGCGGCGCTGCACCAAAGATCGATCCTGCACGCCAGGGTCCTTGAGCTGCCCAACTGAGAGAAACGAAAAGGGAGCCGCGAATCCCGCGGCTCCCTTTTCGTATGCGCGCACGTCCGGCGGCCCGGGTTTCCAACATCATTCATCGAAAAAACCGCAGCCCTGCTTGGGCCCGCGTCTCTCAAACGAGGGCCGTGGCATCGAGAAACTGGAGATAGTTCCAGTAAGTTCGCTGTTCGCTGGGCGATCATCCATAGGCCGGGTGGAGCCCGCGATGGTTTTCTGGCGCCATGAGATCCATGACCGCCGAAAGGCGCACGGTCGTACCCGCCCGCGAAGGCCGTGCCGTGCGGGTGGCCGCGGGCCGGCGCGTGAGCGTCGTCGATCTGGAGGGCGGCCAGGTCGGTGATGTCTTCGCCTTCATCCCCGCATCCGCCGGGGCCGGCGGTTTCGCCGAAACCCTGACCGAGCATCTGAGCGCCGCCCACACCCGCGGCTCCACGAACCGGCTCTTTCCCGCGGTGGGGCAGCAGTTCGTCACCGACCGCCGCCGCCCCGTCCTCACCCTGGTCTCCGACACGTCCCCGGGCTGGCACGACATGCTGATCCCGGCCTGCGACCCGGCCCGCTACGCCGCGCTGGGCGTGGAGGGCGGCCACGCCTCCTGCGCGGACAACCTGAACCGGGCTCTGGCCGGAATGGGGCTGTCCGTCCCGTTCACCCCGCAGCCGGTCAACGTGTTCATGCGCATCCCCGTGGAGGACGACGGGCGGCTCCGCTGGCTGCCGGCGGCCAGTCGTCCGGGAGACGCGATCACCTTCCGGGCGGACACGGACTGCGTGGTCGTGGTGTCCGCCTGCCCGCAGGACCTCGTGGACATCAACGGCGGCGAGCCGACGCCGCTGGCGATCGACGTCCTGCCCTGACCCGCGACACCCTTTCAAGGAGCGAGCTCCCATGACCGACACCCTCATCGGCTCCGGCCATCCGGCGTTGCGGCCCGAACGGATCGGGCGGCTCACCCTGGCCAACCGCCTGGCGGTGGCCCCCATGACCCGGGTCTCGGCGGCTCCGGACGGCACGCCGACCCCCGAGATGACCGACTACTACACCGCGTACGCCCAGGGCGGCTTCGGCCTGCTGATCACCGAGGGCACGTACACCGACACCGTCTACAGCCAGGGCTACCTCAACCAGCCGGGCATCGTGTCCGGCGAGCACGTGGCGGCCTGGCGGGAGATCACCGAGCGGGTGCACGCCGCCGGGTCGCGGATCGTCATGCAGCTGATGCACGCCGGCGCGCTGTCCCAGGGCAACCGCCACCGCGACGACACCGCGGGCCCGTCGGCCGTGCCTCCGCGCGGGGAGAAGATGCCCGAGTACGGCGGCAGCGGAAGGTGGCCGACGCCCAGGGCGATGAGCCTGGCCGACATCGAGACGGCGGTGGACGGCTTCGTGCGGTCGGCGGCGCGCGCCGAGGAGGCGGGCTTCGACGGAGTCGAGGTGCACGGCGCCAACGGCTACCTGGTGGACCAGTTCCTCACCGACTACACCAACCTGCGTGACGACTCCTACGGAGGCCCGGTGGCCGGCCGGGTACGCCTGGCCGCCGAAGTGGTGGCCGCGATCCGTGCCGAGCTGGGCGCGGAGTTCTGCGTCGGCATACGGCTCTCGCAGACCAAGGTGAACGACTTCGTCCACCGGTGGCCGGGTGGCGCCCACGACGCGAAGGTCGTCTTCGCGGCGCTGGCCGAGGCGGGTGCGAGCTACCTGCACATCGCCAGCGAGGGACGGGACTGGATCGAGACCGCTCGTCTGGACGGCGGCGTCACGATCACCGGCCTGGCCCGTCAGGTGACCGGCCTGCCCGTCATCGCGAACGGCGGCATGCACGACCTCGCCCAGGCGGCTCAAGTGCTGTCGGACGGCCATGCCGACCTGGTGTCCGTGGGCCGGGGCGCGCTGGCCAACCCCGACCTGCCGCGACGCCTGGGCCAGGGACTGCCCCCGGCGGGGTTCGACCATATGATGCTGCAGCCCATGGCCACGTTGGGCAACGCCCGTCAGTGGCGGCAAGCGGCGCGGATCTGAGCGGGAAGGCAGGTGGTCGGCGTGACCGACAGCTGGCACCAGGGTGCCGCGGCCGTCGTGACGCTGACGTTCGACGTGGACGCCGAGACGCCGATCCTCGCCCAGGGGCGCCGCTACGCCCAGCACGCGAGCACGATGTCGCACCAGGCGTACGGGCCCGACGTGGGTTTGCCCCGCATCCTGGGGATCCTGGACGACCTCCGCGTCCCCGCCACGTTCTTCGTGCCCGGGTGGGTGGCCGAGCAGCGGCCCGGCCTGGCCGGGTCGATCGTCGAGCGCGGGCACGAGGTGGCGCACCACTCCTACAGCCACCGGGCGCCCACGTCGATGACTCCGGAGGAGGAACGCGCGGACTTCGAGCGCGCGCTGGCGGTGTTCGCCGGTCAGGGCATCGAGATCGCCGGGCACCGGGCGGCGTTGTGGGAGGCGTCGTGGCAGACGGCCGATCTGGTCGCCGAGCACGGCCTGCGCTACGACTCCTCGTTGATGGGCGACGACCGTCCCTACCGGGTCGCGACGCGAACGGCGGACATCATCGAGCTGCCCGTCCACTGGTCGCTCGACGACTGGGAGCAGTACGCCTTCCTGCCGGCGCCGCACGTCGGCTCGGTCATCGAGTCGCCCGCGAAGGTGTTGGAGCTGTGGCGGGCCGAGCTGGACGGGATGCGCCGCTACAGGTGCCTGTTCAACCTGTGCGTGCATCCGTTCCTGTCGGGCCGCCCCGGCCGGGCCGAGGCGCTGCGCCGGTTCATCGAGTACGCGCTCGAATGCGGGGACGTACGGTTCGCCCGGTGCCGGGACGTGGCCGAGGCGGCGGCGGGGGATCCGGACCTGCCCACCCGCCGGCCACGTCCGCCCGCCGCCGACCCGGAGATCTATCCCGGCTGACCACCGGCGACCGGTCACGCCATGGCGTCGATGGCGAGCGCGAGAAACAGGTCCACCCGGTCTTCGGTGCGGCTGATGTCCCTGCCGGTCAGCTCGGCCGCCTTGGCGAGCCGGTTGCGCAGAGTGTTGACGTGGATGTGCAGGGCGGCGGCCGTCGTCGCCCACTGCCCGTCGTGGTCGAGGAAGGCGCGCACCGTCAGTTCGAGGTCGCTGCCGCGCCGGGCGTCGTGCTCGCGCAGGGACGCCAGCAGGTCATGGGAGAACGCGCGCAGCGTGCCCGGGTCGACCAGCCCGAGCAGGAGCCGGTGCGTGCCCAGCTCGGCGAAGCTGCGCACGGCCGGCCCGTTGCGGTTGCGCCGCAGCACCCGGCACGCCTCCCGGGACCGCATGAGCGGCCGGCGCAGCTCCGCCGAGTGCGGCGCCAGGCCGCCGAGCCCGGCGACGGGACGCCGTCCGGGAAACCGCTTGTCCACGGCCCTGACCAGCCGCTCCGCCAGCAGGGACAGCTCCCGCTCCGGCCGGCGCCAGGCGAGCACCGTGACGACGTCCTGGGTGCCGCCCGCCACGACGGCCGGCACCCCCTCGGCGGCGAGGAAGTCGCCGATCACCTGCGCGAGCCCGTGCGGCGTGGCCGCCTCCTCCTCGGCGAAGGCGACCGCGCAGACCGTCAGCGGCCCCGCCGGGTCCACGCCGAACGCCCGTAGCCGCCCGGCCACCTCCGTCGCGCGCCCGCCGGACAGCACCATCTCCAGCAGCTCGCCGGCGAACCGCATCTCGATGGCCTGGACGGCCTGCTGCTTGGCCACCTCCAGGCTGAGGAACCTGGCGGCCTGCTCCAGCGCCTCGCGCTCGGCGGGGGCGAGGCCGGACAGCGGGCGCAGGCAGACGAGCGCCGCGTCGATGTCGCCCACCGCGCCCACGGGGTACAGGGCCGCCGGGCCGTCGCCCAGGTCGAGTTCCAGGGCCGGCGGGTGCCGGGACAGTCCCGCGGCCACGATGCGCAGTTGTTCCTCGTCGAGCTGTGCGCCGGTCGTCGCGAGCAGCCGGGCCATCCGGTCGACCACCGCCAGAGGCAGGTCGTGGTCCTTCGTCAGCACGCGGAGCACGCCGGAGGCGCCGGCTCCGCGTGAGATCGCCGTGGCCAGCGCGTCGCCACGGCGCACCATGCCGATGAGGGCCCGCTGACGCTGGTCGGTGTAGAGCGCGGTGACCGCGTGGGAGATCGCGGTGAACGGCACCGCCTGGGAGATCTCCAGCAGGGGCAGCTCCGCCTCCCCGCACGCCCGGACGAGCTCCTTCGGCGTGCGCGGTGTCTCGGCCCGCAGGCCGAACACGATTCCCGCGGCCCTGGCGCGTTTCACGTTCGCCACGAACTCGGCCGCCGTCACCTGGCCCGTCCACAGGCCGTTGGTCAGGACCAGCTCGCTCTCCTGGACGTACGCCGAGGGGTCGGGCAGCTCGGTGTTGTGGACCCATGCCACCGGCTCGTCCAGCGCGCCCGCCGGCCCGGGGATGAGCACGCGGAGTTCGAGCGTCGCGTCGCCCACCAGGGCATTGAGCGTGAACATGATGTGAATCTAGACACCCTCCGGCGGGATCGCTAGAGGTTTCTCCACTCTCCATGGGGTCCGCTCCGGTGTTCATGTGGTGCCTGTCACACGACGAGGAGGCATCCATGTCACCCAGCCACGACCGGGTCCCACCAGTCGATGGTGCCGCGGAAGCGGTTCAGCAGGACCAGAGGGACACCGCGCCGCGGCCCCATCCTCCGGTAGGTGAACCGGGCGGAGGGACCTTCTACGGTAAGGTTCTCGGCTGCTCTGCCAGATATGCGCTCATGACGTTTTTATCCTTTTGTTGGCGTGGTTGGCGGTCTCGCCGACGTGTCACCTCACCCTGACGACAACCTTGCCTTTTGCGCGTCCCGTTTCGAGGTAAGCCATGGCCTCTTTGGTGGATTCGAACGGAAAGACCCGATCCACGACGGGGCGTATGATTCCCGAGTCGATGAGAGAAGTGATCTCGCGCAGCTGGTCTCCGCTTGCTCGCATGAAAAGAAACGAATAGCTGACGTGACGACGTCGTGCCGCTCTCCTGGTTCGATAGCTCAGAACGCGCATCACCGGCCCCAGGATCCACGGCGAGCCGACCTCTTTCGCGAAATCGGGATCAGGCGGGCCGGAGATCGAGATGAGCTTCCCGCCGGGCTTCAGTACTCGTAGAGACTTTTTGAGCGTCTCGTCGTCCAGGCTGTGCAGAACCACATCGTAGTCATGCAGGATTTTTTCGAAGTCGTCTTTCCTGTAGTCGATCACGACATCAGCGCCGAGGCTCTTCACCAGATCGATGTTCGCCGTGCTGGTCGTTGTGGCCACGGTCGCGCCGACATGCTTGGCCAGTTGGACGGCAAAGGTTCCGACACCGCCGGAACCTGCTTGGATGAAGACCTTCTGCCCCTCCTTCAGCTTCGCCGTCTCGATCAACGCCTGCCAAGCGGTCAAGCCGACCAGCGGGATGGAAGCCGCTTCTTCCATGGTGAGTCGTGCCGGCTTGAGTGCCAGGTCGTCTTCTTTCATCGAGATGAATTCCGCGAAAGCGCCGATTCGATCTTTACCTGGGCGTGCGTAGACCTCGTCGCCAGGCTTGAATCGCCGCACCTGGGACCCGACCCGGACCACGACACCGGCCACATCATTGCCCAGAATGACCGGCAGCCGATAGGGCAGAATGAGTTTGAACTCTCCGTCCCTGATTTTGGCATCAAGAAGGTTCACGCCCGCGGCGTGGACCTGGACCAGGACGTCGTCCTCCCGCGCCTCCGGGTCCGGCATCACGCCCGCCCGCACCTTGTCGCTGTTTCCGTAACCGTCGAGAACGAATGCTTTCACGATATTCCCTCTCTGTAATTTATTGCCGAATGAGAATGACAGGCGCGCGGCGGACTCACCTGTTCGGCCGATCCGATCCGCCAGGATTATCGTGCGAGGAAGTCAAGGTGACCGCTCGATGCCGGGCGGCGACGCCGTCGACGATCCGGGCATCCCAGTCGTCCAGAACCCCGGTCAAGTGGTTGAGGAATATCACTGGCGCGCCGGTCTGCGTTCCGAGTCGCCGGTACGCGAAACTCGTTCCGCCGACATCGACCGTCTCGGTGGGCGCGTCCTTGTATGTGGTATTCACGGTTTCTTCTGTTCAGGCGCCGAGATGGTGGCGGAGCCACTGGCCCACCTGCTGGATCGCCTGGTCCACCTCGGGCACGCGCCCCGCGCCCAGGATGAATGAGTGCTGTCCTTCAGACATCGGGTGGACCTCGGAGGTGATCTTGAACTCCGCAAGCCGACGGCCGAACTGGGCACCGTCGTCAGCGAGGAGTTCGTGCTCGCCGTAGTGGACGCTCGTGGGCGGCAGGCCGGTCAGATCGGCATTGACGAGGCTGATCCGAGGGTCGGTGAAGTCCAGGGCGGGGTCCTGCAGCCATGCTCCGCGGAAGAGCTCGAGTGTGCCCCTGCTGAGCATCTTGTCTGTTTGCTCGTTTTCGTCCACCGCCGCGTTGTGGAGGGTGAGGTCGGTCCACGGTGAGATGCTGACGATCGCTCCGGGGGTCTGTTCGCCGTTGGCGATGAGACGGAGTGGCAGCATGACGGCGAGGGTGCCGCCGATCGAGTGGCCCGTGCTGCCGATGTTTCGTGGCTCGTAGCCTTGTGAGAGCAGCCACCGGTAGGCCGTTTCAGCGTCGTCGAGCTGCGCCGGGTAGGGGTGTTCAGGCGCCAGACGGAAGTCCACGACGAGGGAACGGACGCCTGCCGCCTTGGCGATGTGGCCGGCGGCCTTGCGATCGGAGTGCATCGAGGCGGTGACCGACCCGCCGAAGTGGAAGTGGAGCAGCGCTCGGTCGGGGTCGGCGCCCTCGGGGATGCACCAGAGGGCGGGGACGCCGTTCGCGTCCACTTCGGCGTAGGTGACGCCTTCCGGCTCGGTCGACGCCCGATGGTTCGTCTCGACGATGTCGCGGACGATGGCCAGGTCGAGGCCCGGCGTCGAGGACTTCGCGCTCACGCTCTCAAGGAACCGCGCGAACTGCTGTGCCTGAGGACTTGCTCCCATGGTGACGCTCCTGCTCAATGCGGCGCACGCGGCTCGTGCACCATCTTTGAATTACGACCATACGACCATAGGATGAGACGTCATCCAGATGCAAGGGTTCTGCCGCGTTTAGATTATGATCGTACGAAGATGAGATGCGGCGAGGGCATGTGAGCCCGACCCCAGGAGGAGGTTCGCATGGTGCGGTATGGCAAGGAGCACAAGCAGGCGACGAGGCAGCGGATCATCGAGACGGCCGGCCGCCGGCTCAAGAAGGACGGCATCGACGGCTCCGGGGTCGCCACGCTCATGGCAGACGCGGGACTGACCAACGGCGCCTTCTACGCCCACTTCGCCTCCAAGGACGACCTGGTCGCCACCACCGTCGCCGACCAACTCCGCGAACAGCGCGAAAACCTCGGCGGGGTGGCGCCCGGCCGCGCCGGAGTCGAACAGATCGTGCGTCAGTATCTTTCGGCCGAGCACCGCGACAACCCCGGCGAAGGCTGTCCGTCGGCCGCCCTGCTCGATGAGATCGGCCGCTGCCCGGACACAACCAGGCAGGCCTACACCGAAGGCGTGCTGGCCATCATCGACGACCTGACCGCCCGCCTGGCGCCGCACGATCCGCAATCGGCACGCGTCAAGACGCTCAGCGTCTACGCCGGAATGATCGGGGCAATGCAGCTCTCCCGCGCACTGGCCGACCGGCAGCTCGCCGACGCCGTCCTCGAGCAGGGCATCCAGAATGCCCTCGCGCTGCTGGACGCCATCTAGCAGACCTGGCGCCCGCATCGCCAGGCCGCATCACCGGAGGGCGGCAACCACTTTTTTGAAGTGACCTTGCGGCGATCCTGGGGCCTCCATCCGATCCGGCCGAGCAACCTCGCTGCCTGCCACCCCGTGCGCATCCGATGCCCTAGCTTGGCGGATCATCGACCTTGATCTTGTCTCCTGTGTCGGAGATGAAGATGACCAGCAGTTTGGCCGGTTCTGTCTGGCTGGTGTTCTCCGAGAGCACGTGGTGGGCGCCCGGCGGCTCGACCCAGCCCTCTCCTTGGCGGTAAGTGCGCGCCGGCTCGCCGCTGATCTGGCTGCGCATGGTGCCTTCGAGCACGTACGCGTACACGAAAGCCTGGCCGTGCCGATGCGGCACGGCTCGTGCGCCGGGTGGGAAGCTTGCGATCGCCGAGGTGAATGTCTTGCCCTTGACATTGGGAAGCGCCTGTTCCACCAGAGGCGTCAGCGTCTCGTTCGGTGGCTGCGTCACCGTGGCGGCAACCGGCACCTTGGCAGCGACCCGGACCGTGCCGGTCTCACGCTCCGTCGTGGGAGCGCACGCGGCGGCCAGAGCAACCATGCCGGCAGCCAGGAAGCCACCGGCAAACCCTCCTCGGATCATGACGACTCTCCTAGACTGCACGGATCTTTGAGGCGGATGGGACGATCACGTGGCCTCCCGGCTTCCGGCCCGAAGGGCTCGCTGCGACGGTGTCCGTCGTACCACCGGACACCGCCGAAGCGCTCGCCATCGGCGTGGGGTCCTGGTCAGGCGGAGTGGAGTTGCCTGGGTACGCTGCCCGGACAACTCGACGCCTACCGAGGGCGAATTCAAGCCTTGGTGATGGTCTGTTCAGACGCGGGTCGAGCCGCCCGAGGGCCGCACCACGACGAACCGCGCGACCGGCTGCCGGGCGGCAGGGGCGGCCGTTCACGTACGCGGGCTGAATGCTCTGCCGTGACTGAGCAGCAACGCGTCAACCTTGGCAAGCGGCACTCGACCAGCTGCAAGGCTCCTCATCGCGTTGTCGACGACGGCGCTCAAGAAGGGTGAGGGCACGGACCGCGTCGCGGTGCTGCCCGCCCACGCGGGCAGCACCGCCGGGCCTTGGCCACGCCGTCCGCCGCGCGTAACCGGCTACGCGTCGTCGACGACCCGGATGATCGTCTTGCCGGGGGCGGGGTGGGCGAGGGCGGCGGGCGCCTCGGCGAGTGTCCGCACCGCGCCGACGATCGGGCGGAGCCGTCCGTCCCGAAGCCGCTGGGCCAGGTCCGCGAGCCGGTCGCGATTGTGTTCGACGACGAAGAAGATCGCACGCCCGTCCCGGGGCCGGACCGTGGGCGGTGAGACGATGGTGACGAGCGTGCCGCCGGGGCGTACCAGCGCGGCCGAGCGGTCGAGGATGTCGCCGCCGATCACGTCGAGCACCACGTCGACCTGACCGGCATCGTCCAGGGAATCGGCCTGCAGGTCCAGGAAGGCGTCCACGCCGAGCCCGAGCGCCGTGTCCCTGGCCGCGGCCCGGCCGGTGCCGATCACCCGGGCTCCCGCCTCGCGCGCGAGCTGCACCGCGATGGAGCCGACACCGCCCGCAGCGCCGTGGACCAGGACGGTCTGGCCGGCGGCGAGGCGGCCGTGGTCGAACAGGCCCTCCCATGCGGTCAACCCTGAGATCGGCAGCGCGGCCGCCACGGTGTGGTCGACGCCGGCCGGCAGCGGCGCGAGGTCGCGGGCCTCCACCGCCACGTACTCGGCCAGCGTGCCGTTGCGCGTCGGGTCGGTATACCCGAACACCCGCTGGCCGACGGTCAGACGGGTGGTTCCGTACCCCAGCTCCACCACGACCCCGGACACCTCGTGCCCGGGCACACTCGGCGTCCTGTCACGGCCCGCGCGATCGGACCACGTTCCCGGCCAGTCGAGCTCTCCCCGGGTGAACCCCGCAGCATGCACCCGCACGATGACGTCGTTCTCGGCGGCATGGGGATACGGCTCTTCCGTCAGGGAAAGCCCGGACACACCGGCGGCGCGGTCTCGGACGGTGATGGCTTGCATGGCAGGTCCTCGCCAGTGGTGGAGATGTCGAGCAGGACGAACGTACCCGTCTGAGCAGGGATCTGATCCGTTCGGACTCGCTGTGGCGATTCGCCCACCGCCGCCGACCACGCGCTCGGCGCCGACCGGCCGCCCCTGCCCCCGGACCCGCTTCCCACTGCCCGGTATCGCTCGCGCCCCCAAACCGTAAAGGTTCAGCCGCGAACCCTTCGAGGGGGAAATCCGGGGAAGGTATCGAGGATTCAGGAGGTTTACGCATACAGAGGAGGGTGCCCATGCAGGTACCCATCCAGCATCCGGCGCTCTCCCCTGCCGTCAATCGTTGGGGGATCACTATGGATATCCGCAAATATCTCGCCGGCGCGTCTATCCACTTGATGCAGCCCGAGCCGGGAGACACCCTCAGAAAGGCCCGTCAATCATCACGCCGCCGCTCCCGGCGGAACAGCTACCGCCGCTGAGCGACCCACAGGTCAGGGCGCCCACAGGGCGCTCTGGCGGCAGCCTTGAAACCCTTGCGCGTTTCGATCCATGCCATGATCTGACGTCCTTCCATCTCGGAAGGTAGGCGACCGCCACCACCGGGAGCCGCATTTCAAGATCGCCTGGAGACCCGTGCCCCATGATTTTGTCATGCGAAGGGCCCCCGACCTGTTGGTGCAGGTCGGGGGCCCTTTCGTGGCGGTGGTGGTGGGATTTGAACCCACGGATGAGTTGCCCCATCACACGCTTTCGAGGCGTGCGCCCTCGGCCACTAGGCGACACCACCGCGCATGAGCTTACCGGATCCGGCGAGTGGCGAAGAACCGCTTTAGCGCCGACGAGCACTCGTCAGCCAGGACTCCCATGACGACCTCGGGCCGATGGTTGAGCCGGCGGTCGCGTACGACGTCCCAGAGCGAGCCCACGGCCCCGCCCTTCTCGTCCACCGCGCCGTAGACGATCCGGTCGACCCTGGCCAGCACGGCGGCGCCCGCGCACATCGTGCAGGGCTCCAGGGTCACCACGAGCGTGCAGCCGTTCAGCCGCCACTGCCCGCGCCGCATGGCCGCCTGCCGGAGCGCGAGCACCTCGGCGTGGGCCGTCGGGTCGGCGGAGGACTCGCGGTCGTTGCCCGCCGCGGACAGGACCTCGCCGAGCGGGTCGAGGACCACCGCGCCCACCGGGATCTCTCCCCTGGCCTCCGCCGTGACCGCCTGCGCCAGCGCCAGGCGCATGGCCTCCTCGTACGTCACGCCAGGAGCCGGGTCACCGCAGCCGGTCGAGCTCGTCGGCGAAGGAGAGCCGCTCGGCGATCACCGACAGGATGTCGGCCGGCAGCATGCCCTCCTCCATGCTCAGCTCCAGCAGCTCCTCGGAGCTGACCCCGAGGTCGGCGAGCAGCTCGAAGTCGCCGGCCGGGCGCACGCCCATGCCGTTGCCCTCCTTGTCGGGCGCCACGCCGGCGAACTCGGCGAACAGCTCGCCCAGGCTGTCGGACAGGATCGCGTGCGCGTCCGACAGGAACACGCGCGGCTCCTCCTCGCCCCGGTAGCGGGCGATGGCGAACCACTCGTCCTCGACCTCGACACAGAGCAGGGCCAGCTCGTCGCCGGAGAGGCCCAGTGCCTCCGTGACCGCGTCACCGAGGTCGTCGACGATCTCGGCGCTGCTCAGATCGACCTCGGCGCCGCTCCAGCCGCCCGAAGTCCTGACGAAAGCCGCAGAGAAGGTGTTGGACGCCATGTCCGAGCTCCAGGGGGGTCAGCCGAAGACCGATTCGATGGCACGCTCGAACGGCTCGGAGAAGCCGAGCCGCGCGGCGATGCTGGACAGCACATCTTCGGGCAGCAGATCTATGTCGCCGGAGAGGATGCCCAGCTCCATCTCGTCCAACCCGAGATCAGCGAAGATCGACAGATCTCCGGCGGGCAGCACGGTCTCCTCGTCCTGGAGGATCTCGTCGAGCTCCTCCTCGTCCGGCACCGGCACGTCGAGGTAGTCGAGAACCTGACGGGCCAGCGGGAAGTCCCAGGAGGCGGCGATGTCGGACAGGAACACGTCGACCCGCTCGCCCAGGACCCGCAGCGCCACGAAGAACTCGTCGCCCACGGCGACCAGGCCGATCGTCCCGCTCTCGCTGGGCTGCTGACGCAGGGCGTGGATCAGCCCCTTCAGGTCCGACGTGAGCACGACCGGAAGCAGCTCGGCGTCCCAGCACTCGTCCTCGCGATAGACCACGATGGCGAAGTCGAGAGCGTCGTCTTCGTCTGTCATCGCCATCCCCACCCGACCTCTGACACGACAGATATCACCAGCACCCAATCGTTCCAGACCCGCGCACGAGGCGTGTGCCTCTCGGACCAAATTGTGATCAAAACCAATGACCTGAAGCGCCGGGGCAGCGTACCGCGCCCCGGGAACCGCCGCAGGTGGCGGGGTCCCCAGCACGTTCCCCAGCGGATAGCCTTGCCGTCTATGGAAACCCTGGTCGTCGACCATCCGCTCGTGGCCCACAAGCTGACCACTCTGCGCGATGTCCGCACGGACTCGCCGACCTTCCGCAGGCTCGCGGATGAGCTGGTGACGCTGCTCGCGTACGAGGCCACCCGCGACGTGCGGATCACCGACGTCACGGTCGAGACGCCCGTGTCCCCCGCCCACGGCGTGCGGCTGGCCAAGCCGTACCCGCTGGTGGTGCCCATCCTGCGCGCCGGGCTCGGCATGCTCGACGGCATGACCAGGCTGCTGCCCACGGCCGAGGTCGGGTTCCTCGGCATGATCAGGAACGAGTCCACGCTCCAGGCCGAGACGTACGCCACGCGGCTGCCCGACGACCTGTCCGGGCGCCAGTGCTACGTCGTCGACCCGATGCTGGCCACCGGCGGCACGCTGGCGGCGGCCGTGCAGTTCCTGTTCGACAGGGGCGCGGTCGACGTCACGGCCATCTGCCTGCTGGCCGCCCCCGAGGGCCTGGCGCACATGGACAAGGTGTTCGCGAACTCGGGCAAGCCCATCCGCGTGGTGACCGCCGCGCTCGACGAGCGGCTCAACGAGAACGGCTACATCGTGCCCGGCCTCGGCGACGCGGGCGACCGCCTCTACGGCGTGGTCTGACGCCACGACGTCCCGAAAAGCACCTTTCTCATCACACGCAGTCATCGCTTCGTTACATACTGTTGTTTCGTGGGTACGAAGAGGCAGGAAGGCAACTTCCGCATGCGCGTGGGGGAGCACAATGAGCGATCACACCGAGGCGGACCCGGCTCCGTACGCGGAGGTGGAAACAGTGCTGTGCGACGAGTTCGCCGGCATCCACTCCGCGACCACCGTAACGCGCTGCGTTGAAGCAGCGCACTACGGCGCGCTGGAGGTCACCGGCTACGCCCACCCAAGCCTTGTGGAGCGCATCGCGCGCAAGCACCTTCACGTCCTGGCTCTGGTGGCCAGCGAACGGGGCTGAACAAGATCAAAACTATCCCGCCAAGGCATCTTTACCCCGGCATCGGGGTGGGTAATGTATAGGGCGGGTGGAGTGTAAGGGCACGGAGGCGACGGTGCAGGTCAAAAAAGTCCTCACATACGGTGGTATCGCATTTGTGGCGTACTACCTGTTCGCACGACCATCTGACGCCGCGGACGCGGTGAGAGGAGCGTTCGACACGGTGTTCAACGCAGCCGACTCGCTGGCTCAATTTGTGAACAGCCTCTCATGAGACTTGTGACCCACGGGGACTCCGCGCCGTCGTCGGTCAACCGTTACCTCCTCCCCCAAGAACAACAGTTCATCATGGTGCGGCGGCACCCTGCGATCTTGCTGCGCCCGGTCGCTGAGGTGCTCGCCGGTTTGATCGCCGCGGCCTTGCTCAGCAAGTTCTTCGGCGGCAGCGATCAAGGCGGCACGGCGCTCGTCGTGGTGTGGTGGTTGTGGCTGCTGCTACTGGTGAGATTCGTGTGGAAAGTCGCGGAGTGGTCGGTCGATTACTTTGTGGTGACTTCCAAGCGGATGCTGCTGACAACGGGCTTGATCACCCGTAAGGTCGCGATGATGCCTTTGGGCAAGGTCACCGACATGAGCTTCCAAAGAAGTCTGCTTGGGCGCATGCTCGGTTACGGTGAGTTCATCCTCGAGTCAGCAGGTCAGGACCAGGCACTCTCGACGGTCGAGTACATTCCGTACCCCGAGACGCTGTACCTCGAGGTCTGCGGGATGCTTTTTCCCAGCAAGGACGAGAGCGACGATTAATCTCCTCGCGGGGAATTCTTCACTCGGGGATACCCGATTCGGCTACTTCATGCAATCATTGCGTGTTGTTGACCCTTCCCCGCCTTGAGAGATGAGATGCCGAGTCAGGGAACCATCGGTGACCGCGTCCGAGGACTGCGGCTGAACAGGCGGATGTCCCAGGCCCAACTGGCCGGACCCGACCTGTCTGACAGTTATGTCTCGCTCATTGAGTCGGGCAAGCGCACGCCGACTCCTGTCGTGGCCCGGCTGCTGGCCGAGCGGCTGGGGTGCACGACCGAGTTCCTCCTTCACGGGATCGAGCCTCGGCAGCGCATCGACACCGAGCTCGGCCTGCGCCACGCCGAGCTCGAGCTGCAACACGGCGATCCGTCCGTCGCCGCCGACCGCTTCACGGAGATCGTGAAGGCGGCCGACGAGGAAAACGCCATGCTGACCGCGCACGCCCGGTTCGGCAGGGCGCGTGCGCTCGAGGCCCAGGGTCGCCTCGGTCAGGCGGTGGAGGCGTTCGAGCGTCTGCGCAGGGAGGCCGCGGCTCACCCCGAGCGGCTGGCCGACCTCCCGCTCACGATCGCACTGAGCCGCTGCTACCAGCGGGCGGGCGACCGCCTGCGGGCCCGCGACCTGGCCACCGCCGCCCTTGAGCAGGCCGAGCGGCTGTCCATCACGCAGGGCGAGATCGCCGTCGACCTGGCAGCCGCTCTGGTCGAGGCACGCAGCGAGCGCGAGAGCGAGTCCCGCGAGCTGGGATACGTCAAGCGGGTGCTGGATCTGACCGGCGTTCCTGAAGTTGTGGACCGTTCCGGAGAGATTCAGTCGCTGTGGCACGCGAGCGCCGCCGCCGCTGCCGGCGAGGACTCGGCCCTGGCCGTGCGCCTCGCCGACGACGCGATCATGGCCGGTCGCCAGACCCGGCTGTCGCTGCAACTGGCCAGGACCGCCATGCACTGGTCCAGGCTGACCACCGTTCCGGCCGACGAGGCCGAGCAGCTCATCTCGGCCGCCGCCAGGGCGTTCGCCACCTTCCCCGGCACGGCGCGCGAGCACGGCGAGAGCCTCATCGTGCACGCGCGGGTCGCGCTGCGGACCGGCGCCTCGGCGCGGGCGAGCGAGCTGGCGAACACGGCGCTGGGCCTGTCGCACGACCACGCCGGCACCACGCCGGCCGAGGCCCACCTCGTGCTGGCCACCGTCGCGTTCGAGGAGGGGAGCGACGCCGCCGCGCACCTGAGCGACGCCCACCGGGCGCTCGACACGCTCGACCGGCCGGTGTTCGGATCCGACCGGCAGGCCGCCCGTTGCTGGCGCGAGCTGGGCGACCTCTACGGCAGGGCCGGCGCCAGGACACAGCAGACCGCCGCATATCGTAAAGCCCTCGAAGCCGCCGGAGTCCGTTCCGTCATGGCGGGGGTGACCGTCGACGCCACAGTTTCGCGCTGACCCTCCAGGAGCTCCAGATTTGGCGTTTTGAGTCTGGAATAATTAGGGTCGACCAGTCATTGACTCATAGGATGATTGGTTTCCCCGGAGGAGGCGGACTGTGAGTCTGCGTACGGCGCAGCGGGCCTCGCTCGTCGACCAGGTGATCGATCAGCTCAAGGAGCAGATCACCTCAGGGTCGTGGCCAATGAACGGCAAGATCCCGACCGAGACGGTGCTCGCCGAGCAACTCGGGGTGGGCCGCAACACCGTTCGGGAGGCCGTACGCGCGCTCACGCACGCCGGGCTGCTCGAGTGCCGTCAGGGGGACGGCACTTACGTCCGCGCGACCAGCGAGCTGTCCGGCGCGATGTTGCGCCGGCTCAAGCAGGCCGAACAGCTCGAGATCCTCGAGGTACGCCGCGCGCTCGAGGTCGAGTCCGCTCGCCTGGCCGCCACCCGGCGTACGGACGACGACATCAAGCGCATCGAGGCGGCCCTGGCCGAGCGGGACCGGGCCTGGGAGCTGGACGACCCCGACTACTTCGTCGAGGCCGACCTGGCCTTCCACATGGCCGTGGCGCACGCGACGCACAACCTGGTGCTGATCGACCTCTACGAGGACTTCTCGGCGGCCCTGCGCGCCAGCATCACGGCCGCGGGGACCTCGCTCGACAAGAGCTACATCCCGCACGACGCCATCGCCCGCGCCATCGCGGCGGGGGACGCGACGGCGGCCGAGCGGGCGGGCCACGCCTGCATGGAGCACATCCTCATCGCCCTCACCGAGTCCTGAGGGTGTGACAAAGGAGACAGCGGGCCCCGGAATGGCACCTGATCGCTTCAGTGCTTCAGCGAAAGAGTGAAGCGAAGGGAAGAATGCCATGACCATCCTTGTCGCCTACGACGGCTCCGCCGACTCGCGCGCCGCGATCGAGTTCGCGGCCAAGCACCTCGCCGCCGAGCCCACTGTCGTCATCA
This sequence comes from Nonomuraea sp. NPDC050153, assembly GCF_044460125.1. Classification (NCBI taxonomy): domain Bacteria; kingdom Bacillati; phylum Actinomycetota; class Actinomycetes; order Streptosporangiales; family Streptosporangiaceae; genus Nonomuraea; species Nonomuraea sp. NPDC050153. The sequence continues at coordinate 113,098 of NZ_JBITJQ010000031.1, forward strand.
CGGTGTGGGAGCCGCTGCTCGTCCAGCTCAAGAAGTATCCGCTGGCCGCGGGCGCCATCGACCAGGACACCGAGGACGAGGCGCACGCCCAGGCCGAGCAGCATGCCCGGGAGGGGGCGGAGCTGGCCATCGCCGCCGGGCTCTCGGACGTCACCTATCGGGCGGTGGCCGACAACGAGTCGATCTGGAAGAAGATCGTGGACGTGGCGGACGAGCTGGACGCCTCGTTGATCGTCACGGGGTCGCGTGGGCTGGCCGGGGTGCGGTCGGTGCTGCTCGGCAGCGTGTCCAACCACGTGCTGCATCACGCGCACCGGCCGACGCTCATCGTCCCGCCGGCCAAGCCCACCCGCTGAATCGCCGCTCCCGGCCGAAGTGCGCCGCCGCACTTCGGCTGGGGCCTTTTCGGGGGTGACGGGCGACGTCGGCCGTCAGGACGCCGCGGGCAGGGACGGGTCCGTCCCGGAGGCGCAGCCCGTCGAAGTGGCGCAGAACTCCTGTGGCGAGCAGAGCCGGGTGTCAATGCGGCGCGCGCCCGGTCCCTCGTCTCCGAGCCGGTCGTGCGGGTTCGCCACCGGGCACCGGTCGAGGGACAGGCAGCCGCACCCGATGCAGTCGGTGAGGTCGTCGCGCAGCCGCTGGAGCTGCTCGATCCGGTCGTCCAGCTCGCCGCGCCAGGCCGCCGACAGCCGAGCCCAGTCGTCACGGTTGGGCGTACGCTCGTCCGGCAGCTCGGCCAGGGCGTCCTTGATGGTCTTCAGGGGGATGCCGATGCGCTGGGCCAGCCTGATGAACGCGACCCTGCGCAGGCTGTCACGGGTGTAGCGGCGCTGGTTTCCCGCTGTACGACGACTCTTGATCAGGCCCTTGCTCTCGTAGAAGTGCAGGGCGGACACGGCGACCCCGCTGCGCTCGGCGAGCTGGCCGACGGTGAGCTCCTTGGTGTTCCAGGCGACCTTCGTCATACCTGGAGATTACTTGAGGGTTCGTTCGAAGAGCGTCTCCAGGACCACGATCGTCTGCGTGCCCGTGACGCCGTCCACCCCGAACACCCGGCGCAGCACGTCCTGCAGCTCCGCCGTCCCTGCCGTACGGACCTTGAGCAGCACCGACGCGGGACCCGCGATGACGTGCGCCTCCTCGATCTCCGAGATCCCCGCCAGCCGGTCGGCGCTGTCGCCCATCCAGGTGCTCCCGTCCACGAGCACGTACGCCGTCACCGTGCGCCCGAGCGCCTCCTGGTCCACCTCGATCGTCGTGCGCCTGATGACCCCGCGCTCGCGCAGCTTGCGTACCCGCTCGTGCGCGGCCCCGCTGGACAGCCCCACCGCCTTGCCCAGCACCGCGTACGACCGCGTGGCGTCCTCCTGCAGCAGGTCGATCAACATTCTGTCGATATCATCCACAGCCGAATGATATCCAGTCATATACCGGAGATGTCGAACAGGATATTGTGGACGGCATGACGGACACGATCCCCACTGAGTTCGAGGTGCTCGACGAGCGGTTCGCCGGGGTGGGCGGAGACGACTACGTCGAACGCCTGCACACCGGCACCCGCTGGGCGGAGGGCCCTGTTTACTTCCCGGCCGGCCGGTTCCTGGTCTGGAGCGACATCCCCAACGAGCGGATGCTGCGCTGGGACGAGATGACGGGCGCGGTCGGGCTGTTCCGCCAGCCGTCCGGTTACACCAACGGCAACACCCTCGACCGCGAGGGCCGCCTGATCTCCTGCGAACACGGCAACCGCCGCGTCACCCGCACCGAGCACGACGGCTCGATCACGGTCATCGCCGACCGCTGGGAGGGCAAGCGCCTCAACAGTCCCAACGACGTCGTGGTCCGCTCCGACGGGTCCGTCTGGTTCACGGACCCGCCGTACGGGATCCTCAGCAACTACGAGGGCTACGCCGCCGAGCAGGAGATCGACGGCTGCCACGTCTACCGCGCCGACCCGGTGACGGGCGAGGTCCGCGTCGTGGCCGACGACTTCGTCCGCCCCAACGGCCTGGCGTTCTCGCTCGACGAGAGCCGGCTCTACGTCGCCGACACCCGCATGAGGCACCTGCGCGTGTTCGACGTGCGCGAGGACGGCACGCTCGCGGGCGGCAAGGTCTTCGCCGAGGGGACGGAGCAGGACAGCTTCGACGGCCTGCGACTCGACGACACGGGCCGCGTCTGGGCCGCGGCCGGCAGGGCGGTGCTCTGCTACGACCCGGACGGGACGCTGATCGGCCGGCTGAACATGCCGGAGCCCACGGCCAACCTGGTGTTCGGCGGGCTCAAGCGCAACCGGCTGTTCATCGCGGCCTCGTCCTCGCTCTACTCCCTGATGACCAACGTCACCGGCGCGCGCCCGGTCTGGGCCGGGCGCTAGCCTCACTCCCACCTGAACAGCCGCACGGCCAGCCCACCGAAGATCACCAGCCCGGCGGCCACCACCGCCAGGTGCGCGAGCTGCGGCGCGTGGCCCGCCCAGGTGTCCCTGAGCGCCTGGGCGAACGGCCCCGCGACGGAATAGTCGCTGACCACCCGCAGCGCGTCCGGCATGATGTCGCGCGGCACCCACATTCCCCCCAGGAACATCAGCGGGAACATCACCGCGGACCCGATCCCAGGCGCGACCTTCGCGTTGGGCGCCAGCGCGGCGATCACCAGCCCGATGGCCTGCAGCGAGGCGCTGCCGAGCAGGAAGACCAGGACGAATCCCACCCACTGCCGCGGCGCCGCCGACCCGAACACCAGCGAGCCCGTCGCGATCAGCAGGGCCGTGGTGACCGCTCCGACCATCAGGTTGATCAGGAGCTGCACCCCCAGCAGCCGTGCCGGGTGCACTGGCGTGGTGGACATCCGCCTGAGCACCCCTTGCTCGCGGTACGCGGTCATCACCGCGGGCACCACGTTGCAGGCCAGGACCAGCAGCGCGAGCAGCGTCATCAGGCTCGGCATCTGCGTGTCCACGGCCCTCTCCCCCGACGCCGCGGGCCGGGTCATGTCCGGGATGCTGAGGCCCAGCACGAGCAGGAGCGCGACCGGCAGCCCGACCGTGAAGACCAGGAACGGCCATTCGCGCAGGTGCAGCTTGGTCTCCACGAGGAGCAGCTTCATGACAGCTTCCTTCCGGTGAGCGCGAGGAACGCGTCGTCGAGCGTGGCCTGCTCGATCCGCAGGTCCCCTGGAACGATCTGGTGCTGGGCCAGGGCGAGCGTGACGGCCGGCGCGAGGTTGCCCGTGCCGCTCACCACGAGCTGGTCGCCGCTCCTCGTGACCTCCCGGACCTCCGGCAGAGCCCGCAGCACGGCCTCGTCGACGGGCCCCGACGGCCGGAACCTCAGCCGCTGCTCCCCGCCCACCTGCGCGATGAGCCCGGCGGGCGTGTCCATGGCGACCACCTTGCCCGCGTCGATGAGGGCGAGCCGGTCGCAGAGCCGCTCGGCCTCCTCCATGAAGTGGGTGACCAGGACGATCGTCACGCCCGAGTCGCGTACCTGCTCGACCAGCTCCCAGGTGTCCCTGCGGGCCTGCGGGTCGAGCCCGGTGGTCAGCTCGTCCAGCACCGCCACCTGCGGCCTGCCGACCAGGGCCAGCGCGACGGAGAGCCGCTGGCGCTGCCCGCCGGAGAGCTTCTTGAACGTCGTGTCGCGCTTCGCGCCGAGGCCGACGCGTTCGAGCAGCTCGGACCAGTCGGCGGGGTCGAGGTAGAAGGAGGCGTAGAGGTCCATGGCCTCCCACACCTTGATCTTCTCTGGCAGCGCGGCGCTCTGGAGCTGCATCCCCAGCACGTGCCGCAACTCGCCCCTGTTGAGCTGCGGGTCCAGCCCGGTCACCCGTACGGTGCCGCCGTCGGGCACGCGCAGGCCGGCCACGCACTCCACCGTGGTGGTCTTGCCCGCGCCGTTCGGGCCGAGGATGCCGAAGATCTCACCCTCCGCGACCTCGAACGACACGTCGTCGACCGCCAGGTGGTTCGGGTACTGCTTGCGCAGGTTCCTGACTTCGATGACTTTCATGCCGACGACGCTAAGAACACGGCGTTCGCCGGGGAATCCGGCTGGATGTCGGGCAAGGGTGTATCTAGGTGCAATGGTCCGGCCGGGGCCGTTGGCTCAGACTGGGAGCATGCTGCTCCGAAGGTTCGGTCAGGTCGCGGCGCTGCTCGCGCTCCTCCTCGTCGAGGTGCAGGTGATCGCGCTCGGCCTCATCATGCTGCTGCTGTCGTTCGGGCTGGGCATGGTGTTCCTGTACTCGCCGCAGGTCCAGCTGGTCAGGAGGGTGGCCGAGCTCAACCGGCGGCTCGTGGGGCGGTGGACCGGCGTCCACATCGAGTCTCCGTACCTGCCCAAGCCCCCGCCTCCGGTGCCGCAGGCGGACGGCATGTACCGCTCCGACCGGACCCTCTACAAGACGCCGCGGATCCCCGCGTGGAACAACCGGTGGAAGTGGCTGGTCTCCGACCCGGCGACCTGGCGCGACATGATCTGGCTGGTGCTCGAGCCGCTGGCGAAGCTGGCGCTGCTGCCGGTGTTCGTCGTGCTCCCCGGGCGCGGCCTGCGGGTCTACGCCCTCTGGAGCGATCTGCTGCTCAGCCCGACCGCCGCCAGCCGCCTGGCCAGCCAGGTGAGCCACCTCAAGCGGACGCGTAACCTGGCCGCCGACTCGCAGGCGGCCGAGATGCGCAGGATCGAGCGGGACCTGCACGACGGCACGCAGGCCAGGCTGGTGGCGATCGGCATGACGCTGGGCGCGGTCGAGCAGCTGGTCGACGACGACCCCGCGGCGGCCAAGGCGCTGCTGTCCAAGGCCAGGGACGCCTCCTCCGAGACGCTGACCGAGCTGCGCAGGGTCATCCGCGGCATCCACCCGCCGGTGCTGGCCGAGCGCGGGCTGGCCGACGCCGTACGCGCGCTGGCCATGGACAGCCCGTTGCAGGTCACGGTGGACGTCGATCTGCCGCACCGGCCGGAGGCCCCGGTGGAGGCGGCGGTGTACTTCGCGGTCAGCGAGCTGCTCTCCAACGCCGCCCGCCACGGCGACGCGCACGCGGCGACGGTGGACCTCAGCACCAACGGCCCGCACCTGCGCGTCACCGTCACCGACGACGGCATGGGCGGCGCCGACCCGGCCAAGGGCAGCGGCCTGTCGGGGATCGAGCGGCGGCTGGCCGCCTTCGACGGGGTGCTCGCCCTGAACAGCCCGCCGGGCGGCCCCACCACCGTGACGATGGAGCTGCCCCGGGTGCTGCCCGACCACTGGGCGGGCAGCCTGCCAAGGCTGCCGCGCTGGAAGGCGGCCATCGTCGTCCTCCTCTGGGCCACGGCCTGGTGCCCGACGTTCCCCCAGGGAATCGTGGCCGGCATCTTCAAGCTGTTCGGCATCGAGGAGAAGACCTGGTTCCTCGCCCTGTACCTGCCCGATCCCTGGCAGTGGCCGGTCATCCTCGGCATGATCAGTCTGGGCCTGTGCATGCACATCCTGGCCATCTGGATACCCTCCACTCACAACCGCGACCTGTGGTTCGCACGTGCCACGCCGACCAAACCCTGGTGCTGATGAAGAACCGCGTACTCATCGCCGAGGACCTCTACCTGCTCAGAGACGGGCTGGTCCACCTGCTCCAGGCGCACGGCTTCTCGGTCGTGGCTGCCGTGGAGAGCGGGCCCGAGCTGCTGCGGGGCCTGCTGGAGCTGCGGCCCGACGTCTCGATCGTGGACGTACGGCTGCCGCCCACGTTCACGGACGAGGGGCTGCAGGCGGCGCTCGCGGCCAGGAAGCAGGCGCCCGGGCTGCCGATCCTGGTGCTGTCGCAGCACGTCGAGCAACTCTACGCGCGCGAACTGCTGGCCGACGGCTCGGGCGCGATCGGCTACCTGCTCAAGGACCGGGTCTTCAACGCCGAGCAGTTCATCGACGCCGTACGCCGGGTCGCCGAGGGCGGCACGGCCATGGACCCCGAGGTGATCGCCAAGCTGCTGGCCAGCAACGCCAGGAACGAGCCGCTGGCCGCGCTCACGCCGCGCGAGCGGGAGGTGCTGGAGGCCATGGCGGAGGGGCGCTCCAACACGGCCATCTGCCAGCGGCTCTACCTGAGCGAGAGCGCCGTGGCCAAGCACACGGCCTCCATCTTCGCCAAGCTGGGGCTCGCGCCGTCGGACGACGACAACCGCCGCGTGCTCGCCGTCCTCACCTATCTCAACAGCCGCTAGGAACCCTCCACCTGGGGTTGGTCATCCGCGAGACTGCCGGACTTGTCGGTCGCACCGGCTATTTTCATAGAGGCACGGCGCGACGAAGGAGTGGTGACAGGTGAAAATCCGGGTTAACCGCGATGTTCTGGCAGATGCGGTGGCGTGGGCCGCCCGAGTCCTGCCCACCCGGCCTGTGATGCCCGTCCTGTCCGGGCTGTTGCTGGAGGCGAGCGACGAGCTGACCCTGTCCGCGTTCGACTACGACGTCTCGGCCAGGGCCGCCGTCGACGCCGACGTGGCCGAGGCCGGCAGCGTGCTGATCCCCGGGCGGCTGCTGGCCGAGATCAGCAGGAGCCTGCCCGCCGACGACGTGGAGATCGTCACCGAGGGCGCCGAGGCGGTGCTGACCTGCGGGAGCGCGGAGTTCGGGCTGATCACGATGCCGGTCGAAGACTTCCCGACCATGCCCACGATGCCGCCGAGCATCGGCGCCGTCGGCGGCGGCGTGTTCGCCTCGGCGGTCGGCCAGGTCGCGCCCGCCGCCAGCCGCGACGACACGCTGCCCATGCTCACCGGCATCAGGGTCGACATCGAGGGCGAGTCCGTGGCCATGGCGGCCACCGACCGCTACCGCATCGCCGCCCGCGACTTCACCTGGCGCCCGGCCGGCCCCGGCCTCGCCGTCTCCGCCATGGTTCCGGCGAAGGTGCTGGTCGAGGTGGCCAAGTCGCTGCGCGGCGGCGAGGTGTCGATCGCGATGGGCGATGGGGTGGCCGGGTTCGAGAGCGTCGGGCGCAGCACGACCGTGCGGCTGCTCGACGATCAGTTCATCGACTATCGCGCCCGGCTGACCTCCGACTGGTCGATCAGGGCCGACGTGGCGGTGGCACCGTTCGTCAACGCCATCAAGCGGGTCGCCCTGGTGGCCGAGCGCAACACCGCGATCCGGCTGTCGTTCAGCCAGGGCCAGGTGCTCATCCAGGCGGGCGGCGGCGACATCGGGCGCGGCGCCGAGGTGGTCGACTGCGAGCTGCGCGGCGACGACATCCAGATCGCCTTCCAGTCGCAGTTCCTGCTCGACGGCCTGACCGGGATCGAGAGCGAGCTGGCCCGCCTCAACCTGGAGTCGCCCACCAGGCCCGCCCTGATCCAGGACGTGCCCGGCGACGCCGAGCCCGCCTTCCGCTATCTCGTCATGTCACTCCGCCAGGGCTGAGCCGCCGGTCTGCCGCTCGGCGACCAGCTTGAACACCCTCTTGAACTCCGCGTACGCCTCCTCGCCCACGGCCTTCGCGTGCTCCGCCTCCATGGCGGCGAGGATGGCGTCCGACTTGACCATGTGGTCGCGCCCCTTCTCGGTGGGCACGATCAGCTTGGCCCGCCGGTCGGCCGGGTCCGGCTGCCGCTCCACGTAGCCCAGCTCCACCAGCTCGTCCACCAGCGTGCCGATCACCTGCTTGTGCTGGCCCGACTGCGCGGCCAGGTCCGTGGCCCTGCTGCCCTCCTCGTCCAGGTACGCCAGCACCGCCCCGTGCCGTGGCCTGAGCGCGGGATGCCCCTGCCGGGCCAGCGTCTCGAACAGCTCCCTCTGCAGGCCGAAAAGGGTCCTGCTGGACAGGATGCCGAGATCGGGCTCCTCCTGCTTGCGCCGGCTCCTGCGCACCGTCACACCCTCCATTTAGTAATCAATCTTGATTGTCGGCTCGGCATGATCGACGTACGCGACAGCGGCGACTTCGCCGCCACGGTCCTGCGCGCTCCGGCACAGCACAAGGGCTGCACCTACACTCTCACGGGCTCGGCCAGCCTCTCACTGCGGGACGCGGCCGCCGAACTCGGCGAGGTGTACGGCACTCCGATCGCCTACCAGCCGGTGACGCCGGACGACGCTCAACGGTCGATGGTGGACGCCGGTCTGTCCGCGTGGATGGCGGCGGTCAACAAGGAGTACCTGACGGCGTACTCGGAGGGGTGGGGTGACTACACGACCCCGGACTTCGAGAAGGTGATGGGCCGCCCGGCCCGATCGTTCGCCGACTTCGCCCGCGCCCACGCTCCCCAGATCCGCCCGTGACCCGCCCCGAGCAGACTCAGCCGCGTGATCCACCCTCGGAAGGACGGGGAGCGGATCACAAAAGTCCAGCCAGACAGGCCGGGTCCGCAAATCCTGGTACCAGGGTGTCCGACTGGTGGGAAGATCGGGGGTGCTCCGAATAGCGAACGCAGTACTCGAAAGATTGCCCGGACAGCTGCACGCACTCGCGCTGAAGCACCGTGAACCGCTGAAGTTCGCGGTGGTGGGTGGGACAGCGTTCTTAGTGGACAACACTGTGTTCTATGGGCTGAAGCTGACCATTTTGGAACCGAAGCCGGTGACCGCGAAGGTCATCGCGGTGCTCGTGGCGACGATCGTGTCCTACGTGTTGAACCGCGAATGGTCGTTCCGGACCAGGGGCGGCCGCGAGCGCCGTCACGAGGCGGCGCTGTTCTTCCTGGTCAGTGGCGTCGGTCTGGTGCTCAGCTCCGCGCCGCTGTGGATCTCCCGGTACGTATTTCGTCTGGAGACCCCGGAGGTGAGCCTGGTGACCCAGGAGATCTCCGACTTCATCAGCGCGCAGGTCATCGGCACGCTGATCGCCATGGTCTTCCGCTTCTGGGCGCTCCGGAAATGGGTCTTCCCCGACGAGAAGGCCCAGCCCGGCAGCGTGCGACTGGTTGCCGCTCCCGACTCCACGGACGAGGCGGCTTGATAGCAGCGAATCCAGAAGCCGTTTCGGTGGTTGGACTGCTTCATGCCGCTGCTGCGCCCCACGAGCCCGGCTCCGCGGATGACCGCCGAATAGATAGCGAACAGGTGAGGTCAGTGCTGCGCCATGTCCACGAAGCGGCTGTAGTGTCCCTGGAACGCCACCGTGACCGTTGCCGTGGGGCCGTTACGGTGCTTGGCGACTATAAGGTCCGCCTCACCCGCCCTGGGCGACTCACGCTCGTAAGCATCCTCACGATGGAGCAAAATGACCATATCCGCATCTTGCTCAATACTTCCGGATTCGCGCAGGTCGCTGACTGCGGGCCGCTTGTCCGTGCGCTGCTCCGGACCACGGTTGAGCTGGGAGATCGCGATGACCGGCACCTCCAGCTCCTTGGCCAGCAGCTTGATCGCACGGGAGATCTCCGAGACCTCGTTCTGCCGGCTCTCGGTCTTCTTCGGCGAACTCATCAGCTGGAGGTAGTCGATGACCACGAACCTCAGGTCGTTACGCTGCTTGAGCCGCCGGCACTTGGCCCGGATCTCCATCATCGACATGTTGGGCGAGTCGTCGATGAACAGCGGCGCCTCCGCCACCTCGCTCATCCGCCGGGCCAGGCGCGTCCAGTCGTCGTCGCCCATCATGCCCGAGCGCATGGCGTGGAGGGCGACCCGGGCCTCGGCGGACAGCAGTCGCATGGTGATCTCGTTGCGCGACATTTCCAGCGAGAAGATGACCGTGGTCATCCCATGCTTGATTGCTGCAGAACGGGCGAAATCCAGACCTAGTGTGCTTTTGCCGATGGCCGGGCGGGCGGCCACGACGATCATCTGGCCCGGGTGGAGGCCGTTGGTGAGCTGGTCGAGGTCCTGGAAGCCGGTCGGCACGCCCACCATCTGGCCGCCGCGGCTGCCGATGGCCTCCAGCTCGTCGAGGGCGCCGGGCATGATGTCGGCCAGGGGCGCGTAGTCCTCCGAGGTGCGGCGCTCGGTGACCTTGTAGATCTCCGCCTGGGCGCGGTCGACGAGGTCGTCGACCTCCTCGTTCTGCCCGCCGTAGCCGAAGGAGACGATGCGGGTGCCGGCCTCGATGAGGCGGCGGAGGATGGCCTGCTCCCTGACGATCTTGGCGTAGTAGCCCGCGTTGGCCGCGGTGGGGACGACGGCCGTGAGGGTGTGGAGGTAGGCGGCCCCGCCCACCCTGGCCATCTCGCCGCGCTTCTGCAGCTCGTCGAAGACGGTGACCGCGTCGGCGGGCTCGCCCCTGCCGTAGAGGTCGGTGATGACCTCGTAGACCATCTGGTGGGCGGGCCGGTAGAAGTCGTCGGAGCGCAGGATCTCGACGACGTCGGCGATAGCGTCCTTGGACAGCAGCATGCCGCCCAGCACGGACTGCTCCGCCTCGATGTTGTGCGGGGGGGTGCGCTCGAACCCAGGGCCGGCGCCCGTTTCCTCGTCAATGCTCACCGCGCCCCCTCGAACACTTGCAGGCGGTCGCACCACCCCCACTTGTAGCCGACCGGTCTGACAGTTTCTCGGAGTCTCGGGCCAACGGCAACGCGGCCTGTGGACAACCCTGTGGCCAAGCTGTGCACTACTGTGCCCAGGGTGTGAAATGCCTGTGGACAGTGGCTGTGGATAACTCTTGTGGATATCCACCGATGGGCCTCTGAACTGGGCGAACGGTATCCACTGGCTGTGGAGAAAAGAAAGTTTCGCCGACACGCCGCGTAATGGCCATAATGGACAAATGCTCATTACCCCCAGGGATCGGGAGATACTCCGGCTGGCCGTTCCGGCGTTCGGCGCGCTGGTGGCCGAGCCGCTCTTCCTCCTCGCCGACTACGCCATCGTGGGGCACGGGCTGGGGACCACGGCGGTGGGGGCGCTGGGCGTGGCGGGCACGGTCCTGGCGACCATGGTGAACCTGTGCGTCTTCCTCGCGTACGGCACCACGGCCTCCGTGGCGCGGCAGACGGGCGCCGGGAACCACGCTCGGGCCATGCGCAGCGGTGTGGACGGGATCTGGCTGGCGCTGGCCATCGGCGCGCTCCTGATCGTCGTGTGCTGGCCGCTGGCCCCCGCCATCGTTGAGCTGTTCGGGGCGGCCGAGGGGCAGGCCGCGCAGGCCGTGACGTACCTGCGGATCAGCCTGATCGGCGCGCCCGGCATGCTGGTCGTGCTGGCCGGGACGGGAGTGCTGCGCGGCCTGCAGGACACCGTGACACCGCTGGCGGTCGCCATCGGATCGTTCGTGCTGAACGCGGTCCTGAACGCCTGGTTCGTGCTGGGGATGGGCTGGGGCATCGCCGGGTCGGCCTGGGGCACGGTGATCGCCCAGACACTGGGCGCGGCCGTCTACCTCGCCGTCGTGGCGCGGGGCGCGCTGCGGCTGGGGACGCCGCTCACGCCCGGCCTGGCGGGGGTCAAGGAGGCGGGCACGGCAGGGTTCGCGCTGGTCGTCCGTACCCTCTGCCTGCGGGTGGTACTGCTCGTGGCCACCGTGATCGCCACCAGGATGGGCGAGGCCGAGCTGGCCGCGTACGCCCTCGCCACCCAGGTGTGGACGCTGCTCGCGTTCGCGCTGGACGCCATCGCCATCGCCGGGCAGGCCATCACGGGACGCTCGCTCGGCGCCGGGGACGTCGCGTCCACCAGGGCCGCGACCAGGCGGATGGTGCAGTGGGGCCTCTGGTCGGGCGGGCTGCTCGGCCTCCTGGTCGTCGCCGCCAGACCGGTGCTGCCCGGCCTGTTCGACGCGGACCCGCAGGTCGCCGAGCTGCTGCTGGCGCTGCTGTGGCCGGTGGCGGCGTTCCAGCCGGTGTGCGGGGTCGTGTTCGTGCTCGACGGCGTGCTGATCGGCGCGGGCGACCAGCGCTACCTGGCGTGGGCGGGGGTGTGGACGACGGTGGCGTACCTCCCCGCCGCCTTCCTCGCCTCCGGCTTCGGGGTCGTCGCCCTGTGGTGCGCGCTCGGGGTGTGGATGCTCGCACGTCTGGTCAGCCTCGTACGCCGGGCCGCCGGCACCGACTGGCTGGTGACCGGGGCGTAGGATCGAGTCGCTCTGGGCGCAGGCCCGGCTACCTGCAGTGATCTGCGGAAACACCGCTGCCTGCGCGTGCCCACCTGTAATCGTCCTGTGCTTGCTGTTGTCCGAGTGGTGAGACATTGTGGGCGCGTTCCCTGAGCGGGGTGTTCCTTGTCCACGATTCTGCGGCGACTACCGCCCTCCGAGGCGACCGGCTTACGCACACGCGCCCGGCACAGCCTGCCCGAGCTCTACCGCCCGGCCGATCTGGTGGTGCTCGGACTCGGCGTGATCATCGGCGCCGGCATCTTCTCCATCGCCGGGCAGCAGGCGGCCACCGCGGCCGGCCCCGGCGTCATCCTGTCCTTCATGATCGCGGGCATCGCCTGCCTGCTCGCCTGCCTGTGCTACGCCGAACTGTCGTCCACGATGCCGACCTCGGGCAGCGCCTACACCTTCACGTACGTCATCTTCGGCGAGGTCTGGGCGTGGATCATCGGCTGGGCGCTGATCCTGGAGCTGCAGCTCGCCGCCGCCGTCGTGGCCAGGGCGTGGGCCACGATCACGGTCGGGGCGATCTCCGACTTCGGGGTACGCGTGCCGCACCAGGAACTCGTCGGCGACCTCCTCGTGTTCGTGATCCTGGCGCTGCTCACCGGCGTGGTGGCGCTCAGCGCGCGGATCGGCCTGCGAGCGCTGTGGATCATGGTGGCGGCCAAGCTGCTGGCCATCGGCGCGGTCATCGTCGTGGGCCTGCCCCACATCGACGTGCGGAACTTCGGCGAGTTCCACGTGCCGTCCAAGATTCTGCCGAAGTCGCCCACGAGCGTGCTGGAGATCCTGTTCGGGCAGAGCCACGCGTTCGGCTGGTTCGGGATCTTCGCTGCCGCCTCTGCCATCGCGTTCGCGTACATCGGGTTCGACATCGTGGCCACCTCCGCCGAGGAGACCGTGAACGCGCCCACCGCCGTGCCCAAGGGCATGATCCGCAGCCTGATCATCGCCACCGTCCTCTACCTCGCGGTGGCCCTGGTCATGGTGGGTATGGTCCCGTACACGAAGATCTCCGAGGACGCGCCGCTGACCGGGGCGTTCCGGGCGGTCGGCGTGGACTGGATGGTGCACGTCATCGACGTGGGCGCGGTGCTCGGGCTGACGACGGTGATCCTGGTGCTGATCGTGGGGCAGACGCGGGTGCTGTTCTCGATGGCCCGCGACGGGCTGATCCCCCGCGGCCTGGCCACGGTCAGCCGGAAATATCACACGCCGACGCGGGTGACGCTGGTGATCGGGGTCGTGGCGATCGTGCTGGCCGAGTTCGTGCCGGTGCTCACGATGCAGGAGCTCGTGGTGATCGGGACGCTGTTCGCGTTCGCGTTCGTGGCGGCCGGAGTGATCGTGATGCGGCGGCGCATGCCGTACCTGGAGCGGGGGTTCAGGGTGCCGCTCTCGCCGCTGCTGCCCGGGCTGTCGCTGGTGGCCACGCTCTGGCTGATGGTGAACCTGCAGGTGCTCACCTGGGCGTGGTTCGCCCTGTGGATGGCCTTCGGCCTGCTGGTCTACCTCGTGTACGGCCGGCGCCACAGCCTGCTGGCCCGCCCCCGGCCCCCGATCGAGCCGGTACGCGGACGCCACCGGCGCTAGAGCCGGCCCGACTCCAGCACGCTACGCAGGAACTCCCTGGTGCGAGGGTGCTCCGGCGCGGTGAAGATCTGCTCGGCGGGGCCTTTCTCCAGGAGCACGCCACCGTCCAGGAAGCACACCGTGTCCGAAATATCGCGACAAAAGCTCATCTCGTGAGTCGTGAGGATCATCGTCATGCCCGACTCCTTGAGCTCCCTGATGACCCCCAGCACCTCCAGAACCAGCTCGGGGTCGAGCGCCGAGGTGACCTCGTCCAGCAGCATCAGCCTGGGCTGCGTGGCCAGCGCCCGGATGACGGCCACCCGCTGCTGCTGCCCGCCGGAGAGCTGGTCGGGGTAGGCCCGCGCCTTGTCCGCCAGCCCGAACCTGGCCAGCAGGCCGTGCGCCTGCTCCTCCGCCTCTCCCCTGGCCACCTTGTGCACCTGGCGCGGCGCGAGCGTGACGTTGTCCAGCACGGTCATGTGCGGGAACAGGTTGAACGCCTGGAACACGATGCCCAGCCGCTTGCGCACGTCGTCCACGTTCACGCGCGGGTCGGTGATGTCCTCGCCGTCGAGCAGGATCACGCCGTCGTCCACGGTCTCCAGCAGGTTGACGCAGCGCAGGAGCGTGGACTTGCCCGAGCCGGAGGCCCCGATGAGGCTCACCACCTCGTGCGGGCGCACCTCAAGGTCGATGCCGCGCAGCACGCTGTGACCGTGGAAGTTCTTCCACACCCCGTCGATGGTCAGAAGACTCATGCGCCACGCCTCCTGCGCGTGCGGGCCGCCAGATGGTCGGTCAACCTGGCCATGGGGATGGTGAGCAGGATGAACAGCAGCGCCGCCACCAGGTAGGGGGTGTAGTTGAACGTGCCGGCCGCGTGGATCTGCGCCTGCCTGAGCGCCTCCAGCGGCCCGATGGTGGCCACGAGCGCGGTGTCCTTCTGCAGCGAGACGAAGTCGTTCAGCAGCGGCGGCACGACCCTGCGGGTCGCCTGCGGCAGCACCACGAACCGCATGGTCTTGCCGTGGCTCAGCCCCAGCGAGCGGGCCGCCGCGACCTGGCTCGGGTGGATGGACTCGATGCCCGAGCGGAACACCTCGGCCACGTACGCGCCGTACGAGAGCGTCAGCGCGATGATGCCCAGCGTCACCAGGTCGGTGGGGATGCCCTGCAGCCGGAGCGCGGGCAGCCCGAACCCGATCAGGTAGATCACCAGGATCGTCGGCACGCCGCGGAAGACGTCGGTGTAGAGCGTGGCCAGCGCCCGGATCGGGAAGAACGCGGGCTTCCTGACCCCCCTGGCCAGCGCCACCAGCAGCCCGACGACCAGGATCAGCGGCTCGGCGATCAGGAAGATCTTGATGTTGAGCAGGAAGCCGCTCAGCACGTCGGGCAGCGCCTTGACGAACGCGTCAGAGTTGAAGAACGTTTCCTGCACCCGGGGCCAGCCGGGTGAGTTCGTGACGATCCAGCCGACCAGCACGATGAAGACGATCGTCGAGACCGTCGCGACCGAGGCCGAGCGGCGGCCGCGCGACCTGCGCACCCGCTCCCGCTCGACCTGCCGCTCCGACTTGACCCACTCGCCCGCCGCAGTCTGCCCGGACCCGCCGGACTCACCCGCCGCCTGCCCGGGACCGCCTGCCGTGGCCTTCCCGGACCCGCCGAACGCGCTCATCGCAACTCTGGCGCGCCCGCCGCCGAGCCGAGCCATTCCTGCTCGATCTTGGCCAGCTCGCCCTTCGACTTCAGCGCCTCGACGGCCTTGTCGACGCACGGCTTGAGCGCGCTGCCCTTCTCCATGACCAGCCCGAACTCCTCGGGCGTGCCACCCGTCGAGCTGAACTGCCCCACGATCTTGGACTTCTCGACCTGCGCGGCCGTCACGTAGAACGCCGTCGGCAGGTCCACGACCAGCGCGTCAACCTGCTTGTTCTTCAGCGCGTTGACGGCGTCGATCTGCTCGTTGTAGACGTTGGGATCGTCGGCGGGCTTGATGACGTTCTTGACCGCGTCGAGCGAGGTCGTGCCCACCTGTACGCCGATCTTCGCGTCCCGCAGCTCGGCCAGGCTCTTCGCCCCCGCGAACTTGCTCCCGTCGATCGCCACGATGGCCTGCTTGACGGTGTAGTAGCCCTTGCTGAAGTCGACCGCCTTGGCCCGGTCGGGCGTGATGGACACCTGGTTGACGTCGAAGTCGAACTGCTTCACCCCAGAGGCGAACGCCGAGTCGAACTTGATCGTGCTCCACTGCACCTCGGTGCGGTCGAAGCCGAGCTCCCCCGCCACGGCGAAGGCCACCGCGCTCTCGAAGCCCTGGCCGTTGCTCGGGTCGTCGTCCTTGAACCAGGGCTCGTAGGCGGGCTTGTCGGTGCCGATGGTCAGCTTGCCCGCGTTGACCAGCTTGAGCTGGTCCTTGGTGCACGCGGTGGACGCGGACGCGACCGGGCTCGCCGTGCTCGCCGTGTTGTCGACCGGCGCGCAGCCGACGACCGCCACGGCCAGCGCGAGCAGCATGAGGGGACGGGCCATGGCCAAGCCTCCAGGGGGAACACGCGAAAGAACTAAGGCATTCTACGCTGGCCGAATAGGAAATTACGCCCGGCGGCGCCCCTGACCATGGAGTTGGCCCGGAGGTGGCCTGCCCCTGCGCAGCCGTAAGAGCGGGGACACGCGAAAGCCCCCTCCGGACGGAGAGGGCTTTCACAAAAGGGCACTCAGCCCGCGACAACCTCGACATCCACCGAGGCCGAGACCTCGGGGTGGAGCTTGACGGTGACGCGGTGCGAGCCGACGCTCTTGATCGGGTTGACGATCTCGATGCGGCGGCGGTCGAGGATCGGGCCACCGGCGGCCTTGACGGCGTCGGCGATGTCGCCCGTCGTGATCGAACCGAACAGGCGGCCCGACTCGCCGGCGCGCGTGGTCAGGCGGACGCGCAGCGCGCCGATCTGACCGGCGACCTCCTTGGCGGTGCCGAGGTCGCGGATCTCGCGAGCGTCGCGAGCCTTCTTGATGGTCTCGATCTGCTTCTCGGCGCCCCGCGTCCAGCGCATGGCGTAGCCGCGCGGGATGAGGTAGTTACGGCCGTAGCCGTCCTTGACCTCGACGACGTCGCCAGGGGTGCCGAGGCCGGAGACCTCGTTGGTGAGGATGAGCTTCATATCGACAGGCCTCCTTAGCGCGCGGTGCTCGTGTAAGGCAGCAGGGCCACCTCACGCGCGTTCTTGATCGCGGTCGCCACGTCGCGCTGGTGCTGGGTGCAGTTGCCCGTCACCCGGCGCGCACGGATCTTGCCGCGGTCGGAAATGAACTTCCGCAGCAGCGCCGTGTCCTTGTAGTCGACGTAGGAGATCTTGTCGTGGCAGAACAGGCAAACCTTCTTCTTCGGCTTGCGCAGTGCCGGCTTAGCCATCGTGGTGCTCCTTTCAGAGCCCCGCCTTCCGGGCGGGAATGGACTCGGGCTTGTGGACAGGTTCTAGAAAGGCGGTTCGTCGCTGAAGTCGCCACCGCCACCGCCGCCGCCGAAGCCGCCGCCGCCGCCCTGCTGGCCGCCGCCGAAGCCGCCGCCACCACCGCCGCCGCCGCCGAAGCCGCCGCCCCCCTGGGGCTGGGCGGGCGTGGCGGAGGCCCACGGGTCGTCGGACGGACCGCCGCCGAAGCCGCCGCCACCGCCGCCGCCCTGACGGGAGGTGCGGTTGACCTTGGCGGTGGCGTTACGCAGGGACGGGCCGACCTCGTCGACCTCGACCTCGTAAACGGTGCGCTTCTCGCCTTCCTTGGTCTCGTAAGACCGCTGCTTGAGCCGCCCCTGCACGATGACCCGCATGCCGCGCTGCAGGCTCTCGGCGGCGTTCTCCGCCGCCTGCCGCCACACGTTGCAGGTCAGGAAGAGGCTTTCGCCATCTTTCCACTCGTTGGTCTGGCGATCCATGAACCGCGGAGTGGACGCGATGCGGAACCGGGCCACCGCTTGCCCCGTCGGGGTGAAGCGCAGCTCCGGGTCGTCGACCAGGTTGCCGACGATGGTGATTACGGTGTCGCCTGCTGCCATGGCTAGCGCTCGCCTTCCTGCACGCCTTCGCTTGGATTACGGCTCAGAGTACGGGGCTTCCCCGACAAAAGCCGGGGGTTAGTGCACGTCGGGGCGGATGACCTTGGTGCGCAGAATCCCCTCGTTGAGGTTCATCTGCCGGTCGAGCTCCTTGACCGTCGCGGGCTGCGCGGACAGGTCGATGACGGCGTAGATGCCTTCGGACTTCTTGTCGATGTCGTAGGCGAGACGGCGACGGCCCCAGACGTCGACCTTCTCCACGGTGCCGCCGTCGTTGCGGACCACGGAGAGGAACTGGTCGAGGGACGGCGCGACAGTGCGCTCATCGAGCGAAGGGTCCAGGATGACCATTACTTCGTAACGACGCATGCGGACTCCAACCTCCTCTGGACTCTTGCGGTCACGACACTCTGCCGTGACAGGAGGATGCTGACGTCTATCCCCGGGTGCCCCATTTCGGCGCCTCGGGGCGATGGCTCAACCATCACAACGCAGCTTGCCCAGGTTACCAGCCGCGAGAAGGTGGGAAGGCCTTTAGGAAACCTAGGGGGTGGTGGCGGTGCCACATGTGCTTCAGCCCTCCGAAAGGGAGCGGTTCAGGCTCACACTCAACAGCGACGGGCGTTCGCACCCGGTGGAGAACGCCCTGGCCGTAGGCACGATCGTTTGCGGTCTCATTGCCTTCGTCTCGACGTTCTGGGTGTCCGCGCACGCGATCTCCGCGTGGGCCGGCACGCTGGGCTTCGGCGTCGGGCTGTACTCCCAGTACGTCTCGGCGACCACGCCGCAGCGGGCGGTCAACATCGTCGGGATCGTGGGATCGTTCGTTGGCGCCGCGCTCGGCATCGCCCACGGAGGTTTCCTCCCTCACTGACCTCACCGAACCTCGTTGAGCTGAAACGGCCCCGGCGCGCGTCGCCCGGGGCCGCTCCGGCATGTCGCTCACCCGCCGATGTGCAGATCTATCCCGAGCAGGACCAGGAACCAGAGGAACACCGCGAGCAGCGCCTCCGCGACGTCCTTGAGCAGACCGGGGGTGATGTAGTGGTACACCCAGCCCACGTAGATCCCGACCACGACGTAAATCAATAAGATGAGCGCTCGCAAGCGCCAGTGCGTCATGTCGCTTCTCCTCGATTAGGGGGCGCATGGCGACTTCCCGGACAGGCGTCCGGCAAACCGATGGTCAAGCGGCTGCCGCCCTCCTCCGCGGCGTAAGCTCGGGAGCTATGGTGCGCATCGGAGCTCATGTCGATCAGGACGATCCCGCCGCCCACGCAGAGGCGGTCGGGGCCGAGGTGGTGCAGTTCTTCCTCGGCGACCCGCAGGGCTACGACAAACCGGTGCTGCCCGCCGAACCGGTCGAGGGCGTCGACATCTACATCCACGCCCCCTACCTGATCAACGTCGCCACCACCAACAACCGCATCAGGATCCCCAGCCGCAAGCTGCTGGAGCAGCACCTCAAGGCGGCCGCCGGCCTCGGCGCCAAGGGCCTGATCGTGCACGGCGGCCACGTCAACAAGAACGACGACCCGCAGACCGGCTTCGACAACTGGCGCAAGGTGTTCGAGCGCATGGAGTGCCCCATCCCCGTGCTGATCGAGAACACCGCGGGCGGCGGCAACGCGATGGCGCGCAAGCTCGATCGCGTCGCCCGGCTGTGGGAGGCGCTCGACGGGTTCGACGTGGGCTTCTGCCTCGACACCTGCCACGCCCACGCGGGCGGCGAGGAGCTGGTCGACGTGGTCGAGCGGGTCAAGGCCATCACCGGCCGGATCGACCTCGTCCACTGCAACGACTCGCGCGACGACTTCGACTCCGGCGCCGACCGCCATGCCAACCTGGGCAAGGGGAAGATCGACCCGGAGCTGATCCTGGCGGTCTGCCGCGCGGCCGGCGCGCCGATCGTGGTGGAGACGCCCGCCGACGGTCAGGCGGACGACATCGCGTTCCTCCGCAAGAACCTCTAGGAATACACACAGCCTGTGGATAACTTCCCTGGATTACCCAGACGAAGAAGTGGGTAGAGAGATCAGCCCGCCCACGCGCCGCTCAGGAAACGTTCCGCGTTGAGCAGCATGAGCGGCCCGCAGATCAGGGCGTAGACGACCATCACCCACGGCCTCCTGGTCGCGACCTTCGCGACCAGGACCCACAGGGGGAACCACAGCAGCAGCGAGCGCGGGATCGACAGGTAGTACGCCGAGGTCATCAGCGCGGCCGCCTGCAGCCCCGTGTAGACGAGCTCACTCCACCGGCGCAGCACGAGCAGCCAGATCAGCACCGCGAACGCCACGACCGCCCCGGCGATCTCCATCCGGAAGGCCACCGCGAAGTCGTCGGAGCCCATGGCCGAGCGCCAGGTCGTCTTCCACGCCTCCCACGGCCAGGCGAAGTCCCGCCCCCACCCGGCCTCCTGCGCGTGCTTCCACGCCAGCCAGTCGCCCGACCTGCCGTGCTGGAAGTACGAGTACGCCACCAGCGGCGCGAACGGCACCACCAGCCACCCGGCCTGCCGGACGGGCTCCCGCCTGGTCAGGAACTCCACGACCAGCGCGACCGCGAGAAAGAGCCCCGTGATGCGCACGCACGAGGCGCCCGCGGCGAGCGAGGCCGCTAAGGACCATTGCCCCTGCCTGGCGGCCAGCCATGCCGGGATCGCGAAGGCCAGGAAGAGGGACTCGCTGTAGCCCGCCGCCAGGAACACCGCCATCGGGAAGAGCAGCAGCGCCAGCACCGCCATCCAGCCGGAGGCGCCTTCCAGCTCGGCGAGCCGGGCCAGCGCCACCACGGCCACCGCCCCGGCGGCCAGCGAGATCAGCAGCCCGGCCGCCGCCCAGTCCGGCACGACCAGGTGCACCACCCGCAGCAGCATCGGGAACCCGGGGAAGAACGCGGGCAGCCCGTCGTCCACAGGCTTGCCGGGCTCGCCGTCGTAGCCGTACTGGGCGATGGTGATGAAGAGCCCGGCATCCCACTTGCGCCACTTGTCGGCGTACGCGCCGAGGGCCGTCCCCAGCAGGGTCACCATGAGCAGCCCTGCCCGCGAGCCGAACCAGAGCAGCAGCGCGTCCCGGGCGGCCGAGCGGGTGATCATCGCACGGCTGGCGTCAGCGTGAACCTGTCGGGAGCGTCGTCGAACACGCCGCCGCCCTGGTCGTCGATGTCGGCCTGGCGCACCACGTCCTTGTCGGGACGGAGGATGTCACGCACGACGAACGCCATCATGATCCCGATCGTGATGACCCGCCCCCAGACGGCGGTGAAGTACGTGTCGTCACCGATGCCCAGGTCGTTCCTGCTGAACGGCGGCTGGGCGACCAGGTAGAGCCAGATGGCGACGAAGTACCAGATCTCGGCGAGCTGCCACAGCACCAGCGGCTTCCAGTTGGGCCTGGCCAGCACGGCGAACGGCACCAGCCAGAGCACGAACTGCGGCGACCACACCTTGTTCGTCATCATGAAAGCGGCCAGCGCCAGGAAGCAGATCTGCGCCAGCCTGGGCCGGCGCGGGGCGGCGAGCGTGAGCACGGCGATGCCCAGGCACATGATGGCCAGGGCCGCCATACCCAGCTTGCTGACGTCTCCCTCTCCGAGGATGGGCCAGCCCTTGTTCTGGAAGAACAGCCAGGGCGAGCCCCAGTCGACCCCGCGTTCCTGGGAGAAGACGTAGAACCTGCGCCATCCCTCCCACGCGAAGATCATGAACGGCCCGTTGACCACGATCCAGGCGCCGGCCGTGGAGGCCAGCGTGACCAGGAACGGCCGCCATCGCCCGCTGCGCCAGGTGAGCAGGAACAGCGCGCCCAGGAACATCAGCGGGTAGAACTTGGTCGCGATGGCCAGCCCCAGCAGCACCCCGGCCAGCACCTGCCGGCCCCGCGCCCAGGCCAGCAGCATGCCCATCGACAGCGCGCCGGCGACCAGGTCCCAGTTGATGTACGCGGCCAGCACGACGGCGGGCGAGATGGCGTACCAGAGCGCGTCCCACCGCCGCGTGGGCCCGGCCACCGCGGCCATCAGCAGGACGCCGACGACCAGGCAGATGCCGAGCAGGATGACCGTCAGGTCATAGAACCTGACGGCCTGCGCGCCCGTGTCGGCGCCCACCGCCCTGGCCAGCCAGCTGATCACCTGCATGACCTCGCCCAGCACGACCGGGTACTCGACCTGCTTGTCGAACGGCACGTGGGCGAAGTAGGGGTTCTGGCTGGACAGGGCCCTGTCGAAGTACAGGGGGTAGATGTCGGTGTAGCAGAAGTTCGTGTACGTCGTGACCTGGTCGTTCCAGCCGCCGGTGCGGCAGGGCAGGCGCACGACGTACGCGAGGGTGGCCCCCAGGGCCGCGATCAGCCCCAGGGGAAGGTACGGGACGGCACGCGCCAGGAAGGGAGCGCGCACCTCCGTGCTCGTCACCGGTCCTCAGGCCTGGCCAGCGGCGACCAGCCCGAAGGTCTCGGGTCGGGCGCCCGGCCACCGCCGACCCCGTCACCGTCGGCGGTCTGCGGGAACCCGTTGTCACCTCCGTCGCCGTCGCCCGGATCGCCGTTGCCGGGCTCGTCGATCGTGGGGTTGTCGTCGGGGGTGGTGCCGTCACACGGGCCGACGAGGCAGTCCTGGTTGTCCCCGTTGTCGAACGGGTTGTCCCCGCTGTCGAAGGGGTTGTCGGGGGTCTTCGACACCGTGGGCGTCGGGCTCGGCACGATGTTCTCGGCCAGACCGACCTCGGCCCTCTTCGGGAACTGCTCGATCGGCAGGCCCTCGTGGGCGAGCGTCATGAACTTCTGCCAGGTGAGCGTGGGCGGACCGGCACCCTCGAAGCCCAGGGAGACCTCGTAGGGCTTCGTGTAGGGGTTTTCGTTGCCGTACTTCGTGCTCGCCTTGCCGCGGGGAGTCACCGGGCAGTTGGAGTGGACAGGCTGGACGACCTTGCCCGACTTCGTCCTGCACTCCTCGCGGTAGAACCCGACCGCGGCGGAGATCTGCGGCGTGTAGCCGACGAACCAGGCTTCCTTCTCGTCGTTGTTCGTGCCGGTCTTGCCGGCGGCCGGCCGGCTGCCCAGGCCCTTGCCCGCCGCAGTGCCGCTGCGCAGCACCTGCTCCATGGCCACGGTGGCGTCGGCGGCGACACCGGGGTCGATGACCTTCTTGACGGCCCGCTGCTCGCCGTAGACGACCTGCTTGCCCAGCTTGACTTCCTGCACCACGTGGTACTTGGTGTACTTGCCCTCGTTGGCGAAGATCGAGTAGCCGGCGGCCTGCTCGACCGGGGTCACCAGGGCGCTGCCGATGGCGAACTGGTAGCTGTGCGTCTTGACGTCGTCTTCCATGCGCTGCTGGTTGAACCCGGCCGACTCGACCAGGTTCTTCACGTCGTCGAGCTGTCCGGGCAGCTTGTACGCCATCGACACGTACGCCGTGTTGACCGAGTCGGCGGTGGCCTTGACCACGTCGACGGCCTTGCCGACGTTGTGGCTGTTCTTGAAGCCGCCGACGGCCTGGCCGGGAAGCTCCTTCGGCACCGTCTCGTTGCCCGGCACGTAGCTCTTGAGCGAGTAGCCGGCCTGCAGCCAGGCCGCCAGCACGTACGGCTTGAACGCGGACGCGGCCTGCTTCTTGGCGTCGAACGGCTCGTTGAACGGGTCGGTGATGTAGTCGGTGCCGCCGTAGAACGCCAGGATGCGGCCGTTCTTCGGGTTAACGGCGGCCAGCCCCGCGTGGTACTCCTTGCTCATGCTGCCGGTCGTGGACTTCACCGCGGCCTGCGCGGCCAGCATCAGCTTCCTGTCGAAGGTGGAGGTGATGTGGTAGCCGCCGCTCCTGACCGCGTCAGGGGTGAGGCCGCGCTCCTTCAGCTCCTGGAGGACCTGCATGACCATGTAGCCCTTGATGCCGCCGAGCTCGTTGGCGTTGTCGTTCTTGCGGAGCTTGGGGAACTTCGCGGTCTTCGGGAGCTGGCCGTACCTGTCGGGCCACTGCTTCGACATGTAGTCGATGACGGTCGTCCAGCGGGCCTTGAGCGCGGGGGCGTCGGGTTCCCAGGCGGGCTGCTGGATGCGAGCGGCGAGGTAGGCGCCCTGCTCCGGGGTCAGCTTGGCGGCGGTGGCGCTGTCACCGAAGTAGGCCTTCGCGGCGGCCTCGACGCCGTAGGCGCGGCCGAAGGGGATGGTGTTCAGGTAGTTCTCGAGGATCTGGTCCTTGGACAGGGTCTCGTCGAGCTTGACCGCGACGAAGATCTCCATGACCTTGCGCTTGATCGACACTTCCTGGCTGAGGCCGTCGTAGTAGTTACGGGCCATCTGCTGGGTGATCGTCGAGGCGCCCTGCCGCTGCTGGCCGGTCGCCGTCTTGAAGACCGCGCGGAACATGCCGGGGATCGAGATGCCGGAGTCCTCGTAGAACGTGTCGTTCTCGATGGCCACTGCGGCGTCCCTGACGCTCTGGGCCATCTTCGAGATCGGGACGATCTCGCGCTTCGTGCCGAGCTGGGCGATCTCCTTCTTGCCGTCCCGGTAGTAGATGGTGCTCTGCTGCGCGAGCGCGTCGGCCTTGGCCTGGTCGGCGGTCGGCACCGGCGTGTTGGCGTACGCGACCATGATCATGCCGAAGAGGCCGGCCGCGAGCACCACGAACCCGGCCACGAGGATCTTCCAGCTCGGCACGAACCTGCGCCAGCCGCCCTTGCCGTCGCCGCCGCCCTTCTTGGTCGGCGGCCCGGGAGGTTCGGGCGGCCCGCCCTCACTCCTCCTGCGCGAGCGCCGCGGCGCGTCGCTGACGATCGTCTCCTGGTTGCCCATCGCCCGCTCCTGCCGGGCGCGCGTGCGCGACCCCGGCCGGTCACCCTGCGTAGGCGGACCGTCGGCGCGCATGGGAGGACCGTCGGCGCGCCGAGGAGGGGTTTCGGCACGTCTGGGCGGGTCGTCGTACGGCTGTGCGGCCATGGCACCGGTCTGCTCGAAAGCGGCTTCCGGACGACGCGACGGCTGCGCCGAACCCCAGCTCTGCTCGTCGGTTTGCGGAGGAGAACCCTGGGGCACAGAACGGGATGAGCTGGAACGACGGCGCCTTCCAGGGCGAGCCGTCCCCTCATTCATGCTGTTACTCACACGTCCTCGCATCGTCGTCGGAAACATAACGGCGGGTGGGCGTGAGGTTTCTCGCCGCCCTCGGTCTTCACGCTTGGCTGACGAGGTCAGGTGGTCCGTTACCGAGGACATACGAAACCGTCAGGTGGTTCCAGGAACAACCTTGGCAGACCTCGACAACGTACACGCGGAACTCATCGTAATCATGAGCCATTGCGGCGAGTTCCGATGCGACCTTTGCCTGTCCGGCATGCCTACCGAGCGAATCGCCGTAGACGTAGGTCACATTGGTGACGTTCTCCCTTTCGCATACCGGGCAGGGGCGCTCGGTCGGCTCGCCGAAGTGGCGCGCCGCGCGAAGGAGGTAGGGCTGTGCGTCGCATACGTCGCCACGCGAGGTGCGCCCCATGCGGAGGGAGCGGACCACCGCCCGTTTCGCCAGGCCGTAATCCACCACCCTTCGCTGTGACCACATGAGCGCCAGACT
Source organism: Nonomuraea sp. NPDC050153 (assembly GCF_044460125.1). Classification (NCBI taxonomy): domain Bacteria; kingdom Bacillati; phylum Actinomycetota; class Actinomycetes; order Streptosporangiales; family Streptosporangiaceae; genus Nonomuraea; species Nonomuraea sp. NPDC050153. Next base: position 138,318 of record NZ_JBITJQ010000031.1, read on the forward strand.
ACGGCGTTTTGTCGCTGCATCCCAACGACTTGGCAGATTCACAGATTGCCGCCATATAGCGACCCGACGTATCCTGGGGATGTATCGGCTCGATACATCGACGCGAGAGGGGGCAGGTTCCGATGACCGGCGGACAGGGCAGGGTCTTGGAACTGGCCGTGCTCGGGTCGCTGCACGAGACGCCACTACACGGCTATGAGCTGCGCAAACGGCTCAACGCCCTGCTGGGGATGTTCCGCGCGTTCTCCTACGGGTCGCTGTATCCCTGTCTGCGATCACTGCTGGCTCAGGGCCTCATCGCGGAGGAGCAGCCCGCTCCCGCCACGATCGTCGGCGGCAGATCGAAGATCGTTTACAAGCTGACGGCCGAGGGCAAGGAACGGCTGCAGGACATGCTGACGCAGGCCGGCCCCTCCGCTTGGGAGGACGAGAGCTTCGGTGTGCACTTCGCCTTCTTTCGCCACACCGAGGCGGAAGTGCGGCTGCGCATTCTCGAAGGCCGCCGTAGCCGGCTGGAGGAGCGGCTCGACGCGGTGCGCACGGCTCTGGCGCGCACCAGGGAGCGCCTCGACAGTTACACACTCGAGCTGCAGCGACATGGGCTCGAGTCGGTCGAGCGCGAGGTGCGCTGGCTGAACGAGCTGATCGCGACAGAGCGTCGGGCCTCGTCGGATGACGGGCCCGCAAGAGATACCACAACTGATGAGTAAGGGAGCGAATGCGATGGGTTCGGTTCGCGTGGCCATTGTCGGTGTCGGAAACTGCGCGTCGTCGCTGGTCCAGGGCGTCCACTATTACAAGGACGCCGACCCGGACATTCGGGTCCCGGGCCTCATGCACGTGAAGTTCGGCGACTATCACGTCGGTGACGTCGAGTTCGTCGCCGCGTTCGACGTGGATGCCAAGAAGGTCGGCCGCGACCTGTCCGAGGCGATCGTCGCCAGCGAGAACAACACGATCAAGATCTGTGACGTGCCACCCTCGGGGGTGACCGTCCAGCGCGGCCACACCTTCGACGGGCTGGGCGAGTACTACCGGGAGGTCATCGAGGAGTCCGACGAGACGCCCGTCGACGTGGTCCAGGTGCTCCGTGACAACCAGGTCGACGTTCTGGTCTCCTACCTGCCGGTGGGCTCGGAGGACGCGGACCGCTTCTACGCGCAGTGCGCCATCGACGCCGGTGTGGCGTTCGTGAACGCGCTGCCGGTTTTCATCGCCTCCGACCCGGTGTGGGCGGAGAAGTTCACCGAGGCCGGGGTGCCGATCGTCGGCGACGACATCAAGTCGCAGGTCGGCGCCACCATCACGCACCGCGTGCTGGCCAAGCTGTTCGAGGACCGCGGGGTGGAGCTGCTGCGCACGTACCAGCTCAACGTCGGCGGCAACATGGACTTCATGAACATGCTGGAGCGCAAGCGGCTCCAGTCCAAGAAGATCTCGAAGACGCAGTCGGTCACCTCGCAGATCCCGCACGAGATGGGCAAGGCCGACGTGCACATCGGGCCGTCGGACCACGTGCCGTGGCTGGACGACCGCAAGCTGGCCTTCGTGCGGCTCGAAGGCCGTTCGTTCGGTGACACTCCGCTCAACCTCGAGTACAAGCTCGAGGTTTGGGACTCGCCGAACTCGGCGGGCATCATCATCGACGCGGTCCGGGCCGCCAAGATCGCCCTCGACCGCGGGGTCGGGGGGCCGATCCTGTCGGCGTCCTCGTACTTCATGAAGTCGCCGCCGAAGCAGTTCTCGGACGACGAGGCTCGGGACTACGTCGAGAAGTTCATCCGGGGCGAGGTCGAGCGCTGACCTCCTGACCCCGTGACCGGCGCCGCGCCCGTTTTCCGGGCGCGGCGCCGTGCCGTCTACGGGCGGGCCGCCGGGGGCAGCTCGGCCGGCGAGGCGGGGTGCCAGGTCAGCGGGTCGGCGCCGAGGTCGGCCAGCAGCGGCACCTGCTCCTGGCACCAGGGCGAGACGGCCAGCAGACCGTTGCGCACTCCCTCGGCGAACTCCTTCCACGGCATCCACATCGTCTCCCCCACCTCGTCGGGGTTGGGAACGACGGGCGAGGTCACGGTGACGCGGTAGACGGGGCACAGCTCGTTCTCGACGATACCGTTGGCCATGACGGCCCGGTAGGAGAAGGTCGGCAACATGAGGTCGACGCGGTCCACCGTGAGCCCCAGCTCGTAGGAGAGGCGGCGCTCGACGGCCCGGTCCGCCGGCTCGCCCGGCAGCGGGTGACCGCAGCAGCTGTTGGTCCAGACCCCCGGCCAGGTGAGCTTGCTGTCGGCCCTCCTGGTGAGCAGCACGCGGCCTTCGTGATCGAAGACATAGCTGGAGAACGCCAGGTGCAGGGGGGTCTCGCGACCGTGCACCACCTGCTTGGGGGCGGTGCCGAGTGCCTGGCCGTCGCGGTCGACCAGCACAACGTGTTCATCAGTCGTCACGCTATGAAGCGTACGAGACCGGCCGACCGTTCGGAACCCGCGGCCCACCTGCCGTTGCGCACCTCTCGCGCATCCTAGGCGACAGGCGGAGGGCTAGGCTGGCCGCGTGTCATTTGTGGCCGACCTACGCGTGGTCCTCCGGGGCAATGATTTCCGGCGGTTGTTCGCCACCCGGCTGGTCTCCCAGTTCTCCGACGGGATCTTCCAGTTCGGGGTGGCCGGATTCGCCTTCTTCAGCCCCGAGAGCCAGACGACCGCGCTCGCGGTGGCCGCCGGGCTGGCCGTGCTGCTGCTGCCGTACAGCGTGCTCGGGCCCTTCGTGGGCGTGTTCATCGACCGCTGGTCGCGGCGGCAGATCCTGGTGGTCGCGCCGATCGTGCGCGGCGCGCTCCTGCTGGTCGCGGCGGCGCTGGTCGCCGCCGACGTGCCGGACCCGGTGTTCTACGCGGCGGCGCTGGCCGTGCTGGGCGTCAACAGGTTCTTCCTGGCCGCGCTCGGCGCCTCGCTGCCGCACGTGGTGCCGTCCGACCGGCTGATGGCCGCCAACGCGGTCGTCCCCACGTCGGGCACCGTGGTCACGTTCGTGGGCGTGGGGCTCGGTTTTCTGCTGCGCAAGGTGTTCGGCGCCGAGGACTTCGGCGTGGCGTTGCTCCTGGTCGTCTCGGGCGTGGTGTTCGGCCTGAGCGCGCTGGTCGCGCTGACGATGGATCGCCGCCTGCTCGGGCCGGAGTCCGACCCGAGCCGGCCACAGGCGCGCGAGGCCCTGCGCAACGTGGTCGGCGGCCTCGCGGACGGCGCCAGGCACCTGGTCGCGCACCGCGTCGCGGCCTCCACCATGGGCGCGATGGCCGCCCACCGCTTCTTCTACGGCATAGCCACCGCGCTCGGCATCATCCTCTACCGCTACTACTTCTACAACGGCGACGCCGACGCCGCGCTGGGCGGAGTCAGCCTGGTCGTGGCGGCCTCCGGCGTCGGCTACGCCATCGCCGTGGTCATCACCCCGTACGCCACCGAGCGGTTCACGATCCAGCGCTGGGTGCCGATCGCGCTGACCGCGGCCGGGCTCCTGACGGCGGCGCTGGTGCTGCCGTTCCAGGAGTGGGGGCTGCCGGTGGCCGGGTTCGTGCTGGGCGTGGCCGGGCAGAGCGTCAAGATCTGCGCGGACACCACGGTCCAGCGCGACGTCGAGGACATCTACCTGGGCCGGGCGTTCTCGATCTACGACATGCTCTTCAACGGCATGTACGTCCTGGCCGCGGCCCTGTCGGCGGCCATCCTGCCCGCCGACGGCAAGTCCTACGCGGCCGTCGTGATCGCCTCGGTCGGCTATCCCCTGGCCGCGCTCGCGTACCGGATGCTCACACGTCCACGTCGCTCGACCGAGCCCACTCCGTCAACGCCTCGGTAGCCGCCTCCTTGCCGATCATGCCCTTGTCGAGCCTGAGGTCGAGCAGGAACTTGTACGCCCGCCCCACCACCGGCCCCGGCCCGATGCCCAGGACCCGCTGGATCTCGTTGCCGTCGAGCTCGGGGCGGATCTTGGACAGCTCCTCCTCCTCGGCGAGCCGGGCGATGCGCTCCTCAAGCTGGTCGTAGGTCCGCGACAGCGCCGCGGCCTTGCGCTTGTTGCGCGTGGTGCAGTCGGCCCTGGTCAGCTTGTGCAGCCGGTCCAGCAGGTGGCCGGCGTCGCGCACGTAGCGGCGCACGGCGCTGTCGGTCCACTCCCCCGTGCCGTAGCCGTGGAAGCGCAGGTGCAGCTCCACCAGCCGGGCGACGTCCGCCACCACGTCCTTGGGGAACTTCAGCTCCGTCATCCGCTTCTTGGTCATCTGCGCGCCGACCACCTCGTGGTGGTGGAACGACACCCGCCCGCCCGACTCGTGGCGGCGCGTCTTCGGCTTGCCGATGTCGTGCAGGAGCGCCGCCCAGCGCAGGATCCGGTCGGCCTTGCCGTCCTCCTCCTGCGCGATGGCCTGGTCGAGCACGGTCAGCGAGTGCTCGTAGACGTCCTTGTGCCGGTGGTGCTCGTCGATCTCCAGGCGCAGCTTGGGCAGCTCGGGCAGCACGTGCGCGGCCAGCCCGGTCTCGACCAGCAGCCGCAGGCCCTCGCGCGGGTCGGCGCCGCAGACGAGCTTGTCGAGCTCCTCGCGGATGCGCTCGGCCGAGACGATCTCGATGCGCTCGGCCATCGCGACCATCGCCGCCACGGCCCCCTCGTCCACCCCGAACCCGAGCTGCGAGGCGAACCTGGCGGCCCGCAGCATGCGCAGCGGGTCGTCGCCGAAGGACCGCTCGGGCGTGCCGGGCGTGCGCAGCACCTTGGCCTTGAGGTCGTCGAGCCCGCCGTACGGGTCGACGAACTCGTGGCCGGGCAGCCGCACCGCCATCGCGTTGACCGCGAAGTCACGCCGTTCGAGGTCCTCCTTGAGCGTCTCGCCGTACATGACCTCGGGCTTGCGCGACTTCGGGTCGTACGACTCGCTCCGGTACGTCGTGATCTCGATCAGCCAACCGCCCTTGCGCAGGCCCACCGTGCCGAAGTCGATGCCGATCGTCCACACGGAGTCGGCCCAGTCCCGGACGATCTCCAGCACCCGCTCGGGGCGGGCGTCGGTGGTCAGGTCGAGGTCGTTGCCGATGCGGCCGAGCAGCAGATCGCGTACGGGGCCGCCGACGAGGGCCAGCTCGTGGCCCTGCCCGGCGAACAGGCGGCCGAGCTCGTCGGCCACCGGAGCGATCTTGCGGAACAGGTCCGTCATGGCCCGCCGCTGGCTGTCAGTCAGAGTTGAGTCGGACAAGCGGGTAGGTCCTTCTGGGAGCATTCGGAACATATCCCCCGAGCCACACCAGGTCCGGGTTACCGTCGGTCCAAGGACCGTCGGGGGCCAGGGAACGAGGCAAGGAGGACTATATGAAGGACGCCCTCGCGATCCACCGCTGGCTCCTCGCCCACCAGGTCCATCATGAGATCGTACGCCTTCCGCGTCCTATGACTTGCGCGGAAGATCTGCCTGAGGTGGTCTCCGCGGCGCCGAGCAGGTGCCTGATGGTCACGGTGCTCGAGGTCGCCACGAGGGTCGGCCGCGAGGTCGTCATCGCGGTCACCACCCCCGTGTCGGCTCCGCCACCGGTGGGGGCCGTCGGCGGAGTCCTGGGGGTACGACGGGTGCGACCGGCCCCGGCCCACGTGGTCAACTCGGCCACCGACTACGCGAACGGGCTGGTGTGCCCGCTGCTCCTGCCGGAGTCGCTGCCCAAGTTCATCGACGACCGGCTGCCGGCCGACTTCCTGGCCGACGGCGGGCCGGTCTTCGCCGCGACCGGCGAACGGCATACCGTGCTGACTCTCCGCGCACTCGACCTGATGGCACTCCTGCCAGGCAAGATGGTCGACCTCAGGGCGAAAGGAACACGTGAGGCGGTCGCGCGACGGCACTGAACCCGTAGCATTGCGGGCGTGCGTCGTCGTACTCCAGCTCGGGCATCCGCGTGATCCGTAAGGCCGCGATGCTCGCCGCGCTGCTCGCCTTCACTGTGGTGGCGACCGCGCCCGGCGCTGCTGCCACGAAGTCCGCGAAGGCGAGCAGGCAGACCATGGCCGTGTCGATCTCGTCGATCTCGCCTCAGGTGCCGACCGCGCAGACCGATGTGATCAAGTTCACCGGCACGCTCCGCAACGACAGCGGCACGCCGCAGACGGGCCTGCGGCTACGCCTGCGTTACACGCCGCAGAAGTTCACCGACCGCGCCACCATGGCCGCCTACCAGAGCGACCAGAACCCCGCGACGCTGCCGTTCCGCGCCTCGCCGAGCTCGTTCATGGACATCCCGGCGCTGGCCGCCGGCGCCCAGGCGCGATGGGAGTTCACCGCGACGCCCATTCAGCTCGGCTACCCCTCGTTCGGGGTCTACCCGGTGGCCGTGGAGGTGCTCCAGAACGGCTTGCAGGTCATGGCGCCGCAGCGCACGTACCTCACCTACGCGCCGCCCACGGTGCCGAAGCTGCCGCGCAACCGGCTGTCCATCGCCCTGCCCGTCATCGACCAGCCCCACCGCGGGACCGACCGCGACGCGAAGACCGGCGCGCCCCAGTTCGTGGACGACAAGCTGAGTCAGTCGATCACCGGCAAGGGCCGGCTGTCCGACCTGGCGCGCATCGCGCAGTCCGCGCCCAAGAGCGTCACCTGGTTCGTCGACTCCTCACTGCTCGACGACCTCGACGCGATGAAGAACCCGTACCGGGTCAAGGTCAAGAAGGACGAGACGCAGGAGAAGCCCGCCAACGCCGAGGCCACGAGCTGGCTGACGACCATGCGCACCGCGCTGGCCGGCTCTCCCGTGGTCGCGGTCCCGTACGCCGACCCCGACGTGGCCGCGCTCGCCCACCAGGGGCTGGACTCGCAGACCAGCCGGGCGATCGAGCTCGGCAGGCAGAGGGCCGCCTCGCTGCTCCAGCGCGACGTCAAGACCAACATCAACTGGCCGCCCGGGGGCATGCTCGACGCCGACGCGCTCGACCTGCTCTCGGTCAGCAAGGACAAGGTCGACACGGTCCTGCTCAACTCCACCAACCTGCCGCCGCAGCCGCCCGTGCCGTTCACGCCCGACGCCGCCTCCACGATCGACTCGGTGAACGGGCCGGTCACCGCGCTGGTCGCGGACGCCGAGCTGAGCAAGCTCTTCGAGCCCGCGGCGCCCACGTCCGTGCTGCTCAGCACGCAGCGGTTCATCGCCGAGACCGCGATGATCACCGGCGAGACCGGCCAGACCTCGCCCAGGTCCATCGTCATCGCCCCGTCGCGCCGGTGGGACCCCAACCCGACGCTCGTCAACGCGCTGCTGAAGACCGCGAACAAGCTGCCGTGGCTGCAGCCGACCCCGCTGGAGTCGATCAAGCCGACCAAGCTGTCGGTCCCGCGCGCCGGGCTGACCTACGCCGACCAGGACCGCAAGGAAGAGCTGACCGCGAAATACCTCGGCCCGGTCAAGGAGGTCGCGGCGAAGGCGCAGCTCACTTCCCTGATCACGGAGACGAAGACGCCGTCGAGCTTCGACGCGGCGGTCCTCCGGCTGACCTCCTCGGCCTGGCGCAACAGCACCCGCGCCGGCCGGGCGGTGACCAATCAGGTCAGCGTGGCGGTGACGGACCAGACCGAGAAGATCGAGATCACCGGGTCGGGCCCCAACCGGACGCGCACGCTGGCGGGCAGCAGCGGCCAGGTCCCGATCAGCGTCAAGAACGAGCTGGGCGTGCCGATCGCCCTCTACATCGACGTCACGTCCAACAACCCCGAGCTGTTGCAGGTCGACTTCCCGCAGGTCGAGCCGATAAAGATCGGCCCCCGGCAGAGCGGCATGGTCCAGGTGAAGATGAACGCCGCCCCCGGCACCAGCGGCGACGCGACGGTGACCGTGCAGCTCAAGACCTCCGACAAGCAGCCGTACGGCAAACCGCAGCGGCTGACCATCCGCACCACCGGCTACACCGGGATCGCCTCGGTGATCGTGGGCGCCGCCCTGACCGTGATGCTCGCCGCCGTGGTGATGCGAGTGCTGCGGCGCAGGTCGGAGCGGAAGCTCGCGCACGCGGCCAAGACCCGGGAGAATCAGATCGTATGAGTCGCATGCTTCGGGCCAGCGCCATCATGGCCGCCGGCACGATGGTGTCCAGGGTCACGGGGTTCGTGCGGACCATGGTGCTGGCCTACGCCATCGGCACCAGGGCGCTGGGTGACGCCTACAACGCGGCGTACGCGATCCCGTACAGCATCCTCGACCTGCTGCTGCTCGGCGTGCTGAGCAGCGTCGTGGTGCCGATGATCGTCCGGGCCCAGCAGCACGACGCCGACGGCGGCCGGGCGTACGAGCAGCGGCTGCTCACGATCTCCGCGGTGGCGCTGATCGTCGTCGCGGTGGCGGCGGTGTTCGGCGCGCCGCTGCTGATCGACCTCTACACCGACTGGGCGCCGGGCAGCCCCAAGTTCGAGGTCGCGGTCACGCTGGCCCGCTTCATCCTGCCGCAGCTCGCCTTCTTCGGCGTGGGCGCGGTGGCGGGCGCCATCCTCAACACCCGCGACCGCTACGGCGCGCCCATGTGGGCCCCGGTGGTCAACAACCTGGTCGTCATCTGCGTCTTCCTGGCGTACGCCATGATCGGCGGAGAGCGCGACAACATCGGGCAGATCACCACCGGCGAGATGGCGCTGCTCGGGCTGGGCACCACGGTGGGCATCGTGGCCCAGGCGGCCATCCTGATCGTGGCGCTCAGGCGCGTCGGGTTCGCCTTTGTGCCCCGCTTCGACGTGCGCAACGCGCGGCTGGGCGAGATGGCCAAGGCGGGCGTCTGGACGATCGGCTACGTGATCGTCACCCAGCTCGGCTTCATGCTGACCACCAACCTGGCCAGCGCGGCCGGCGACGTGGTCGAGGGGCACGGCATCAGCCCGTACACGCTGGCGTTCCAGCTCTTCCAGCTCCCGTACGGCGTCATCGGCGTCTCGGTGATCACCGCGATGCTGCCCAGGATGAGCCGGGCCGTCGGCGAGGGGCGCTTCCACGACGTGCGCAGCGAGTTCGGGTCGAGCGTGCGGCTGATCTGCTCGCTGATGGTGCCGGTGTCGCTGCTGCTCATGGTGCTCGGGCCGGCGATCACCGTGCCCATCTACGGCCATGGCGCCAACTCCGTCGCCGACGCCGTCTACATCGGCAACGTGCTGCAGGTGTACGGGCTCGCGCTGGTGCCGTTCGCGCTGTTCCAGCTGCTGCTGCGGGTCTTCTACAGCTTCGGCGACACCCGTACGCCGGTGGTCGTCGGCGCCGCCACCACGGCGGCCAACGCGGCGCTCATGCTGCTGTTCAACACGTTGCTGCCGGCCCGGTACGTTGTCATGGGGCTGGCGCTCGCGTACGCCATCGCGTACGCGCTCGGCGCCGTCGGGGCGTGGTTGCTGGCCAGCCGCCGCGTCAGAGGGCTCGGTGGCTGGACGATCGGCATGGCGCTGACCAGGATGTACCTGGCGGCTCTGCCTACCGCTGTGGTGGCGCTTGCGGCGGTTTGGGTAGTCACGGGGCTGTTCGCCGGGCTAGGGTTCGTCAATTCGCTGATCGTGCTCGCGGTCGGCGGGGGCCTCGGGTTGCTGCTCTATCTAGGCGTCGCGCACAGAATGCGCATTCCCGAGGTCAATTCCATCGTTGGGATGGTCGCTGGGCGGGTAGGCCGGTAAAGAACGCGGGCCGAATCCACTCGGCACTACCATGGAGCCCGACACGCGCGAATGGAAGCAGGAGGGGCGTGGGCGGATCCACCCGGCATAGCGTGCCTTCGTGGGACACCACCACGCAGGTGAGTCGAGTCATGAACACGCCCGATCGGCCAAGCGGAGTGAACCTGTGAGCACGTCGGCCGTCGAACCCGGCACCCGTCTGGCCGAGCGCTTCCGGCTTGAGGACCGCGTCAGCGAGTCCGATGGAGCCACGCTCTGGAAGGCCATCGATGAGATCCTCGCGCGTCCCGTGGCCGTCCACACCTTCGGGCCCGACTTCCCGCGCGTCCACGAGGTCGTCACGGCCGCCCGCGCCGCGAGCCGGCTGACCGACCCGCGGCTGACCCAGGTGTTCGACGCCGCGGAGGACGACAAGGCCGCCTATGTCGTCAGCGAGTGGGTCACCGGCGAGTCGCTGACCGACCTGCTCTCCTCCGGCCCGCTGGAGCCCGAACGCGCGGCGGGGCTGGTGGCCGAGGCCGCCGAGGCGCTGGCGCACGCCCACGAGGCGCAGCTCTACCACCTGTGCCTGCGCCCCTCCCACCTGGTGTGGACGACGGGCAACACGGTCAAGGTGCTCGGCGTGGCCGTCGACGCGGCCCTGTCCGGGCTCACCACCGACCAGCCGGCGCTCGACGACGCCGAAGGGCTGGGCCGGCTGCTGTACGCCGGGCTGACCGGCCACTGGCCGGGCGACGAGGAAGAGGGCGGCCTGCCCGCAGCCCCCATGACCGACGGCCACTTCTGCACGCCCCGCCAGGTCACCGCCGGCGTGCCGAGCTACCTCGACACGGTGACCGTGCGCGCGTGCCTGCCCGAGTCCCGCCGGGGTCAGGGCGCGCTGGCCAGCCCGTCCGACCTGGCCGAGGCGCTGTCCGGCGTGGCCAGGCCCATGCCGATCCCGATCGCCTACCCCTCGACCCCCGCGGTCGCCTCCGCCTCCCAAACCGAGGGCCTGGACCTCGTCCACCGCCAGCAGCACACCGCCCCGCACGTGCCTCCCGCGCCGCCGCACCGCCCCTCGGGCGGCGGTGGCGGCACGCTCAACCGCGTGCTGATGACGCTGGTCGTGCTGCTCGTCATCGCGGCCGTCGGCGTCGGCGCCTGGACGATCGGCCGCAGCCTGGGCAGCCCGACCAAGCCCGAGGCGTCGGGCTCCAGCCCCAGCACCTCCACGTCGGCCTCGGCCGAGGCCCAGGTCGTCAAGCCGAAGAAGGCCCAGGGCTTCGACCCGCTCGGCGACAAGGACGAGAAGTCCGAGATGGCCGACCTGGCCATCGACGGCAAGCCCAGCACGCTGTGGAAGACCGAGAGCTACACCAGCGCCACCCTGGGAAATCTCAAGGAGGGCGTCGGCCTGCTGCTCGACATGGGCAAGTCCATGCAGATCAGCGACGTGGTCGCTACGCTGTCGGATGCCTCGGGCGCGACGGTCGAGCTCAAGGTGGGCGACTCGCCTGAGCTTTCTGCGCTGAAGACGGTGGCGACCGAGAAGAATGCCGCAGGTAAGACCACTCTTACCCCTGATCAACCGGCAACCGGTCAGTACGTTTTGATCTGGTTTACTCGTGTTCCGGCGGATGCGGGCAACTTTCATGGCACCATCTATGAGGTAGTGGTGCACTCTCCCGGATCGGCATAACCAGGAATCTCTCTTGTGAACTCCCCACCCGAGACACCCTCAGCAGCGGAGCGGCCGGCGGTAACTGACGCCGAGCTGCTGACCGCGCACATCAACGGGGATCCACACGCCTTCAGCGAAATCGTCAAACGGCACCGTGACCGCATGTGGGCGGTCGCCCTGCGTACGCTCGGTGACCCGGACGAGGCCGCCGACGCCGTGCAGGACGCCTTCGTCTCCGCATATCGCAAGGCCGCCACGTTTCGCGGCGAGGCGGCCGTCACGACCTGGCTCCACCGGATCGTGGTCAACGCCTGCCTCGACAGGATGCGCCGTAAATCGGTCAGGCCCGTCGCCGACGACGAGCTGATCGAGGCCGCCGAGCGCGAGACGCCCCTGCCTGACCAGACCGTCGAACGCGAAGTCTCCATGGAGGTTTCGGCCGCGTTGAAACTCCTGCCCAGCGACCAGCGGGCGGCCCTCGTCCTCGTCGACATGATGGGCTACTCGGTCGAAGACGCAGCTCAGGTGCTCCAAGTGCCGAGCGGCACGGTCAAGAGCCGGTGCGCTCGGGGGCGCGCGAAACTTGCCCCAATTCTTTCGCATCTGCGGAACCGATCGGACCTCAATCGCGTCTCATCCGCGAAGGGAGCAGAACTTCGTGACGGGTGATACGCACTACGATCTGGAAATCCTGGCCGAGCTGGCCGAGGGTCTCCTAGACGTCGACACGGCGCGCCGGGTCCGCGAGCATCTCGCGGTCTGCGACCCATGCGGGGAGCTACTGGCAGACCTGTCGGCGGTTCGCGAGGTGCTCGCGGCGACCCCCACACCGGCCATGCCGATGGGTGTCGCATTGCGCATCGACAAGGCCTTGGCCGCCGAGGCGGAGTTCCGGCGGGGAGGTGTCGGCCTCGCGGAAACGCCCGACTGGGACGAGCTCATGCGAGACGCCCCGTGGGAGCGACCGGCGGAGGTGGCCGCCGAAGCGGCCCCCGAACCGGTCCGACTAGGGGTCGTCTCCGACGACGGCACGATCGTCCCGGCCAAGCGCTCTCGCAGACGCCGATGGGCGATGCCCGCTATCGCGGCCGCGGCGGCCGTCGCCGTGGTGGGCACGGCGGTGGCCACGACCGGCCTGTTCGCGAGCGGCGGAGGCGGAGACGGCGGCATCAACGTGGTGGCCGACGGGCTCACCGAGACCTCCACGGTCCCCTCGACTCCATCCAAGGTCCCCACGCGGGCCAGGTCCTACGGGCTGACCGACAGCGGCCACAACTACAGTGACCAGGACCTACGCCAGCCGCTCGAAGGCATGTTCGGCTTCCAGCGCATGGTGGGCGGCGGCTCCGACGACGACGGCAAGGTCGACAAGTGCGTGAAGCGGATCTCCAGCCGCTCCAAGCTGCCGACGTACGCGGTCGATCAGGGCCAGTACAACGGTCAGGAGGCCCTCATCGTCGCCTCGTGGAAGGACAAGGCGAGCCAGAGGCTGCGCATCGACATCGTCGACCCGTTCAACTGCAAGAACCTGCGTAAGCCCGCACTGGGCCGCTGGTAAAGGACATCCGCGTCAGAGCCCGCCACGGCGGGCTCTTTCGCTTTGTACGGGCGTTGTGTTTAGGGCAGGGAATCAGGGCGGCCTAGGATCTGTTGACGCCGGTGCAACAACAGACGAGGAAGGCGTGGAGCGTTGAGCGACGTTCGTAACGTGATCATCATTGGATCCGGGCCAGCTGGCTACACCGCGGCCGTCTACTCCGCGCGCGCCGAGCTCAAGCCACTGGTCTTCGAGGGCTCCGTGACAGCCGGCGGCGCACTCATGAACACGACCGACGTGGAGAACTTCCCGGGGTTCCCCGACGGCATCATGGGCCCCGATCTCATGGACAACCTGCGCAAGCAGGCCGAGCGGTTCGGCGCCGAGCTGGTCGCCGACGACGTGGTCGAGGTGGACCTGGAGGCGACCCCCAAGGTCGTCAAGACCCACACCGACACCTACTACGCCAACTCGGTCATCCTGGCGATGGGTTCCGGCTACCGCGAGCTCGGCCTGGAGAACGAGAAGCGTCTGTCCGGGCGCGGCGTGTCCTGGTGTGCGACCTGTGACGGGTTCTTCTTCCGCAACAAGGACATCGTGGTCGTCGGCGGCGGTGACACGGCGATGGAGGAGGCCACGTTCCTGACCAGGTTCGGCCGCATGGTGACGGTGGTGCACCGCCGCGGCGAGCTGCGCGCCAGCAAGATCATGCAGGAGCGGGCGTTCGCGAACGACAAGATCCGTTTCGTCTGGGACTCCGAGGTCGTCGACGTGCTCGGCGACTCCCGCGTCGAGGCCGTGCGGCTGCGTAACGTCAAAACCGGCGAGGAATGCGAGCTGGCCACCGACGCGTTGTTCCTCGCGATCGGGCACGACCCGCGCACCGATCTGGTCAAGGGGCAGATCGACCTCGACGAGGACGGCTACATCAAGGTGGCCTCGCCGTCCACGGCGACCAACATCGACGGCGTGTTCGCCGCGGGAGACGTCGTCGACCACACCTACCGCCAGGCCATCACCGCGGCCGGCACCGGCTGCTCGGCCTCGCTCGACTCCGAGCGCTGGCTGGCCAACAACGAGAAGTGAGTAAGGAGCGCACCGTGAAGGCTGTCACCGACGCCTCTTTCGCAGCAGACGTCCTCAAGAACGACAAGCCCGTGCTGGTCGATTTCTGGGCCGAGTGGTGCGGGCCGTGCCGTCAGGTCGCCCCCATCCTGCAGGAGATCGCCAACGAGCACGGCGACAAGCTGGAGATCGTCAAGCTCAACATTGACGAGAACCCCGAGGTTCCGCGCCAGTACGGTGTGCTCCAGATCCCGACGATGAACGTCTACAAGGATGGCGAGGTCGTGAAGCAGATCATCGGCGCCAAGCCGAAGGCCATGCTGCTGCGCGAGCTCGACGGCATCATCTAGCCCGCCTTCCCGCGGCGCGCGCCCGGCCCCCCGCCCTTGGCGGGGGGCTTTCGCGTTCTCCTGACCCCGTACGGCCCTGCGCGGTCACCCGCATGGCCTTGTGTGGTCGCCTGTACGGTCCTGCGGTCGCCCGTACGGCCCTGTGCGGTCCTCAGACGGGACGAAGCGCCCTTTCCGGACTCATGGAGCCCAGCAGCCGTTCCAAAGCCACCTCGACGTCCTCACGCCACGAGACGGCGGTTTTGAGCTCCAGCCGGAGCCGCGGGAAACGCAAATGCGGACGAACCGTCTTAAAACCAACAGAAAGCAAGTATTCCGCTGGAACTACGCAACTAGGCTCTTCCCACTTGAGGTCGCCAAAAGCTTCAATGGCTTTCACTCCGCGCCTGGTCAGGTCTTTGGCCACGCCCTGGATCAGCATCCGCCCCAGCCCGCCGCCCGAGAACTCCGGAATGATGTGCGCGGTCATCAGCAGCACCGCGTCGGCGCTGACCGGCGAGGTGGGGAAGGCCACGGACCGAGGGGTGTAGAGCGGCGGGCTGTAGAGCACGAACCCGGCGGGCACTCCGTCGACATAGGCGATTTTCCCGCAGCTGCCCCATTCGAGCAGCGTGCCGGAGATCCAGGCCTCCTTCTCCAGCCCCGGATCCCCCGACCGCACCGCCCGCTCCCCGCTCATGGGGTCGAGCTCCCAGAACACACACCGCCTGCAGCGATGAGGCAGATCTTCAAGATTGTCCAGGGTTATGTTGACCAGCCGGCGCGACAACTACGGCCCCCTGTCGTTGACCCGGAAAAGCGCGCGAAAACCGCGTCCACAGGTGGCATCGTAGCCCAGTGAAGATGCCGCCAGCGGACACCACGACGGCCGAGCCCGTCACAGGCGACATGTCCGGTTAGCGTAATCTGGTATTTCGGTCCGATATGACACCTAGGAGGTGGGCCGTGACAGGAGAGCTGGATCACGGTCAGACACCCGCGACCCAAGGGTCGCGCATCGACGCTTACGTCGATCGGTACGCCGCGCGAGCTACCGGGATGGTCGCCTCCGAGATCCGAGCTCTTTTCGCCGTCGCGTCGAGGCCCGAGGTGGTCTCGCTCGCGGGCGGCATGCCGTACGTCACGGCTCTTCCCCTCGACATGGTCGGCGAGCTGGTCTCCGACCTCGTCACCAAGCGCGGCCCCGTCGCGCTCCAGTACGGTTCCGGCCAGGGTGACCCGCACCTGCGTGAGCAGATCTGCGAGGTCATGCGGCTGGAGGGGATCAACGCCGGGGCGGACGACGTGGTCGTCACCGTCGGTTCGCAACAGGCCCTCGACCTGATCACCCGGATCTTCATCGACCCGGGCGACGTGGTGCTCGCCGAGGGGCCCTCGTACGTGGGGGCGCTGGGTACATTCTCCGCCTATCAGGCCAAGGTCGTTCATGTCGCCATGGACGATCAGGGCATCGTGCCCGAATCCCTGGCCCAGACCATCTACGCGCTGGAGACGGCCGGGGCGCCCATCAAGTTCCTCTACACGATCCCGACCTTCCACAACCCGGGCGGCGTCACCCTGAACATCGCCCGGCGGCAGCAGGTGCTCGATATCTGCCAGCGGGCCGGGGTGCTGATCATCGAGGACAACCCGTACGGGCTGCTCGGCTTCGACGGGGAGCCCATGCGCGCCCTGCGGGCCGACAACCCGGACGGCGTGGTCTACCTGGGGTCGTTCTCCAAGACTCTCGCCCCCGGCTTCCGCGTCGGCTGGGCGCTGGCCCCGCACGCCATCCGCGACAAGCTGGTGCTGGCCATGGAGTCGGCCGTGCTGTCGCACTCCTCGTTCACCCAGCTCGCCGTGGGCCAGTACCTCGCCACGCAGCCGTGGCGAGAGCAGATCAAATCGTTCAGAGAGCTCTACCGCGAGCGCCGCGACGCGCTCCTGGACGCGCTCGAATCCCTGATGCCGCCCGAGGTCACCTGGACCCGACCCGCGGGCGGCTTCTTCGTGTGGGCGACCCTTCCCGAGGGGCTCGACTCGAAGGCCATCCTGCCGCGCGCGGTGGCCGAGCGGGTGGCGTTCGTACCGGGGACCGGGTTCTTCTCGGACGGGAGCGGGGCGCGGCACATGCGGCTCTCGTACTGCTATCCCCAGCCCGACCGGATCCGGGAGGGGGTACGGCGGCTGGCCGGCGTGATCGATCAGGAGATGCAGCTGAGGGACACGTTCGGCACCAGCACGGCCCGCGACCACCAGGGCGTCGACACCCCCGGCCCCGACCTGGCCTGACCACCGTCTCCGTGGGGGCCGGCCACACCGGCCCCCACCCTTGCCATGCCCAGCCACCCTTTCCACACCCAAGCCGAGCCACCCTCCCCACCTCGGCCCCACCCAGCCGAGCCACCCTTTCCACCCTCAGTCCGCCCCTAGCCCAAGCCCACCCCGCAGGGTCACCCTTTCCGCCCCCGGCCCAATCCAGCCGAACGACCTTTCCTGGCCCACCCACCTAAGCCCACCCCACAAAGCCACCCTTTCCACCCCCAGCCGTCCCAGACCCACCCCCGCCACCACGCCCTACCTTTCCCGCTCGCCGACCACCGGCCCCCGACCTCACGGTCATCCGTTCACCACCACGCTGATGTCACGCGGCCCCGGGACGTCGCCACCACTGTCGCCACCCTGATGTCGCGCGCTCTGGAACGCCACCGCCGCCCAGGTGCCACTCCCCTCCCCGGCCACCGTCCCCAGCCCAGCCCCGCACGCCCTTTCCCAGGATCCGCCGGCCTCTCAGCACCACACCCCACTCCCACCTCAGTCGCCGGATCCGAGCGCCCAGGTGCCCGGTCCGGTGGCGGCGCCGGCGGGTATGCCGGGCATCGGCAAGGCGCGGAGGAACAACGGTCTTCAGCCAGGCACGCCCGGTGCTGTGGTGGCGTGCCGGGCCTCGGCGGCTTGGCGGTACGGTTGGACAGCGGCGCGTGCGATCAGCGGAGGAGATGTGATGAGCGATCTGGGCCACGTGCTCGTGCTGGCCGGAGGTCTCTCCTATGAGCGAGAGGTGTCCTTGCGCTCCGGTCGCCGAGTCAGCGAGGTGCTGCGTGCTGCGGGCATCGACGTGGAGGCCCGCGACACCGACGCGTCCCTCGTGCCCTCCATCCTCGCGGACCCGCCGGACGCGGTCTTCGTGACCCTCCACGGCGGCGCGGGCGAGGACGGCGCGATCCGTTCCGTTCTGGAGCTTCTCAACGTCCCATACGTGGGCGCCGACCCGGACGCATGCCGCGTGGCCTTCGACAAGCCCACGGCAAAGGCCGTCGTGCGCTCGGTCGGCCTGCAGACGCCGCAGTCCGTCACGCTGCCGAAGGAGACGTTCCACGACCTCGGCGCCACGGTGGTGCTGGGTCGCATCATAGAGCGGCTCGGCCTGCCGCTGTTCGTCAAGCCCGCCCGGGGCGGCTCGGCGCTTGGCGCCTCGATCGTCCGTACGGCGGAGGAGCTCCCCGCCGCGATGGTCGGCTGCTTCGCGTACGGCGACACGGCGCTGATCGAGCGGTACGTGGAGGGCGTGGAGGTGGCGGTCTCCGTCGTGGACCTCGGCAACGGCCCGGAGGCACTGCCGGCCGTGGAGATCGTCCCGGACGAGGGCGTCTACGACTATGCGGCTCGCTACACGGCCGGGCACACGGAGTTCTTCGCCCCCGCCCGCCTTTCCGCCCAGGCCGCCGCCGCGTGCGCCGAGACGGCAGTGATCGCCCACACAGCGCTCGGCCTCCGCGACATCTCCCGTACAGACCTGATCGTCGACGCTGACGGCATCCCGCACTTCCTGGAAGTCAACGTGGCCCCGGGGATGACGGAAACATCACTCCTGCCGATGGCCGCCGAGGCCGCCGGCCAAGACCTGGGCGACCTCTGTCGCACCCTCCTCCAGAACGCCGCCACCCGCTCCCGCACCTGACCCACCCTCTTACGGCCGACTCGCCAGCACGCGCCTGCCCCTGAGTGGCAGGCGCGCCCGCCATCCCGCCCGTGGCGGCACCCCGCACGCAGTCGCGCCTCCATTCACGACAAGAGCGCCATCGCCCGGCAACACGGGCCCACTCGGAGATCAGCTCAAGTCCAATCACCCGGCAGCACAGCCCCGTGACACCGACATCAAAGACCGGCGCGCAACAGAACGCCCAACGGCACCGCCGGCCCGGAGGCGAGCATCCGCCAGCACGGCTACCCCCGAAGACGAAAGCCAGCGCCCCATCGAACGACTGGTACTACAGCCAACTCGGATACGCACCGCCTCCGACAGCGGCGCCAGCACTAGCGCCCCCGGGAATCCTTGAGGTAGCCCGCTGCTTGGGCCAGACCTTCGTCCGACAGGAGCAGCGGCAACGATGCGATGCTCCCAGAGCGGATCACCAAGCGCCCGCCTCGCTCCTCCGTCTCCCCTTCACGCGCTCAGCCATCACAGCCGCTGCTGTGCCGGGGCAGAGCGAGCGTGCGGCGCAGATGCGGGGTCGAGGTGACACGCCTGCCGTTCATCACCCACCCATCCACAGATCGAACGGAACGGCGGTCGCGGAGACGCGGAGACGCGGAGACGCGGAGACGCGGAGACGCGGAGACGCGGAGACGCGGAGACGCGGAGACGCAGCCCTGTGGGACCGGGATCTTAATCGATGGACGCCGCGATGGATGGACGCCCGCGGGCGCCGGACCAGAGGCAGGTAAGTAGCCTAACCGTGTGCTGATCGATTCGATGTACCCCAAGAGCTTCGCCAGCGACAACCACGCCGGCGTGCACCCGACCATCCTCGAAGCCATCGCCTCAGCCAACCACGGAGACGCGCCCGCCTACGGCGACGACACTTGGACCTCTGCGTTCGAGAACAAGGTCAAGGAAGTGTTCGGCGCGGGCGCCGAGGGATTCGCGGTGTTCAACGGTGCGGGCGCCAACCTTGTGGGACTGGCCCTCATGCTCGGCCGCTACGACGCGATCCTCTGCGCCGACACCGCCCACATCGCCGCCCATGAAACCGGAGCCTCGGAGCGCCTGCTCGGCGTCAAGCTGATGACGATCCCGACGGAGGACGGCAAGCTCCGCCCAGAAGACATCAAGTCTCGCCTGGGCGGGATCGGCAGCCCCCACGAGCCCCAGCCCACGGTCGTCTCCATCTCCCAAGTCACCGAGCTCGGCACCTGCTACTCCCCCGCCGAGATCGCCGCCCTGGCGGAGACGGCACACGAGTCAGGTCTACGGCTCCACGTGGACGGCGCCAGGCTCGCCAACGCCGCCGCCTACCTCGGCTGCGATCTGAAGGCCATCACGACGGACGTCGGGGTGGACGTCTTCAGTTTCGGCGGCACCAAGAACGGCGCCCTGGCGGCAGAGGCGGTCATCGTCCTCGACTCTTCACTCACCCACGCCGTCCCGTTCCTCCGCCGCCAGTCACTGCAACTCGCCTCGAAGATGCGCTTCATCTCGGCCCAGCTTTCGGCGCTCCTGGCGAACGACCTATGGCACGAGAACGCTTCTCACGCCAACAAGATGGCCGCCAGGCTGGCGGACGGTCTGGCGGATGTGCCCGGCGTTTCCTTGGCGTACCCGCTACAGTCCAACGCCGTCTTCGCCGTCATCCCACCCGCTGTCGCGAAGACCCTCAAGGGTCGCTATCTGTTCCACTACTGGGACGAGCGGGCCGGCATCGTCCGCTGGATGACCGCCTTCGACACGACGCCGGAGCATGTGGACGACTTCCTCGACGACATCCGCAAGTCCGCCACCGCTTAGTGGTCGTCTGCGTAAATCTCTCGGGGGTTACGCGGCTGCGTCGAGTAAGGCAGGCTGATGGTCGCAGCCGGTGAGCTGCTGGGAGTTACG